>NZ_CP083546.1:75000-817500 GCF_025144145.1 Leisingera sp. M658
GTACCCTAAACCGACACAGGTGGACAGGTAGAGAATACCAAGGCGCTTGAGAGAACGATGTTGAAGGAACTCGGCAAAATACCTCCGTAAGTTCGCGAGAAGGAGGCCCGGGTCCTACGCAAGTGGAATCCGGGGGCACAAACCAGGGGGTGGCGACTGTTTATTAAAAACACAGGGCTCTGCGAAGTCGCAAGACGACGTATAGGGTCTGACGCCTGCCCGGTGCCTGAAGGTTAAAAGGAGGGGTGAGAGCTCCGAATTGAAGCCCAGGTAAACGGCGGCCGTAACTATAACGGTCCTAAGGTAGCGAAATTCCTTGTCGGGTAAGTTCCGACCTGCACGAATGGCGTAACGACTTCCCCGCTGTCTCCAACATCGACTCAGCGAAATTGAATTGCCTGTCAAGATGCAGGCTTCCCGCGGTTAGACGGAAAGACCCCGTGCACCTTTACTACAGCTTCGCACTGGTATCAGGATTGTGATGTGCAGGATAGGTGGTAGGCATCGAAACCGTGACGCAAGTCGCGGTGGAGCCTCCCTTGAGATACCACCCTTCGCACTCTTGATATCTAACCGCGGTCCGTTATCCGGATCCGGGACCCTGCGTGGCGGGTAGTTTGACTGGGGCGGTCGCCTCCTAAAGAGTAACGGAGGCGCGCGAAGGTTGGCTCAGAGCGGTCGGAAATCGCTCGTTGAGTGCAATGGCAGAAGCCAGCCTGACTGCGAGACTGACAAGTCGAGCAGAGACGAAAGTCGGCCATAGTGATCCGGTGGTCCCGAGTGGAAGGGCCATCGCTCAACGGATAAAAGGTACGCCGGGGATAACAGGCTGATACTGCCCAAGAGTCCATATCGACGGCAGTGTTTGGCACCTCGATGTCGGCTCATCTCATCCTGGGGCTGGAGCAGGTCCCAAGGGTACGGCTGTTCGCCGTTTAAAGAGGTACGTGAGCTGGGTTTAGAACGTCGTGAGACAGTTCGGTCCCTATCTGCCGTGGGTGTAGGATACTTGAGAGGAGTTGCCCCTAGTACGAGAGGACCGGGGTGAACGAACCACTGGTGGACCTGTTGTTGCGCCAGCAGCAGTGCAGGGTAGCTATGTTCGGACAGGATAACCGCTGAAGGCATCTAAGCGGGAAGCCCCCCTCAAAACAAGGTATCCCTGAGGGCCGTGGAAGACCACCACGCCGATAGGCCGGAGATGTAAGTGCAGCAATGCATTCAGTTGACCGGTACTAATCGCCCGATAGGCTTGATTTGATCCAGTAACAGACAGTGTTACGGAAAAACCAAACAAGCAAACACATCCCATAATACAAACGCTTGGACAACGTTGATTGCAGCCGAACGCATTTGGTAATGTCCCCGTGACATAACTCAGGTGCGGTCTCTCGCGCATTTACTTCGTAAATACGCTGCCGACCGCCACACGAGAAAAATCCAAATGCCTTCGGTATTTGGATTTTTCTCGGTTTGGTGGCTACAGCACAAGTGAAACACCCGGTCCCTTCCCGAACCCGGAAGTTAAGCACTGTCGCGCCGATGGTACTTGGGCTCAAGCCCTGGGAGAGTAGGTCACCGCCAAACCTAGTAAAATCCAAATATCTCTCAATACGGTCTCAAAAAAACCTGACGCGGGATGGAGCAGCCAGGTAGCTCGTCAGGCTCATAACCTGAAGGTCGCAGGTTCAAATCCTGCTCCCGCAACCAACACAATTTCCTCATATATATCAAAGGCTTCGGATCTACCGTCCGGGGCCTTCTTCGTGTTCACCCCTTCCGCACCCGCCGCAAGATGCAATAGACCCGCCAGATCGCCCTCAAGGGTCAGATCCAGGCCAGCGCCCTCCGCCGCAGGCGTCAGCACGATCCGCTCCACCAATGCGCGCAGTGCCTCCTTGGCCTCTTCCATGCCTGCGGCGGAACCAAGGCCCTTGATCAGCCGGGTGACCCGCTCCCGGTAGGCCTCTGCCATCGACGGGTGAAACACCACCGTGTCCGGGGCAGGGGTCTGCTCCAGCTCCCGTTCCAGCTGCTGGCGCCGCGCGTCGAGCTCGATCATCCGGTCCTTCACCTGATCTGCGGGAATGCCTGCGATGATTGCATCCACCAGCTTCTGGTGATCGCGCTTGGCACGGGCGAGCGCCTGTTCCTTTTCCTTGCGGTTCCCGGCGGCTGCGGCCTTCAACCGGTTGCGCTCGGCAGTGTATTCCTCGCAGAAGATCTGCACCGCGTCCGGATCCATCAGGTGGTTGGCCAGCGCATCCAGCACCCGGGCTTCCAAGTCGGCCTGTTTGATGGTGCGCTTGTTGCTGCAGACTGCGGCACCCTTGTTCCGGGCCGGGGAGCAGCCGAAGCTGTCCTTGGAGACCTTGGCAAAGCCGCCGCCGCAGCAGCCGCAGGCCATCAGGCCGGAGTGATCCTCCCCCAGTGAAGTGGTCCGCCGTTATGTTTAGGAAAACGGAGGATCAGAATGGGAACGAAGCGGCACAAACCCGAAGAAATTGTCACGAAGCTGCGGCAGGTTGAGGTGCTTGTCGGGCAAGGGATTGCGCGGGTGGATGCGATCCGCGAAGTACGCGTCACCGAGCAGACCTATTACCGCTGGCGCAAACAGTATGGCGGGATGGGAACCGACCAACTCAGGGAACTCAAGCGATTGCAGAAAGAAAACGAACGGCTGCGTCGCGCCGTCTCGGACCTGACCCTGGACAAGCTCATCCTGACGGAAGCTGCGAAGGGAAACTTCTGTGCCCCGCCCGCCGCCGGGCCTGTATCGACCATGTGCGCAGCCTGTTCAGGGTGTCTGAGCGGCGCGTCTGCCGCGTCCTGAAGCAACACAGATCCACGCAGCGCAAGCTGCCCAAGGGCCGGGCGGACGAAGCACGCCTGGTTGCGGACATGATCGTGCTTGCCCGCCAGTATGGCCGCTACGGCTATCGGCGGATCGCAGCATTGCTGAGAGGGGCAGGCTGGCAGGTCAACGACAAACGGGCCGAACGACTATGGCGGCGTGAGGGGCTGAAAGTGCCAATGAAACAACCTAGGAAGGGGCGTCTGTGGCTGAATGACGGCTCCTGTGTCCGGCTGCGGCCAGAATACCGGCATCACGTCTGGAGCTATGACTTTGTCCATTGCCGGACGGAGGATGGCAAGGTCTTCCGCACGCTGAACATCCTCGATGAGTTCAGCCGGGAATGCCTGGCGATCCGGGTGAAGCGAAAGCTGAACTCAGGTGACGTGATCGACGCCTTGAGCGACCTGTTCATCCTGCGCGGTATCCCGGCCTATATCCGGTCTGACAACGGGCCTGAGTTCGTCGCCCAGGCTGTCCGGGACTGGATTGCAGCCGTTGGTGCCAGAACCGCTTACATCGAGCCTGGATCACCCTGGGAGAATGGGTACTGCGAAAGCTTCAACGCCCGGCTCCGCGATGAACTGCTCAACGGTGAGATATTCTACGGCCTCCGCGAGGCTCAAATCCTGATCGAACAATGGAGGAAACACTACAACACCAAGCGACCACACAGTGCTCTGGGGTATCGCCCACCCGCGCCGGAAACCATCGTTCTGGTGGATCAAAGGCCGGTCATGCACTAACAATCAAACCGGACCACTCAGGTGGGGCTGATCACAGGCTTTGGCCGCTGTTCGAGAGGGGGACACGTTTATCGTGCCTAAATTGGACCGATTGGCCCGTTCCGTCCCGGATGCGCGCCTCATTGCGGATCAGCTCGAGGCGAAGGGCGTTAAGCTCGCCCTTGGCGCGTCCGTGTACGATCCCTCTGACCCGATGGGAAAGATGTTCTTCAACATCCTTGCGACCTTTGCCGAATTTGAGTCCGATCTCATTCGCATGCGGACCCGTGAAGGCGCGGCTATCGCCCGCGCCAAGGGCAAGCTACGTGGCAAACAGCCCAAGCTGTCAGAGAAGCAGCAGAAAGAACTCCGTCGCATGCACGCCACCGGAGACTACTCCATCAGCGACCTGGCTGAGGTGTTTTCCGTGTCCAGACCTACAGCTTATCGGACCCTGAAACGGACACAGACCTGACCTTCGATGCGTTATGATCGAACTGGAAAGACGCGAACAAGGACGAAGCCGCTACCGCGGCAGGGGCGCCCGGTGATACCGTTGCGGGATGATCTGACGACTGAGATTTTGGGAATGGGCGTGTCTGTCTGACGATTGGGGTCTCTCAATCAACAGACAGGAGGGTCCCATGGCGGACACAAAGACCACACCGCTTCGAGAGCGGATGATCGAAGATATGCGGATCAAAGGGCTCGGGGAGAGTTCGCAGAAAGCGCATATCAGGGCCGTTCGATATTTTGCCGAGTTTCTTGGCCGGTCGCCGGATACTGCAACGCCCGAAGACCTGCGCGCTTACCAGCTGCGTATGGTGAACACGAATGTCACCCCTTCGACCTACAATGTGCGGCTTGTCGGGCTGCGGTTCTTTTTCGAGATGACATGCCAGCGCCCGGAGATGAAGCAATGCCTGCACTACCGCACGGAGCCAAGGAAGCTACCGGTCGTGTTCAGCGCCGAAGAGGTGTTCGAGCTGCTGAAGGTCGCGCCCGGCCCGGGGCTGAAGTACCGCGCTGCACTCAGCATTTCCTATGGCACCGGGCTCCGGGCGTCGGAGGTCTGCAATCTCAAGGTCACCGATATCGACAGCGACCGGATGCTGATCCATGTCGAGAAAGGCACGAGAAAGGCACGAGAAAGGCAAGGGCGGCAAGGATCGCAAGGTCATGCTGCCGCCTGGCCTTTTGGCGCTTCTGCGCGACTATTGGCGCGAGGCGCGGCCGGATGGCTGGCTCTTTCCAGGCAAGCCCCGGATCAATCCGCTCTCACCCCGCCAATTGCACCGTGCCTTCAGCGCAGCCAAGCATCTGGCTGGGATCAAGAAGCCGAGGAGCACGCTGCACAGTTTGCGCCACAGCTTCGCAACCCGCCTGCTAGAAGCCGGAACAGATGTGCGGGTCATTCAAGTTCTGCTTGGGCACGCCAAGCTGAGCACGACGGCGCAATACACCCATGTCGCGACCAAGCTGATCCGCGACACCGACAGCCCCTACGAGTTGCTGGTGCAGCTCAGGGACCGAAGGCCGGAGTGACGCGCGCGGGCAGTGCCGCGCCCGAAGCTGGAGGTTGCTGACATCTTTCGAACCCACGGTCCTGCCTATCGGCGGGCCAATGCCGGGCATCTGAACCTGGCGCAGTTGAAGGCCATGTCAGCGATTGAAGCCTGCCGAACGGGGGCGCTCGGCGCCCGTGTCGGCTTGACCAGTGTGCTGCACACCTGGGGCTCGGCGTCGTGCTGAAAGCACGCCTCCGGCGTGGCCCCATCATCCCCACATCCACATGATCGTCCCGGGTGGCGGCCTGTCGCCGGACGGCACCCGGTGGGTCGCGTGCAAGCCCGGATTCTTTCTGCATGCACGCGTGCTGTCGCGGCTGTTCCGGCGGTTGTTTCTGGACGGGCTGATGGCGCTGCACGGTGCCGGGCACTTGAGACTCTTCGGAGATCTTGTGGGATTGGCAGACGCACCCGCCTTCGCTGAATGGCCGGCCCCGCTGCGCAAGATCGACTGGGTTGTTTATGCCAAACCGCCCTTCGGTGGTCCGGAGGCGGTGCTTGCCTATTTGAGCCGGTACACACACCGCGTGGCGATCTCAAACCATCGCCTGGTCAGCGCTGACGCCGACACCGTAGCGTTCCGCTGGAAGGATTACCGGATCAAGCGCGGGGACCGGATGAAGGTGATGCGGCTCAACCGACGAGTTCATCCGCCGCTTTCTGATCCATGTCCTCCCCGGCCGGTTCCACCGCATCCGGCACTATGGCTTCCTCGCGGGCAGTGGTCGCAAAGAGAAAGTCGCCCGGGTCCGCGCGGTTCTCGGAACGGCGGGCTCTGGCGAACCGGATCAGCCAGCAGACGGCCTCAAAGAACCCCTGACCCTGCGCGAACCATGCCCCGATTGCGGCGGACCCATGCGCATCATCGAAACCTTCCGGAGCGGTGAGGTTCCGCGATCCCGGGTACCGCCAAGATTGCAGGCTGCATGATGAAAAGCCCGTCTCACAACCACTCTGAGATCAGAAACTTCCCATGCTGGTCAACGGTGCGCTTTGGCCTACGCCCGTGCTCGCAGCTCAAGACGATGAAAACCGCCCCGGCAAGACCCGCGAAGTTTCCAGACACTGCCCCAAAGGCCGTGCCGCCAATCGCCCAAGCTCAGCAAACCCCGCGAAAATTCCACCAATATCCATGGCGGATGCCTGCGCTTTCCCCATAGCGCAGCATACACATCCCGCGGCTTCCACCTTGTCAGATTTGTCAACGCGGGCCACCCCGCCAAGCCCAACCTAACCAACTGGCCCGCATCGACAAACCTTAGACATTCAAGGCCGGCATTAAATAACAACTTCACTATGCCATGTCCTTCTAAAGGCTGGTATCTGCGGCGTATGATCAACAACTCATCTATTGCCGCACATCTCTTTCTTGTTTTTGCATGTCTTGCATGGGGCGGTTCCTATGCGGTTGGCCGATTTGGCTTGAGCGAAGGATCGGCCCTTTGGCTCACTCTTTGGAGGTGGGGACCGGGCTCGGTTCTGTTCGCTGCCTATCTAATTTCAAAATGGGATCAGCATGGGTCAATTATCCGAGCGAACCTACCGCGCCTGACACTGATTTCAGCATTGGGCGTCGTCGTGTATCCAGCGACGCTGTTTATGGCTGTCGCTCAGACCACGGCACTTAACGCATCCCTTTATCTCTCCGTCGCGCCAGTCTTGATCGTGCTGATTTCGTCCTTTGTCTGGAAAGAACGGGTTGGATTGGTTGGTGCAGCGGCAGTATTGTTTGGCCTACTGGGCGCGCTTGTTTTGGTATTCAGGGGAAGTTTAGAGGCTCTCTTCGCGTTCCAGATCGCAAGTAGTGATATTTGGGCAATCGTATCCGCACTCGCGTGGGCCGGATATTGCGTGTCGTTGCCTTTGAAACCTGCGGGCTTATCAGAAGTGTCATTTCTCGGTGTGCTGGTGGTGATAGGCAGTTTGGTATTGGCTGCTTTAGCGGTTGCAAGCGGAGGTGTTGTTCCGATGCCCGACACCCCCTTAGTTGCATGGTCGATGGTTTATTTCGCGCTGTTCCCTTCCATTTTAGCGTTCCTTGCTTGGAATTGGGGAACAAGGCGTGTCGGACCTTCTATCGCGGCCCCATACAACAATTTGGTCCCGTTCTTTGGAGGTGCGCTTGGCGTTCTTTTGTTGGGTGAGAGGATTGAAACCTACCATCTTTGGGGTGGCAGCTTTGTTTTGCTGGGATTGGTCCTGAACAGTATGCGCCGTTGAAAGCAGCCGTTCGTGCAGAACGCAGCATCAGTTATTATGGGCTCATGCCGTAGGTTCACCGCGCCCAGCCTGAATGGCGGATCTCTGAGACAGAGGCCGTTCGCTTGGTCGGGCTTGGACTAGCAGTGAGCGGACTATGCTGCCATTGCCTTTCCGGGTGTTTGCTGACGCAGCAATCGTTTGCAGGTGCGGCGCGCTCATCGCTGCGTTGCAACCGAAGTCGCGAGACCGGCCATTCAAAGCCACTCTGAGACGCTGAATTCAAACCGCCCTTTCGTTGCAGCCAGGAGCTGCTAACGAAGAGCGGGACAAAGCGTGAATTAGCTGCGCATCCCTCCAATGGCAAAGAGTATTTTCGTCGGCCCGTCCAATGTGAAACTGCAACTCGTTGACAGGGGAACAGTCCTCGGTACAGTCACACTGTCCACTCAGATCAGGGAGGGTTGGATGCATTTCAAACGTTATCACGACCGAACCCGTGGACCTGTCTTGGCCCCGCAGAATGGTTTGCGGGGTTGATCAGACGCTTCTTTCACGAGAAAAGCCTTTCGGTAGAGACGCCTTCGGGCTGCTTTTTGCCAAAGTGAAGCTTACCCGCGTCTGATATCCGCGCTCGGCTTCGTGCTGCTCCTGATGCCCATGCAAACCTAGGATCCAACCCGGAGAACCCCGGGGCGGATACTTTTCGCTTTTCAGGGCATTATCGGACAATTTCAAATGAATAACCTTTTCAAAATCTATCGCCGCGCGCTTCCGCTGAGTCTGGCAAACATGTCTCTGGCCGCATTGGTCTTTACCGACATGGCCATGCTGGGACACCACGATCTTTCGGGGATGGCCGAAGGAAGCATCATGATGCAGGTCTATCTGGTAATACTGGTTCTGGGTGAGGGCATCGTGTTTGGCTTCAGCCCAATCTACGGCCGCAACCATCGGGACAAGGGGGCGGGCGAACCGCACATCGGAGCGCTTTCGGTGGTCCTCTGGCTGATCGTGTTCTATGCGCTTGTCGGCTTAACCATGCTTGCTCAGGCCAATTGGGTTCTGGGCTCTTTTCTTAAAAACTGGTCGGTTTCGGACAGCGCCCATTCCTATGTCATCCTGCTGGGCATTGCGTTGCTTCCGAACCTATTCTGCATCGTCTTCTGGGAACTGTTGGCCTTCGAGGAAAAGGAAATTCTGGTGTTGTATGGGGCACTGGTCCAGTTCGGAACCAACATCACTGCGAACTATGCGCTGATCTTCGGTCATTTCGGAGCCCCCGCACTGGGGCTGACTGGCGCGGGTTGGGCAACAATGATCTCCTCCACCCTTGGTGCGGCGGTAATTGGTCTTTCCTGCAGCAGGCATGTCGATGGTTTCGCACAGGTTGGCCGCCACCTGTTTAGGGACGCCCGAAAAAAAATGCGTGTCGGGTTTGAAATTCTTAGAACCGGTCTACCTGCCGGGATAACCATCATGTTGACGATCAGCTTCCTGAGTCTCTCCCTGGTGTTGATGGCCCAGTTCGGTACGCAGGCTGTCGCGGCCCACAGCGCCGCCATGCAAATTAGCGAGGTTTTGGTGCTCTTTGCCCTGGGTTTCGGAGATTTTGCAGCCATCCGCTTTGCGTCTCTCGGAGATCTTAACCAGGAAACCGCAAGGCGCGAGCTATCGCAGATCCTTCACGCAGCCCTGCTGCTCTTCGTGCCGCTTGTTGGTCTTGCTCTTCTGGCGCGGCCTGTCCTGGCTCTGGTCTTTTTTGACGTGGGAGGCCCTGAATTCGAAGCGGTGACGGCCCTTCTGTATGCCTTTACCCTCTGGTCATTGCCGTCACTGATTTTCAGCCTTGTGCTTATGGTCCTGCTGGGCAGCCTACGGGGTGTTGGGGTGACAACCAGGTCAGCGATTGTTGTGCTTTTTTGCTACTGGTTATTTGCGGTCCCGGCGCAAGTCTTCTTGCTCAGGCAACAAGATCCTATGCCGGTCTCAATCTGGCACGGTCTTGTGCTCGGTTTCCTGTTAGCGACCCTTGTTCTGGGCCTGCTGTGGAACCGTCTCATCCTCCCAAAGAGCGCCCATTTGCACGAATCCTGAACTGCTGCCACGGCGCGTAGAGCGGTGCCCCGGTCGCAATAAGCATCTGATGAAAGGAACAAAAATGACGATGTTCACTTAAGCAGGCAACATCGGCGCCGAAACTGAGGCGCATTTTTCACACGGGCTTTTTGAAGAACCTTGAAATTCTACCTGCTTGAAGTTTCCAAAGAAGGCGGACCCCAGCTCAAAATCATTCCACAACAAGGATGACATCAAATGACCAATGTCTCATACCGACGTTCAAATTCCGCGGATGCACAAACGGTTTTTGAACTCGTTTCGCGCTCAGTTTCTCGGCTGGCTCCCACACCTTATTGTCAGGAAGTTGTTGACACATGGATGGTCGGCCGCGTCGCAGGTGACTATCAGGAGGATTGCGCTGGAAAAGTTATCTGGATCGCGGAACTGGACGGCGAACCAATTGGCTTTGCGCATGGTGAGGCCGGAGAGGTAGTTCGCCTCTTCGTAGATGCCGACCATACGGGTCTAGGTGCTGGCGCTGGCCTGATGCAGCGTGCTCTTGAGGATGCCCTTCCCAACAAAAGCGGAATAGTCAAAATCGAGGCGACGCTTAACGCGGTTCCATTCTACCAGAGATGGGGTTTTGCTAAAGTAGGAAACGGCGTGTTTTCTGGGCGAGATGAAAACCTTCCGCCAATTGATATCGCCATACTTGAAAAGGTGTTCTGACTGGTAATCTGCGCTTCGCTTCCCGACATTCATGTGGTGCGCGGCACTAGGGGCTTTGGGCCCACTGCCGCCGAATGCCAACGCAGCAAGCACCGCGATAGGGACAGGACGGTACCGGCCATCAGCGAAATCGGCTAAACCCTTGAACTTCAGCGGTCTCTTTCGCGGGGCGGCCGTTCGTTTCTAATGAGCCGACCTCCGGGCCGGAAGCGGCGAAATAGGGTGAAGAGCCCACAATGACCGATGCTGCGGGATGGACGAATGGCTGGTTTCAGAGCTCCTAGGCTCTGGCCTCATTGAGTTTCAAAGCCAGTAGATAACGAGGGCTGCAAGCGCGATTGCTGACAGGAAGACTTTTGGGCATCTGTCGTATCGTGTTGCAACCCGCCGCCAGTCCTTCAGCCTGCCGAACATAATCTCAATGCGGTTGCGCCGCTTGTACCGGCGCTTGTCGTATCTGATGGCTTTCTTGCGCTGCTTTCGACCGGGGATGCAGGCGCGTATCCCTTTGTCTTTCAACGCTTCTCTAAACCAATCGGCATCATACCCGCGATCTCCGAGAAGCCATTGGACGTCAGGCAGGCCACTTAGCAGCGCCTTTGCACCGGTGTAATCACTGACCTGTCCGGCGGTCACGAACAGGTTCAGTGGACGCCCCTGGCTGTCACAGATTGCGTGCAGCTTAGTGTTCATGCCGCCCTTAGTGCGCCCGATCAGGCGCCCACGCCCCCCTTTTTAACCCCAAGACTGGAGGCCGTACGGTGTGCTTTCAGGTAAGTTGCGTCCATTGCCCGGCAGGGCATCACGAGGTGATGTCCCGAGAGGGGATCATCACGGTCTTTTCCTCACCGTGATCAGCAGCCAGACCGGCCATCATCTGGGCAAAGATGCCTTTGTCGCTCCACCGCTTCCAACGGTTGTACAAAGTCTTGTGCGGGTCGTAATCTTTGGGAGCATCACGCCAGCGCAAGCCATTGCGATTGATGAAGATAATTCCGCTCAGAACACGCCGGTCATCAACACGCGGCTTACCGTGGGACTTCGGAAAATAAGGCTCAAGACGGGCCATCTGCGCGTCCGTCTGCCAGAAAAGATCAGACATATCACCGCTCATTTTTCGAACCGTGAATCACACCACCCACCGGAAATCAATGGGTCCTGACCCTAGCGATCGCGAACGTTTTAGCGGGGTCTAGGCTCGCACCGCTGGGCGTGTCGAAATCGGCGATCGCACCCCAATGCAACGGCAGAACTGTTCAACTCTGCCGGGTTAGGATCAAACCTATGCGTTGACGATATTCATCAACAAATTCAGCGAACCGTCCCAGGCGTTTCAGTCAAACTCGAAGCGTAAAACGGCACTCTTGCACGAAGCTGCGCGGCGATACCTCTTCGAATTTCAAGGATTGGTACCCAACTAAAATTCTGTCGGGCAACTTCATTTCTTAGGCCGATTGCATTTTCAGCGCTTGCCCGTCGTGCTTGTCAGACGTTGCGGCCTCTGCCAGCACGGCGGCCACGTCGGCGCGGCTGGCCTTTGCAGACGGATCGACCTTATCGCCAAGAATGACATTGTCACTGCGACCGTCATCAGTCAGCGAGACGGGCCGCAGGATGGTATAGGTCAGGCCGGACGCCATGAGGTGTTCGTCGGCGTCATGTTTTGCCTTTAGGTAGTGCGCCAGGTCGCCCGACGGGTCGGATTGATCCGCGCCAATGGAACTGAGCATCACGAAGCGTTCAACGCCCGCGTCGTTCGCCAGATCGATCAGCCGCATCGCGCCGTCGCGATCCACCTTATCGGTCATCTCGGGCCCGGTCGATCCACCAGAACCTGCAGCAAAAATCACTACTTCGGCTCCGTCGCAAACGCCCGGTTGCAGGTCGGTCAGATCGCCGTGCCGCAGGGCTGTGCCTTCGGGCAGGGTCGATGTATCAGAGCTTTCGCGGACAAATGCAGTCACGTTGTGGCCTTGATCCAGCAAGTTCTGAGTCAGATGCAGGCCGGTCTTGCCGGTGGCACCGGCAATCAGGAAATTCATCGGCATAAGAGAGTCTTTTCGTTAAATTCAAGCGGGCGGTGCCATCGGGCCCGCCGCTCGGGTTGCAGCGATGTAGCCGGGCTGTTCCTGCAACGCGTCCCAATAGGCCGCGATTTTGGGATGATCGGCCAACAGGCCCAAGCGCGCCAGCAACGCGATGATATAGGACATCTGGATGTCCGCCAGCATCGCGGTGTTGCCGAACAACATCGGCCCGTCACCGATGGCCCGCGCGATATAGCCAAGGTTGGTATCGAGCGCCGCTTTTGCATCGTCAGGCACCGGGTTTCCCTGAAATGCGGGCATGATCGCCCGCACGGCAACCTCGGCAAAGGAGGCCTCAACATAATCGAATAGCGCTTCGTGCCGCCAGTAATCGGCCGTGTCGCGCGGCGGCGTGTGGGTGTCGTCGTCGAACTTGGCCGCCAGATAACGCAGGATCGTGGTGGATTCCGCGATCATCTCGCCGTCGTCGTCGATCACTGGGGATTTGCCCAGCGGGTGAACCTTGGACAATTCATCGGGCGCGCGAAAATCGTCTGTCCGGTTATAGCCGATCCGGTTGCAGGGCTGGCCCAGATCGGCCAGCAGCCACAGGATGCGGGTGGCGCGGGAATACTGCAGGGCGTGGAGCGTAATCATGGCAGGCGGATCGCTTTCATCTGTAAGTGGTCGTTCGTGCGCTCACCGGGTCTTGGTCGCACGGCCCAAACGAGGACGTCCCAAGGTATCGAGCGCACATGATGCAGGACTAGAGCAGCGCCAGCAGTTTCTTGGCCGCATGTTCCGAAGAGGCCGGGTTCTGGCCTGTCACCAATTTTCCGTCCGTCACCACAAAGGATGCCCAGTCTTCGCCCTTTTTGTAGTCGCCACCGTTCGACTTCAGCATATCCTCGACAAGGAATGGCACGACGTCGGCCAAGGCCGACAAACCGCCAAACCCCTTACGCATGTCCGTGACCCCGGCCGCCAGCCAGACCTTTGTGTTTGCCGGAACCGGGATCACGTCGAAAGCTTCCGGATCAATGCGGCGAGCGCATCGGGATCAAAGCCGCCCTGAACCTTCAGGCGGTGGCCGTTGGCAAGTTCCACCTCGATCTGCGCACCGGCATCCGGCCGGGCTGAAGCAGGCTCAGCGTCCAGAACTTCAACCGGGAGGAAGCGGGGTACTTCCTGCTCCTCATCGGCCTCCGCCGCAAACCGCGGCTCTTTAAGCCAATTGAAAACCTGATTGGCATTCACATCGTAGCGCCGCGCAACTTGGGCAACCGATACACCGGGCACCCGCGTCTGCGCGCAAATCATGCGCTTCTCGCGTTCAGACCAAGTCCGCCGCCTGCGCCGCTTCGACATGTTCCACTCCGATAATGTCCATTTGTTCGTTAATGGACATTATCCCTCACTTACGATCACCGTCAGTGCGGGCAGACCGGACGGTTACGGTAATGCTGACAAACCAACAGGAAAACCGGCAGCCCACCGCTTAACCGCGCCGGCCTGCCGGAGATGCATGACGCTTGCTGCGATGACGCGGCCTCAAGTCAGCCAATAAGCCAGGACACATCGGTGTATCAGGCGGCTCTCTGAGGCCATGTATCAAAGAGGGGCGCATGCAGCATAGGTTTCCTGGCTAGTCACACATGGCACAGGCAGAAAAGTGCTTTGCTGTCTCTGCCTGAGCCAGTAGCGGGTTTAAGACCGTCACAGTTATCGCTCTTGTACACTGGAACGCTATCAAGCCGGCACTTAGGCTGGGCCAGCCCCTGCCCGGGATTTGTCATCTGACGGCACCAGGATCGGCCAAGCAGCTGCATTCAACGCGGACCAATGGTCTGAAGACACCGAGATGCCACGCTCCAGCGACTGATCATAATTGGCCGCCAGCTGCGCTGCGGTGACTTCGAACCGCTGCAGTTCAGGATGCTCGGCCTGCCGCGTGACTGCATCCGCCAGCAAGGCTGCCTGCGTAGTACAGATAATGGTCAGAGCAGAAGTCTCTTGTCCTGCTCCGGCGTGTTCCACCCTCCAATAGTTGGGGAACACCGCGCCGCTTTCGAAGCTGGCCCCATGCCGTCCAGCCTGATCGCTCCAGTAGGCGGCGATATAGACCCCTTGCTGGGCTACCAGCGACAGGCTGCGCAGGATCAAGTCTGGATACCGGCAATTGATCAGCTCCACGATGGCAAAGCTTGTTTCCTGTGCCTTGGCAAAGGCGAGATCAGCCGCGAGGGAGCCGTGCTCACAGACTTCGGCGCCGCCCGCGTCAATAACTGCGAGCCCTGCGTTTTCATAATCCAGCCGAGGCGCCACGCCGCCTTTGGGGGCTTCGGGCGGCAGCGTGATGCGCTCAAACCCGCCCAACCCGCACATGTGCGACCAGGTGATCAGCTGTGCAGCATCCTCATAATCTCCGGTCTGATGTCCGGCACCTTCATATGCGCGTGACAGCGCCGCGATCATTTCGTTGCGGGAAACTCTCATGCCCGGACCTCCTCCATTTGGGGTTTCAGCGGCAGGAACCAGCTATCGTATGTCTGGCCGATGTCCTCGATCAGCGGGGCGCCTTGGTACATAGTGTTGCGCACCCACAGTTTGGAGCGCGGGTCGAATTTACTGACGCCGAAGAACGCCAGCTTACAGCGCAGCATGTCCATCGGGCGGATGTCGCGGCTGGCCAGATTGGCCCGGATTTCCGCGTATTTGTGCCGGGACATGGTTTGAATGCGGCGCACTATGCTTTTCATCGCCGGGTGGCGCAGCAGGAAATGCACCACATCGCTGTCGGTGTTTTCCGCCAGGTCCTGTATCAGAAGATCATAGCATTCGCGCACCCGGCGCCCGATCGGCAGCGGCATCTGCTTTTCCACCCCTGGATCGGCCCCGGCAAAACCCAGCCGCGGCTCAAGCTTTTCTTCCGAGCGATACCAGAAGGCATCGGTCTCAGTGGCGTCGGAAAAATCGATCTCCAGCGCCCAGCCGTACCGGGTTTCGATCAGCTGCCGCAGGGCTGCAGTGCTCATCGCCGGATCAAGCACCGGGTTGGGAATTACGGCAAAATTGTCTTCCAGATCATTGACCAGCTCGGGGTGGATTTCCAGGCAGATGGAGTTGACCAGTTCCTGGGTTTCCAGACTCCAGGCATCGCGGGCGTAGTCCGTCAGCTCCGACCAGGTTGTCAGCTGATCGCCTGAAGCGGCCAGCCAGCTGTCCACTTCGCTCAGTTCCGCAATCAGTATTTGGTTGCGGTCGATCTGCTCGGCCTCGCTGGTGTGGCTTTCGCCGAAGTGCTGCTTGGCACGGCTGACCAGATCGTGGAACAGACTGATGCGCCAAGCGGTCGGAGCCGCCTTTTGCAAGACTTGCGCCAACGCCGTTTCGCGCATTTCCACCCATTGGCTGAATAATTCGCCATGGTTGATCAGATATGGCGCCATGCCCAGGCCCGTGGAATTGCCGATGCCAAAGAACCGCTTCAGCCGACCGTCCAGCAACACCGCGGTATCCGGTGTGCGGGATTTGGCGACATGATCCACCTGGTCCAGACTGAACTGGCGCAGCATGAAGCAAATGAACATTTCCGGTGCAAACGGGCGGTTGAAATCCGGAAACTTCGCCCGGACCTTGTTCCAGTCCGCCATGCCCAGTTTGCCGCTGCCGTAAACCGCCGTCGTTCGGTAGAGATAGCCGACTTCGGCAATGCGCTGCGCGTCGGGCTGGCGGCCTGCGCTCAACTCATCCAGCACATAGCTGAACAGCCGGGAAGAACGGTTGGCCCGCGACAGGCTGAACACCCGCGCATCAACCCGGCCCGCTTCCTGTTTCGGCACATTGCGGCGCAGGTCCTCCAGCCAAACATCATCCACCAGGCCTTCGCAAAGCGCCATGGTCAGATCCCAACTGGTTGCAATGACCCGGTCATTTCGCTCCTCATCAGGCAATTCGGTGGAAAACAGCACAAAGCTGAAAACCCCATTGGGCGTTCGGATTTCATAGATGGCCGTGCCGTAGCCCTCCGGGTCCAGATCAAACAGCCGGCGGCTGATGTCCCATTCTTCCTTCATGATCCGCCGCACCAAAGTGCGCATGAAGCTGAGCGTTGAAGAATGCAATGACCCCAGGCGTTGCAGATCCATGACCTCCGCCTCCGGCCGCATCCTTTCGGTAAGTGCTGCGAGCATGTAATGCCCTCCCATTTCAGTCCTGCGCGTTCGCAGACAGCTTTGGCCGGGAAGGGAAGCCAAGTAAAATTTGAAGAATCGAAAGACTTATAAGTCAGGCAAATAAATCAGCCCTCGGTAACTGATGCCTCAACAGTCCGGTTCGGAAACCGCGCGGAAATCTGCCGTGCCTGTCCCTGCAGATACTCCAGAAAGCTCTGAGCCACAGAGGACAGCGGGCGGTCTTTTGCCACCACCAGCTGAAGCTCCCTGTACAGAGTTGGCGCCGACAGGCTGCGGTAGACCAATGCCGGGTTAAGGTAATCCGGTGCCGCCAGCGCGGGCACCGCAGACACCGCTTCGCCGCTTTCAACCAGTCCGGCCAGCGCCGCCATCGTCAGCACTGTGAAATCGGGGCTGGTTACAGAGGCCGGCAGCCCTTCACCCGCCTTGGTCAGACGGCTGACCCCGGTATCCTTGGCCATACCGGCAAACGGCAAACCATCGAGGCAATCCCAGCTCAGCGGCTCAGTGCGGCGCGCAAGTTCCTGGGTGTTGCGGCAGATCAGCCCAACCTGATCGCGCAGAAACGGCAGATAGGTCAGCCTGGGATCATCAGACCAGCTGCTCGATACCCCGAAATCGGCACGTCCTTCCAGCACCTGCGCCTCCACTCCGCGCGCGTTGTCGTCCTGCAAGTGGATCT
The DNA here is from genome assembly GCF_025144145.1 of Leisingera sp. M658. Taxonomy (NCBI): domain Bacteria; kingdom Pseudomonadati; phylum Pseudomonadota; class Alphaproteobacteria; order Rhodobacterales; family Roseobacteraceae; genus Leisingera; species Leisingera sp. M658. The sequence goes on from NZ_CP083546.1 coordinate 92,042, forward strand.
TTGCCTGCGGCATCTCTGCCGCAAAGCCGCGCATCGCTGGTGGTAAAATCCGCACCGCCGCCGAAGGCAGCACCGCCACCCGCACCTGATTGAACTGATCCTGCGCGCTGGTCCTTACTGACAGGACTGAGGCTTCGATATCGTTCAGAATCTTCTCTGCCTTCGGCAGCAGTTCCTGCCCCTGCGCGGTCAGCTCAACCGACCGGGTGGTCCGCTTCAGCAGGGACACGCCAATAATTTCCTCAAACTGCTGAATACTCAGCGTAAGTGCCGGCTGCGACACCGCCAGATTTTGCGCGGCCCGACTGAACGAACCGCACCGAGCCACCGCAACAAAGGCGCGAAAGTGTTTGAGAGACAGGTTGCGGGCGATTTTTGTCTTCATCCCTGGAACCTATTACTTGCCAGCCAGCCACTGAATGGGACAAAACGCCTGCGGCTGAGCATCCTGCCAGTGTTGCGATCGTTCAAATTACACGCCCCGCCGTAGAAAAACCAATCTAATTGACGTCTGTAGTCAACGCCGTTTTACGCCCAGCGACATAAGCGCAAGGGGCGGTCAGCGTTTAAGCGAACAGCAAGTTTGGGTCATCAAGTCTTACAGCTCAAGCGAAGGCCAAGTTCACGGCTTGAGCCTCCCTACCTGAACTGGTCCTTTGCATTGTGTAGTTTCACGGTTTCAACTCCGCTGCACCTTGAATGAATGGCCGAGATCTCCGCTGCACCGCAGACCGGCTTTCCATGCCAGCACAGAAAATTCTTCCACTTTGCTTCTGCAGCACAATTTTGACAGGTCCGCTATGGGCTCTTCACCCAATTTCGCCGCTTCCGGCCCGGAGGCCGGCTCACTGGACACGAACGACCGCCCCGCGAATGAGCCTGCTGAAGTTCAAGGGTTTAGCCCATTTCGCTGATGGCCGGTTCCGTCCTGTGATAATCCCCCCGTTTTTGCGGGGGCATGGTCGTAGAATTTACGCGGCCATCTTCCGTTTCTGTGCGGGCGTCATCCCGCCGTTGCCCATGTTGGGGCGTTCATGGTTGTAGGACCAGAGCCACTCGGTGGCAATCTGCTGGACCTCCTCAATGCTTTCGAAAATGTATAAATCCAGCCATTCGTGCCGGACCGTCCGGTTGCAGCGCTCGACATAGGCGTTCTGCTGAGGCTCTCCGGGCTGGATGTATGCCAAGGCAATGCCCCGGTTCCCGGCCCGTTCCATGAGGGTGCCGCTGACGTATTCCGGGCCGTTGTCGACTCGAATTGCCCTAGGGGCACCACGCCATTCGATGATCTGGTTCAGGGCTCGAACAACCCGTTCCGCAGGCAGTGAGAAGCCGATCTCAATGCCCAGTCCTTCGCGGTTGAAGCCGTCCAGAACGTTCTGCAGCCGGAATTGCCGTCCATCCCCCAGCCTGTCGGCCATGAAGTCCCCTATCGGCGATGCTGGCATCGCCTGCCGGGCAGGGATCGACCAGACCTCATTCGGGACCTCAGGCACAGCCAGTTCGTCCGGCTTTTCCCGCTTCAGACGCTTGCGCGGCGTTCGCCATTGGGCTTGAACCAATGGCGCCTCAATGGCTCACTCCGCAGGTTCAGCTCCAGTTCGTGGCAGATCCGGTAAACCCGCTTGCCTATAACAGCTGCAAGAACCGCCACTGCCCCAAATGCCAGTGACCGGCGGCACGCGATTGGATGGACGCCCGCGCGGAGGATCTGTTGCCGGTGAAAAATTTCCACGTGGTCTTCACGATGCCTGCCGAGATCGCTCAGATCACCTATTGGAACAAGAAGGAAGTCTGTGGGCTTCTGTTCAAGGCGAGCGCAGAAACAGTGATGACGATCGCGGCAGGCAGCCCGATGCGGCCACTGGGTTAGCAATCTGCATCTAAAGAAACTAATCTAGCCTTCAAAGGCCAGGCCGCGGGATCGGGAGGCAGTCCGGCCGTCGAGAAATCAACCGCCCGGCAGAGTGGACGTAAGCCAGGGGCTTCAGGAAAAACTCCGGCGCAATTGGATTGCGCCGGAGTTCAGGGCTTAGGAAGTGAATTTCTTCAGCTCGCCGCTTTTCAGGCGGTCGGTATAGGAAAAGAGTTCCTTTTTCACCAGTTTCATCAGGAAATAGAGGCAGAAGATGTTGACCACAGCCATGGCAAAAATCGCTGCATCAGAGAAGTCGATGACCGGACCCAGGCTTGCTGCTGCACCAATCACAATGAAGATGCAGAAGATGATCTTGAAGGTCAGCTCTGCCAGCTTGCTTTCGCCAAACAAGTAGGTCCAAGCCTTCAGCCCGTAGTAGCTCCAGGAAATCATCGTCGAGAAGGCGAAGAGCACAACTGCGACAGCCAGGACATAGGGGAACCAGCTGATGCCGGAGGCAAAAGCGGCGGAGGTCAGCGCAACACCAGAGTTGCCATCGACAGTTGCAATGGCTGTGCCCGCTTCATTCAGCATGTAGTTGCCCGTCGCCGGGTCGATAAGCAGCTGCTGCGAGATGACGATCACCAGCGCCGTCATGGTGCAGATGACAACCGTATCAATCAGCGGCTCGAGCAGGGACACAAAGCCTTCGGTGATCGGTTCCTTGGTTTTTACCGCAGAGTGGGCAATCGCTGCCGAACCGACACCAGCCTCGTTTGAAAAGGCCGCCCGTTTGAAGCCCTGGATCAGCGCGCCAACCATGCCGCCTGCCACGCCAAGACCGGTGAAGGCGCCGTCAAAAATCTGGCCGAAAGCCCAGCCGATCTTGTCATAGTTCACCACCAGAATGACCAGTGCGGCGCCGACATAGAGGATCCCCATAAAGGGCACGACCTTTTCTGTGACATTCGCAATGGATTTGATGCCGCCAATGATCACGGCAAAGACAATGCCAGCAAAAACGAGTCCGGTGATCCAGCCCGGATAGTCTCCGACAATGCCGGATATCTGGGCATGTGCCTGGTTCGCTTGGAACATATTGCCGCCGCCGAGTGCACCAAGGATGCAGAAGACCGAGAACATGACCGCCAAGAACCGCCCGCCCGGCAGGCCAAGTTCTTTGAACCCCTTGGAGATATAGTACATTGGTCCGCCGGAAACGGTCCCGTCGGAATATTCGTTACGGTACTTCACACCTAGGGTGCACTCGGTGAACTTCGATGCCATGCCCAGAAGGCCTGCAAGGATCATCCAGAACGTCGCACCAGGCCCGCCGATTCCAACGGCAACCGCGACCCCTGCAATGTTGCCAAGGCCGACCGTGCCGGAAAGAGCGGTGGCAAGCGCCTGGAAATGGCTCACTTCGCCCGCATCATTGGGGTCAGAGAAGTCGCCTTTGACCAGCTGGACAGAATGTTTGAAGAAGCGGAACTGAACAAAGCCGAAATACAGGGTGAAGATGCTGGCAGCGATGACCAGCCACATTACAATCCAGGGAAAGCTGGTGCCTGGAAACGGTGCAAATATCAGCCCTACAAAGGGGCCGGTCAGATCCGCAAAGACCTGATTGACCTTTTCGTCAATACCCATCGCCTCCTGGGCGGAAAGCGGGGTGGACGCGAAGGCCGCGGCTGCGGCCAGCCAGAGTTTGGTCATTTTCATGATCTTGCCCCTATCCTACAACCGTGACAGGCACATCGGCGTGCATCACGAGGTTCTGCGTCGAGCTGCCGAAAATGCGTTTGGCAAATCCGTCCGAAGAGACCCGGCCAACGATGATCTGCGACCCGCCGTTTTCGACTGTGATCTTGTTCAGGGTCTCTGCCACATCGCCGTGCCGCACCAGACCGGTTGCCTTGAACCCGGCTTCTTCCAGCGCGGTGACAGCAGGTTCGACAATCCGGCTGTTGGCCAGTTTGATCTCCTCCTCGCGCCGTTTGTGGCGCTGAGCGTTTTCTTCGGGGGTCTGAAACGTAAATGGCGACCATTCGATGACATAGACGGCAAGCAGCTCACAAGCGTCGATTTTCGACGCCAAGTCCTTTGCAAAGGCGAGTGCGCGTTCACCGGTATCTGTCCCGTCAAGCCCTATGACGATTTTGACAGTCATTTTTTCCTCCGTGTGCAGTGTTTTTTGACTTGGAGAGCGGTTGCTCCCGGATTGAGGCAGGCGGGATGCAAATGATTAACGTCCTTGATCCCCGGGATCAGTATCAGTGATAATCACTAGTAATTGGGCATGTTGTCAGCGTTTGTGCAGGAAATATTGCCTGAAACCAGCCGAAGAACAGGAAATATCACTGATGAGTAGGGATTTGGACAAAATTGACAATCGGATCCTGGAAGAACTGGAATCTGACGGGAGACTTTCGATTGTCGAGTTGTCTCAGCGGGTGAACCTGACCAATACCCCCTGTTCAGACAGGGTCAAGCGCCTGGAGAAATCCGGGTACATCAGCGGCTACCGGGCAGTTTTAAACAAGGAAAAGCAGGGACTGGGCCATTTGACCGTTGTGCAGGTTTCACTTGCGGCAACTGGCGGTGATAATTCGCTTGATGCGTTTAACGCGGCTGCGGCCTTAGTTCCTGAAATTGAAAGCTGCCTGATGATCGCCGGTTCATTTGACTATCTTCTGACAATCCGCACCCGGGACATCTCGCATTTCCGCCAGGTTCTGGGGGACAAAATCAACAGGCTGCCGAACATCCACCAGACCAATTCCTATACAGTTATTGAAGTTGTAAAGTGATCTGTGGTGGAGGGGGCGGAGTTCGGCACGGCTGGGCTGCCAAGCTCAGCAAAACGCAATCCAGAAAGTTGGAACTCGCGGCAATGTTCCTTGGCGTTTCCTGGCGGAAAACCCTTGCCGCAACCGGAAACCCTTGCCGCAACCGGGGCCGCCACCTCCTGCTGGATTGCTGCTTTTAGAAAAATCAGCCAAGTGCTTCGCACTCGCAGCAGAGCAGTCACTGCGCCTGATGCGAAGGTCGAGTTTGGGCTGATCCAGTGGAGAAACACCTGCTCGCACGCGCAGCATTTTGGCGATTTGACAGAGCACGCACGCCTTCTCTGTTAGGCTTTGCGCAACTGCTGCGGTGCGGAGAGTATCTTGGCCGGTTTCCGGAGTATCTGGACGGTTGCGGCGAGGAGGGATTCGTCATTTGCATCGCATGCACGGTGCGAGCCGCTCAGGTGCTTGAGGGTGTGGAAGAACTTTTCCCAGGCCCACCCGTCGTATTTAACGTAGGCCTTCAGCCATGCTTCAGACGGTTCTCGGTCGTTCGGAGAGCTGGCCAGCGGGTCGATTACGATTTCTGAAAACACTTCCTCGTCTATCCCCCGCTCATCGTTTGCATAGCGCGTCAGCCCCATCCGGCCAAGCGCTTCAAGGAGGTTCAGAATGGCCCGGTTCAGCGGTCTTGCGACTGCCGGGTCAACCTCTTGTGCGCCTTGGCGGTGGCGCTGAAGAAAGATTGCGATCTTGGCGATTGCCGGCGCCAGCGACGCATGTGGATCCATTGAATGAAAGTAATGGAGAACGGGGTAAGAGCGGTGGCGTTCGGCAGTCAGAGAGATTGCTGCCACAAGTGAGACCAACTGGAGCTGGAACTGGTCCTCCTGGCAATCCTGCATGAGCGTGCGGAGGTTGTCCGGCCTGCTCCGGCGAGGGCAGGAACTCAGCCGGGACGTCAAGTATCCATGTGCGGAACATGCTGTAGAGGATGATCTGGCTGATTGCGGCAATTGCGAATGCGGCGAGGCCGATCCTGGGAAGCAAGCAGATGCCTGCCGCCACGGCCTAGTCGAGGATCAGATAGGAAACGTCCAGGCTTTGCCACTTCAGCGGTGCCGCCGACCAACTGAACCCTTTCATTCCCGTCATACTGGCCACATGCACTCAGGCGCCATACAGGTAGGCAGTGGAAAGAAGATATTTGAGCCGCGGATGCAGAAGTTCCATTGCTGTAGCTCCTTGTGAGGGACGGCCAGTTGGCCGGTATGGAACCCGTGCCAGAAAGATTGAAGGTTGGCAGCCATGACAAAGGCCGACAAAATTCTGCTTGAGCCGTCGACGGTCAGCTTGAAAAGAATGTGTACGAGGCTGTCACCGTGCCGCCCGATGGCGGGCTCGTCCGATCCTGGTCCGGCTTTGAAGTGAACACGGCTAGCTGTGCTGTCGTGACGCCGGCAATGCATGGCACAGTTCTCGCCGTCGGCGGTGTCGAGGATGTGATTGCAGCTGCCTGTGGAAATGAAGTCCTCATGAGCTGGCTGCGCAAGGATTCGGAGAGCGTCGCGCGGGTTGGGTCGGTGTGTACGGGTGCATTCCTTCTCGGAAGCGCAGGGATAATCGGTAAGAAGCATGTGGCGACCCATTGTATGGCTGTGGATGTGCTTGCGGACCTGTATGAGGACGCAGAAGTCGACAGCGGATCAATATACGTCAATGACGGCAACCTCTGGACTTCTGCAGGCGTGACCAGCGGAATCGACATGGCTCTGGCAATTGTCGAAGAAGACCACGGTCCCGACATCAAGGCACGGGTGGCCAAGGTGCTTGTCGTCTACGCCCCTAGGCCTGGCAATCAGAGCCAGTTCAGTGATGTCTTGTCCGCACAAATGGTGTCGGCGAGAAGATTTTCAAACTTAGTCGACTGGGTCTTGAGCAACTTGAATCGCCAGTTGCGCGTCGAGGATCTGGCGATCCAGGCTGGCATGAGCGAGCGAACCTTCGTTCGTAAGTTTCGGGCACGTATGGCGCCGCCTCCGGATGTTGTCTGGCTCTTCCGTCAGCCTATCCTGGCTGAATGGCGAGATCGCGGCAATGTCGAGCTGAACGAGTTGATCGCGCATGTTGTTATTCACGAATTTGCACATCATTTTGGATGGGCTGACGAGGAGATCGCAGCCATCGACCAATGGTGGGTCTGAGCCGTTGTTTCCTTCCCGGGAGAGTTGCAATGCATGCGGTTGACCGTTCACAGCCTTTAGCCCCGAAACAATAGAAAAAGCGTCAACGACCCGCCTCTGACCAAATGCGCGCAAGCATCCTAGCCGCAACACAAGCTGCCGGCAGTGCTTCGTTGGAAATCAGAACGCCAAACAGCCAGCTGCCGCAGCCTGAAAAGGAAATTTGCCTTTCATCGTGTCCCGATCTCAGTGATCAGGACGGTTGCAGGCAACAGCAGTCAGCGACAGAGACGGGATTGGCATCAATTCAGGACCGGCGCAGGAAGCTTGCGGGGCTTCATCTCCATAGCATCAGCTGGCATTTTGCAGCTTCACTGGCTTTTGCGGTCCAAACTGTCCCGGGCCGCCTGCAGCGAGTTCAGCAGTATATCGATATCTAGATCGCTTGTGCGCCAGGACGATACGCTGATTCGCAGGGCCGGTTTGCCGTTCCAGACGGTGCCGCCGAACCACGCTTTCCCGGAGCGCTCTACCAACTGCTGAAGCTCTCTGGTCTGCGCCTCAGTGCCATAGCGGAACAGGATCTGGTTCAACGCGGGCTCGCACAGCAGCTCAAATCCAAGACCGGGCAGAGTTTTGGCGATACGGGCAGCCATGCTGCAGTGCCGCTCGACCAGCTCGGCGACACCGGCGCGGCCAAGCGTGCGCAGCACTGCCCAGATCGGCACGCCGCGCGCGCTCCGGGAGAATTCGATGCCCAGATTTTTCTGACTCCCAGTGGACGCGGTGGAATAAACTGCGTCGCTGTTCATGGCGGCCGCCATCGCGTCCCGGTCGCGGCAGATGCCGGCAGCGCCGTCATACGGGGTGTTGAGCCATTTGTGGCCGTCAGTGGTCCAGCTGTCCGCGCCCTCTATGCCGTTGGTCAGCCCGCGCTTGGCTGGCGCCGCGCGCGCCCACAGGCCAAAGGCCCCGTCGACATGCACCCATGCGCCGGCCTGTTTCGCTTTTTCGATAAGCGGCAGGAAGGGATCAAAGCTGCCGGTATTCACCTCGCCGGCCTGCAGGCACAGAATGGTCTGCCCATCCAGTGCAGGAAGCCGGGCCGGGTCAATGCGGCCGGCGCTGTCGACCGGTGCTTTGATCAGCCGGGCCTGGCCGAAGCCCAGAATTCTGAGGGCTTTGAGAACCGTGATATGGGCCAGCTCTGAAACTACAACCTTGATTTCCGGCGCGCCCAGCAACCCCATGGCATCAAAGTCCCATCCCTCCTTCTTCAGAAGTTCGCGCCGCGCGACGCTGAGGCAGACAATCGTACTTGCGGTTGCCGAGGTGCCAAACGCCACGCCGCTTTCGCGGGGCAGGTCCAGGATCTCCAGCAGCCAACGCGCCGCGACTTTCTCGATCTTGTCCGCCACCGGCGAGTTCATTTGCGAGGAGGCGCATTGATCCCAGGCCGACGCCAGGCGTTGCGCGGCGGCGGCGACCGGCAGCGTTGCGCCGATTACAAAGCCAAAGTACCGGGGACCGTTTGAAACAGTTGTCGCCGGGGAGCCGGCCTCGTCCAGCAGCGCCAGCGTTTCGGTTGCATCCCTCCTGGTGTCCGGCAATGGCTCATCAAAGCGTGCAAGCTGCTGCCGGGCGGCGGCGGCGGGAAAAACTGGCATCTCCCCCACGCGGGCAATGTAGCGCGCGGCCCTGGCGTCAGCATCGCGCAATAGCTGGAGCTCGTCCTGCGGGTCTTTTGTCGTCTTGCGTTGCATTCTGAACTCCTTGTCCAAGAAGGTTTCCTTGTTGATAGCAGACCAGTGGGAAGCGAGCATTGCAGCGCGCAATGCGCCTGGGCTGCACCCGCATGTTCTTGGCCCCATGCATCCGCGCGAGGGGCGGCGCAGATGCACAGCCATGCCGGGAAACTGCCCGCCGTTCAGCTGGCTGAAATAAACTCAGACACCAGTCCGGATACTAGCTGCGGCGCGTCTTCCGGGCTGTAGTGGCCGGTTTCGGGCAAGGTCTTGACCTGGCCGCCGGGGAACGCTTGCCGGAACAGGGGCAGAAACTGTTCTGCCTGCAGCGTCCTGTCGGCTTCGCCCCAGATGGCGATAGCAGGTTTCTTTGCCAGCTCGGACTTTACGGCGCCGCTCGCCTCTTCGAACGCATGTTTGCCGGTAGCAAAGCCTTTGGCCCAGCCGATTGCGCCCGCAGCAAATTCAGGCGTGGGAAACGGCGCCCGGTAGGCATTCAGCCAAGTATCGGTGATCAGCTCATTGCGGACAAATCCATTCAGCTTGAGGGTCGACAGGATGTTGTAGTCAAGCTGGCCGAGCACCGCTTCCAGGGTGCCGTTTTCCTCGGCCTGCATGATCCACTGGAACCAGGGTGCAGCGTCGGCATTGGCAATCAAGCGGTCCAAAAGATCAGGTTGCCCCAGGGGCGTCGGGCCGTTGACCGAAACGATCCGTTTGATCCGGTCCGGGTGCCGGATGGCTACGCCCATGCCAACCGGCCCGCCGAAGTCGTGCATGACAAGGGTCACATCCCTGAGATTCTGCTCCAAAACAAAGCGTTCCGCATTGTCTATATGGTCCTGCAGCCAATAACTGCGGTCTTGCGGGGTGGCGCTTTTGCCAAATCCCATATGGTCAAGGGCAATCACACGGGCACCACGGGACCATTCAGCAATCTGAGAACGGTAGAGGTAGCTCCAGGTCGGTTCGCCATGCAGCAGCAGCAGCGTTTCCGGGCCGCTGCCCTCATCGACATAGTGCATCGGATAGCCGGCGGCGGAACTGTAACGGGCTTGAAACGGCCAGGTTCCCTCAAAGGTCTCTTCGGCAGGGACCGCGATCAGGTGCGGATCGTGGCCTGGCGCGGATTGCTGCGATGCCGGTTCACTGGTCTGAAGGTCAACGGTCATTGGGCTTCTCCATTATATGTGTGAGTCACATATGTAAATGGCCTCTTCCAATTCAAGTGTGTGAGGCACATATTCCTCGTATGACGGATGATTCACGGCGGACTGCGAATTTACTGGGGGCGGCGGTGCTCTGCCTGCATGATGAACTGAGGACGGTTCTGGCGAGGCAGTTCCACCGCTCCGGAGAAGGGCCTGCGGCGCTTTGCGCGCTGGGTCACCAGCCAGGTTTGTCGAACGACGCACTGAGCCGGCTTTTGGATCTCACCCATACGGGCACGGTGCGCCTGATCGACAGGCTGGCCGAGGACGGCCTTGTCAGACGACAGGCGGCGGAGCACGACAAGCGCAGCATTGCGCTTTATCTCACAGAAGCTGGCCAAGCCGCGCGGGAGAACATATTGCGAGAGCGGCTGGCCGCACTGGAGGCAGTGACCGGCAGCCTGTCCGCTGACGAACAAAAGGACCTGGCCCGGCTGCTGGAAAAACTGCTGCAAGCTGCTGCCGGTGACGACACGCACAAGCTGCGGACCTGCCGGCTGTGCGACAGCCGCGCCTGCACAAATTGCCCGATACTGGTGCCTGTAAGCGGGGCGGACTGAAGCGCCTGGCAATAGTGCCAGGCTTTGTCGCGCGAACGTCGAGGGGGATTGCCCTCGTTAATCCAGCGTGGCAGCCCAATTTGCCGGATCAGATACCTGCCGGCGGAGAAACCGGTTCGGTCTTACGTAATCCAGAACTAGTCTGTGCAGAAAGCCAGTAGCGGGCTGCAGCCAGGGTTCTAACCGGTCTGATAGCCTCGGACGTAAGCCCAGGTGGCGTCTGCTATGCGGCTTCTGAGCGCTTGGCGGCCGCTGTCTAGATTTGCAGGTTTGCCGATCAGCAAACTGGCAAAACCATGCACCATTGCCCACAAAGGCGTTCCGAATTCATGCGGGTCCAGATGGCCGAGGCCCTGCGCCTTCATGATGCCCGTCAGCTCATCAATAAAGGTGTTGTATGTTGCGCTGCTGGCCACGCGCGCTACATTGATGTTGTCCCGGTTGCGAGCCGCCGCCCACATGAGGTGAAACAGTTCGGGATTGTCTGCGCCAAACTCAGCATAGGCGCAGCCGCCAGCAATCAGGCTTTCAACCGAATACTTTGGATGTTTGGCAAAGGCGTCAATCTTGGCTTTGGAAAATCTCCGGAAGCCTTCGGCGGCGACATTTGCCAGCAATTCATCGCGGTCCTTGAAGTGCCGGTAGGACGCGCCGCTTGAAACTTGGTCGGCGCGGGCGGCATCGGCAACGCTTACGTCCTCAACCCGCCTTTCCCTGATCATTTCAATGGTTGCATCGATCAGGGCGGTCTTGAGATCACCGTGATGGAATTTCTTCTTGGATTGCGGCTAAGTCATCGGGTTTCCTTGAGCGGTTGCGACGGCTGCCAATTTCTACTCCATCAGCTCCGTGAAGTAAGAGAATCTTACACCATGTTGGCAGTACTCGATCTAAGTAAGAGCTACATATTTATCCCAAGGAGCACGCCAAGTCTGGTCTTCCCCCACTGAAGTGGTCCTCCGCTATGTTTAGGAAAACGGCGGAATACCATGGCCAACAAACGGCCAAAGCCCGAGGAGATTGTCACGAAGTTACGGCAAGTTGAGGTTCTGACTGGGCAAGGTATGCCGCGTCTGGATGCGATCCGTCAGATTGGTGTGACTGAACAGACGTCTTATCGCTGGAAGATCGAAGCATCGCAGCGCCATTGGTTCAAGCGTGATGCTGAGGGTACGGTGGAATGGGCACGGACCAGCTGAAAGAACTGAAGCGTCTTCAGAAGGAAAATGAACGGCTGAGAAAGGCGGTGTCTGACTTGACGCTGGACAAGTTGATTTTGGCGGAAGCTGCGAAGGGAAACTTCTAAGCCCCGCTCGCCGCCGCGCTTGCATTGATCGCGTTCGTGCTGAACTGCACATCCCGGAGCGCCGGGCATGCCGGGTTCTGAGACAGCATCGATCCACGCAGCGCAAAGTGCCAGTAGGCCGCGCTGATGAAGAACGATTGGCTGCCGGCATGATCGAGCAGGCGGGACAATACGGTCGATATGGCTATCGTCGGATTGCGGCTTTGCTGAGGGACGCTGGCTGGCATGTGAATGACAAGCGGGTCGAAAGGCTGTGGCGGCGAGAGGGGCTGAAAGTACCAATGAAACAGCCGAAAAAGGGACGGCTCTGGCTGAACGATGGATCGTGTGCGCGTCTTCGGCCACAACGGCGCAGCCATGTCTGGTCATATGACTTCGTGCATTGCCGCACTGACGATGGAAAAGCCTTCCGGACACTGAACATCATCGACGCGTACAGTCGGGAGTGTCTTGCCATCCGTGTGGATCGCAAGCTGAACTCAGGCACCGTCATCAATGTCCTGAGCGGCCTGTTCATTCTGCGCGGGGTGCCGTCGTTCATTCGTTCAGACAACAGTCCGGAGTTTGTTGCTCAGGCCGTCCAGAACTGGATCAAGGCTGTTGGCGCGAAGACCGCATACATCGAACCAGGGTCTCCATGGGAGAACGGATATTGCGAGAGCTTCAACGCACGGTTCAGGGACGAGTTCTTGAACGGCGAAATCTTCTACAGCCTGCGCGAGGCGCAAATCCTCATCGAAGAATGGAGGAAACACGACAACACCAAACGCCCACATAGTGCTCTGGGCTATCGCCCACCGGCGCCGGAAACCATCGTCCAGATGGACCCAAGGCAAGTCATGCACTAACAAGCAAACTGGACCATTCAAGTGGGGCTGATCAGTGGAGCACCGCAAGGTAGTACTCATTCGGCAACTGAACAGAAGACGGGAAGCTTGACTCAGTAAAATGGTTTTGCCATTCAGCCAGTGTGACCGGTTCCGCGAGTGTTTCAATGCGCAGCGGAAGAAATAGGGAACACGGTGCGGCGTACCCATAAGGGACCAAATCCGTGACTGCCCCCGCAACTGTGAGCGGTGAGTGACGCTGAACATGCCACTGGGATCTTTCCCGGGAAGGCCAGCCGAACCAAGACCCGCGAGTCAGGAGACCTGCCGGACACAGGACAAAGACTTCGCTAGCGGAGTGTCTGCCCTTTTCCACCGGACGCCGGGGTGCGCGTCTGGCGCGGCTGCCGTTCAGGCTTTTCCGTGCCACTATCCCCGTTGTTCATTCCTGATTGCAGGTGCGCCTGTGTCGTCGAATGAGGACGAAATGAAACTGAAATATCTGGCCGCAGCTCTGGCCGTATCCCTGCCGGTCACCGCATCGGCGCATTTCCAGCTGAACTACACTGAAAACGTGCTGATCGGGAAGCCCGGCGATGTGCCGATGGGGCTGGTGTTCTGGCACCCGCTGGAAAACGGCCATGTGATGGACATGGGCAAACCTGAAGAATTTTTTATGGTTCACAAGGGCGAAAAGGTTGATCTTTCGGACCGCTTGGAACCGGCCACATTCAAGGGCGCGGAGAACGAAGCCGCCGCCTACAGGGCGTCGGTTCCGGTCAAGCGCTCGGGCGACTATGTGGTGGTGACTGTGCCCGCGCCCTATTATGAGGAAAGCGAAGACATCTATATTCAGCAGATTTCCAAAGTCGTGCTGAACCGCAACACCCTGCCCACCGATTGGGATCAGCCAGTGGGCCTGGAAACCGAGATCCTGCCGCTGAACAAGCCCTATAACGTCATTGTTGGCTCTACCTTCTCGGGTCAGGTGCTGGCGGATGGCAAGCCGGTTCCGGGCGCCGAAATCGAGGTTGAGTTCATGGCATCAGAGCCGGACCTTGCGGCTTTTTCCACAACCAACCCGACGGTTCAGCCGATGTCCGGCGGCGCCATCGTTGCGATCGCAGACCAGAATGGCGTCTTTTCCTTTGGCATTCCGAAAGCGGGCCACTGGGGATTTGCCGCCCTCGGCTCCGGCCCGGCGACTGAGCATGACGGCAAGGAGCTTAGCCAGGACGCTGTGTTGTGGATCCACGCTGAAGAGCTGAAGTGAGAATAGCACCATGCATATCGTAGACGGCGCACTGTCGAATCCGGTTGTGATCGGCGGCGCGGTTGCCGCCGTCGGCGGTATCGCCATGGGGCTGCGGAGCCTGCCGCTGGAACGTATTCCGGCGGCGGGGGTTCTTTCTGCCAGTTTCTTTGTGGCCTCCCTGATCCATGTCCCGATCGGGCCGAGTTCGGTTCACCTGATCCTGAACGGGCTTGCGGGGCTGGTCCTGGGCTGGGCGGCCTTTCCGGCCCTGTTTGTCGGACTGCTGCTGCAGGCGGTGTTCTTTGGCTTCGGCGGGCTGACCGTGCTGGGCGTGAACGCCGTGAACATCGCCCTGCCTGCAGTTCTGGTCGGGCTGATATTCCGCCCGCTGGTGGCCCGCGGCTCGCCTCTGCAGGGTGCCATCTGGGGCGGAATCGGCGGCGGCGCGGCCATTGCTGCCACAACTCTGGCCGTGGCGGTATCGCTGATGCTGTCCGGCGATGAGTTCATCCTGGCCGCGAAACTGGTGTTCTTTTCCCATATTCCGGTGGTGATCATCGAAGCGCTTTTGTCCGGCGCTGCCATTTTCCTGGCGCGGCGTGTGAAGCCCGAGCTGTTTTTCGACACAAAAGGAAGCCTTGCATGATCCGCTCCTGCATTCTGATCCTTGCGCTGCTGGCGCCGCTCCCGGTGATGGCACACAATGTTATCTCAGCTGTTTTTCCGTCCGGTTCCGACATTGAGGGCGAAGTGGGCTTTTCCAACGGTGACATGGCCGCGGACCTGCTGATTGAGATCTTTGACGTGGCCGGCAGCAAGCTGGGAGAGTCCAGAACCGACGGTGACGGCTTTTTCCTGTTCACCCCGTCGGAGCCTGTGACACATATCTTCCGTGGCGATCTGGGGGCTGGCCACGTGGCCGAGATGATGATGGACGGTGCGGAAGTCGCGCAGATCATCGGGCAAAGCCCGGGCGCTGCAGCAAATTCTGCGGCTGCTGCCATGGACATCTCTGCAGCGCCGGCGGCGGCAGGGTCCGCGGGCCTCTCCGATCAAACCCGCTCCGAGCTTGCCACCATGTTGCGTAATGAACTGCGCCCGCTCCGCCAGGAGCTGACAGCGTTCAAGAATAAGTCGGACTTTCAGTCCGTGCTTGGCGGTATCGGCTATATCTGCGGCCTGTTCGGGCTTGGCTTTTACATCGCTGCACGCCGCAAGATCGGCAGCAGCGCATGACCTATGTTCTGACGAGCGAGGAAAAACCGCTCGGCGGGTTCGGCACCTTTCGCGCCAAGGTCACAGCACTTGACCCGCGGATGCGCATCATGATGACGGCCGCCTATGCGGTGGTGGTTGTCTCGCTCAGCAATCTTTGGGTTCTGGCGGCCGCTCTTGGCCTGTCGATGTGGCTGCTGGCCTTCTCTGGCCTGCCGCCCCGGCAAACGCTGAAACGGATGGCGATGATGGACAGTTTCATCATCTTCATGCTGGTGCTGCTGCCCTTTACCGTGCCCGGAACCCCGGCCCTGTCCATTTGGGGGCTGGAGGCCAGTTGGGAAGGCCTGTGGCGTGCAACCGAGATTGCCCTTACCGCCAATGCGGTGATCCTTGCGGTTATGACACTGGTGGGTTCGATGGAGCCGGTAACCATGGGCCACGCGCTCTTTGCCCTCAAGACCCCGGAGCGGCTGGTGCATCTGATGATGTTCACCATCCGTTACATCGACGTTCTGCGCGAGGAATACCAGCGCCTGCGCACCTCGATGAAGCTGCGCGGCTTCCGCCCCGGCACCAACTGGCACACCTACCGCAGTTACGGCTATCTGGTTGGCATGATGCTGGTGCGCTCCATCGAACGGTCGGAGCGCATTCTGGCGGCGATGAAATGCCGGGGGTTCTCCGGCCGCATCATCCTGCTGGAGGATTTTCGTTTCAGCCGGTCCGACCTGCTGTTTGCCGCGGCGCTGTCCGCCGCACTTGCTGCCCTGATCTGGGCGGAGGCCGCCTATGCCGCTTATTGATTTGAACAATATCCACTTTGCCTACCCTGGGCTTGATCCGGTGCTGGAAGGCGCCTCGATGCGGCTCAACGCTGGTGAACGGCTGTCGATTGCCGGGCCCAACGGCGCCGGAAAATCGACATTGCTGAAAATCATCATGGGGCTGCTTGTTCCTGCCAGCGGCACCGTCACCGCCTTTGGCAAGCCTTGCATGGCGGAAGCGGATTTTCACGAGATGCGCCGCCGCGTGGGCTTTGTGTTTCAAGACGCCGACGACCAGCTGTTCTGCCCGACCGTGGCCGAGGATGTGGCCTTTGGTCCGCTCAACCTGGGTAAATCCAAACAGGATGCCTTGGCAATTGTTGACAGCGTGCTGACCCGCCTGGAGCTGATGCATCTGCGCGACCGGGTGACCCACAAACTGTCGGGCGGCGAGAAGAGGCTGGTGACACTGGCCACCGTACTGGCGATGGAGCCGGCGGTGCTTATTCTGGATGAGCCGACCAACGCACTGGACCCGGACAACTACGCGCGGCTGGCCGGGATCCTGAAAGGGCTTGATCAAGCAATCCTTCTGGTCAGCCATGACCAGGAATTCCGTAAACAGATTGCTCCTGGAGGATATCGCTTGAAGGGCCGCGAGCTTATACGGACTTAGGACGTGCGGCTAATCGAACACGATCGACCGCGTTGCCAAGAAGGCATTGGTCGCTCAGCGTAACTCGTAATCTGTGCTACTTTTCGACGTGTTGTTAAAAAGTAGGAGGGATATGTGAGATGGAACGTGTTCGGCGTGGCTTGAGTGATGGGCAAGCGGGAGCTTTAGAATCAGCCTACAGAGCGGCGAAGGCTTTTCGCGAGGATCTGCCTCAGGGGCTGGCCCGCCCTAGCTTGGAACTTGGCGAAGCTGCAAACCGCTTTCTGTCTCCTCTTGCTGAAACAGGGGTGCCGGAGAGTAAGGTTATTGAAGATATCGTGCAGCAGGCTGACGGCGGGCTGCACAAAATGGCAGCCCCGACCTTCTTCGGCTATGTCCTTGGTGCGTCGCATCCCGTCGGTGTAGCTGCTGATTTTTTAGTGTCAGCCTGGGGGCAGAACGCGGGTTCATCCTTTGAGACACCAGCAATCACGGGGATGGAGCGCGCCGTCTGCAACTGGGTTATTGAACTGCTGTCGCTGCCTGCCGAAAGCGGAGCCGGACTGGTGACCGGCGGTACAGTCGCAAACATGGTTGGCATTATGGCGGCACGCCATGCGCTGCTGGCCGCTCAGGGTTGGGATGTCGAAGCTGATGGGCTTTTCGGGGCACCGGAGATTCCGGTTCTGATCGGACAAGACGCACATTCTGCGCCATTTGCAGCCCTGCGCTACGCCGGGTTTGGAGCAAGCCGCACACAAACTGTAGCTGCCGACAGCGAAGGGAGGATTAAGCCGGGCGCCTTTCGGGCAGCAATTAACCGGTGCAGCAAACCGCCGCTTGTGATCCTGCAAGCAGGTCAAATAAACACCGGCGCCTTCGATCCGTTTGACGAATTGATCCCAATGGTGCGCGAGAAGAAGGGCTGGGTTCATGTCGATGGAGCGTTCGGACTCTGGCTCGCTGCAGTGCCCGAGCTTGCAAATCGGCTGGAGGGGGTCGGCGAAGCGGACAGCTGGGCAATCGACCTGCACAAGTGGCTTAACGCTCCTTTTGATGCTGGCATGGTTATAGTACGCGACCGTGCGCCGCTCGTTGCGTCGATGTCTGCCCGTGGCGCCTATCTGCCTGAGACCACTGAGCATTGGGAACCAAGTGATTCAACGCCCGAGTTATCCCGGCGGGCAAGAGGTGTCCCTAGCTATGCGATACTGCGGCATCTCGGCCGGGCGGGTGTTCGCGAACTTGTGGCGCACCATTGCCGCCTCGCGGAGCGGATTGCCCGAACGGTGTCTAACGAGCCCGGCTTAACAGTCCTGAACCGGATCCACAGCAACCAGGTTGCGATTTGCTGCGGCGACGGGACAGATGACGGCAAGCTCACCATGCAGGTCCTGCGGCGTGTTCAAGAAAATGGCAGAGTTTACCCGACACACGGCGAATGGGCGGGCCGCAAGATCATTCGAGCTTCTGTCATTGGATACGGCATGCAGGAAGAAGATGCTGACCTTCTTTCAGCTGAAATAATTGATGCTCATCGCTGCTGTGTCGCCGATGTTCTCTGAATGGCTTGAAACGCAGTCTGAAGCCCCTCCAGTTTACGCAAGCGGCAGGTGCAGTGAAAACCGGCTAGCTTGGCGGGAACATTGCTTAGTATGAAATGCTGCACCCGATGTGCGCCTTTCCTGCCTGCGGCCCCGGCGCACGCAGACTCCCGCCAACGCCTCGGTCTATTGCATATTTATGCCGATGCAACGTGCGGAGTGACTGGTCAGCATAGCTGATCCGGGTGCGCCGCGGCAAAAGCAGGGTGCGCCGCGCAGGCTGTTTCCACGGCGCAGATCCGTGGCAGGTTCGCAAAGTCCACTTCCCAGCGGCGTGCATTGTAAAGCTGCGGCATCAGGCAGATATCGGCGAGCCCCGGTACCTTTCCAATGCAAAAGGGCGACTGACTGAAGTCGGCAAGTAATGCCTCAAACGCTTGCAGGCCAGGTCGAATAAAATGCTGCATCCAGGCCTTGGGCATGTCCGCCGCACCGCTGCTGAGTTGGGTCGCGTGTCTGGCCACTTGCAAGTTACAGACTGGATGCACATCCACCGCAACCGAATGGGCCAACGCCCGTGCCCTGGCACGCAGGCCTGGGTCTATGGGCAATAGGCCGAGGTTCCGGGTTTCGTCCAGGTAATCCAGAATCCCCAGTGATTGGGTCAGACGCAACCCGTCGATCTCAAGCACCGGCACAAAGCCCTGCGGGTTGCGGGCCAGGTGCTCCGGGCTCTTGTGCTCGCCCTTAACCAGATCAACCGGCACCGAGGTGTATTCGATTCCACCCAGGTTCAGCGCGATGCGCAGCCGGTAGCTGGCCGATGAGCGCCAGTAGTCATAAAGAAGCGTGCTGCCCATTGGCGTCCTCCGGTGCTAAGGAGGCAGCCCGATGGGCTGCCCTAATTGGTTTGGCCATACTCAGGTCTTGTGCAATTCCTTGGCGTGCAGCCATTCGGCATGCTTGGGGGCCTTCTTGGTCTTGGACCATTCTTCCAGCATTTCCCATTTCACCGAGTCCAGCTTCTGCAGCAGCGCCTCTTCCTCGGGATCCGGACAGGCCAGTTCCACCCGGTGGCCGTTCGGGTCGAAGAAGTAGATCGAGTGGAAGATCGAGTGATCGGTGACACCCAGCACTTCGACACCGTTGGCCTCCAGATGGTCCTTGAACTGGATCAGGGTCTCGCGGTCTTTCACCTTAAAGGCGATGTGCTGCACCCAGACAGGCGTGTTGCGGTCGCGGTCCATCTCTGGCTTGGTCGGCAGTTCAAAGAAGGCCAGGACATTGCCGTTACCTGCATCCATGAAGATATGCATGTAGGGGTCGGGTTCATGCGTCGATGGAACATGGTCCTCGGCAATCGCGAGCACGAAGTCCATGTTCAGCATCTTGTTGTACCACTCTACCGTCTGTTTGGCGTCCTTGCAGCGGTAGGCGACGTGGTGGATCTGTTCGATTTTCAAGCGGTGTCCTCCCCAGGTTTCAGCGCGGCCGCGGCCAGCGCCTGTTTCAGGATCGCGCGTTTTCCAATGTGATTTGCCAGCACCAGCACCAGACGCGCATTCAGCGCATCGCTTTCGGCTTTGCTGAGGCCCTCATGCGCGGTCAGGAGATCTGCATAGAAATCGTCGGCGCGCTCGAGGTTGGCGGTCAGGATCAATTGGTCTTCGGTCATCTTGATCACTCCTTGCCGATGGCCCGGCGGATTGCGTGCCGGAACTGGTTTTCGTCAAAGCCGGGGCGGCGGGCAGCAACATGCTGGTCCGGGCGGATCAGGTAAACACCGCTGTCATGCTTGCCCAGATACCGTTCCTTCAGCGCCAGCGTCTTGTCATCCTTGATGGACAGTGCCAGCCGGGTGACCTCAATACCTTCTTCCTCGATCACATCCGGGGCGTCAGCGTCGATGGTTAGCAGCACGAATTTATCTCCCAGCTTGTCCAGCAGGAAACCGTCGCCCAGCGGCACGTCGGGGCAGGAGGAGCCTGGGCGGGTGCGCTCAGGTCCGTCCAGTGCATCTGCCGAATTCAGCGGCGAGCCGTCATAGGTGCAAGGCACCGACAGGCGGCCCGAATTCACCAGCGGGCGGGCGAATTCAAACTGTTCGGACAGGTCCAGAACCGCGTCACGCAGCACCCGGCTCATCTCGGACTTGGGCGTGATGAAATCGGTGGAGCGCGAAGAGTTCAGGATGTTTTCATCCGCACCGTGAACCCGCTCGGTGTCATAGCTGTCCAGCAGGCTTTCCGGCGCGGTGCCGTCGATCACCATTTGCAGCTTCCAGCACAGGTTATCGGTATCCTGAACGCCGGAGTTGGCGCCGCGGGCACCAAAGGGCGAGACCTGATGCGCGGCATCGCCGGCAAACAGCACCCGGCCATGGCGGAACTGCTCCATCCGGCGGCATTGGAAGGTGTAGATCGACACCCACTCCAGCTCGAACGCCACGTCCTCCCCCAGCATCGCCTTAAGGCGCGGGATCACGTTTTCCGGGCGTTTCTCGCGCTCCTTGTCGATATCCCAGCCCAATTGCAGATCAATCCGCCAGACACCTTCCGGTTGCTTGTGCAAAAGCGCCGACTGTCCTTTGTTGAAGGGCGGGTCGAACCAGAACCAGCGTTCGGTCGGAAAATCCGCCTCCATAATTACATCGGCGATCAGGAAGTTGTCCTCGAACACCCGGCCGATGAAATCCAGCCCCAGCATCCGCCGGGTCGGAGAGCCTGCGCCGTCGCAGGCGATCAGCCAATCGGCCTCCAGGTTATAGGAGCCTTCGGGCGTGTCGATTTCCAATGTCACATGGCTGGGATGGGTGCCGATGGCCGAAACCTTGTTGCGGCCGCGGATTTCGATCGGTGCGCCCTGCTGCTGCAGTTCGCGAACCCGGTTCACCAGGTATTCCTCAAAGTAATACTGCTGCAGATTGATGAAGGCGGGGCGTTTGTGGCCTTCCTCCGGCAGCAGATTGAAGTCATAGACCTGACGTTCGTCAAAGAACACCTTGCCGGCATTCCACTGCACGCCCTTGTCCACCATCGGCTGGCCGCAGCCCAACCGGTCGAGGATCTCCAGGGGCCGCTTGGCAAAGCAGATCGCGCGGGAGCCGAAGCTCACCTTGTCGTTGTCATCCAGAACCACCACTTCGGTGCCCTGCTGGGCCAGGTCTATGGCGGCAGCCAGGCCGATGGGTCCTGCCCCGATCACCACCACCTTGCGGCGCACGGGGGCAGGGGCGTCCTGATCCGCGTGGCGCGCATAGGGGTACAACGGGACTTCAAAGATCTTGTTCATCAGGTCTCCTCCCTAATTCGGGTGCCGTCAGGCACAGCTTTACCGCTTCCCGGCGTGGCAGGCCGGGAGGATGGTCTAGCGTCTCACAGGTTCTGCCGGGGCGATACGATCTGGATCAAACCGCCCCGGTTGCAATTCCTGGCCGGGGCTCAGCCCTGCAGGGCCTCCCACATCTCCAGATCGCGCTGGGCGGTCCAGATGCGCGGGGTGTCGATGCCGCGGGCCTCGTCATAGGCGCGGGCGACGTTGAAGGGCAGGCAATGCTCGTAGATCGCATAGTCCGAGAACTTCGGGTCGCACTCGGCACGCACGGCGTCCCAGGCCTCTTTCAGGGTGCCGTTGCGGGCGGCTACCTTGGCGGCGGGGCGGTAGGTGCTTTCGACGAAGTCGCGGGTGTTCTCGATGGCGGCATTCACCATGTCCTTGCCCACCAGCGCGTCGCCGCGGCCTGGTGCGATGGCATCCACATCAAAGGCTGCAATATTGTCGAGCGTATCGCCCCAATCGCTGAAATGCCCATCGCCGCAATAGCAGGCGGAGTGGTACTCCACGATGTCACCGGTGAACATCACGTTCTGGTCCGGCACATGGATCACGATGTCGCCTGCAGTATGGGCCCGGCCCAAATGCATAAGATCCACCCGGCGGTTGCCGAGATACACGGTCATATCGTCGGAAAAAGTCGTGGTTGGCCAGGTCAGACCGGGAATGCTCTCATGGCCTTCGAACAGCCGGGGAAAGCGCTGGAACTCGCTGTCCCAGTCCTCCTGGCCGCGTTCCACCACCATGGCACGGGCCGCGTCGCCCATGATGACTTGTTGCGCGCCAAACGCCGAGGCGCCAAGGACACGCACCGCGTGATAATGGGTCAGTGCCACATGGGTAATCGGCTTGTCGGTCACTGACCGAACGCATTCGATCACCTTGTTCGCCAGCCGCGGAGTGGCCTGTGCCTCAATAATCATCACGCTGTCGTCGCCGATGATCACACCGGAGTTAGGATCTCCCTCGGCGGTGAAGGCATAAAGGCCTTCTCCGATCTCATCAAAGGTGATTTTCTTTTCGGTCATGTCCCCTTGGGACGCAAAAGCCTTGGCCATGGTGGTCTTCCTTATCTTGCGTAGGGGGTTTCAAGCGCGGCCAGAACGGTGCCGGTGCAGTCGCCGAACCCGATGGTATAGCCGTCGCCCTTTGCCGCGCCTTTCAGGGTCAGCGTGTCGCCGTCGGCGATGAAGGAGCGCTCTTCGCCACTGTCCAGCGTCAGTGGTTCCTTGCCGCCCCAGCTCAACTCCAGCAACGAGCCGCGGCTTTCCTTCACCGGGCCGGAAATGGTGCCGGAGCCCAGCAGATCACCTGCATTCATCGGGCAGCCCGAGGTGGTGTGATGCGCCAGCTGCTGCGCGGCGGAATAGTACATTTCCTTGTAGTTGGTTCGCGCGATGGTGGTCGCCTCTTTGCCTTCCGGAGCCATGGTGACTTCCAGGTCAATGTCATAGAGCATCGGCCCGCAGTCCTTCAGGTGGTCCAGCAATTCCACCTCGCGCTCGGGCGTGTCGCAGCGGAACGGCTCCAGCGCCGCTTTGGTCACAATCCAGGGGCTGATCGAGTTGGCAGTCGCCTTGGCCTGGAACGGCCCCAGCGGTTGGTATTCCCAGGCCTGAATGTCGCGCGCCGACCAGTCGTTCAGCAGCACATAGCCAAAGATATGGTCATCGGCTTCCTGCACAGTAATCGGGCTGTCCGAGGGCGTGCCGACAATGGCGCCCATCTCCAGTTCGATATCGAACCGTGCGCAGGGGGCCCAGCGGGGGGCTGTATCATTGGGGCCTTTCAGCTGTCCCCAGGGGCGGCGCACATCGGTGCCGGAGACCACCACAGAGGATGCCCGTCCGTTATAGCCGATCGGGATATGCAGCCAGTTCGGCGGCAGCGCGTTTTCCGGGCCGCGAAACATTGTGCCGACGTTGAAGGCGTGGTTTTTGCCGGCATAGAAGTCGGTGTATTCGCTGACCGCAAAAGGCATGTGCAGCTCGGCATCCATAGCGGAGACCAGCAGGGCTTCCACCTTTTCCTGTTCGGCAGCGCCGTCGGACAGCAGCGCAGTCAGGCGTTCGCGCAGCGCGGCCCAAACCGCCGGGCCTTCCTCCATCAGGTCGTTCCAATAAGGCACGTCGAACAGCGGAGTATCACCCAGCTGGATCAGGCCGGTCTCTTCGGCGGCCTGCATATCCAGGATCATGCCGCCGATGGCCACGCCGCAGCGCGGATCGTCGCCATCAACAGAGAACACGCCATAAGGCAGGTTGTTCAGCGGGAACGGGTGGGCAGCGTCATTGGCCGAGGCCACCCAGGATTTCAGCAGAGGCATCGTGTCTCCAGTTTCCGGATCCGAAGATCCTTTTCATCTTTCCGGAAAGTACTCCGGGGGTGAATGGGCCGGTCAGGCCCAAAGGGGGCAGCGCCCCCTCACCATATTCATTTCAGGCCGGGCGTGCCGTCGAATTTCTTTTCGATGTCGTTCCAGCAGTCGATGTAGTCATCCTGCAGCGGCGCTTCCTTGGCAGCAAATGCGGTCAGATGCTGCGGGAAGCGGGTCTCGAACATGAAGGACATGGTATTCTCCAGCTTTTCCGGGCCGAGGTTGGAATTCGACGCGCCCTCGAATGCGTTCTTGTCTGGTCCATGCGGCAGCATCATGTTGTGCAAGGACATGCCGCCTGGAAGAAATCCCTGCGGCTTGGCATCATACTGGCCATAGATGTTGCCCATCAGCTCCGACATGATGTTTTTGTGATACCACGGCGGGCGGAAGGTATTCTCTGCCACCATCCAGCGCTCGCGGAACAGCACAAAGTCGATATTGGCGGTGCCTGGAACGCCTGAAGGAGCGGTCAGCACGGTGAAAATCGACGGATCCGGGTGGTCGAACAGGATCGCCCCAACCGGGCAGTAGGTGGTCAGATCATATTTGAAAGGTGCATAGTTTCCGTGCCAGGCAACCACATCCAGCGGCGAATGGTCGATCTTGGTCTCGTGAAACTGGCCGCACCATTTGATGGTTACGGTCGAGGGGACCTCACGATCTTCAAACGCTGCCACCGGCGCCTTGAAATCGCGCGGGTTGGCCATGCAATTGGCGCCGATCGGGCCGCGGCCCGGCAGTTCGAATTTCTGACCGTAGTTCTCGCAGACAAAGCCGCGGCAGGGCCCTTCCAGCACCTCGACCCGGTAAACCAGCCCGCGCGGAATGATGGCAATTTCCTGCGGCGCCAGGTCGATGATGCCCAGTTCTGTCGTAAAACGCAGCCTGCCTTCCTGTGGCACTACCAGCAGTTCGGAATCAGCGGAAAAGAAGTAGCTGTCCACCATCGACTCGGTGACGAGATAGATGTGGCTGGCCATGCCGACCTGGGTGTTCACGTCGCCCGCGGTGGTCATGGTCCGCATGCCGGTGAGCCACGTGAGGCCCTGATCCGAATGCGGCACCGGATCCCAGCGGTACTGGCCCAGAGAGATCACGTCCGGGTCCACGTAAGGCGCTGATTTCCAAAGCGGCAGTTCGATTTTCTCATAACGGTGCGAATGTTTAACCGAGGGACGGATCCGGTAGCACCAGGTCCGTTCCGGCGGGTCGGCGGTAAAGGCGGTGCCGCTCAGCTGTTCGCCATAAAGGCCATAGTTGCACTTTTGCGGACTGTTCATACCCTGCGGCAGCGCACCGGGCAGCGCCTCACTTTCAAAGTCATTGGCAAAGCCGGGCATGTAGCCCTCGTGCGGCCCCTGAAGAGAGGGGGCCTGGATCATTTCTTGGGGATCGGCGGGCCGATTCATCGCGCGTTTCTCCTCTTGCTGCTTGCGGAATATTAGTTGTTTTTGTAACTAACAAGGGAGAGGGGAGCAAAATGACCGAAAAAGATGATTTCGCCTTGCAGGATTTCCTGCCGTATCTGTTGAACCGGGCGGCTGAGGAAAGCTCGCTGGGTTTCCAGAAACACTACAAAAACCGCTATGGAATGCTGCGCACAGAGTGGCGGGTGCTGTTCCACCTGGGCAACTACGGTGAGATGACCGCCAAGGAAATCGGTACGCGGGCAAAGATCCACAAGACCAAAATCAGCCGCGCCGTGGCCAAACTATCGGAAAAGCGGTTTGTGACCCGCACCCGCGATGAAAATGACCGGCGGGCCGAACATTTGACCCTGACTGCCGCCGGGGAGGCCGCCTATAAAGATCTGCGCGAACATGCGTTGCAGTTCGACACCGGCATCTGCGCCCGGTTCACCACCGGCGAAGTTGCAATTTTGCGGTATATGCTGCGCAATTTAGCAGGGATAGCCCCATAGACATCGGCGTCTGGAATACCCAAGTAAGGCGGCGGTATTGAAGGTGAAAACATGATACAGATTGATGTCAATTCCGGACCGTTGATTGCCTGGCTGATGGAGCAAGGTCTTCAAGGCGCGCAGCAGCAGGATCTTTTGCAGGGATATTGCCAGCGCCTGGTCGATGCTGGAGTGCCGCTGTGGCGCTTCCATCTGGCACAGCGCGCCTTCCACCCGAAATTCGGTGGTCTCGGTTTCAATTGGACCCGCACCGACGGCATCAGCCACGAGCACTACGAATACCGCGAGTCCCCGCGCGAGGAATGGCTGCGCAGCCCGTTCTTCCACATTCTGGAGCACAATCTGGAAGAATTCCGGGAAAGGATCGAAGACAGCGCTCCGGCGGAATTTCCGCTGCTGCCGGAATTGCGGGAGCGCGGGGCGACCGATTACTTCGCCAAAGGTGTGCGGTTTGCACCGCCCGAAGCGGGTCCGAACGATCCGCGCCATCCGCAGGAAGGTATGCTGGTTTCCTGGTCATCAGACCGGCCCGGCGGGTTCAGCAGCCGCGAGCTGGATCTGATCCGTACCACGCTGCCGCATCTGGGGCTGGCGCTGAAATCCTCTTCCAACCGGCAGATGGCCAGTGATCTTTTGCAGGTCTATCTGGGCCGCGATGCGGGCCGCCGGGTTTTGTCAGGCGAAATTCAACGCGGTTCCTCGCAGCAGATCGATGCTGTGCTCTGCCTGTTTGATCTTAAGGGGTTTACCCAGCTGGCGGAACGGCTGCCCGGAACCGAGCTGATCGAGATGCTGAACGGCTATTTCGGCCTGGCGGTGGAAACCATCCAGGCGCATGGCGGCAACATCCTGAAGTTCATGGGCGACGGCATGCTGACCATGTTCAACCTCGGCAGTATTGAGGAGGACGCCCATGCAGCCCTTGCGGCGGCCAATGAACTGTGCGGCAAAGTGCGCGCCTTCAACTCCGAACGCGAAGAACAGGGTCTGCCCACCGCGGGCTTTACTTTGGCGCTGCACGCGGGTGATATCCTGTATGGTAATATCGGGGCCGAGAACCGGCTGGATTTCACTGTGATCGGCCAGGCGGTGAACCAGACCGCCCGGATCGCGGGGATGCACCGTTCGGTCGGTCAAAGCATCATCATGTCGGAAGACGTGCAAAAGGCGGCCAAGGGCACCAACCACGATCTGGTGTCGCTGGGCCGTTACATGCTGCGCGGAGTGGCCGAGCCGATCGAGCTTTACACCATTTACCGCGGCAATTGCGGCTGCGATGGCTAAACCGCCGCGGGGCAGGATCAGATACTGATCTCGACCCCCGGCAGGTTCACTTCCTTCATCATGTCGCGCAGTTCCTGCCGGGCGGCGATGTTGGAAATGTTCAGCTGCTTGACGCCGATGTCCTTGAGGTCCAGCAGCGTCAGCCCGCGCGGGAACAACTCGCGGAAAATCACCCGCTCGGAAAAGCCCGGTGCGACCCGGAAGCCGATCCGCTTGGACAGCATATTGATGGCGCGCTCCATCTTTTCCTTGTTGACCATGCGCTGAGTGCCGACGCGGTTGCGGATCACGATCCAGTCGATCGGCTTGAGCCCCGCCTGCGCCCGCAGCTGGCGGGCGTTCCAGACCATTTCCGAGTAGACGGACGGCCCGGTAATCGCCTCACCCTTCTGGTCCACATGCGCCAGCAGGTCGAAATCGACAAAACTGTCATTCAAGGGTGTGATCAGCGTGTCAGCCAGTGAATGCGCAACCTGACTGAGACGCGTGTGCGAGCCGGGGCAGTCGATCAGGATGAAGTCATGGCCCGGCTCCAGCGCCGAAACCGCCGCTGACAGCCGGTGGTCATAGATGTTTTCCCCCGGCTGCAAGCTCTCGGGATCAATCTCCGGCAGTTCGTGCATTCCCACCATCGGCAGGTCCAGCCCTGCCTTCGCGCAGAAATCCTTGCGGTTCTCCAGGTACCGCCCCATCGAGCGCTGCCGCAAGTCCAGGTCAAGCGCCGCCACCTTGTGCCCAAGCCGGGCCAAGGTGGTGGCAACATGCATGGACACAGTGGATTTTCCCGCGCCGCCCTTCTCGTTGCCGACGACAATAATATGCGCCATGTACAGGTCCCTTCGCTCGTGCCTTTGGCACGCTTTTATCTTTGCGCCCCTGTATAGGCTCTGGATTCGGTCAAGAAAAGCGGTCTGCGCGGGCTGGTAAACTTAGTGTATCACCTGTGTTTTGAAGGTCCCGCCGGCTTGCGGTTGGGACGGGTGTCACCGCCTTTCCCAGGCTTGGCAAAAGGAGCGCGGGCCTTGTTTTTCTTGCTGTTCGGCTTGCCGGCCGGCGGCTTGGGGCCTTTGGCTTTGTACGGTTTGGCTGCCGGTGCACCGGGCTTGGTCATCCGCTTGGAGGGATCAGAGGCGCCGCGCGGCTTGGCGACAACAGCCGGATCAGGCTTGGGGCTGCTTTCCGGCGGGCGGCTGCGGCGCGGCTCGCGCTCGAAAGGCGGTTTGTCCGCAGAGCGTTTTTCCTGCCAGTCCTTGCGCGGCGGGCGGCTGTCCCGGCTGTCATCGGATTTGGCGCGGTACGGCTTTGGGCCATCCGGTTTGCCGCGGTGCGGCTTGGAGTCCCGGTCGCGGTCGCCTTTGAAGCCACCTTTTGGTCCGCCGGGGCTGCGGCGCGGTGCCGGACCCAGATCAGGGGCTTCGGACAGCTGTGTCAGCACGGCGCCTGGCTCCAGCTCGGTCTTGCCGCCCAGTGCTTTCAGGAAGCCATCAACAGCATCCTGGCTGATTTCGGCAAAGGTTTCGTTTTCTTGTATCCGGATCGCCCCGATAACGTCGCGATCAATATTGCCGGCTTTGCACAGCATCGGCAGCACCTTGCGCGGGTCCGCACCGGTGGCGCGCCCGCCCGACAGCGAGAACCACACCGACGGGCCGAAATCCTTGCGTTCTTTGCGTTCCTTCCGCGGCTCCTCAGCGCCGGCCGGGCGCAGATCTTCCGGCGCCGAATGGCGGCTGCGGAAAAGGCGCAGGTAGGTGGTGGCGATCTGCTCGGCAGAGAAATGCTCCAGCAGGGTCTTGACGCCTGCCTGTTCCTGCTCCGCAACAGGTTCCTGCCAGACAGGATCGGCCAGCATCCGCTCCTCGTCACGCGCCATGATGTCGTCGGCTGACGGCGCTTCGCAGTGTTCTGCCGTCAGCTTGGCCCACTTCAGCAGCCGCAGCGCCTTGCTGCGGGCCTTGGGTGGCGCGATCAATGCGCTGACACCCTTGCGGCCCGCGCGGCCGGTCCGGCCCGAACGGTGCAGCAGGGTTTCATGGTTTGACGGCAGCTCGGCATGAACCACCAGCTCCAGCCCTGGCAGATCGATACCGCGTGCGGCCACGTCAGTGGCCACGCAGACCCGGGCGCGGCCGTCGCGCATTGCCTGCAGCGCTTGGCTGCGCTCGGCTTGGGACAATTCGCCCGACAGCGTCACCACCGACAGACCGCGGTTGGTCAGCCGCGCCGCCAGACGGTTCACCGCCGCACGGGTGTTGGCGAAAACGATGGAGCTGGGCGCCTCATAGTAGCGCAGCACATTGATGATGGCGTTTTCCGCATCTTGCTGCGCCACGCTCATCAGCCGGTATTCAATGTCGGAATGCTGTTTGGTTTCGCCTGCGGTCTGGATCCGCTGCGCGTCTTTCTGGAACGTCTTGGCCAGGCTTGCAATGCCCGAAGGCACAGTGGCCGAGAACAGCAGGGTGCGGCGGTCTTCGGGCGCTTCGCCCAGAATGAACTCCAGATCCTCGCGGAAGCCCAGGTCCAGCATTTCGTCGGCTTCGTCCAGCACCACGCCGCGCAGATTGCTGAGATCAATAGAGCCGCGCATGATGTGGTCACGCAGCCGCCCTGGCGTTGCCGCGACGATATGCGCACCGCGGGCCAGCTCCCGGCGCTCGTCGCGCATATCCATGCCGCCAACGCAGGAGGCGATCACCGCACCGGCGCCCTTGTACAGCCAGCTCAGCTCGTGTTTCACCTGCAGCGCCAATTCCCGTGTCGGCGCAATCACCAGGGCCAGCGGCGCGGCAGCAGCCTCAAATGTCTCAGCCTCACCCAGCAGTGTCGGTGCCAGCGCCAGCCCGAAACCGACTGTCTTGCCCGATCCGGTCTGCGCCGAAACCAGCAGGTCGCGCTCGTTCAGCTCTGGCTGGGTCACAGCCTCCTGCACTTGGGTCAGGGTTTCATATCCGCGCTCTTGCAGTGCGTTGGCCAGGGCTTGTTTCACGAGGAGGGCTGTCTTTCCCGCAAGGCGCATACCGCCTCAGCGTCAGGAGAAAAGAAAGAAGGCTGCCCGTCCGGGGCAG
Source organism: Leisingera sp. M658 (assembly GCF_025144145.1). Classification (NCBI taxonomy): domain Bacteria; kingdom Pseudomonadati; phylum Pseudomonadota; class Alphaproteobacteria; order Rhodobacterales; family Roseobacteraceae; genus Leisingera; species Leisingera sp. M658. The sequence continues at coordinate 121,943 of NZ_CP083546.1, forward strand.
CCTTCGGGAGTTTGGCAAAATACGGCAGGTGGCTTAGAAGCCCAGGCCTTCGTATTTCTTCTTGAACTTCGACACGCGGCCGCCGGCATCCATCAGGCGCGAGGTGCCGCCGGTCCAGGCCGGGTGCACGGTCGGGTCGATGTCCAGCGCCAGCTGATCCCCTTCATTGCCCCAGGTGGAGCGCATTTTGAGGATGGTGCCGTCGGTCATTTTGACGTCGATGAAGTGGTATTCGGGATGAGTGTCTTTTTTCATGATACCGCTCCTCAGGCTTTCTTGGGCTTGTAGTGTGCATCTTCTGCGATACGGGCCGACTTGCCGCGGCGCTCGCGCAGGTAGTACAGCTTGGCGCGGCGCACGCGGCCGCGGCGCACAACGGTGATGCTGTCGATGTTGGTCGAATGCAGCGGGAACACACGCTCCACGCCTTCGCCGAACGAAATCTTGCGGACGGTGAACGAACCGGCAATGCCCGAACCGTTTTTGCGGCTGATGCAAACACCTTCGTACATCTGCACGCGCGAACGCGAGCCTTCGGTCACCTTAAAGCCGACACGGATGGTGTCGCCGGCTTTGAAATCAGGGATATCTTTCCCCAGGGCGGCGATCTGTTCCGCCTCCAGCTGTGCGATCAAGTTCATCGCAACTCTCCTAAATTGGCCTGCAGTTTTTCCGCAGAGGTTTGCACCGTCATGAGAGCTCTTGGTCTTCACCGGGTCCCGCCACAGGCAGCCCGCCAGAGATCACGCAGTCTGTTTCTTGCTTCTGGCGGTCAGGTCCCGGGTGAAAACCGAAGAAGATCTTCAGGTGGATTGATCCAACAGTCAGCAGTCCGGAGCCGCAAAAGCGAATCCAGACTTGCGGACGTATAGGCAGAAATGCGGGCCGGATCAAGGGAAAGAAATGCAGTTCCGGCCGCAGCGGGGGCGGAGCCGGGCCGCAGCATGGAACCTTCGAGGATGACAGGCGTTTTACCTGACCGGAGCCAAGAGAGGAAGACAGATGGAGCAGGTGGATGCGGATGTCGGCAATGTTTTTGAGAAGATAGACAACTGGGTGGACGGCTTTTTCAGGATCCTGCCCAACCTTGGCATCGCGCTGGTTCTGCTTGCCGTGTTCTGGCTGCTGGCCAGGCTGGTTGCCGGTGTCGTGAGTAAGGCCGGGAAAAGACGCGGGCGGGACAATCTGGGCGAGGTCGGCGCAGCCCTGATAAAATGGGCGCTGATCATTGTCGGTCTGATGCTGGCGATCACGGTCATTGCGCCCTCCATCACTCCTGCGGATCTGTTTGCCGGCCTGGGTATCGGCTCCGTTGCCATCGGCTTTGCCTTTAAGGACATTCTGCAGAACCTGCTGGCGGGGATCCTGATTCTGCTGCGCCAGCCGTTTTCGGTTGGGGACCAGATTATCTCTGGCGGGCATGAAGGCACGGTGGAGCGGATCGAAACCCGGGCAACGCTCATTAAAACATACGACGGGCGCCGCGTCGTCATTCCGAATTCTGACATTTATACCGATGCCGTCACCGTTAACACAGCGTTTGAGCAGCGCCGTTCGCAGTATGACGTGCAGATCGGCTGCAACGACAGTTGGGACGACGCCAAGCGGATCATGCTGGAGGCTGCGCGCGGATGCGACGGGGTGCTGGAGGACCCGGCGCCGGAAGTGCTGCCTTGGGCGATTGCTGACAATGGCAACAATATCCGCCTGCGCTGGTGGACCAAATCCGACCGGGCAAGCGTGGTGCAGACCTTTGCCCAGGTGATCGAGGCTGTCTACAAGGCGCTGGATGAAAACGGAATTGACATGCCGTACCCGACCCAAGTGATGCTGTTTCACGACCAGACCGAGGAAACCGATGGCGACCGCAGCCGGCATCGTGAAGGCTGGCCTGCGCGGCCCGATGGCAACAACCCCAGGCCGCTCCGGATCGCAGATGCGCTGGCCGGGAGGCGGCAGACGCAAAGTGAGGAGAGCCAAGGGTAACCGGGTCCCCGGACGGGCGTGGCTGCACAAGGCCGGTGGGCCTTGTGTCTGTCACACCGGCAATCTTAGCCGGTTTTGTCGTCCACTGCTGCATCAGGGGCGTTTTTCTTGACGGACTCGATGCCATTGTCGCGGCCAGAGGCGCTGGCATAGCTTTGCGAGGTGCCGATCACCTGGCCATTGGTGGCTTTCAGGTTGAACATGTGCTTGCCGGCGGCTGTTTCCTTGCGCTCATACCGCCCATCATCACCAGCATTCTTTTTAACTGACTCAATACCGTTCTCAGCACTGGCTTTCTGCTTGTAGCCTTCGCTGGCCAGAATGTTCTCGCCGTTGCCTGCTTTCAGGCGGAAGCGGAATTCGCCCGCATTATCGGTATAAAGTTCGAATTTCCCAGACACCCTGCTCACTCCTAATTCCTGATGAATATGAGGGGACTAAAGCACGGCTTGGGTCATCCGGCAATGTTTTGGGGCTGCTGGCGCTGCTGTAAACGCGGAATTGGCGATGCGGGCCAATCACCCGATCAGCGTTTGTTGTCTTTCTTGCTGCTGTGAGCTTCCCACAGGTCAGGACGGCGGGCCTTGGTGATGTCTTCGCTCATCCTGTGTCTCCATTCCGCAATCTTACCGTGATGGCCTGACATCAGCACGTCCGGGATAACGCGGCCGTTCCACTCGGCAGGCCGGGTGTATTGCGGATGCTCCAGCAGGCCGGAGGAGAAGCTTTCTTCCTCGGTCGAAGCCTGGTTGCCAAGCACCCCGGGAAGGAGCCGGACGGTGGCATCAATCAGTGCCTGCGCGGCCAGTTCGCCGCCGGTCATCACGAAATCACCCAGGGAAACTTCCTGGATGCTGTAATGTTCCAGTACCCGTTCATCGACACCTTCAAACCGGCCGCACAACAGGGTCATGCCATCGCATTGGGCGAAGTTCTGCATCATCTTCTGGTCCATCCGGCGCCCCCGCGGCGATAGGTAGATCAGCGGCCAGTTGCCTTTGGTGCCTGCCATCGTGTGCTCAATTGCGGTGCCCAGCACATCTGCGCGCAGCACCATTCCGGCACCGCCGCCTGCCGGGGTGTCATCGACATTGCGATGCTTGCCGGCGCCGAACTCGCGCAGATCCACTGTCTCCAATTGCCACAACCCGTCCTGCAGCGCCTTACCGGTCAGGCTTTCACCCAGCACTCCGGGGAAGGCTGTGGGAAACAGGGTGATGACCTTGGCTTTCCAAACGCCTGCAAGGTCCGGCGTGGGTGTCATCAGTTCACGCGGTTTCAGGGTCGGGCGGATGGCTTTGCGGCCATGGGATTTGCTTGGTGCTGTCATAGTAATGCTGTTTAGTTCAGTCAGATTTTCGCGCAATAGAAAGCTTTGGATCCTGGATGACTTCGAACCGCACTTCTCTGCCAGCATCCATTGAGCAGCCGGGCGGGTTTGAGGCCGCGCAGCGCCGTGCCGAAGCACTGTGGCCCGGGATCGCTTCGGACCTGGGTCTCCCGGCTGCAGGCGCTTTGTTCAGACGGATGCAGGTCAACCCCAAAAAAGAGGATCATTGCTGCGTCTTGAGGGTTTCTTTGCAAGACGGCAGGGAACTTGTGATGCGGGCTGACTTCTCCGAAGGGAACCTTCACCGGTATCAAGCGAACCTGAAACGCCACCAAACCGCAGCAGAGGCGCTGAAATTCAGGGCGGGTGTATCGGTGCCGCAGCTTCTTTGGTGCGATCCCCAGTATAAGTACACGCTGATGGAATTGGCTCCGGGGGATACAGCATTCCAGGCATTGTATCTGGCTGGCTATGGGCTTGGGGACCGCGACCGGCTGTTGCAGCGGATCGGAGCCGCGGTTGCTGCGCTGCACCGCTGCTCGGCGGCGGATGAGCAGGTATTCTGGCCGAAGCGGCATCTTGAAACTGTGTCACGGACCGCCAGTACCGTTCGCACAGGAGAGGTGACCGTTGTAAAGCCAAAACGTTTCCTGGGGCTTTGTGCGTATCTGCACCGCGCTGGGCGGCGCGCCAGAGGTGTCAGATACCAGCCCTGCCTTGCCCACGGCGACCTGCATTTCCGGAATATTCTGGCCTCAGCTGATCAGATTTCCTTTATCGATTTTTCCAGCCAGAGGTTTTCTATCGCCGAGCGCGATATCTCCAACCTATGGCTTGCAAATGGCCTGGACCATTTGTCTGGCCTGGACGGAGACGCTGGATTTGGCGGGGTTTCACAGGCAGATTGGGCGGCGTTCGAAGAAGGCTACGGGCGGCATGTTTCCTGTGAACCGCTTTTCCAGTTCTGCTTTGCACAGCGGCTTTGGGAATCCTGGGTCAGGTTCTCGGCATCCGGCCGCGCCGCCGGAGAGAAAGGCCAGAGGCAGCTTGAGCAGTTGGTTAAGGTTCTTGATTTACTTCTGGAACAAGAACCGGACTGAGCGGGGCCTGCCCGCTCAGAACAGCCCTTCGGGCGGGTCGGCGATGATGCGGCCCCGGGCCTGGTCCACGGTTGGCACCGCTTCCAGAGTGAAGGGCAGCAGCACCGTGGCTTTCAGGCCGGGGCCGTGGATTTCCAGCAGGTCGGCGGCGCCGTGGTTCTGCACCGATTTCACTGTGCCCAGCAGGGTGCCACCGGTGTCATACACTTCCAGCCCGATCAGGTCGGTGTGATAGAATTCGTCATCCGGCAGCTTTGGCAGCTGGTCGCGGCGGGCAAACAGGCGCAGGCCTCTGACTGCATCGGCCTGCTCTTTGGTTTCAACGCCGCTCAGCAGGGCGGCAAAGCCGTTTTTGACCGGGCGGGTCAGGGTCACCGTAAAACTCCGGCTGCCGTCCTCGCTGGTAAGCGGTGAATAGTCGCCGATTTCTTCGGGGATGGCGCAAAAGCTCTTGAGCCGCACCTCGCCGCGCACGCCGAAAGCGCCGGCCACCGCTCCCACGCAAATCAGGTCGCTCATAGTTTTATTCCTTTGCACAGAACCCAGCGCGCAGCCATTGGCCGCCAGATTGTTCGCAGAGTTCGCTTTGGTGGTTGCGTTCAAAAAAGATGCCTGCGGTAAAGGCCACTGCAACAAAAAACACAAGCCGGATCAACCGTCCCATCACGGGCCTCAGCGGGTTTCAAGCGGCAGGCTGGCCATCCGGCTTTCCCAGCCGGTTTCTTCCAGCTCCGGCGTGTCCGAGAACCGTTCCGGATAGCCAATGCAGAAATAGCCGATCAGCTGCCAGCCTTCGGGGGCGTTCAGGTCGCGGTTCAGCTGTTCGGGATCCAGCACCGACACCCAGCCAAGACCCAGTCCTTCGGCGCGAAGAGCAAGCCAGAACAATGTGATAGCGGTGACCACCGAATAGCGGCGCATCTCCGGCATAGTTGCTGCGCCCAGGCCGTGGCCCTGTGCAGTTTCATCGTCGCAGTAGACCGCCAATTGCACCGGGGCGTCGCGCATACCGGACAGTTTCAGCCCGGCATAACGCGCGGCGCGTTCGCCGGAATACCCCTCCAGGGCTTGCGCATTGGCAGTCTCAAAATTCTTCAGCGCAGCGGCACGGGCGGGGCTGCTGTCCACCCGCAGGATGCGCCAGGGTTCGCTGAGGCCCACAGACGGGGCAAGCGGAATGGCAGAGAGGCAGCGCATCAGCACTGCCTCTTCCACCGGGTCGCTGCGGAACCGGCGCACGTCGCGCCGGAGCCGCATCAGCAGATCAAGCTGGCTGCGGAACTCTTCGGGAAAAGCGCCCCGCAACTCCACGGAATTATTCCGCGTCTGCAGTTGCTTCGGAGGCTTCAGCAGCCTTCGCAGCTTTCTCTTCTGCGCGCTCCTGGGCTTTCTTGCCCGGGGCGCCTTTCTTGGGGTTGCTGCGCTCGGTCTTGGCACGGACACCGGCCGCTTCCAGCATGCGGGCGATACGGTCGGTAGGTTGTGCGCCCTGATCCAGCCAGTGCTGCACGCGTTCCATGTCCATTTTCACGCGCTCTTCGCTGTCTTTCGGCAGCAGCGGGTTGTAGGTGCCCAGCTTCTCGATGAAGCGGCCGTCGCGCGGCATGCGGCTGTCAGCAGCCACGATGCGGTAAAAAGGACGCTTTTTAGAGCCGCCGCGGGCCAAACGGATTTTCATTGCCATGGGTACATCTCCTTTGATGGCGTTGTCCGGGGTTTGCCCCGGTTGTTCCTGTTGTGTGTTGTTATTCTTGGTGTTTCTTATGGTGCCGAATGACTTCACCGATGATGAAGTTCAAAAATGCCTTGGCGAATTCAGGGTCCAGATCGGCCTGTTTTGCCAAGTCTTCAAGCCGCGCGATCTGCGCCGCTTCGCGGGTCGGATCAGACGGCGGAAGGTCGTGTTCAGCCTTGAGCCGCCCCACTGCCTGGGTGTGCTTGAACCGCTCGCCCAGAGTATAAACGAGGATCGCATCCAGCCGGTCGATGCTTTCGCGGTGGCCCTTCAGCAGCTGGGCTGCGCGGACGGCAGGGTCTTGGGTTTCTGTCGTCATCAGGTCCTCCGCAGGGCTGCAATGCCAGGGCGTGCCGGGACAGCAGCGGGCATATACCCGCTATTCACAGCAAGTGGACCGCCACAGCGCAGCGAATGGGTATTCTGGTGCAACTCAGTCAAGTGCCCAACCCTCCGGCTTGAACAACGGGTCGGCGTAGTGGCCGATTTCCATTTCGATGCCATGCGCAATCTGGCTGTCCTTCAGGGTGTCCGGCGCAGGGTGGCGATAGACCGCGTCATTGCCATCGATGGTCGCGGCGCTGTGGTCCTTGGAAGCGCCGAGCCGCTCTGCCAGCCGGATCGAGTCGAGATTTTTGGGATCGATATAGCTGACCGCGGTCTCCCAGCCCAGATTTGAATAAAAATGTCCGCGAGCGGCCTGTGCCGCCTCCAGCGCATAGCCCTTGCCGGCGGCACCGGGCCAGATGATCCAGGCGATCTCGCGCTCGGGCCAGCCTGCGGGCTGCCAGCCGCCGGCCATGCCGTAAGTCTCGTCCGTGGCCTTGTCGTGGATCATCCACATGCCGAAACCGCGCACCTGCCAATGGCCGATCTCGGCGGCATAGAGCATCCAGGCCTCGTAGGTATTCAGCGGTCCGCCCATAAAGCGCGAGCGGTAGGAGCTGAAGGTGGCTTTGAAATCGGGGTAGTCCTGCGGTTCGGGGCCACGCAGTACCAGACGGCGGGTTTCGATCACCGGGATGTCATAGGGCATCAGCGCGCTCCCCCCAGCGGAAGGTCGCGACCGGGCCGGATTATGATCCCGTAACGGCCCATTAGTGCAGCAGGCCCCGTTCGGCCTGCGCGCCGGACAAGCGGGCGGGCGGGACGTGGCGCCAGACGCGGATATTGGGCGCGGGCTGCAGGCGGAAGCTGACCGGCTTTTCCGGGCGGGCGCCGACGCGCTGGGCCAGTGCGATGGAGGCGCCGTTTTCCTCGGGCACGTAGGAGACGATGCAGTCCCAGCCGACCTCGGTAAACAGCCAGTCGAGAACACATTGCGCGGCTTCGCTGGCGTAGCCTTTGCCGCGGCCCGTTTCCATCAGGTGCCAGGACAGCTCCGGTTCCGGCCAGCCCTTGGGGAACCAGGGGCCGACAAGACCCACGGTCTGCCCGGTGCTGCGCTCCACCACCGCGAACAGGCCGTAGCCGTGCAGGTGCCAGTGGCCGATGATGGTGGCAATAGACCACCACAGCGAATCCGGATCTTCCGCCGCATCAATAAAGCGCGCCGCACCTGGATTCAAGAAGGCCGCATTGGCGTCGAACTCCGGATCTGCCGGAGATATCAGCATGAGGCGCTTTGAAACAAGCCGCGGATACGGCGTTTGCACGTCAGTCATCTTGTACCCCTTTGTCCGGGCGGCGGACCGCCCGGCATAAATTTCACCCATCCAATGAGGGAGTATCGGGGAGACTGCGTAATTTTCAGTTAAACGGGCTGCATCCCGGGCTGCTGGGGCGGCCTGGTTTGTGCAAATTTGACAGAAGCTCATGCGTAGGCCTCCATCCCGCCATCGCTCGGCGCATCAGGGGCAGGGTGGCGGTAAACCAGCTCACGCCCGTGTTTAGGGTTGTCGAATTCCGCCTCGAACACCGCGCCCAGCCGTTCGGCCAGCGCCACCGAACGGGTATTGCCCGGGAAGATGTTGGAACTGAGTGCGGGCAGGCCCATGACCTCATAAGCGTGAGTGCGCGCGGCCAGCGCGGCCTCGGCCATGATGCCGCGGCCTTCGCCCGCCGGGAAGGCAACCCAGCCCAGTTCCGGTTCCGGCCAGCCTTCGGGCTGCCAGATACCGGTGATGCCGAGCGTTTCGCCTGTATCCTTGCAGGTGATGGTCCAGAAGCCGAAACCGCGCATTGCCCAGTGTCCCACCGACATGGTGAACCAGCGCCAGGCTTCGTTGCGGTCGAGCGGGCCGCCAAATCCCCAGGAGCGTGCTTCATCGGCGAAGAACATTGCCACCGGCCCGAAATCCGCCGCCTCCGGTCCGCGCAGGACCAGGCGTTCGGTTTCAAGCTGAGGGATGACGGGGAGCCGCATAGGTTACTTCTTCTTGCCGAAGCCGCTGAGGCCTGCGGGCAGGCCCATGCCGCCGCCAAGACCGGGGAGGCCGCCGGGCAGGCCCTTGCCGCCGCCCATCGCCTTGGCCGCCGCTTCCAGCGCCTTGGGGTCCATCTGGCTGGGGTCCATGCCGCCCATGTCCGGCATGCCGCCTTTGCCGAACATGCCGCCCAGGGCCTGTTTCAGCATCTTGCCTTTGCCCATCTTGCCCATTTTCTTCATCACATCGGCCATCTGCCGGTGCATTTTCAGAAGCTTGTTGAGGTCGGAAACCTCCATGCCGGAGCCGGCCGCGATGCGTTTCTTGCGCGACGCCTGCAGCAGCGCGGGGTTGGCGCGTTCCTTTTTGGTCATCGAGTGGATCATGGCGATCTGGCGCTTCAGCACTTTGTCGTCCATGCCGGCGTCCTGCACCTGCTTGGCCATTTTGCCCATGCCGGGCATCATCTGCATCATGCCCTCCATGCCGCCCATCTGGAGCATCTGTTCAAGCTGCATCTTCAGGTCGTTCATATTGAACTGACCCTTCATCATGCGCTTCATCATCTTCTCGGCCTGTTCGGCCTCGATGGTCTCCTGGGCCTTCTCGACCAATGCGACGATGTCGCCCATGCCGAGGATACGGCCGGCGATGCGGTCTGCCTCGAAGGTCTCCAGGGCGTCCATCTTCTCGCCCAGGCCGACAAAGCGGATCGGCTTGCCGGTGACAGCGCGCATCGACAGCGCCGCACCGCCGCGGCCGTCGCCGTCCATCCGGGTCAGCACTACGCCGCTGATGCCGATCTTGGCATCGAATTCCTCGGCCACCTCAACGGCGACCTGGCCAGTCAGGCCATCGACAACCAGCAGGGTTTCGCGCGGGGAGACCACATTGCGGACGTCCTCGACCTCCTGCATCAGCACTTCGTCGATGTGCAGGCGGCCGGCGGTGTCCAGCATGTAGACGTCATAGCCGCCCAGGGTTGCCTGCTGCTTGGCGCGTTTGGCAATATCGACGGGTTTCTGGCCGGGCACGATCGGCAGGGTGTCGACGCCGATCTGGGTGCCCAGGACGGCCAGCTGGTCCATCGCTGCCGGGCGGTAGACGTCGAGCGAGGCCATCAGGACTTTCTTGCCCTCTTTGTCCCTCAGCCGTTTGGCCAGCTTGCCGGTGGTGGTGGTCTTGCCTGAGCCCTGCAGGCCGACCATCAGGACCGGGGCGGGCGGGTTGTCGACCTTAAGCTTGCCGGGGTCTTCGTCACCGCGCAGCACGTCCACCAGCGCGTCATGGACGATTTTGACCACTTGCTGGCCCGGGGTCACCGATTTGGTGACGGACTGGCCGGTGGCCTGCTCCTGCACCTTTTTAACGAAGTCGCGGGCCACCGGCAGCGAGACATCAGCCTCCAGCAGGGCGACGCGGACTTCGCGCAGGGCGGACTTGACGTCCTCTTCATTGAGGGCGCCCTGTTTGGTCAGCCGGTCAAAAACGCCGGAAAGGCGTTCGGATAGATTTTCAAACATGCCTTGCGGCCTCCTGTGCCGGTTTCCAGTTGTAGCGCCCCCGTATGTAGGGGACATGCGATCCATGCGCAAATGCCGCCAAGGTCCTTAGTGTTTGTCGCGAGGGCAAACCAAACGGGTTTGCCCCCACGGGCGTAACACGCTGGTGGAGGGCGATCCCTGGCACGGGCAGGGACCGGAAGACTCAGTGCTTCCGGATGTTCGGAAAGGCGTTACGCCGATTGACCGCCAGAGTCAACAGTTGCAGGGGCAGCTGGCAGCCATGCATTGATCGCATCGGCCAGCCGCTGCGGGCCGCGGCCGTTGGTGTAGGCTGCAACCACCGGGTGGCGGCCCGCTCTCATACCGCCGTCCAGCACCAGCACCGGGCGGTAAAGCGTGCGGGTGCGGCCCTCGCTGCGGCTGGTGGTGCTTTCCACCTCGGCGTGGGACAGGTCGGCGAGGCGGTGTTCGGCTTGGCTGTAGCCGAAGACCGACTGGCGCCGGATCACGATACTGCCGCCGGAGCGGTCTAGGATCACCTGCACCCTGCGCACAAAGAGGCAGAAGGCCAGCGCGCCCATGCCGCCGCCAGCCAAGGTGAAGATAAGGCCGGGCCAGATCAGATCGCCGCCCTGGCTGAGCATACCCAGGCCAGCGCCGGCAAAGGAGAGGATAAAAAAGACGAGCATGATTCCGATCAGCCATGGCGTGTCGGCGAGGATCAGCTGCTCCGGTGTATTGCGGGTGATCTTCATGATTTCAGCTTACCTTGGGGAAGGCTGTAATTCAGGGGAAACTGGCGCTTTTGGCATCAGATATGAGTGCAAACAGGAACAGGCCTTGGGATTGCACGCTTGACTCAGGCGGGGTGGCTTGGCCAACATCAAGGGGCTGGCCCAATGCCGTCCACTCACCGGCGGGCTTGCTTGGATGAGCACCGAGGCAAATCTTCAGCACAGGCATATTACGCGGACCTCAGCGTTCGCGATCCTTACCGAGCAGCCACATCAGCCAAGGGAGGATCAGATACATGCGCGTTTTCACTATTCTGGGACCGTCGCAGTCCGGCAAATCAACGCTGGCCACGGCGCTGGCCAATCTGGACAGCGCCGCCGGTAAACGGCAGGAGGTTGCAGGCGTCGCCGCTTTGCAGCCTTTTTCATTCATGGGCGAGCACTGGGCCGCAATCGACATCGCGGGCGGTGCTGACAATCTGGCGCAGGCTGGGCCTGCACTGGCGGCGAGCGATGCTGCCGTCCTCTGCGTGCCGGCTGATGCCGGGGCTGCGGTACTCAGCGCGCCGTACTTGCGCAAACTGGAAGAGGCGGGCATCCCCGCCTTTCTTTTTGTCAACCGCATGGACCAGGCAGCGGACCGGGTGGCGGAGATTGTTGCCGCGCTTCAGGCCTATTGCAGCCACAACATCATTCTGCGGCAGGTGCCGATCCGCGAGGATGGTGAGGTTGTGGGTGCTGTGGATCTGATTTCCGAACGCGCCTGGCAGTATCAGGAGGGCAAGCCTTCGGCGCTGATTGAGCTGCCGGTGGCAATGTATGCGCGCGAGCAGGAGGCCCGCACCGAGCTGCTGGAAGCGCTGGCGGATTTTGACGACACGCTGCTGGAGGAACTGATCGAAGATCAGAAGGTGATGGCGGAAGAGGTCTATGATGTGGCGACCAAGGTGCTGCAGCATAACGACCTGGTTCCGGCATTGATGGGGTCGGCTGAGCATAAGAATGGCATCCTGCGGCTGATGAAGTCCCTGCGGCACGAGGCGCCGGATGTGGGCGTGGCACTGGAGCGGCTGTCGCAGGACGGCGCGGTGGTGGCCGTCGGCTGCATGGCGGATCTGGTCAAACATCTTGGCAAGACGGTGATGGTGCGCGCGCTGGACAAAGGCATGGGCAATGGCGCCTCTGTCGGCGGCGCGGCTCTGGGGTCGCTGACAGGGATCGGCGGCGCCGTGAACAACGCGTTTCAGGCCGGAGACATTGGGCAGGCGGTTAAATCGGATCATTTGAACCTGGGTTTTGCCTATGGGCCGGACGGGGCGGCGCCGTTGCCGGATTGGGCGCAGCCGCGGCCTTCGACATTCCGGCGGGTGATCACTCCGTTGAATGAGCGCGACGATGCGCGGCTGTCGGGCGCGCTGGAGCGGCTGGCGGAGATCGATCCGGCGCTGGTGGTGGGGCAGGATGAGGCCAGCGGACATCTGCTGCTGAACCTGCAGGGGCCGCTGCACATGCGACGCATCAAGCAGGCTTTGAAAGACGAGTTCGGCGTCGAGGTGGAGGAGCGGCAGGTGCCGCCGGCGCTGCGCGAGACCATCAGCAAGAGCGTGCAGATCCAATACCGTCACCGCAAGCAGTCCGGCGGCGCGGGGCAGTTTGCCGATGTGCTGATCGAGGTGAAGCCGTTGCCGCGCGGCAGCGGTTTTGTGTTCGAGGAAACCGTGAAGGGCGGCGCCGTGCCCAAGAACTACATCCCCTCGGTCGAGGCCGGCGCGCGCGAAGCGCTGGCGCAGGGGCTGAACGGCCATCCGGTAGTGGATATCTGCGTGACGCTGAAGGATGGCAAGCATCACTCGGTCGACAGTTCCGACTATGCCTTCCGCACCGCGGGCAAGAACGCGGTCCGGGAGGCGCTGTCCGAGGCCGGCGCGGTGCTGCTGCAGCCGATCATGCGGGTGCATATCCATGTGCCGTCCGTCTTCACCGGCGGGCTGGTGCCGGTGGTGAGCGGCATGAAGGGGCAGATTCTGGGGTTCGAGGCTGAGGACGGCGTGGCCGGCTGGGACGTGTTCGAAACCCTGCTGCCGATGTCGGCGCAGGATAACCTGTGCAACACGCTGGCCAGTGCCACCCGCGGTACCGGCTGGTTCAGCACTGATTTCGACCACTACGAAGAGGCGCGGCGGGCGGATTTCGCCGAGGCCTAAGTCCAGGCTGGCGCAAATCGGGGCGCAGGGGGCAGAACACCTCTTGCGCCCCGCTGCTGTTTTGCGTGATCTGCTCTGCAATTCGACACTGATTTCGCGGAGCACGCCATGGACGCCTCATCAACCTATCAGGACAGCCTGCCTGTCTCTTCGGATGCGCTGCTGAAGCAGCTGGATGACTGGGGCATCGCCTATCAGCTGCATACCCATGTGCCGCTGCGCACGGTAGAGGACGCCAAGGGTGTCGAGGAGCAGTTCATGGTGCCGGGCGAAAACGCGCTGCGGCTGAAGAACCTGTATCTGCGCGATAAGAAAAAGCGGAACTATCTGGTGACGCTGCAGCAGGACAGGGAGATCGACCTGAAGGCGCTGGGCGCTGAGCTGGGCATCGGCAACCTGTCGTTCGGCTCAGCTGACCGGCTGCTGGAGAACCTTGGCATCCACCCCGGCGCGGTCAGCCCGCTGGCGATGATCACCGGCGCGGAGAAGGGCGTCACCTTCTATATGGACGCCACTGCACAGGAAGCGGATGTGATCTATATGCACCCGCTGGTCAATGACCGCACTGTGGCGATGAAACGCGCCGATGTGATGGCATTCTTTGCAAAGGCCGGGGTCGAAGTGAACTGGGTCTAGCCGGCCTTTTCCTCTGCCAGCGCTAGGTCTAGCGCGGCGGCGACATGGGCGGCAGAGGGGTTCACGAACAGGAAGCCGCCGGCCTCGAAACTGACGTCGTCGATGTGATCGGGGAAGGCCAGCGGCAGTTCGGTGCAGGCCAGCAGAATGGCGGTGCCGGGTTCGGCGTGTTTCTTACAGAACCGCAGCAGGCGGTCCTGTGCGCCACTGGCCGCACCGCCATAGAAGTTCTCGTCGATCATCGCCTGCATCTCTGCGATTTCGTCCTGCGGCAGGGTATCGTTCGCACTGATCCCATGTGCGGCGAGCACATGGGCATAGTTGCGGTCCTGCATAGTGACGGCGGTGCCCAGCACCAACGCCTGGATGGCACCAGTTTGCGCTGCGGCCTCTGCGGTTGCGTCGAAGATGCTGAGGACCGGCATCACCACCCCCTCGCGGATCGCATGCAGCCGGGCGTGCGGGGTGTTGGAGGCTATGATGGCAAAGTCGCAGCCTGCCCGTTCCAGCGTCAGCATCGCTTCGCGGAAGACGGCGTCGAAACCGGCCCAGCTGGCCTCATCCCCCGGCCGGCCGCGCAAGGCACGGGTTTGTGCCTGTACTACGGATTCGATGGTGATCGGCGGCACCGGCAGCGGTGAGCCCGCGCCGCGGGCTGCAAAGAACGCTCCGGCGCCTTCGCAGATGGCGCGGTAGTAATCGACGGTAGAGGCCCAGCCGACGCCGCCGAGGATGCCGATCTTCTTCATGGAAATGCCTGTGTTTAGAAATGCGGGTGCGGGCAGAGTGGCATGGCGGCCACGGGCTGCCAAACGTAAAAATGCCGCCAGCCGGGGGGGGGGGGGCTGACGGCGGGTGCGCGAGGCGGAGGGGATCAGGCCGCCAGCGCTTCGATCTGGGTTTTTGCCTTGGCCAGGGCACTGTCAGCGTTAACCATCAGGGCGTCGGCGGCAACGATCTCAACCTCGGTGATGCCGATGAAGCCCAGCACGTGGCGCAGATAGGTGGTGGCAAAATCTATGTCAGAGCCCGCCTGAGTGCCTCCAGAGGCCACTGCGATGATGGCGCGCTTGCCTTCCAACAGGCCGACGGGACCGGTTTCCTCATAGCGGAAGGTGACGCCCACGCGAGCCACCAGGTCAATCCAGGCCTTGAGTGTGGACGGCACCGAGAAGTTGTAGATCGGCGTGCCGATCACGATGGTATCGGCCTGTTTCAGTTCCTCCACCAGCGAGTCGGAAAGGGCCAGCAGCTGCTTTTGTTCATCGCTGCGCTGGTCTGCCGGGGTGAAGTTGGCCCCGATCCAGGCGCCGTCCAGCAGCGGCAGCGGCGCAGCCAGATCGCGGCGGATCACATGGGAGGCGCCAAGGCGGCTGGTGATCTGCGCCGAAAGATCGCGGGAAACGGAGCCGTCGGTGCGGGCGGAGGAGTCGATATGAAGGATGGTACGGGTCATTACAGTATTCCTGTGCTTGTTGCTGACAGGAATTTGGGTTATTGCATTTTCGAACGCAATGCCGCTTTAATCACATGAATTGTGCGTTTTTGCAAAAATCGCTATTTCGCCGGCAAGGAGGCCGCCATGGATAATTGGGACGAAGTCCGCACCGCCTATCAAGTGGCCCGCATGGGCACGGTCAGCGGTGCCGCCGAGGTGCTGGGCGTGCATCACGCGACGGTGATCCGGCATATCGATGCGATCGAGGCGCGGCTGGGCGTTAAGCTTTTTCAGCGTCATGCCCGCGGCTATACCCCGACGGAATCGGGTCAGGACTTGCTGCGGGTGGCGCAGGCGACCGATGACCAGTTCAGTCAGCTGGTCGGGCGGCTGAAAGGGCAGGGCGACGATGTCTCGGGGGAGCTGGTTGTGACCTCGCTGGCGTCCTTTGCACCGATGATGGTGCCGGCGTTGAAGCTGTTTCAGGATATGCATCCGGGGCTGATTATCCGTTACCTGACCGGTGACCGGCTGTTCCGGCTGGAGTATGGTGAGGCGCATGTGGCGATCCGCGCAGGCAATGCACCGGATCAGCCCGACAATGTGGTGCAGCCTTTCATGAAACAGCAGATCGGGCTCTATGCCTCAAAGGCTTATGCCGAAGAATACGGAATGCTGAAGGGTGTCGAGGATATTCCCAATCACCGGTTTGTCGGTCAGGACGATGAGAGCAGCAGGGCGCCGTTTTCCCGCTGGTTGCGGGCCAATGCGCCGGCTGAGGCCATCGCCTTTCGCTGTACCGATGGCTTTACCCTGAAGTCGGCGGTCCGCAGCGGTGCCGGGATTGGCTTTATGGCGGCCTGGGAGGCGCGGCGGCAACCGGATCTGGTGGAGATGATGCCGCCGCAGGAAGACTGGGAAGGCGCATTGTGGCTGGTGACCCATGTGGATCTGCACCGGACCACCAAGGTGCAGGCGTTCCTGACGTTCCTCAAGGAGCAGGTAAAGGACTGGCAGCTGTGAGCGAGGCACTGCGCGGGCATCTGGCGATGCTGTTGTTTTCGGCACTGGTGGCGGGGTCTTTCTCGCTGGGTGTCATGGTCGCCAACGAGATTGCACCAGCGGCCTTGAATGCGGCGCGGTTTGGTATTGCCGCTGTGGTGATCGGTGTCGCGGCGTTGGCCACCACCGGGCTGCGGCGGGTGCATTTCCGGGCGCCCTGGCGGTTTGCGGTGCTGGGCGGGCTGTTCGGCGGCTATTTCGTGCTGATGTTCTACGGGCTGCAGACAGCGGCGCCGTTCAGTGCCGCAGCGGTGTTCACGCTGGTGCCGGTGATGAGCGCCGTGTTTGGCTGGCTGCTGCTGCGGCAGATCACTACCGGCTGGATGGGACTGGCGCTGGCGATTGGCGCGGCAGGCGCGGTCTGGGTGATCGTGCGCGGTGATCCGGGCGCCTTGGCGGCATTCGAGATCGGCCAGGGCGAGATCATCTATTTCTGGGGCTGCGTGCTGCATGCGATCTATACGCCGATGGTGCGCAAGCTGAACCGGGGCGAGCCGGCGGTGGTCTTTACCTTCGGGATGCTGCTGGCGGGCGGTGCGCTGCTGGCGGTGTTCGGCTGGCAGGACATTCTGGCCACCAATTGGGCCCAGCTGCCCGGTATCGTCTGGATCGGCCTGTTCTATCTGGCGGTCTGTGCCAGCTCGGCCACCTTTGTGCTGCTGCAATATGCGGCGATGCGGCTGCCCTCGGCCAAGGTGATGGCCTATACCTATCTCACCCCCAGCTGGGTGATCCTGTGGGAGATCGCGCTGGGCCGCGGCGCGCCGCCGGGCCTGGTGCTGATCGGGGTGGCGATGTCGGTGGTTGCGCTGGTGATGCTGCTGGAAGGGGCGCGGTCGCGGGTCACAGCCTGAACGCAACGGGCTTGACCGCAACGGGCGTGCCCTCCGGCGGCCCTTCGCCGCCGCTTGCGGCAGGTCAACGCAATTCCCTTGTTTTCCGCTATACTGGTCCTGAGGGACTCTTCGGATAGAGGAGGGAGTAATGTTCAAGCATATCATGGTGCCCGTTGATCTGCACATGCCCGCATCGGTCAAGAAAGCCCTGGATGTGGCGGCGGACTTTGCCAAAAATCACAGCTCGCGCGTAACGCTGGTGCATGTGACGGATCAGCAGGTCAAGCGCGGGCATACAGTAGGGCCGTCAGGTGATGAACTGGCGGATCTGGCAAGCAAGATGGCGGCGCAGACCGGTGCAAGGGTTGAGGGGCTGCCGGTCTATTCGGTGGATGTCGGATCAGAGATCGACTCCATCCTGCCCCGGACCGCTAAGGAGCTGGAGGTGGATCTGGTTGTGATGGGCACCCATATGCCTGGAATTCTGGACTATGTGTTTTCGTCCCACGCCAGCCATCTGGTGCTGCATTCCGAAGCCTCGGTATTTGTGGTGCGCTAGGGGTCCGGCTGGGCGTCCTCGGCCAGATGCTCGGCCTCCAGAAAGCGTTCAAAGGCATCCAGATTGACCGGTTCGAACTGGCCGAAGCCCTGCATCCAGACCGAGGCTGCGCCCATGGCATCCGGTTGCAGCTTGCACCATTTGACCCGGCCATGCTTTTCCTGCGCGATCAGGCCTGCACGGGTCAGGATCACCAAGTGTTTTGAAATTGCTGCCAGCGACATCTCGAACGGTTCCGCCACATCGGTCACCGCCATATCGTCCTCCAACAGCATGGTGAGGATCGCCCGGCGGGTCGGGTCGGCCAAGGCCGCAAAGACAGTGTCGAGAGGGTCGCTCATGCCTGATACTCCTACCCATCGTCCGGCAGTTTGACAATCTGTTCTGAACCGTCATGGTGGCGCCCTTCAAGCGCACGGGGATTGATGGCATGGCATTGAAATACTGGCTGGTGATATTCATTCTCGGCATCGGCTGGGGCATGTCGTTCATGTTCAATGCCATTCTGCTGCGCGAACTGGGACCGTTGTCGGTGTCGATGGGGCGGGTCGGATTTGGCGCGTTGGGCTGCTGGATCTATGTGCTGGCGGCGCGCAAGCGGGTGCCGGCAGAGCCTGGGCGCTGGCTGGCGCTGTTTGGCTTCGGGGTGCTCAGCTATGCCGGGCCGTTTGCCTTTTACGCGCTGGGCCAGCAGCATATCGCCAGCGGTGTGGCCGGGATTGTCAATGCGACCACGCCGGCGCTGGCAGTGGTTGTCTCCCATTTCTGGCCCGGCGGCGAGCGCGCAACCGGGTTGAAGTCACTAGGGGTGGTCTGCGGGTTCCTTGGTATCGTGCTGCTGTCGCTGCCTCTGCTGGAAAGCGGCCGGTCGTCGGAGATCTGGGCGGTTTTGATCACCCTGTGCGCACCCTTGTGTTATGCGTTTTCGGTCAATTTCGCGCGCAGTTTCCGGGACATGGAGCCGGTGGTGCTGGTGGCGATTGCTCTGACCGGGGCCACCGCGGCGATTGCACCGCTGGCTATCTGGAGCGAAGGCCTGCCGCATGTGACGCGGATAGAGACCTGGGCCTCCTTGTTTGTCATCGGTTTTGTTCTGACCTCGGCCGCATTCATCGCCTTTTACTGGGTGCTGCCCAAGGTGGGACCAACCAACATAACCCTGCCGACGCTGATCGCGCCGGTTTCGGCGCTGTTCCTGGGGACCTACATCCTGAAGGAGCAGCTGCTGGCAGAGCATCTGTGGGGCATGGCAGCGATCCTGCTGGGATTGTTGCTGATTGACGGGCGGATTGTGCGCTGGCGGATGGCAAAACCGCCCATTCGCTAAAATCAACCTTTTGGTTGAATATGAAAACTGGGGTGGATTGGCGCTAGCGGTTGCTGCGGCAGAGCGGCGCGGCTTTTCTCGAAATCAAATTATTATATAAAAATCAGCTACTTGATGGCGTTCTGAATCTTCTGTCCTTGTAATTGACTCCTAAGCCCCATGGCCTTAGCAACCTCATAGAAATCGCGTGAGGATGGCGCCCGTGACCGACGACGACCAAAAGCAGCGCATGGCGCAGCTGGAGGAGAAGCTCGCGGCGGCGCGTAAGGCACAACAGCCCAAGCCGCGCGCGGATGAGCACTATTCCATGGCCAATCAGGCCTGGCGGATGGTGATTGAATTGGTGGCCGGTCTTGGGATCGGCTTTGGCATCGGATACGGGCTGGACCTTCTGTTTGGAACCCTGCCCATCTTCATGGTGCTGTTTGTAATGCTGGGCCTTGCGGCTGGAGTGAAGACAATGCTTCGCACCGCGCAGGAGATCCAGGAACAGAAACTGGCCGATGAGGCCAAGAAAAATGCGCAAGACCGGGACTGATCCGACGGGATCAAACGCCGGCGACAGGAGAAGCGGACCGATGGGCAAAATTTTCTTTTACGCAGCGCTGGCGCTGGTGCTGGTATCCGGCCTGATTTTCGCCCCGGCGGAGTCAAAGCTGGCAATCCACCCGATGGATCAGTTCAACGTGGCAGCACTGTTTGGCGATCACATCTCCTGGTACACCCCGACCAACGTGACCCTGTGGATGGCGCTGGCTGTAGCCGCGGTGTTTGCGCTGCTGGTCATGGGCTCATCGCGCCGCGCCATCGTGCCGGGCCGCGCCCAGTCGGTTGCGGAGCTGGCTTATGGCTTCATCTACAAAATGGTCGAGGACGTGGCCGGCAAGGACGGCGTCAAGTTCTTCCCCTACATCATGACCCTGTTCATGTTCATCGTGATGGCCAACTTCCTGGGCCTGATCCCCGGCTCGTTCACCACCACCTCGCACATCGCGGTGACCGCGGTTCTGGCGGCGCTGGTGTTCTTCACCGTGACCATCGTTGGTTTCGTCAAGAACGGCGCTGGTTTCCTGGGCCTGTTCTGGGTGTCGAGCGCGCCGCTGGCGCTGCGCCCGATCCTGGCCATCATCGAACTGATTTCCTACTTCGTGCGCCCCGTCAGCCACAGCATCCGTCTGGCAGGCAACGTAATGGCGGGCCACGCGGTTCTGAAAGTGTTCGCAGGCTTTGCCGCAGCACTGGGCATGTTCAGCTTCCTGCCGATTTTTGCCATCACCGCGGTTTACGCACTCGAAGTTCTGGTGGCCTTCATTCAGGCCTACGTCTTTACCATCCTGACCTGCGTGTACCTGAAGGATGCGCTGCACCCGAGCCACTAAGGCCAGGATCGACAAGTTTACCGGGTGAGCCTGGCGGTTCACCCAGACCCTAAATCACCACATTCCATCGTAAGGAGAATACTCATGGAAGGCGATATCGCACAACTCGGTCAGTTCATCGGCGCAGGCCTGGCAGCAATCGGTTCCGGCGCAGCCGCAATCGGTGTGGGCCACGTTGCCGGCAACTTCCTGGCAGGCGCACTGCGCAACCCGTCGGCAGCCGCCGGCCAGACCGCAACCCTGTTCATCGGCATCGCATTTGCAGAAGCACTGGGCATCTTCTCGTTCCTGGTCGCTCTGCTGCTGATGTTCGCCGTCTAAGACCTCAGGAACCTATTTCCTTACGGCCGGGCAGTGCGGCCTAAATCCGCACTGCCCGGTGTAACGGCAAGTTCCCAAGGAGGACGACATGGCATCTAATACGCAAGACGCAGCACACGGCGCCGCAGACGCAGCGCACGGGTCTGCTCCGGGTATGCCGCAGCTGGACTTCTCGACCTTCGGGAACCAGATCTTCTGGCTCGCGGTCGCTCTGGTCGTGATCTACCTCATCCTGTCGCGCGTCGCGCTGCCCCGCATTGCGGCTGTGCTGGCCGAGCGTCAGGGGACCATCACCAACGACCTCGCCGCGGCTGAAGACCTGAAAGCCAAGGCAGTCGAGGCCGAAAACGCATATAACAAAGCTCTGGCAGATGCCCGTGCCGAATCTCAGCGCATCGTTGCTGAGACACGTGTGGAAATTCAGGCCGGGCTGGACGAGGCAATTGCCAAAGCAGACGAACAGATCTCTGCCAAGGCCGCCGAGTCCGAAAAGGCAATCGCTGAAATCAAGGCCGGTGCGCTGGAAAGCGTAAAGGCTGTTGCCACCGATACCGCAGGGGCGCTGGTAAGCGCACTGGGCGGTTCGGCAGACGCAGACGCAATTGCCGCGGCAGTTGCCGAGCGGACGAAAGGATAAGGACATGCGCAATATTCTCGCCCTTGCCCTGACCTTGGGTGCAGCTTCGCCTGCCTTTGCTGCCGGCGGCGGCCTGGACCTGTCCAACACCAATCTGGTTGTGGGTCTCGGTTTCGTGCTGTTCGTTGGCATTCTGCTGTTTGCCAAAGTGCCGTCGCTGCTCGCAGGCCAGCTGGATAACCGTGCAGAAGGTATCCAGAAGGAGCTGAACGAAGCCCGCGCGCTGCGTGAAGAGGCCCAGACCGTTCTGGCGTCCTATGAGCGTAAGCAGCAGGAAGTTCAGGCCCAGGCAGATCAGATCGTTGCCGCCGCCCGTGACGAAGCTGCCCGCGCAGCGGAACAGGCAAAAGCGGATCTGCAAACCTCCATTGCCCGCCGTCTGGCGGCCGCCGAGGAGCAGATCGCTTCGGCGGAAGCCTCGGCTGTGAAGGAAGTGCGCGATCAGGCGATCACAATCGCTGTTTCTGCGGCGGATCAGGTGATCTCCAAGCAGATGACCGCCGCAGAGGCCAACAAGCTGATCGACGCCGCCATCGCGGATGTGGACGCCAAGCTGCACTGAGTTTGGCAGACACTGTTGAGTTTAAAAAACCCGGCCCAAGCGGCCGGGTTTTTTTGTCTTGCCAGCTGTTGGGGGTAAGTTTCTACCAACACAGCCTTGCGGATACTATTCAATCCGCGCCAAATTGCTTGCAGCCGAATTTTGTCGATTACTGGCCGCGGGCAGTTTTCAACACGGACCTATTGATATGAAACATCTCCGAGTTTGGGCAGTGCGGTTCTTAGGGGCTTATCTCCTAGTTTTGCTAGCAACATTTTTGTTTGCCCTCGGATCAATGAAGTTCAACAGTTTGGCGATCTGGGAACGCAAACTAAACCCATCGACCTTTGTGTTTTGGCAAGGCGGCGAATACTATTCAAATCCGCCGCTTTTTTCGCAAACGATGTCCGATGTGCAGGGGCAATTGACTGCAAGGGAGCCGCGGAGTTTTGAAGATGTAGATATCTGGGTGCTGCTTCTGGATGGTTTCGCAGAAATTAGAAACGTCGAAGTCGCTTTGCAGTTGGGGATCGAAACGGACAAGATCGCGAGAAGACTGCCAAGTCAAACGACCAAGCTTTCAGGTGTAAGCCTAAGCATGCGGCTCCACCCTGTTCCATTTTACGTGAAGCGCAAAAGCGTACTCATCATGAATGCTGAGTTTTTGAGAGAGAACTACAAATTTCAGTGTCTGGACGAGATGGTTTACGGCGCAATGATCGGGCTACGAGATCAAGCGCTGTGGGACAGGTGCGAGGTTAGTTAATCTTCGTCGGAATGAATGGGGTAATTGCTACCCGCATTCACCCCTTCCCCGTTTCATGCTCCAGCCGCTGCCGCGCCACCTCGGCGTTGCGTTCGGCGCGCTGGTGGTCGGTTAGGGCTTGCTTCACATAGTCCAGATGCATCTCCACTGCCGTCCGCGCAGCCTGCGGATCGCGGGCCTGCAGGGCGGCGTTGATGGCGCGGTGCTGCTCCAGCAGCGCCTCATAGGTGGTGTGCTGCTGGAACATGATCCGGCGGTTGTAGAAGACCCCCTCGCGCAGCAGATCGAACATCGAACGCATCATATGCAGCATGATGACGTTGTGGCTGGCGTCCATGATAGCGGAGTGGAACTGAGCGTCGAGCCGGGCCGCTTCCTCGGACACGGCGGGATTGCCGGCCGCCTCCATCTTGTCAAAGATCGTTTGGATCACCTGCAGGTCATAGTCCGACCCGAACCGGGCGGCGCGCTCTGCGGCCAGCCCCTCCATGTCGCGGCGGAAGGAGAGGTAATCAAACACCGCCTCGTCATGGGTGGCGAACAGCTGGATCAGTGCCGGCGAAAAAGCCGATCCCAAAACGTCCCCCACAAACACGCCGGAGCCTGCCTTGGAGGCAAGCAGCCCACGCGCCTGCAACTCGCCGATGGCATCACGCAGGGAGGGGCGGGAGACACCCAGCCGCTCCGCCAGCTCCCGTTCGGCAGGCAGCCGTTCACCAGGTGAGAGGATGCCGCGCAGGATCAGCTGCTCGATCTGCTTAACGACGGAGGCGGAGAGTTTTTCGGGCTGAACTTTCTGAAATGGCATGCGGAGGCTCATCTGAATTGGTCAAATCATATGACCATGGGGGGGGAGGGGCTGCAAGGGCAGGCAGGGATCACGAAGGCTGTAACATTAGGTCAGTATTATTGACATTATTTCGCGCTCTCCTACCGTGGCACCAGATCCCAAGCCAGGAGAGCCAGGATGCAGTTCGACCAGATCATTGCCAGCCGGAACACGCGGATGAAGGCGTCGGAAATCCGCGAATTGCTGAAGCTCTTGGACCAGCCGGATATCATCTCATTTGCTGGCGGCATCCCGGACCCGGCACTGTTTCCGGCGGATGAATTTGCCGAAGCATTCAAGAATGCGCTGACACCGGAACGGCAGGCCATGGCACTGCAGTATTCAGTGAGCGAAGGATATCTGCCGCTGCGTGAATGGATTGTTGAGGAGATGGCGAAGATCGGTATCGCCTGTGATGCGGACAATGTGCTGATCACCTCCGGCTCCCAGCAGGCGCTGGATTATCTCGGCAAGCTGTTCCTGTCGCCGGGGGATACTGCACTGGTCGGCTGGCCTACGTACTTGGGGGCGCTGGCAGCCTTCAACGCCTATGAGCCACGTTATGACCGGCTGTCTTTGAAAGGCAACCGAACGGTGGAAAGTTATGCCGAGGGTGCTGCGGACGCGGGCAGCGCGGTGAAATTCGCCTATCTGTCGCCGGATTTTGCCAACCCAACCGGAGAGACCCTGGACCGTGCCGGGCGGCTGCGGCTGCTGGAATTGGCTGACAGCCTGAAGTGTGCCGTCATCGAAGATGCGGCATACCAGTCGCTGCGCTATGACGGGGAGCCGGTGCCGCCGGTTCTGGCGCTGGAGCTGGAACAGAAGGGCTCGATCGAGGACTGCCGGACGATCTATTGCGGCTCGTTCAGCAAGACCCTTTCGCCGGGTTTGCGGATCGGCTGGGCGGTGGCGGCCAAGCCGGTGATCTCGCAGATGGTGCTGCTGAAGCAGGCGGCGGATCTGCATAGTTCGACAATCAACCAGATGGCAGTCCATGGCGTTGCAGAGGCCCGTTTCGATGCGCATGTGGCGCAGCTGCACGCGGTCTACCAACGCCGCAGGGACGTCATGCTGGCGGCACTGGAGGAGCACATGCCGGAGGGCGTCAGCTGGACCCGGCCTGAGGGCGGCATGTTCGTGTGGATGACCCTGCCGGACCGCATGGATGGGGCGCAGTTGCTGGCCCGTTCTTTGGAGACGGCGAGGGTGGCCTTTGTCCCGGGGCAGGCATTTTTCGCCGATGGCAGCGGTCAGAACACGATCCGGTTGAGCTTTTCCAACTCTAACCATGCGGCGATTGAGGACGGGATTGCCCGGTTGGGGCGGCTGCTGGGCTCAGTCTAAGGCCGGATTGCCCCCGGCTTGGCAAAACACCGCCGGATCCTGCGGGTTATCCACAAGATATGGTGTGGTTTGAGGCAGATTCGCCCCGATTTGGGGATGCAGAGCGTTGACACACACGATAGGAACCGTTGAACTTTCTCGATCCGGAATCACGGAGGGGCAGCTTTGCGGTTTTCCAAGCTCAGGCTGAACGGCTTCAAAAGCTTTGTTGATCCTACGGAACTGGTCATTGCCGATGGGCTGACCGGGGTTGTGGGTCCAAACGGTTGCGGCAAATCCAATCTTCTGGAGGCTTTGCGCTGGGTGATGGGCGAGACCCGCGCCAAGGCAATGCGCGGCGGCGGCATGGAAGATGTGATCTTTGCCGGCACTTCGTCGCGGCCCGCGCGCAACTTTGCCGAAGTCAGCCTGCAAATCGACAATTCTGAACGGCTGGCGCCCTCGGGGTTCAATGAGGCGGACGGGCTGGAAATCGTGCGCCGTATCACGCGCGATGTGGGCAGTGCCTACAAGTCGAACAGCAAGGATGTGCGGGCGCGCGATGTGCAGATGCTGTTTGCCGATGCCTCGACGGGGGCGCATTCGCCGGCGCTGGTGCGGCAGGGGCAGATCGCCGAGCTGATCAACGCCAAGCCCAAGGCACGGCGGCGTATTCTGGAAGAGGCGGCGGGTATTTCCGGCCTTTATCAGCGGCGCCACGAGGCCGAACTGAAACTGAAGAACACCGAGTCCAACCTGCTGCGTGTCGATGACGTGATCGAGCAGCTGGCGGCACAGCTGGCGCAGCTGGCCAAGCAGGCGCGGCAGGCGCAGCGCTACCGCGAGATCGGTGAAAAGCTGCGCCTGGCCGAAGGCATGTTGCTGTACCGCCGCTGGCGCGAAGCGGATGCGTTGCGGCTGGCCTCCGAGGATGAGCTGCGGGCGCGGGTTGAGCAGGCCGCCAAGGCTGAGGCGCTGGTGCGTGCAGCCGCGGCGCAGCGCGGCACGTTTGAAGAAAAGCTGCCGCCCTTGCGTGAAGAAGAGGCGATTGCCGCTGCCATCCTGCAGCGGCTGGTGGTGCAACGGGATTCGCTGGGCGATCAGGAGGCGCAGGCGCGCCAGACCATCGAGCGGCTCAGCAGCCGTGTTGTGCAGCTGGGCAACGACATTGAGCGCGAAGCGGGGCTCAACAAGGACGCCGGCGAAACCATCGAACGGCTGGAGTGGGAGCAGCGCGAGCTGTCCAAGGCCGGCGACGGGCATGACGGCAAGATGGCCGAAGCTGCGGAACTGGCGCGCGATGCCGGCTCGATCTTGCAGGCACGCGAGGATCATCTGGCGCAGGTGACCGAAGATGTGGCCCGTCTGGCGGCTCGCCACCAGTCGGCGCGCCGTGCATTAGAGGATTGCCAACGAGCTTTGGGCCGTTCCGAGGGCGAGGCTGAAAAGGCCCGCGCCGCCAAGGGCGAGGCGCAGGATGCCTTGGAACTGGCGGTGGAGAAATTCGAAACTTCGGTGGCCGCTGAGGAAGAGGCCCGCGAGGCCTCGGAAATGGCTGAAGAGGCGCTGGCCGATGCGGATGAGACCCGCACCGAGACTCAAAGCCGGGAGGCCGAAGCGCGTTCGCAGCGCTCTGAAGCCGAAGGCGGGCTGGGCGCGTTGCGCGCTGAGGTTACAGCGCTGGCCAAACTGGTGGAGCGGGATACCGCCGAGGGTGGGCAGATCCTGGACGAGCTGACAGTGGCTCCGGGGTATGAAAAGGCTCTGGGTGCGGCACTGGCCGATGATCTGCGCGCGCCGCTGGCGGAGGCGGACGGGCCGACGGGCTGGGTGGCGCTGTCCGGTTATGACCATGATGCGCCCCTGCCCGATGGAGTGCAGCCTCTGGCGCTGTTTGTTTCCGGCCCTGATGCCCTGTCCCGCCGGGTGGCGCAGATCGGGCTGGTGGATGGCGATGCGGCAGCAGGGCTGCAAGCGCATCTGACGCCAGGGCAGCGTCTGGTGACGGTTGAGGGTGACTTGTGGCGCTGGGATGGTTACCGCGCCTGGGCCGAGGACGCGCCAAGTGCAGCAGCCCTGCGGCTGGAGCAATTGAATAAGCTGGAAGCGCTGAAGCAGGAGATGGAACGTGTCAGCGCTACTGCGGACGGCGCGCGTGCGGCACATGAGATGCTGTTGCGCAAGCTGGAGGAGGTGACGCTGGCCGACCAGAACGCCCGCCAGGCGCGCCGCGTGGCCGACCAGCGGGTGGCTGACGCCGCGCGTGCGCTGAGCCGTGCCGAGGCGGACCGCAACCTGGCTGAGGCCAAACTTGAGACATTGGGGATTGCCGTCTCCCGCCATGAGGAAGACGCGCTGAGTTCCAGCCTGCAGCTGAAAGAGGCGGAAAAGGCGCTGGGGGATCTCGGCGATCTGGACCAGGCCCGCATTGCGGTTGAGGACATCAAGCAGTCGGTGGAGGCGGCGCGGATCACCATGCTGACGCACCGGTCCTCCCACGATGAATTGCGCCGTGAAGGCGAGGCCCGCACCAAGCGCGCCCAGGAAGTGACCAAGGAGCTGTCCGGCTGGCGCCACCGTCTGGAGAGCGCTGAGGCACGGATCGCAGAATTGGCAGAACGCCGCGAAGCCTCGCAAGAAGAGCTGGAAGAGGCGAATGCGGTCCCGGCTGAGATTGCCGGGAAACGCGAGGAGCTGAACGAGGCGATTTCCGAGGCAGAGCTGCGTAAGTCCGCGGCGACAGAAGCTCTGATTGCAGCCGAGGCCGAACTGCGTGACGCGGTTCACAAGGAACGCGAATGCGAGCGGCTGGCGTCTGAGGCACGCGAAGCACGCGCCCGCTCTGAGGCGCGCAGCGATGCGGCCAAGGAGGCGGTGACCCAGGCCGCGGGCCGCATCATCGAGGCGCAGCAGATCACCCCGCAGGCGTTGCTGGAGAAGCTGGGCGTGTCACCGGATGAAATGCCCGCCTCGGATGACCTGGAACACGACGTGGACCGCTGCAAGCGCCAGCGCGATGCTATGGGTGCAGTGAACTTGCGGGCGGAGGAAGACGCCCGCGGCGTGCAGAACGAGCATGACACGCTGGTCGCCGAGAAGCTGGACCTGGAAGGCGCGGTCAAGACCCTGCGCGATGGGATTGCCAGTCTCAACCGCGAGGGCCGCGAACGGCTGCTGACGGCGTTTGAGCAGGTGAACAGCAGCTTTGCCATGTTGTTCACCCATCTGTTCGGCGGCGGTGAGGCCAATCTGGTGATGGTCGAAAGCGACGATCCGCTGGATGCGGGCCTTGAGATCATGTGCCAGCCGCCAGGCAAGAAGCTGTCGACCCTGTCACTGCTGTCCGGCGGTGAGCAGACGCTGACCGCGATGGCGCTGATCTTTGCGGTTTTCCTGTCGAACCCGGCGCCGATCTGTGTGCTGGACGAGGTCGACGCGCCGCTGGATGACGCCAATGTCACCCGTTTCTGCGACCTGCTGGACGAGATGTGCCGCCAGACTGACACCCGTTTCCTGATCATCACACACCACGCGGTGACAATGGCGCGGATGGACCGGCTGTTTGGGGTCACCATGCAGGAAAAGGGCGTTAGCCAGCTGGTTTCAGTTGACCTGAAGAAAGCAGAGGCGATGGTGGCCTAAGGCAGAGGCACTACTGGGATTGGTGCTTTTGTTTTCGAATTTATTAGTGGAGTGACAAATGAATATGCTCAAAGCAATTGCCGCATCCGTGGTCTTGATGATCCCGGTTGCCGCGGCGGCCCAGAATGTAGTGGCCAAGACCGGCGACAGTGTTGCCGGTTTCTTCAAGGATGAGGGCGCCAAGGTCGAAGTAACCACAGACAGCGTAGGTGATCCCAACCTGAAAGTTGAGTATTACGGCAACGATTTCTCGGTCTATTACTACGGCTGCGACAACAACACCAACTGCGAGGCCATCCAGTTCTTTTCCGGCTATCAGACAGACGGCAGCGTGCGCCTGTCCAAGATCAACGAGTGGAACAATGAAAACCGTTTTGCCCGCGGCTATGTCTCGGAAGAGGGCTCAGCCCGGATCGAAATGGACGTGTTCCTGGGCAAAAAGGGCATGAGCCCGGATGATTTTGCCGAGGCCGTGGGGATCTGGAACCGCGCGATGCAGGATTTCGAAACTTTCATTGACTGGTGAAACCACGAGTCACCGGATCGTGACACCAGCTTAACAAGTGAACCGCTAAGGTAGGGGCATGAAACGGATCATGCCCCTTTTTCTATCTCTGATGGCAGGCAGCGCGTTGGCCGGCGATTGGCCGCTGCGGCCCGGCGACACGGCCTTGGCGCAGGACGAACTGGACGCGCTGCCAGGCCGGTCCTTTCGCTTTTATGATGGCGGAGAGTCGCTGTATGGCAGCGATGGCGCCTATGCTTATACCTACTCGGCGGAGAACGGCGGGGGCACCGCTTGGGGCACTTACCGGATTGCCGCAGATGGCAGCGTCTGCGTGGAATTCGCCAACGGGCTTGGCCGCTGCGATCTGTATGTGCGCAATGGAAGCCGGGTCATCCTGATTACCGAAAAGGGCGAGCGGTTCCCGGTCCGTTAAAGCTTCTGCAGCAGCGCCGGCGTCGGCCAGGCATCAGCGGGCAGGCCAAGGCGGGCTTGCTCTTTTTGCACTGCAATCCGGGTGCGGGCGCCAAGAATGCCGTCGATATCCCCAACGTTATGGCCGCGGGCCTGGAGTATCTGCTGCAACTGCTTCATCTGGGTGCCATTCAGCCCTCTTTCGGGTTGGCCGGCGCTAAAGGCCTCTGCGCCTTTCAGCCGGTTGGCAAAGTAAGCAGCAGTGAGGACATAGGTAAAGCTCTGGTTCCACTCAAAATAGACGTCAAAGTTGGGGTAAGCGAGGAAAGCCGGCCCCTTGTGGCCCTGCGGCAGCAGAAGCGAAGCGCGCAAGGAAGGATCGGGGAGTTTGCCGTCCCGCGCTGAGACGCCCAGACCGCGCCACTGGGCCACGGATTTCTTGCGTCCAGTGCCTGTCAGCGTCAGATCCAGATCCTGGGGGATGATGACCTCTTGCAGCCAGGGCTGGCCCGGTTTCCAACCCAAATGGGACAGCATCCGCGCCCCCGACATCAGCGCGTCGGCGGCAGAGGTTTTCAGGCTGACCTGGCCATCGCCGTCGGCATCGACACCATGATCCAGAATATCTCCGGGCAGCATCTGTACCATGCCGATCTCGCCGGCCCAGGCGCCTGTTGTGCGTTTGGGATCGAAATTGCCCTGGCTGAACAGCTCCAGTGCCGAGAAAACCTGCGGCCGGAAAAGCTCCGGGCGGCGGCAGTCATGCGCCAGGGTGACAAGCGCATCGCGGGTGTTGAAATCGCCCTGATAGCCGCCATAGTCGGTCTCGAAGGCCCAGAACGCCAGCAGCACACCGCGGTCAATGCCATAGGTGTTCTCAATCCGCTGGAAGGTGGCATCATGTTTTTGCGCCATCTGGCGGCCGCGCTTGATCCGGTTTTGCGAGATCAGGTGGCGGGTGAACTCGATGAAAGGTTTTTGGAACACACCCTGGGCACGGTCCGCCTTAAGAACTCGGGCATCTTTGCGGGTGCCCGAGAAGAAGGCGTTGACAGTGGAGGTGTCATACCCGGCCTGCACCGCCTCGTCTTTCATCAGCTTAACAAAATTCTGAAAGCCGCCGCCGCATTGGGCAGTTGCCGCCGCAGGCAGCAGGCTTGCTGCAAGGACGAAGGGCATTAGGCGCATTGTTCCGGCGTTCCTTTGTCTGACCGCTCCCGCAGGGTCTTATGTGCTAGAAAACCGTGGCAATGGCAACCGTCAGGACAAGACCAAGCGCCCAGGTCTGCCACAGCAGGGTCACGGAGCGGGTGATGGTTTCGGCATTGGCGCTTTTGGTACCAAATGCATGGACCCAGGGAAAGTCGCGCATCTGCCCCTCATAAGATCGCGGGCCGGCCAGTGCGGTGTCCAGCGCCCGCGCCATGGCGGCTTCGGGCCAGCCGGCATTGGGCGACCGGTGTTGTCGGGCGTCTGCAGAAATTGCACCCCAGTGGCGCAGCTGGCCGCTGGACAGGGCGATCAGCAACCCAGTAAGGCGGGCCGGGATCAGGTTCAACAGGTCGTCCAGACGGGCGGCGGCCCAGCCGAAATCCTTGTACCGGCTGGTGCGGTAGCCGATCATGCTGTCGGCGGTGTTGACCATCTTGTAAACAATCAGGCCCGGCAACCCGGCAATCAGAAACCAGAATGCAGGGGCGATGACTCCGTCCGACATGTTCTCGGCGCCGCTTTCAATGGCAGAACGGGCGGCTTGCGGCGCCGTCATGGCCGCGGTGTCGCGGCTGACGATCATGGCAACCGCTTGGCGGCCATCCTCCAGGCTGCTGCGCAGGCCCTTGGCAACGGCGGCAACATGTTCGGTCAGCGAACGCTGGGCGATCAGAATGGCTGCCACCAGGATTTCCACCAGCGTGCCGGGCAGCGACAGCAGCTTGCCAGCGATAACACCGCAAAGAACCAGCGCCAACGCGGCCAGCACGCCTTTGCCGCGGCGGTTTTGGCCGGTATTAAGCTTGCGGTCGAAGAAGCCGACTGCCTTGCCCATCAGCACCGCCGGGTGGGTGATACGGGACCACAGCCATTTGGGCTCGCCGAAAACGGCATCCAGCACGAGGGCCACCGCCAGCATGGCCGCGGTGGTCATAGCGCGGCTTCCAGCCGGTCCCAGCCGTCAGCGGGCGGCAGGCCGAGGCGCAGATAGGTTTTGGAATAAGGGAAAATGCGGCTCCAGATGCGGGCGCGGGCAAGTTTGTCCTGCCAGGTAGCGGCATCGTTAACATTGTAGAGGCGGAACAGATCGGTGCCGCCCACCAGGCTGGCGCCCTTGGCAAGCATCATCTCGTCAAGCCGCGCCGCATCCGCCCGGAGCCGGGTGCGGGTGTCTCCGGCCCAGCCGTGGTCCTGCAGGGCCAGCGCGCCAGTTCGCAGGGCCGGGCCGGAGACCGCCCAAGGGCCTTGCCACGTTGACAGAGCGGCGATCAGTTTGGGATCGCCGATCGCAAAGCCCAGCCGCAGGCCGGCGAGGCCCCAGAATTTGCCAAAGCTTTTCAGGACAATCACGCCGGGGCGGGCGGCCATGCGAATCAGGCTCTCCGTTGGGCAGACGTCGCAAAAGCTTTCGTCGATAATAGTGAGCGGTGCGGTGAGTTGATCTTCGCTCCACATCCGGCCGTCGGGGTTGTTCGGATGCACTGCGACACGGGCCTCAGCCGGGCCATCCACGCGGATTTTCCAGCCGCGGGCTTCAAAAGCGGCGGCGTGTTCGTTGTAAGTCGGTTTGGTGATCTGCACCCAGCGCGGCGCGGCCAGCGCAGGCAGGGCTGCGATCAGGGCTGATGCACCGGGGGCAGCCAGCACGGCGGCCTCATCCGGGATGTTCCAGAATGACCGCGCGGCGCGTTCGAGGTCGGCCAGCGCATCAGCATCCGGAAGTGCGCCCCAGTCTCCGGCGGTAAAGTCCGGCAGCGGATAGGGGTGCGGGTTGATACCGGTGGACAGGTCCATCCAATCGCTGCGGGTACCGCCGAATTCTGCCATGGCAACGCCCAAGTTGCCGCCGTGGTCCCTGGATGGGGCTGCATTTTCATGCGGGAGTTCAAGCATCGCGGTAGCCACCGGTTGAATGTTGCTCCGAACGGATCGGACGTCAAATCAGACACAGCGGTTCATAAAGCAACCGGGGCGGGGCGTGAACTCCCTAATTTTAGCGGTATCGGCCGGAAACGCCGGATTGACGGCTGCCCGCGGCGGATCAGCCGCGCCGGTGCGGTTCTTGCCAGTCGATATCCGGATTGACCGGGATGATCCGGTGCGGGTTGATGGTGTCGTGGCTGTAGTAATAGTGGCGCACGATATGCTGCATGCCGACGGTTTCCGCCACGCCCGGCCATTGGTACAGCTCGCGGGTATAGGCCCATAGGTTCGGGTAGTCTGCCAGCCGCTTGCGGTTGCACTTGAAATGCACGTGATAGACCGGATCAAACCGCAGGAGGGTGGTGAACAGCCGCCAGTCGGCCTCGGTCACACGGTCCCCCAGCAGGTAGCGGTGTTGCGACAGCAGGTCCTCCAGCCAGTCCAGGCTTTCAAACAGCGGCTCAACCGCGGTGTCATAAGCCTGTTGCGTGGTGGCAAAGCCGCATTTGTAGACGCCGTTGTTTATGGTGCTGTAGATGCGGGCGTTCACGGCCTCGATCGGCTCTCGCAGCTCTTCCGGCCAGTAATCGCCGGTGTTGCCGGTGATCCCGTTGAACGCTGAGTTGAGCATTCGGATGATCTCGGCGCTTTCGTTGGAAACGATGGTCTCCTGTTCCTTGTCCCATAGAACCGGCACCGTCACCCGGCCGGTATAGCCTGCATCGGCGCGGGTGTAGATCTGGTGCATATGGGAACTGCCGAACAGAGTGTCGCCGGTGGCGCCATGGTCGTCCCTGTCAAAGGTCCAGCCTTCGCCCAGCATATCGGGATGCACAACGGAAACAGAGATATGATCCTCCAGCCCCTTCAGCTTGCGGAAGATCAGCGTGCGGTGGGCCCAGGGGCAGGCGAGCGAGACAAAAAGGTGATAGCGTCCGCTTGCTGCGGGGAAGCCGCCCTTGCCCGAAGGACCAGCGCTGCCATCGGCTGTGATCCAGTTGCGGAACTGCGATTCGCTGCGTTTGAAGGCGCCGCCAGTGGATTTGGTATCATACCACTTGTCGTGCCATTTCCCGTCGATCAAAAGGCCCATCACGTCTGCTCCTGCTGCTGTGCGCAGGAAACATAGACCTGCTCAGGCCGGGTGCCTATGCAGCGCAGCGCGCAAGGCCTCTGCGTCACTGCACAAGAGCAACAAAATTGCGCGACCGTCAAATTTCCGAAAATGTTCACTTGATTTTATATGTTTGTGACGCACCGTTGAAAGAAGGACCCGAGAGACCCTAAGCATTTGGAAGGCCGGAACGATGAATACCTATGTGCCCAAAGCCGTACAGGAAGCGCTGGACACCGCCCGGCTTCAGGGGATGCGCAAGAAAAGCCGTTTGCGGGTAATGGCGGACAATGAGCTGGTCCCGGTTCTGCGGATGTGGAAGACGGGTTTTTCGGTTGAGGCAGAGACTGCGCCGATGCTGCGCGGGCTGGTCGATCTTTACGAGGGAGCGCGGCACCTGTCGCAATGCCTGATCGTTGCCAGCGAAGAAGAGGGTGGCGAGATGCGCTATGAATTCAAGCGCTCTACACCCGCTGCGGACAGGGCACCGCTGGATTTCTACAAATCCCCGGACGCACCTGCCGGGCTGATCCCCTTCGACCAGTCGCAGGGCAAGATCTGAGCTGCTGGTTCAGGGACGGATTTCAACCTCCGTCCCGATTTCTGCCAGGCGCCACAGCGTTTCCATCTGTTCATTGGTGACAGCGATGCAGCCGGCGGTCCAGTCGCCGGGCAGGGTGATCAGATTGCCCACGGAATTCGGCTGTCCATGAATGAAGATGTCGCCGCCGGGGCTGACCCCGGCCGCATGGGCCTGCTTCCTGTCTTCGGGCTGCGGATAGTTGATTCCCAGCGACAGATGATAGGCACTGTTGGGGTTGCGCCGGTCAATCAGGAATGTGCCTTCGGGCGTTTTGCCGTCACTTTCCTGAAACTTGTCACCTGCCGGCTCGAACCCTAGCGCGATAGGAAATTCCAGCACCGTCTCACCCTCGCGGCTGGCGGTCAGGCGGCGGGCTGATTTCTCAATCAGGATGCGGTCGATCCGCTCCACCGCCGCGGCCTGCGGCGGCGGTGCGGGCCGCGGCGCAAAAGCCTGCCAGGCGGCCCAGGCGGCGCCGGCCAGAACAACCAGCGCCAGCAGGCGCAGCAGGCGCTTCATGGTTATTGCAGGTCCGAGAAGGCTGCAGTCAGGCGGCGGCAGGCTTCCTCCACCCGCGACCGCTGAGTGGCCAGGTTGAACCGCTCCATGAACTCCCCCCCTGTGCCAAAGCCGTCGCCGGGCGAGGTGGCGATCTTGGCGTCTTCGCGCAGCCGTTTGAGGAATTCCTGGCGGCTCATACCGGTGCCGGAGAAATCCACCCAGGCCAGATAGGTCGATTGCAGCGGCAGTGATTCCAGCCCCGGCAGGGCGTTCACGGTCTCGTCAAACAGTCTTCGGTTGCCTTCCAGGTGGGCGATCTGGGCGTCGACCCATTCGGCGCCCTCTGGGGAATACGCGGCGGTGATCATCGCAACACCAAGCGCGCTGGGATCATAATCCAGCGTGTTCTGCCGGTGCCGCATTGCGGCGCGCAGCTCTGGGTCTGGGATGATCATGTTACCGGTCCGCTGACCGGCAATGTTGAAGGTTTTCGAGGGCGCAGTCAGAGTCACTGTCCAACCACGTGCGTCGGGGGCCGCCACGTCCATCGGCACAAAAGTGCTGCCAGTATAGACAAGATCATGATGGATCTCGTCGGAGATCAGAATCAACCCGTTGCGCTTGGCAAACTCTGCCACTGCGCGCAGTTCCTCGGCGGTCCAGACCCGGCCTGAGGGGTTCTGCGGCGAGCACCACAACAGCAGCTTCTCGGTTCCGTTCAGGCGCGATTGCGCATCGTCGAGGTCCAGATTGTAGGTGTCGCCGTCGCGCGCCAGCGGGCATTCGGTAACCTTGCGCCCCGACTTGTTCACCTTGTGCGCAAATTCATGATAAACGGGCGAGAAGATAACAGCGCCATCACCGGGCTGGCTCCAGACATCCAGGCAGAGGGCAATGGCATTGCCCAGCCCTTGCGATGTCAGTACCCAATCGGTTTCAATGTCCCAGCTGTGCCGGGTCTTCATCCACCATTGAACTGCCTGCAGATACTCCGGGTGCTGCCAGGAATAGCCGAAGACACCATGTTCGGCTGCGGCTTTGACGGCATCAATCACGCAAGGCGCAGTTTCATAGTCGGAATCCGCCGTCCACATCGCTAGACCGTCCTGCGCCGGGATGCCGTACAGTTTCTCCATCTTGTCCCATTTCGAACTGTGAGTGCCGCAGCGGTCGGTGATTTTGTCAAAATTCATGTGGTGGATTCCCGTGTCGTTGCCCGTAACTTTGCATGCGAAGCTAGTCACTGCAGCGGCACGCGCAAGGGGGCGTTGCGATGGCGCGGCTGATCGCATACATGAAGCGCATGAAACGACCGATCCTGATCCATCCCGATCCCCGTCTGAAAAAGGTCTGCGTGCCTGTGCCGGACCTGAGCGATGATTTGCGCGTGCTGGCGGATGATATGCTGGAAACCATGTATGCAGCCCCCGGCATTGGCCTGGCGGCGCCGCAGATCGGTATTCTGCAACGGCTGATCGTGCTGGATTGCATCAAGGAAGAGGACGGCGATGCACGCCCCCTGGTGATGTTCAACCCGCAGGTCCTGTCGTCCTCGGACGACACCAACGTTTATGAGGAAGGCTGCCTGTCGATCCCGGACCAGTATGCCGAAGTGACCCGTCCCAGGGTCGTAGAGGTCGAATGGATGGATCGCGACGGCAATGCGCAGCGTGAAACGTTTGACGGGCTGTGGGCCACTTGCGTGCAGCATGAGATCGACCACCTGAACGGCAAGCTGTTCATCGATTACCTGAAGCCGCTGAAGCGCCAGATGATCACCCGCAAGATGCAGAAGCTGAAGCGCGAACGCGCCCGCGCCTGAGGAAACATCAGACATGACCGTCCGCACCTGCCTGCCCTGGCCTGACAAGCGCCTGCGCACCAAGGCCGAAGAAGTGAGCGAAATCACCAGTGAGATTCGTGAAATCTGGAACGACATGGTTGATACTATGGACGCGATGCCGGGCGTGGGCCTGGCTGCTACCCAGATCGGCGCGATGCTGCGGCTGGCAGTGGTGGACGGCTCCACCGAACGCGGACGCGCGGTGAAGCTGGCCAATCCGGAGATCCTGCACGCCTCGGTCGAGCTGCGCGAGCATGACGAAGCCAGCCCCAACCTGCCGGGCGTCTCAGCCAAGATCAAACGCCCGCGTGCTGTGACCGTCCGTTTCATCAACGAACAGGGCATGGTGGACCGCAAGGATTTTATCGGGATTGAGGCCACCTCGGTACAGCATCAGATCGATCATCTGAACGGCAGGATGTATTTCGACCGTCTAAGCAAGGTGAAACGCGACATGCTGATCCGCAAGGCGAAAAAGCTGAACGGCTGAGGCCGGATTTCATTTCCCGGGCCGCTTGGGCCCGGTTCGCGCCCGGCCCCGTCCCCAGGGCGGACGCGGATCTGCCTACAGCCCGTCTTGACGGCTGCGGGCAGGGCAACCGGGGCAGGGGATGCAGATGCGTATTGTCTTCATGGGAACGCCTGATTTTTCGGTGCCGGTGCTGGATGCCCTGGTCGATGCAGGACACGAGATTGCCGCCGTTTACTGCCAGCCTCCCCGGCCTGCAGGCCGCGGCAAGAAGGACCGGCCCGCACCCGTCCACGCCCGCGCCGCGGCCTTGGGGCTGGAAGTGCGCCATCCAGTTTCTCTGAAAGGGACAGAAGAACAGGAAGCCTTTGCGGCTTTGAATGCGGATGTGGCGGTGGTTGTGGCCTATGGTCTGATCTTGCCGCAGGCCATTCTGGATGCGCCCGCGCATGGCTGCCTGAACATTCACGCCAGCCTCTTGCCGCGCTGGCGCGGGGCTGCGCCGATCCACCGGGCGATCATGGCAGGCGACGCCGAAACCGGCATCTGCATCATGCAGATGGAAGCAGGGCTCGACACCGGGCCGGTGCTGCTGCGTAAGGCTACCGCAATCGGCGCCGAGGAAACCACCGCCCAGCTGCATGACCGGCTGTCGGAAATGGGCGCTGCGCTGATCGTGGACGCCCTGAGCCGCCTGGCAGAGCTGACGCCTGAGGTGCAGCCGGAGGCGGGCGTTACCTATGCCATAAAGATCGACAAAGGCGAGGCGCAGGTAAGCTGGACCCGTCCGGCGGCAGAGGTGGACCGTCAGATCCGAGGGCTGTCGCCCTTCCCCGGCGCCTGGTGCGAAATCAAGGGCCAGCGGGTCAAGCTGCTGGCTTCGCGATTGGCAAAGGGCCAAGGCGCGCCGGGCGAAGTTCTGGATGACAATCTGACAATCGCTTGCGGGTCCGGCGCGGTCCAGCTGTTGCGCTTGCAACGGGCAGGTAAAAGCGCGCAGGATCCCGAAGTATTCTTACGTGGCTACCCTGTTTCGAAGGGCTGCCGCCTGTAACCGGGAGCCCGGCATGATTCTGACCTTGATGGGCACCGTGGTGATAGCCGGTATTGTCGGCTACGCTTCTGAACGCAGCGGCTTTACCAGCAATGGCTATGTGCCATCGATCATCATTTGCACTGGTGGTGCGTTCCTGTTCTATTTCATGCGGCTGATGTTCGGCATCGGCTTCAGCGCGCCGGGCTGGAATGCGATTGCCTCTTCCGTCGGGGCCTTGGTGATCGTGCCGACCCATTGGCGCAGATAGGGAGATTGCTATGCCCGTTCTTGCTTTGATTATCATCGGCGCTGCGGCAGGTTTCCTGGCGACCCGGCTGATGCGGCTTGAAACCGATATCATCACTACTGTTGTGATCGGCATGGCCGGTGCATTGATCGGCGGGCTGGTGCTGCGTGCCCTGCTAGCGGTCATGGGGTTCATGGCCGGCTTTGCCGGCGCGGTACTGGGTGCTTTGGTGCTGATCTGGCTTTGGCAGCGCTACCTGG
Source organism: Leisingera sp. M658 (assembly GCF_025144145.1). Taxonomy (NCBI): domain Bacteria; kingdom Pseudomonadati; phylum Pseudomonadota; class Alphaproteobacteria; order Rhodobacterales; family Roseobacteraceae; genus Leisingera; species Leisingera sp. M658. Next base: position 160,309 of record NZ_CP083546.1, read on the forward strand.
GCAAGTAATCCCGGCTGAGGTACGCAGGCCACAGCCGGGGGGAGAACGGGCGATTTCTGCTGCACCGGGCCGCTGAATGAATACAATATCTCAACCGCTGAGCAACGCGGTGGGAAATCGAGGCAGAGGGCATTTGCAGATGACACAGGACAGCGGCCAGCCCGGCGCGCCGAACGTGGTGGTTGTGACCACCATGAAGGATGAAGGCGCTTACATTCTCGACTGGATCAGCCACTACAAATCCATTGGTGTCAGCGATTTTGTCATCTTCACCAATGAATGCTCCGATCCCACGGACCACATCCTGCGCTGCCTGCACCGGATGGGTGTAATCGAACACCGGTTCAGCCGGGTGGTGCGCCGCGGCCCGCACAAAAGCGCACTGATGTGGGCGGAATACGAGCCCAAGGTGAACAATGCTGACTGGGTTCTGGTGATCGACGTCGATGAATATCTGCAGATCAATTCCGGTGACGGCACGTTACCAGGGCTGCTGGCAGAGCGGGCGGATGCAGATGCGGTTTCCTTTGTTTGGCGCATTTTCGGCAATGCAGGGGTTGGGACTGTGGACCATCCCCCGGTGCCGCAGGCCTTTGTGCTGGCTGAACCTGCGGCGGGGCTCCAGGATGAACACCGGTTCTTCAAGACCGCGTTCCGCAAAAATGGAAAATTCACCCGTATGGGGGTTCACCGCCCTTTTCTTGCGGACACGGCGGGCGAGGTGAACTGGCAGCTTGCCGATGGCACACGCCTGCCGGAGGATGAGCTGGAAGGCGCCCTCTACGTGCGCGGCGGCTACGGCTATTCCGCAGCGCAGCTCAACCACTATGCGCTGCGCTCCCGTGACGGGTTCCTGAACAAGAAAGCCCGCGGCCGGGCAAACCATTTCACCTCCTCCATTGAACCAAGCTACTGGCATAAGTTTGACAGGAATGAAGAAGAAGACCGGCGGCTGGCGGACAATTTCTCAGCCGCGCTGCAGATCAAGGAAGATCTGCTGCAAGACGCCAATCTGCGGGAGTACCATGAAATGGCGCTGGTCTGGCATCGGCGCAAGGGTCGGAAAGCCAGGATCAGCAAGGACGGCCAGGAGTTTCTGAACTCCTTGGATGACAGCCGCAAAACCGCTTGATTGCGGCTGATTGGTAGCCGGTGCCATCAGTATCAGCGTGTCTTGGTTTCCGGTGCCGCCAGATTGAGCAGACTTGCTCCGCAGCAGCCGCGTATCTGATTGCGCTGGTGACAGTTTCCGGATCCGGGTTGTGAAGACTGGGTTCACAATCAGGTATTTCCGGTTGATTGGAGGAGGCGCCCATTGCTCTGACCGCAAGCCGGCCTTAACTGCGCGGCGGGCGGCTTTTGTAGACAGGCAGGTGCCAGCCGAACAGGATGGAACCTGCCCGCAAGGTCCAGCACACACCGGCGCAGGCCAGCAGGGCAAACCGCACCTCCAGCCCCAGCCAGATCATCATAACGGCGGTGATCGCGCCTGCCATGGCGCAGGAGATGTACAGCTCACCCTGTTTCAGCACCAATGGCACCTCGTTGCAGACGACGTCGCGCATCAAACCGCCCATGGTTCCGGTGGCCATGCCCATCAGCACGGTGATCACCGGCGGGCTGTCCAGCGCCAGCGCGGCACCTGTCCCCGCGGGGACAGCTACGGCTAGCGCAAAACTGTCGAGCCACACGACCCAGCGCAACCGGCTTTCCAGCAGATGCGCAGAGAAGAACACGGCCACTGCTGCAAAGGCTGCAAGCAGGATGTAATTCGGGTTGCCGATCCAAAACACCGGATTGCGGTCCAAGAGCAGGTCGCGCAGCGTGCCGCCGCCAAGCGCGGTCAGGCAGGCCACAAAGGCAAAGCCGACAATATCAAGCTGTGCCCGGCTGGCCACCAGTGCGCCGGACAGGGCAAAAACCAGAACAGAAGCGTAGTCCAGCAGCGCCAGAAATGTCATAGGCGGTGCGCTTGCATCAGGCGCTTTTCTTTTTCTTGAAGGGCGCCATGCCCGCGCGGGCCAGCTCATCCGCGCGTTCGTTCTCCGGGTGGCCAGCGTGGCCCTTGACCCATTCCCAAGTCACTTTGTGGCGGGCTTGCGCTTCGTCCAGGCGCTGCCACAGCTCGACGTTTTTGACCGGCTTCTTGCTGGAGGTTTTCCAGCCGTTTCTCTTCCAGCCGAAGATCCAGCCGGTGACGCCGTTCTTCACATAGGCCGAGTCGGTCACCACGGTGAGCGTGGACGGGCGCGCCAGGCTTTCCAGCGCGTTAATCGCCGCCAGCAGCTCCATCCGGTTGTTGGTGGTTTCGGCTTCGCCACCCTTCAGTTCTTTCTCCTTGACGACGGTGTCTCCATCCATCGCACGCAGCAACGCACCCCATCCGCCGGGGCCGGGGTTGCCGGAGCAGGCGCCGTCGGTATAGGCAAACAGCTCAGCCATGGGCGGTCACCAGAATGAAGGGGGCCATGGTGCCATCCAGGCCCTCAGCCTCGCCGAATTTGCGGGTTTTCACGTCAAAGCCAGTCTGTTCCAGAAGCTGCACCAGTTCGTCCTCAGAGTAATAGGTATAGAGGCGGCCGATACCGTCGCGGGCTTCGCCTTCCCCCAGTTTCATGCCGATGTGAAACACACCGCCGGGTTTCAGCGCCTGCTTGAGGGCTGCCAGATGCCGGGGCATATCGGCGCGCGGGGCGTGCAGTAAGCTGAAATTGGCCCAGATGCCATCATAGACCCCGGTGCCTCCGATCTGATCGAAGGTCGCCCGGCGGGCGTTGACGCCAGCATGCTGGTCCGCCAATGCGACCATCTCTGCAGAGGCGTCCAGCGCGTCAGCTTGCAGACCGGATTGGGCCATGGCCGCAGCGGAGATACCGGGGCCGCAGCCGAGGTCAAGCACCCGGCCACCCTTGGGGCAGGCTTCGATGAAGGCCGCCAGGCTTGGGTCGTTTCCGGCTTGCTCATCTGTCAGCGCGGCATAATCGGCAGCGCGGCTGTCGTAGACGCGGATGGTTTCAGAATCGGTCATACTGCGGTCTCCGAAGGCTCAGGCGCGTTCCAGCGCTAGCCGGGCGGCGAGGCCTGCAAACACGGCAGCAAAGCCGCGGCTCATCCATTTCAGCACCCGCTCGCTGTTCAGCAGATAATTGCGGGCCTGTGCGGCAAACAGCCCGTAGAACACAAAAATGACGAAGGTCATCATCATGAACACCAGTCCCAGAACGGACATCTCCAGCGTTGCGCTGGCGGGGGTGCCGCTCAGGAACGGCGGGAGCAGGGCCAGAAAGAACACCGACAGTTTGGGGTTCAGAATGTTGATCAGCGCTCCGCGCCAGGCGATGGTCCAGCCGGGCTGGCTGGTTCGCTTTGAACTGACGGCCAGGACGCCGCCGCTGCGCAGGGCCTGCCAGGCCAGATAAAGCAGATAGGCAACGCCTGCGGCCTTGACGATCTGGAACAGCAGCGCCGAGCTGTGCAGAACCGCCGCCAGCCCAAGGGTCGCAGCAGCCAGGTGCGGAAGAATGCCGAAGGTGCAGCCAAGCGCGGCCCAGATCGCAGCGCGGCGGCCTTGGCCAAGGCCCAGGGCCAATGTGTAAATGACGCCGGTACCCGGGGCGAGGACAACAACAAAGGCGGTGATCAGAAATTGCAGAGTAATCATCAATGCGGCTCCAGAAAAAATGTCCGAGTGCTTTTGGGTAACATGATTAGCGTAGCGCAGGTGTGTTTTCTGTGACTTTTGCCGCAATCCGGCCGCGTTTCGTCAGGCGGTTTCGCGCAACACCTTGGGCACCTTGAATTCCACGGTTTCAACAGCGGTTTCCACCACCTCGACCGTCACGTCATAGCGGGTGCGGAAGGCGTCGATCACTTCGTTGACCAGCAGTTCCGGAGCGGATGCGCCGGCGGTGATGGCAACCGAGCCGATGCCCTCCAGCGCGCGCCAGTCGATGTTGTCCGCGCGTTGCACCAATTGGGCGTAATCGCAGCCATTTTTGGCGCCGACCTCGACCAGGCGGCGGGAATTCGAGGAGTTCGGCGCCCCGACCACCAGAAGGGCATCCGCCTTGGGCGCCACCGATTTCACCGCCTCCTGGCGGTTGGTGGTGGCGTAGCAGATATCTTCCTTGTGCGGGCCGGTAATGTTCGGGAACCGCTGGTGCAACGCTGCCACGATGCCCTTGGTGTCATCGACCGACAGGGTGGTCTGGGTGACATAGGCCAGCTGATCCGGGTCGCGCACGTCCACCGCGGCCACGTCCTCGACGGTTTCCACCAGCAGCACCTCGCCGTCGGGCAGCTGTCCCATGGTGCCAATGGTTTCGGGGTGGCCCTTGTGGCCGATCATGATCATCTGCAGGCCGGCTTCAGCGTGGCGCTGGGCCTCGATATGCACCTTGGAGACCAGCGGGCAGGTGGCATCGACAAAGATCATCTCGCGCGCTTCGGCAGCGGCAGGCACCGATTTGGGAACCCCGTGGGCGGAGAAGATCACCGGGCGGTCGTCAGGGCATTCGTCCAACTCCTCGACAAATACCGCGCCCTTGTCGCGCAACGAGTCGACGACGAATTTGTTGTGCACGATTTCGTGGCGCACATAGACCGGCGCCCCCCATTTCCCGATCGCCATTTCGACAATCTTGATGGCGCGGTCCACACCGGCGCAAAAGCCGCGCGGCGCAGCAAGGTAGAGTGTCAGGGCTGGCTTGGTCATTGGCGTCTCCTTGCGGCCAGAGGTAAGCGGTTTGGGCCGCAAGGTCCAGTGCCGGCGCGGCCGCAGCCGGTGCCTGCGGAACTTGCCGCAGCGGCCGGCCGCAAAAAGGCTGGAAGGGCCGCGCGGACAGCGGTGATTGTATGAAAAAGACAATTTCTGCCTCTAAGGGGCAGAGGCTGGCGCGGCCTTTCAGACGGCCCCGGCCAAGCTCAAAGCAGCTTATTGATGCCGGCGGATCTACCAATGCAGAGCATTTCCGGCACGCTGGATGCGCCACACGCAACAATACGGGCAACTCGCCGCAATCAGATCAATAATCAGGCGGGGGAACGCTCTGTCCGGAACAAGGCGCCACCCCATCAGGCGCCTTGTTCCGGCAGGTTCTTCTTAGCCGTGCGCGGCGGTCGCTGAACGCGGTTCGCTTTGCTCACGCGGCGGGCGGCCGATGACATCGCGCAGTTCTTCCAGCTCGATGAAATTGTCAGCCTGGCGGCGCAGATCGTCCGAGATCATAGGCGGCTGGCTGCGGATGGTAGACACCACCGAGACACGCACACCCTGGCGCTGCAGGCTGGCAATCAGCGGGCGGAAATCGCCATCGCCCGAGAACAGCACGATATGGTCCACCCGCGGGGCCAATTCCATGGCGTCGACGGTAAGCTCGATATCCATGTTGCCTTTGACTTTGCGGCGGCCCATGCTGTCGGTGTATTCCTTGGCCGGTTTGGTAACCATGGTGAAGCCGTTGTAATGCAGCCAGTCGACCAGAGGGCGGATCGGTGAATACTCGTCATTCTCCAGCAGGGCAGTGTAATAAAAGGCCCGCAGAAGCTTGCCGCGGCGCATGAATTCCTGCCGCAAAAGCTTATAGTCGATGTCAAACCCAAGCGCCTTAGCTGCGGCGTACAGGTTCGACCCGTCTATGAACAGCGCAAGCCGTTCGTCTTTATAAAACATAAAATGTTCCTTCCGGTATAACCGTCCCGGCCGGGTGTTCCGTGAGTGAGTGCTTGAAATCAGCGGGACGGGTGGACTTAATGTAAGTTATTTGTCATCTGCCGCAAGTATACTGCCATTCTGAAATAGGGTCAAAAATGGCCGGAATCCGGAAAACGTCGCTCATCGCGCTTGGCGGCAACCTGCCTGTCGAGGCAGATGCGCCGCAAGCCACCTTGTCAAAGGCTCTTGCCGCTTTGCAATCGGATGATGTTGTGCTGCGCTGCATCTCGCGGTTCTTTCAGACACCCTGTTTCCCGGCGGGCGCCGGGCCGGATTATGTGAACGCAGCGGTTGCGGTTGAGACGTCCTTGTCCGCGCACGCGCTGCTGGCGCGCTTGCATGAAATTGAAGCGCAGTTTGCGCGGGTGCGCGAGCAGCGCTGGGGGATGCGTACGCTTGATCTGGATCTGATTGACCATGGCGGCGCGGTGCTGCCGGATGCGGACGGGTTTGCCCGCTGGCAGGGGCTGCCGCTGGAGACCCAGATGCAGGAGGCGCCAGGGCAGCTGATCCTGCCGCATCCGCGCATTCAGGACCGCGCCTTTGTGCTGGTGCCGCTTTGCGATATTGCGCCGCGCTGGCGCCACCCGGTGCTGCAGAAAACTGCCGCCGGTTTGCTGGCGGAATTGCCGCCGGAAGATGTGGCAGAGGTCACGCCGTTGCTGGTCGCGTGATGCGGTGTTTTCCGCTCTTGTCAAGGGAAAGGTTTGGGCGTAAATGTCTGCCTTCTGGACCCGGAATGATATGGAGAGTCGCTGATGGCCCGCGTGACGGTTGAAGATTGCGTCGATAAAGTGCCCAACCGCTTTGAGCTGGTGATGCTGGCAGCGCACCGTGCCCGCGAAATCTCGGCTGGTGCCCCGATCACCGTGGACCGCGACAACGACAAAAACCCGGTCGTTTCCCTGCGTGAAATCGCTGACGAGACACAAAGCGCAGACGATCTGCGTGAGCGTCTGATCGAAGGCAACCAGACTCAGATCGAAGTCGATGAGCCGGAAGAAGATTCTATGGCTCTGCTGATGGGCGCGGATCACGACAAGCCCGCCGATGACGATATGTCTGAAGAGAAACTGCTGCGCGCGCTGATGGAGGCCCAGGGCCAGGGCTGAGGCGTACGCTGACGAATTTGAGGCTGCGGACCGGACATGAACTCCCCCGATATTTCCGCTGGAGATCTGCTTGCTCTGGTCCGCAACTACAACCCAAAGACAAATGCGGACAGGATCGCCGAGGCTTATGCATTCGGCGAGCAGATGCATGAAGGGCAATACCGCCATTCGGGCGAACCCTATTTCACGCATCCGGTTGCCGTCGCCGCCATCCTGACCGAGCAGCGCCTGGATGATGCAACGATCATCACCGCGCTTTTGCATGACACCATCGAAGACACCAAGGCCTCTTACGAGGAGGTCACCCGCCGTTTTGGCGATGAGGTGGCGATGCTGGTCGATGGCGTCACCAAACTGACCAATCTGCAGCTCAGCAGCCGCGAGACCAAGCAGGCTGAGAACTTCCGCAAGCTGTTCATGGCCATGTCCAAGGACCTGCGGGTTATCCTGGTCAAGCTTGCCGACCGGCTGCACAACATGCGCACAATCAAGGCGATGCGCCCGGAAAAGCAGGCCCAGAAGGCGCGCGAGACGATGGATATCTATGCGCCGCTGGCGGGCCGCATGGGGATGCAGTGGATGCGCGAGGAGCTGGAGGATCTGGCGTTCCGCGTGCTTAACGCCGAAGGCCGCCAGTCGATCATCCGCCGCTTTGTGACCCTGCAGCGCGAAACCGGCGATGTGATCCACCGGATCACCGGCGACATGCGGCTGGAGCTGGAAAAGACCGGGATCGAGGCCGAAGTGTTCGGCCGCGCCAAGAAGCCCTATTCGATCTGGCGTAAAATGCAGGCCAAGGATCAGGGTTTTTCCCGGCTGTCGGACATTTATGGCTTTCGGGTGATCACCCTGTCGGAAGAAGACGCTTATCGCGCGCTGGGTGCCATCCACCAACGCTGGCGGGCGGTGCCGGGCCGGTTCAAGGATTACATCAGCCAGCCGAAATCGAACGGCTACCGCTCGATCCACACCACGGTGTCGGGCCGCGACGGCAAGCGGGTGGAGGTGCAGATCCGCACCCGGCAGATGCACGACGTGGCCGAAACCGGGGTTGCGGCGCATTGGTCCTACCGCGACGGAGTGCGCACCGAAAACCCCTTTGCGGTTGATCCGGCCAAGTGGATCGCCTCGCTGACCGAGCAATTCGACGCCGAGGATGATCACGACGAATTCCTCGAGGCGGTGAAGCTCGAGATGTATTCGGACCAGGTGTTCTGCTTTACGCCAAAGGGCGATGTGATCAAACTGCCGAAAGGTGCGACGCCGATCGACTTTGCCTATGCCATCCACACCCGCATCGGCCATGCCTGTGTCGGTGCCAAGGTGGACGGGATCCGGGTGCCGCTGTGGACCCGGCTGCGCAATGGCCAGTCTGTGGATGTGATCACCGCCGAGGGCCAGACCCCGCAGGTGAGCTGGCTGGAGATTGCCACCACCGGCAAGGCCCGCACTGCGATCCGCCGCGCCCTGCGCGAAGCGGACCGGGCGCGGTTTGTGAAGCTGGGCCATGAACTGGCACGCTCGGCTTTTGAACATGTCGGCAAGAAAGCCACCGACAAAGCGCTGGAAACCGCAGCGCGCGCCTTGCGGGCAGGCGGGGTGAACGAGTTGCTGGCGCGGCTTGGCGCGGCAGAGATCACCGCGCATGACGTGGTGCAATCGGTTTATCCGGAACTGACCACCACTGGCGATGGCGACGAAATCTCTCCGCGCCGTGCGGTGGTCGGCCTGGAGCCGGGGCAAAGCTTTGAGCGTGCGCCCTGCTGCCAGCCGCTGCCGGGGGAGCGCATCATTGGTATTACCTACCGCGGCCGCGGGGTTGTCGTGCATGCTGCGGATTGCGACAAGCTGGGCGAGTTCGAGGACCAGCCGGAACGCTGGATGGATGTGCAGTGGCACAGCGGCACCCACCCGGCGGCCTATGGAACCACGCTTGAACTGACCATTGGCAATGACGCCGGTGTGCTGGGGCGCATTTGCACATTGATTGGCGAGAAAAAGGCCAATATCTCGGACCTTGAATTTGTCGACAGAAAACCAGACTTTTACCGGCTTATGATCAATGTGGAGCTGCGGGATGTGGAACAGCTGCACTCGCTGATGCTGACGCTTGAAGCCGAAAGCGATGTTGCCGCGGTGGCGCGGTTCCGGAACAAGCCGGAAGAACGCCATTTTCCGGGATAAGCCGCTGAAATTTTGAGCCGGGAACTGGGAAGGACGCACAGCTTTGGTATTCAGGCGCCGGGACAGACGTCCGCCCCTCCGGGCGCTGGCGAATTTTCTCTGGCCGCGCGGCGGCTGGGGAAGGGCGTTCCTGTATGTAAAGCACCGGGTGCGGCGCCTGCCTGATTCGCCCGAGCGCATCGCCCGCGGCATCTGGGCCGGAGTGTTCACCACTTTCACGCCTTTTTATGGGCTGCATTTTCTTGTGGCGGCGATCGTTTCCCGGCTGATGAACGGAAATATTCTTGCCTCGCTCAGCGCCACCTTCTTTGGCAACCCGCTGACCTATGTGCCGATCGGAGTGGCCTCGCTGCAGACCGGGCATTGGATCCTGGGCACCGAGTTCGACGAGGAAGTCGACAAATCCCTGATGGGTAAATTCATGGCGGCTGGCGGCGACCTGAAGGACAACCTGATTGCGCTGTTCAACGACCGGCCTGCCGATTGGCAGGGGCTGTATTTGTTCTACAACGAAGTGTTCTACCCTTACATGATCGGCGGCATCATCCCTGGCATAATCACCGCCACGGTCTGTTATGTGCTAAGCCTGCCGGTGATCCGCGTCTACCAGCAGCGCCGCCGGTCCAAGATCAAGGCGAAGTTCGAGGCAATCAAACAACGGGCAGAAGTCGGGACTGACGCCTGACCCGTGCAGCCGGATTGTACCATTATCACTTGCGGGGTTGCTCTTGCCGGGCTGGTGTCTAGTCTTTGGTTAAAGCATTGACTTCAGACGGATGAGACAGCTGTCATGACACAGAACAAATTGCGCCTGGGCGTAAACATCGACCATGTTGCCACCGTGCGCAACGCCCGCGGCGGTGCCTATCCGGATCCGATCCGCGCCGCGAAGCTGGCCGAGGAGGCTGGCGCCGACGGCATCACGGCGCATCTGCGCGAAGATCGCCGCCATATCACCGATGCAGATATCGACGGGTTGATGGAAGCGCTGACCGTGCCGCTGAATTTCGAGATGGCAGCGACCGAGGAAATGCAGAAGATCGCCCTGCGCCACAAGCCGCACGCGGTTTGCATCGTGCCGGAAAAACGCGAGGAACGCACCACTGAGGGCGGGCTCGAAGTCGCCCGTGAAGAAAACCGCTTGGCCCATTACATCGCACCCTTGCGTGATGCGGGCTGCCGGGTGTCGATCTTCATTGCGGCTGATAAAAAGCAGATCGAAGCGGCGCACCGGATCGGCGCCGAGGTGATCGAACTGCACACGGGCGCCTATTGCGACTATCACGCCGAGGGCAAGGCCGAGGACTGCGACCGCGAACTGGAAGCACTGCGCGAGATGTCCGTTTTTGCCCATTCGCTGGGGCTGGAAGTGCATGCAGGTCATGGCCTCACCTATGAAACAGTAAAGCCGGTGGCGGCCTTTCCAGAGGTGAAGGAGCTGAATATCGGCCACTTCCTGATCGGTGAGGCGATGTTCCGCGGGCTGACACCTGCAGTGCAGGAAATGCGCCGGCTGATGGATGATGCACGGGGGTAACGCGGCTATGCCAGTCAATCTGATCCGCTACGGGCTGCTGTGGATGGGGGCCTCAGTCGCGATGCTACTGCTGGGACTGGTGCTTGCACAGTTCGGGGTTGGCATGCCGGCCGGACTGGCGACGGTTCTGCCGCCGATGTTTGCTGCGGTTCTTGAAGGGATCCGAATTGCCCATTCAACCCGGGCGCCGCTGGCAGGTAAAACGGCTTGGATCAACGCTGCGGCGATGACCGGGGTGGTGGCCGTTCTGACCATCATTCAGCTGCCGCTCTACTGGAACACCCCAATGGTCGCCGAGGCGCGGGAGACTATTCCATTTGTTTACCTGGCCGGAATTTTCCTGCTGCTGCTGGCAGTGATCCTGATGGTCAACCGCCTGTTCCTGGCACATGGAATCAAGCTGGGGTTGAAGCGGTTGGAAGAATGATCCTGGGCGTTGGAACCGATCTCGCCAATATTGAGCGCATCCAGCGCACGCTGGACCGTTTCGGCGACAGGTTCCGCAACCGGGTTTTCACCGAAACCGAACAGAAGAAGGCCGAACGCCGCCGCGACGTGGCGGGCACCTATGCCAAGCGCTGGGCCGCCAAGGAGGCTTGCTCCAAGGCGCTGGGCACCGGCCTGCGCATGGGGATTGCCTGGAGGGACATGGCTGTCAGCAACCTGCGCACCGGCCAGCCGGTGATGCATGTGACCGGTTGGGCTGCCGAACGCCTGCGCGAGATGACGCCCCATGCTCATGAGGCTGTGATCCACGTGACATTGACTGATGATCATCCCTGGGCACAGGCCTTTGTGGTGATCGAGGCGCGTCCCATCCCCGCGAACCCGGCGGAATTGCCCGCCGGAACTTGACTTGCCCCCCTCAGGCCCGCATGAAGCGCCGGACCCTGTTTCCAATCCGGAGAGCCTGATGACGGCCAAAGCAAAGACCAGCAGTTCGATCATCGAGACGATAAAGACCATCGTCTATGCGCTGCTGATCGCCGGTGTCTTCCGCACCCTGTTTTTCCAGCCCTTCTGGATCCCCTCCGGATCGATGAAAGAGACCCTGCTGATCGGGGATTTCCTGTTCGTGAACAAGATGGCTTATGGCTATTCTTATGCGTCCTGTCCCAGCGTGCGCATCCCTGCGGTTGGTCTGAACATCGACGCCAAGAACATCTGCGGATTTCTGGACGGCGACAACACCCGTCTGATGGGCGGCCAGCCCAAGCGCGGCGATGTGGTGGTGTTCCGCCATCCGGTCAACAGCAATGACTTCATCAAACGGCTGATCGGTCTGCCGGGCGACAAGATCCAGATGAAGAACGGCGTGCTGTTCATCAACGGCGAACCGGTCAAGCTGCAGGATGCGGGCCAGTTTGAAGAAGTGATGGAACGCCAGGGGCCGCAGGGCTCCTTCCCGCGATGCGAAAACGCACCGGTGGGCCAGGGGGCTGTCTGCAATAAGTCGCGGAAACTGGAAACTCTGCCGGGCGGCAATGAGCATATTGTGCTCAACATCACCAATCAGGGCATGGATCACACCGGCGTCTATCAGGTGCCGGAAGGCCACTACTTCTTTATGGGCGACAACCGGGACAATTCCTCGGACAGCCGCTTGCCGCAGTCTGCCGGCGGCGTGGGTTTCGTTCCGTTTGAAAACCTGATCGGCCGGGCCGACCGGATCATGTTCTCCTCAGCCGGGCGGTCCATGCTCTACTTCTGGACCTGGCGGAGCGACCGTTTCTTCAAGGGGATCCAGTGAAGCTGTCCAAGGAATTGCGCGCGTTTGAAGACCGGATCGGGCATCGCTTTGCCCGCCCCGACCTGTTGCAGCGCGCCGTGACCCACGCGTCTGTGTCCTCGCCCAACCGCAAGGACAACCAGCGGCTGGAATTTCTGGGTGACCGGGTGCTGGGGCTGGTGATGGCAACGGCTCTGCTGGAGCATGACAAGACCGCCACCGAGGGCCAGCTGGCGCCGCGTTTCAATGCGTTGGTGCGCAAGGAAGCCTGCGCGGATGTTGCCGCTGAAATCGACCTGGGCGCGGTGCTGAAACTGGGCCGGTCGGAGATGATGTCGGGCGGCCGGCGCAAGCAGGCGCTGCTGGGCGACGCGATGGAGGCGGTGATTGCCGCAGTCTACAAAGACGCAGGCTTTGAGGCCGCAGCAGAGATGATCCTGCGCCTGTGGGGCCGCCGTGTTCATCAGGTCGAAAGCGATGCGCGCGACGCCAAAACCTCGCTGCAGGAATGGGCACAGGCACGCGGACAAAAGCCGCCGGACTATGTCGAAGTGTTCCGCAGCGGCCCGGATCACGCTCCGGTCTTCACTATCGCAGCGCGGCTGCAGGACGGCACCGAAGCACAAGCCACCGCAGGCTCCAAACGGCAGGCCGAACAGGCCGCCGCCAAAGCTCTGCTGGAACAGCTCGGCTGAACACTCAGGTCACGCGGATATAGCCCGCGAGACCGGTTTTCTGATGTTCGATCACATGGCAATGGAACGCCCAGTCGCCTGGATTGTCGGCGACCAGCGCGATCTCGGCCACCTCATCCTTCAGCAGCAGCATGGTATCCGTCACGAGCGGCGGCAGCCTGCGCAAGTTTGAGCGGATCGGGATGAACGCCAGCCCGTGCAAATGGATCGGATGCAGGTTCGGCGATTCATTCCTCAGCCGCAGCACATAGCTTTTGCCGCGCTTCAGGGTCGCCAACGGTCCGGTGCCCTTGGCCGCATCTCCGGCCCAGGGCGTGCGGTTGATCGACCAGAAACTGTATCCCAAGGAACCGCAATAGCCGTCATTCGGCGGCCCGCCCTCTGGCGTCCAGCCAAAGACGAAGTCGAGCATCTCGGCGCTTGAGAGGTCTGGACGTGAAGCGGGGTTGGCAGCCAGCGGCTTCAGATCCCGCAGGTCCCGTCCGAGGCCCCCGCCAACGGATCGCAGCTGCGCCATGGTGCGGGTGGGCTGTCCTGGCAGCTCTGCCAGCAGATCCGCCGTCTGCCCCTCGCTTGCTGGCATCCGCACCGCGAAATCCACCCGCTGGCCGGGGCCGATCAGCAGCGGTTCGTCAATAGACGGTAGGGGAAGGTCAATTTCGACGGGGTGCCCATCCCAAGCGATAATCCTTGCCTGACCGGTGCTGAGATGCAGCTTGTAGATCCGTGTGGTGTCGCTGTTCACCACCCGCAACCGCACCAGCCCGCCCGCTGGATGATCGTAAACCGGCGCCTGCAGCCAGTTTGCGGTCAGCACATTGCCGTGGGTTCCGCCGCGGGCCGCGCCGCGGGCGGTGTAGTAAGGCAGGAAGCCGCCATTCCCATCCAGCCGGAAGTCGCGCAGGTTGATCACCTGATCACCGTCGAAACCGGGATCCTCTGCTTCCCTGATTACCATTACCCCGGTCAGCCCATGCGCCATCTGCGCCATGGTCATGCAATGCGGGTGATACCAGTAGGTGCCGGCGTCCGGCGGGGTGAATTCATAGTCAAACGCCTCTCCGCCCGCGATTGGCATCTGGGTCAGATAGGGCACCCCGTCCATTGCGTTGGCGATCCGCAGCCCGTGCCAGTGCATCGCGGTGTAATCTTCGGTGCCGTTGACCACCCGCAGGTGCATGGGGTCGCCCTGGGTCCCGTAAAGAACCGGCGGCGGCGCATCCGGCAACAGGCTCACCAGCCCGTCTGTTGGTTGTTCGCGAAAAGAAAAACGGGCGGTCTGGATGGTCAGCTGCTGTACGGTGCTGCGAGCGCCGCCCCAGCAAGCGGCGCCCATCACCCCTGCCGTCGCAGCAGACCCAAGCAGAAAGTCACGGCGTCTCATCGGAAGCCTCCCCAAGGAAAAATGTCATGAAAAGCCTGGCTTGCGGAATGGCTCGGCGCTGCGGTTGTCACATTGGATCTGCCACAGGTCTTTGACATAGGGCAAGGTTGCGGGAAGGTGCCGGGTCCCCGTTGAAAACGCCTCTGGCCCCTGTGGGTAAAATCCTGTAGGGGGTCTACTCTGCAAACAGGACCAGTACAGATGACCACACGCGCCGGATTCGTTGCCCTGATCGGAGAGCCCAACGCGGGCAAATCGACCCTTCTGAACCGTATGGTCGGGGCCAAGGTCTCGATCGTGACCCATAAGGTGCAGACCACCCGTACCCGGATCCGCGGCGTGGCGATGGAGGGCGACGCGCAGCTGGTTTTCGTCGACACCCCTGGCCTGTTCAAGCCGCGCCGCCGCCTGGACCGCGCTATGGTCGCTGCCGCCTGGGGCGGCGCTGCGGACGCAGATGTCGTCGTGCTGATGATCGAGGCGCACCGGGGCATCACTGAAGGCGTCGAAACCATTCTGGACGGGCTTGAAGAAATCGGCACTGGCCGCAAAGTGGCGCTGGCCATCAACAAGATTGACAGGGTGCCTGCGGAAAAGCTGCTGGGCCTCGCTGAGAATCTGAACAGCCGCTACACATTTGCCGAAACCTTCATGATCTCGGCCGAGCGCGGCCATGGTGTGGATGACCTGCGCCAGTGGCTGGCGGGCAAACTGCCGGAAAGTCCCTGGCTCTATCCCGAGGATCAGATCGCCGACCTGCCGATGCGGATGATCGCGGCAGAAATGACCCGCGAAAAACTGACTTTGCGCCTGCACCAGGAACTGCCCTACCAGCTGACGGTCGAAACCGAGAATTGGGAAGAACGCAAGGACGGCTCAGCCCGGGTGGATCAATTGATCTACGTGGTGCGCGACGGGCATAAGGGTATTGTTCTGGGCAAACGGGGCGAAACGATCAAAGCGGTCAGCCAGGCTGCCCGCGCCGAGCTGGAAGAATTCCTGGACCGCAAGGTGCATCTGTTCCTGCAAGTGAAGGTGCGCCCGAATTGGCTGGAAGAAGCCGAGCGCTATTCCGAAATGGGCCTCGACTTCAAAGACGGTAATTGAAGCTGCACATGCGTTTCACCTTTGTGAAAATACTCCCGCCGGAGGCTCCCGTGCGTTCAACCGGCATCACCGCCGGAAGACGCGCAGCATGACCCGCCTTACTGCTGAATTCTGGGTGCAGGCCTATCTGGCCCGGCTGCGGCTGATGGGAATCCCTGCCTTTGTAACGTCGCATGGTGACGACACGGCGGGTGCCGTACTGGTCAAACTCAACACCCTGGACGGCCAGGCACGCGCTTTCCACCGCACCTATGATCTGATGAGCGGCGCGCGCAAATGGGATGGGCTTTCAGCCGGGCCGGAGGCTGAGGTCGACACTTCTATCCTGCGTCAGCGGTCGTTTGATCCCGACCTCTGGGTTATTGAAGTCGAAGACCGGGCTGGGCGCCATCTGCTGGACGAGCCTGGGCTGGAATAGTCTTGACGCTTGCGGAACGCACCGCAATGCGGTCTGCTGAGGCTGCCAGAACAACAGTGAGGGCCGCCAGTGGAATGGCGTGATCACGGCATTTTGCTTTCGATGCGCCGCCACGGTGAAAACGCGGCCATCATCGATGTATTTACAGAAGAGCATGGCCGGCACGCGGGCATGGTGCGAGGCGGTGCCAGCCGCAAGCTGGCACCGATCCTGCAGCCTGGTGCGCAGCTGGACCTGACCTGGAGAGCACGGCTGGAGGACCATCTGGGCAGCTATCACGCTGAGCCTTTACGCAGCCGTGCTGCAGCTGCGATGTCCGGAAGGCTGGCGCTGGCCGGCCTTAATGCGGTGACAGCGCTGCTGTCCTTCTGCCTGCCAGAGCGTGAGCCGCATCCTGACCTCTATACCCGCAGTGAACGGTTGCTGGATCTCTTGGGTAATGAAGATCTCTGGCCGCTTGCCTATCTGCGCTGGGAGTTGGCGCTGCTGGAGGAGATGGGGTTTGGCCTCGATCTGACAGCCTGCGCCGTGACGGGCAGTGGCAGCGCCCTGTGTTATGTGTCACCGAAATCCGGCCGGGCTGTTTCACGTGAAGGCGCCGGAGGCTGGGCGGAGCGGCTGCTGCCTTTGCCGCCGGTGATGCTGGGGCAGGGCAGCGCGGAGGATGCGGAAATTGTGCAGGCGCTGCGCACCACTGGCTATTTTCTGGACGCGCATCTGGCGCCGTCTTTGGGCAATCAGCCAGTGCCGGAGGCGCGGGGGCGGCTGACGGACCTGCTCATCCGCCGGCTGTGAACAGCATCTCGCGTCCCTGGCCGTTGCTGAGGATCAGCACATCGCCGGAAACCTCGGCTAGCGTCATTTTCTGAAGGGACTGCAGGAAATCGGCTTCGAGTGCCAGTTCCGAGCAGGCAGCGCGTGCAGCAGTAAGCGTCTCAGCGCTGAACCAGGGGTAAGGCGCCGTCTGAGTGCCCTGGAAACTGTTGCAGGGTGCCCGCCCTGCGATTTTTCCAGGTTCCGGGAAGGTCAGCCAGGCAAATGCGGGATAGGCTGCATTATCAATGCTGGAGAGGTGCCAGACCTTTCCCGCCGCACCGTAAGCTGAAAGCGTTTCGTCGCCGGTGCAGGCACTGGCAAACAGCAGCGAACAGATCCAAGCGACGCGCGGCACTGGGTTTCCCAATTGAAGCAATTTGTACACTCTGGCCAAGAGGGGGCAGAAAATGCAAGGCCTCGCCCTGAAAAAGTGACGGCTCCCGCCCGTCGCGGCGGCATTGAAAATGCCTTGCTCCCGTTGGGCGTGGCGCCGCGCAATGCGCGGCGCGGGCCGGGTCCGGGCGCAACGGCGCAGAAAGTGCATTCCAAGAACGCATCTGAAGGGCGGGAGGGGCCGCCTAATTTGCCTGGATAATTTCGGCCACCTTGCGGCCGATCTCGTCGCTGGCCTTTGCCGACGGGTGGATCATGTCGAGCGCGTGATAAGACCGGTCGCCAAAGGGCACCAAATCCTTGAGCGACAGGAAATGAATGCCTGTGTCCAGCGCGGCCAGCCGTTCGATGCGGGATTCCAGCTCGTTTCCTTCGTCGCGGCAGTGCTCAATCAGCGAGCCGGTGCCGGGGCTGCGCAGATAGCCGACGTAAATCACCTTGGCACCGGTTGCGCGCAGTTCTGACAGCATGCCCGGAATCGCACCTTTGCGTCCGTCGGAGGAAACCAGTTTGTTCAGTTTCCGGTTACAGGCAAAACAGCCGCAGCCGAGCCACAGATCATTTCCGCCGCCATTCACGATCACCCAGTCCCATTTTCCGGGCTTGTACTGTTTGCGGATCTGCATCCCCGCCGCGCCTGAAATCGGCAGCTTGTAGATGATCCGCGCGGCCGAGACCGAGCGGTCAACAACTGGTTCCTGCAACTCGCGGGCAACGGTGTCTGCGATGGATTTACCTGCTAGGCTGTGCCAGGCCAGCAGGGAATCCCCCATCGCCAGGATGCGGGGGGATTGTTCCGGCGGCACCGCAGCGGCACAGGCGGAAAACAAAAACAGCAAGGGAAGCAGGAAGCAGCGAAAGAGTGTCATGGACTCTTGTTAACCACAATTGATGAAAGATCGAATAACCAGGATTGGAAACAGTCTTATTCCGTGCGCTGGTTGCAGCGCGAACGCACTCTGGACGGGCTGCGGCTGCAATAAGCCCGGCGTAAACGCCGGGCCTGAACAGGATTGCTCCCGTAGGAATTGCTTTCAGCCGGTTCAGCCCAGCAGGCGGCGGGCGATAACCTGGGCCTGAATTTCTGCCGCGCCTTCAAAGATATTCAGGATCCTGGCGTCGCACAACACGCGGGAGATTTTATACTCTGTCGCAAACCCGTTGCCGCCGTGGATCTGCAACCCGTTGTCCGCGGCGGCCCAGGCGACCCGGGCACCCAGGAGCTTGGCCATTCCGGCCTCCAGGTCGCAGCGGTGGCCGTGGTCTTTTTCCCAGGCCGAGAAATAGGTCAGCTGGCGGGCGATCATGATTTCCACCGCCATCATTGCAAGCTTGCCGGACACACGCGGGAATTTGATCAGCGATTTGCCAAACTGCTTGCGGTCCTGCGCGTACTGCATGGCGATGTCCAGTGCCGACTGGGCCACGCCGATTGCACGGGCCGCGGTCTGGATGCGGGCCGATTCAAAGGTCTCCATCAGCTGTTTGAAGCCTTTGTTTTCCTCACCGCCCAGAAGGTTCCCGCCCTTCACGTGGAAGTTGTCGAAACCCAGCTCGTATTCCTTCATGCCCCGGTAGCCGAGAACTTCGATTTCGCCGCCGGTCATGCCTTCGGTCGGGAACGGTGCCTCATCGGTGCCGGGTGTCTTCTCTGCCAGGAACATCGACAGGCCGCGATGGTCCGTGGTGTTCGGATCAGTGCGTGCAAGCAGGGTCATCACATGGGTGCGGGCGGCATGGGTGATCCAGGTCTTGTTGCCGGTAATCTTATAGTCGCCGTTTTCATCCTTCACAGCCCGGGAGCGCAGGGAGCCGAGGTCGGAACCGGTGTTCGGTTCGGTGAACACGGCGGTGGGCAGGATCTCGGCGCTGGACAGCTTGGGCAGCCAGTTGGCTTTCTGCTCCTCGGTGCCGCCGCACAGGATCAGCTCGGCTGCAATCTCCGAACGGGTGCCAAGTGATCCGACACCGATATAGCCGCGCGACAGTTCTTCCGAAACCACGACCATCGACGCCTTGGACAGGCCGAATCCACCGTATTCCTCGGGGATAGTCAGGCCGAATACGCCCATCTCGGCCAGCTCTTCGATCACGCTGAGCGGGATCAGCTCGTCCTTCAGGTGCCAGTCATGGGCGTGCGGCTCTACCTTCTCCACCGCATAGCGGCGGAACTGGTCGCGGATCATTTCCAGTTCTTCTTCCAGGCCTGAAGCGCCGAACATGGTGGCGCCGGCCTGCTCTTCCATCAGTTCCACGAGGCGGGTACGGGCGGCTTGGCTGTTGCCTTGTTCGCACAGTGTCATCACTGCAGGCACCATCAGCCCGCGCTGCGCGTCCTGGGAGAGGCCCAGATCCTGCAGGCGGATAATCTCGCCCTGGTTCATCTGGATGCCGCCGTAGACCTGCCAAAGGTATTCGCCGAAACCGATCTGATGGATCAGCTGATCCAATTCGCTGAACTTGCCCTCGGCTTGCAGCTTTTCGGCCCATTTCTGCATCTGCCGCAGGCTGTAGACATAGGTTGCCAGCCACGACAGGCCATGTGCGGCAACCTGGTTTTCCTCGATCAGGCGGCCGGAGACCCGGCCCTCTTCGCTCACCATGTCCTTGACCGAGGCGCGAGCGGCCTCAAGCAGCTGGTCCAGCGGTTCCAGTGCGGCGCCGGTCAGTGCCAGCAGGTCGGGAATGAGTGTCGGTTTCATCTGCAAGTCCTGTCCGTCATGAGCCATGAATCAGATCCTTCTTCGGTCGCCCGGTGGTAAATCATTTTGCAGGTGCAGCGCAACAAAAATACTCACAGGTGCGGCGTTTGGATCAAATGTTGCGTATTGATTTTGCCCGTGCAGCACGGCCCGGATGTGGTACAGCGGAGATATGACTGCATTGTTTTCACTCCTTTCCCCGGCAGAGCTGGCAGCGGCTTTTGGCATCGCGCTGCTGGCAGGCACCGTCAAAGGCCTGGTTGGTTTTGCCATGCCGATGATTTTTATTTCCGGTCTCAGCTTGTTCCTGGCTCCGGATCTGGCTTTGGCGGGGCTGATTCTGCCGACCCTGGTGACAAACGGCATGCAGGCGCTGCGCCAGGGGCCGGACGCGGCGATGGCCTCGATCCGCAAGTTCCGGGTATTCCTGCTGATAGGTCTCGTTTGCCTGCTGCTGAGCGCCCAATCAGTGCGGCTGCTGCCGCAGCAGGCGCTGCTTTTGGTGATTGGCCTGCCGGTTACGGTCTTTGCCTGTATCCAGCTGATGGGCAAGACATTCACCATCACCTATCCCTCCCGCCGCAGCGAGGCCATGGTGGGCGGCATCGCCGGGCTGATTGGCGGTGTCTCCGGAGTTTGGGGGCCGCCGACGGTCGCCTACCTGACCGCATTGAATACTGAAAAAACAGAGCAGATCCGGGTGCAAGGAGTGATCTATGGCCTTGGCGCGGTGGCGCTTCTGGTCGCACATATTGGATCCGGCGTGATGCGGATTGAAACTGCGCCCTTCTCGCTGGTGCTGATTGTGCCGGCAGTGGCAGGCATGTGGATCGGCGGTCTGTTGCATGACCGGATCGATCAGGTGCTGTTCCGCCGCGCAACACTTGTGGTTCTGCTGATTGCGGGGGTGAACCTGCTGCGCCGCGGCTTGCTGATGTGACCAGGGGCCGGAGGATGGGATCATGCATCAACGGCTAAGTGCCGGGCAGCTGGCTACAGGCTCTATCCTGATCGCGCTGGCGGTTATGGGGCTGAAGACGGCGGCATGGGTGATGACAGGCTCAGTTGCGCTGCTGTCTGATGCGCTGGAGTCGCTGGTGAATATCGGCGGCGCAGTGATGGCCTGGTTTGCTGTGCGCTACGCCCAGCGGCCGCCGGATGCGGGCCACCCTTTTGGCCATCATAAGGCTGAATACTTCTCTGCCGTGGCCGAAGGCATCCTGATTGTCATCGCCGCTTTGGTCATCGTGCATGAAGCCGTGAATGCCTTGGGCCGGCCTGCCGCCGCCGAGTGGGGCACGGCGGGCATGGTGGTCAATGCCATGGCAATGGGCGTGAACCTGGCCTGGGCGCGGGTGCTGTTACGAGCAGGCAGGCGGCTGCATTCACCGGCGCTGTCTGCCGGCGGGCGGCACCTGATGAGCGACGTCTGGACGTCGGCAGGGGTGTTGCTGGGCCTGGTGCTGGCACTGGCCAGCGGCTGGGCTGTGCTTGACCCGCTGCTGGCGCTGTTGGTTGCGGTCAATATCCTGCGCGAAGGCTGGCTGGTGATTGCCGCATCGGTGAACGGGCTGATGGACACCGCCGCCCCCGAAGGAGAACGTGCGGAGGTCGAGGAAATCATCCACAGTTCGGCCGCCGGAGCGTTGCAGGTGCATGGCCTCAAGACCCGCCGCGCAGGCCGGGCGCTGTTTGTGGAGTGCCACATGGTTGTCAACGGCAGCATGACTGTCCAGGAAGCGCATGACATCTGCGACCGGGTGGAAGGCGCGTTGCGCAAGGCCTTTCCGGACGCGCAGCCGGTGATTCACGTGGAGCCTGAGACCAAGCTGGAACCTGCCGGGATCACGCCGCGCTGAAGCGATTGCATTTCCGCCTAGCCTCCCGTTTAACCGCGTTCAAACAGGCAAAGGAGCAGGCATATGGCGATGGAGTGGAACAGACTGCTGAATCCGGGGCGGCTGTGCCGGCCGGATTACCCTGAAGCGCCGGGGCGCGAGGCCTATTTGCAGGACTATGACCGCATTTTATTCTCCGAACCCTTCCGCCGTCTGGCCCAGAAGACCCAGGTGCATCCGCTCTACAGCCACGACCATGTGCATCACCGGATGATTCACAGCATGGAGACCTGCAGCGTCGGGCGTTCTTTGGGTTCCGGCGTCGGTCAGGCGCTGCTGGCAGCAGATCGCATCACTCCGGATCAGGTTCTGCGCATAGCCGGCCACGTGCAGGCCGCCTGCCTGCTGCATGACATCGGCAACCCGCCCTTCGGCCATTCCGGCGAGGACAGCATCGGCGGCTGGTTCGCCGTGCAGTTCCGCGCGAAACAGGGGCTGGCAGCACAGGTGCCTGCGGACCGGCAGGCCGAATTCGCGCATTTCGAGGGCAACGCCCAGGGCTTGCGCATCGCCGGGCGGCTGGAAATGGCCCGGCGCGAGGGCGGCATGCGGCTCAGCTATGCAACGCTGGGTGCCTTTTTGAAGTACCCCTGCACCCGCCAGGTGCGGGACGCGGCCTGCGGCGATGGCCCGGCGCCCTATGCGGGCCTCAAGAAATTCGGTGTTTTTGCCTCTGACACTGCACTGCTTGAAGAAATCTGCACGGCCACCGGCATGATCCGCGAAGACACAGGCTGGTACCGCCGCCATCCGCTCGCCTTCCTGGTCGAGGCCGCGGATGACATCTGCTACCGGATCATGGATATCGAGGACGCAGGCGCGGTCGGCGACCTGGATCGCGCCGGCGTGGCCGCGGTGCTCGAGGACATCACAGGCAAGCGCAACCGTGAGGAAGACGCGGCCATGCCGTTGAATGACCGGGTCGCCTTGCTGCGCGCCTTGTCAATCGGCGCTGCCACCAGCGCGGCAGTGCAGGCGTTCATGGACAATTATGACGCCATCATGAGCGGCGAATTCGACGGCGATCTGATTGGCGCTTCCGCCAAGGCAGACGCGTTCGCCGAGCTGCAGCGATTGTCGGTGGAGCGGATCTTTGCCGCGCGCCGCAAAACCGAACTTGAAGTGGCAGGCCGCCAGGTGCTGCATCGTCTTCTCGACCAGTTTCACGGGCTTTATGCCGATCTCGCTGCTTGTGATTGGGATCAGGATCAGCTGGGCGAAAAGCACACTCATTGGAAGCAGCTGATCCGCGCCGTGGATTTGGATTTGCGCGGCGTGGAAGACCCCTACACGGCGATGCACTCGCTTGCCGACTTCGTTTCCGGCATGACCGACCGTTACGCGGTCAAGGTCCGGGACATGGTTTCAGGCAGTCTGAATATTTGATCTGCTCAGTCATCTGAAACGAAAAAACCCGGCCATTGGCCGGGTTTTCTGTTTGCGGAGCAAATGGCTCAGCCGATCGCGGCGGCCTTCACGTCCTCGTCGATGAACGGCAGGTACTGCTCAAAGTTGTCGGAGAACATCTGCACCAGCTTGGCTGCCTGCGCGTCATAGGCACCTTTGTCGTCCCAGGTGCGGCGCGGGTCCAGCAGCATCTCAGGAACGCCCGGCACGTCGACCGGCACGTCGAAGCCAAAGTTGGCATCCTTGCGGAATTCGACATTGGCCAGCGAACCGTCCAGCGCTGCGGTCAGCAGGGCGCGGGTTGCCTTGATCGGCATCCGGCTGCCGGTGCCATAGGCGCCACCGGTCCAGCCGGTGTTCACCAGCCAGCAGGTCGCGCCGTGCTGGGCGATCTTTTCGCGCAGCAGGTTGCCGTAAACTTCCGGGCGGCGCGGCATGAAGGGGGCACCGAAGCAGGTCGAGAAGGTTGGTTCCGGTTCGGTCACGCCGCGCTCGGTGCCGGCCACCTTGGAGGTGAAGCCCGACAGGAAGTGGTACATTGCCTGCGCCGGGGTCAGCCGCGAGATCGGAGGCAGAACGCCGAAGGCATCGCAGGTCAGCATAATGATGTTTTTCGGGTGGCCGCCGCGGGCGCTGTCCGAGGCATTGGAGATGTAATGCAGCGGATAGGCACAGCGCATGTTGGCGGTCAGGCTGTCGTCGTTGAAGTCCAGCTCCTTGGTCTCCGGATCAAACACCATGTTCTCGATCACGGTGCCGAACTTGGAGGTGGTGGCATAGATTTCCGGCTCTGCCTCGGCATTCAGGTTGATGGTCTTGGCATAGCAGCCGCCTTCAAAGTTGAAGGTGCCGTTGTCGGCCCAGCCATGTTCGTCATCGCCGATCAGCACCCGGTCCGGGTCGGCGGACAGGGTGGTCTTGCCGGTGCCCGACAGGCCGAAGAACACGGCGGTGTCGACCGGGTTGCCCTTGGCGTGATTGGCCGAGCAGTGCATCGGCATGATGCCTTTGTCCGGCAGCAGGTAGTTCAGCAGGGTAAAGACGGATTTCTTGTTCTCGCCTGCGTATTCGGTGCCGCCGATCAGGATCATCTTGCGGTCGAAGTTCATCGCAATGACGGTCTCAGAGCGGCAATCATGCTTCTTGGGGTCGGCCTGGAAGCTAGGGCAGTTGATGACCGTGAAGTCTGCGATGAAGTCATCCAGGTCTTCGCGGTCCGGACGGCGCAGCATGGTGCGGATGAACAGGTTGTGCCAGGCCAGTTCGGTCACCATGCGGACATTGATGGCATGGGCCGGGTCAGCACCGCCGACCAGATCCTGGACGTAATAGTCCTTGCCCTTCATATGCTCCAGCATGTCGGTGTAAAGCGCGTCAAAGCCTTCCGGGCTCATCGCTGCATTGTTGTCCCACCAGATGGTGTCGCGGACGCTGTCCGACTTGACGACGTGTTTATCTTTGGGCGAGCGGCCGGTGAATTTTCCGGTGGTCACAAGGAAGGCGCCGCCATTGCCCAGCGTGCCTTCGCTGCGCTTCAGCGCGGCTTCGATCAGCGCGGGCTCCATGAAGTTGTAGAAGACATTGCCCAGACCCTCGATGCCCTGATCCTCGAGGCGGAATTGCGGGTTAACCCGTCCAGATGTCATACGTTTTTTCTCCTGTGGCGGCGCGGCTGCACGCAGGCTGCGGGGCTGCGCCAATGGGGCAATAGAACACGGCAAGCCTGCCGGTGGCGGGGTCTTAACACGGCGTTTCGGGCGGTGAACAGGCCGGTTCCCCCGAGTTAGCGCCACCAAGGCGATGTTTAGCGCAACCATCAGTTTAAGCCTGCGCCAGTGCCTGCTTGTTCAGCAGACGCTAAGGTATTTTTGCCCCAATTGAGACCAAAGATCGCCCTGATTCTTTAAATGGGATTGATTCGGGGCACCATAACGGCGATGAAAGTGCTAAAAAACAACACAGAACAGAGCAGATTAGGGGCAATTCCGATGTCAAAAATTGCATTGGTAGATGATGACAGGAACATCCTGACATCCGTTTCCATGACGCTTGAGGCCGAAGGCTTTGAGGTGGAAACCTACAACGACGGCCAGGCGGCGCTGGACGCATTCAACAAGAAGCTGCCGGACATGGCCGTGCTGGATATCAAAATGCCGCGGATGGACGGCATGGACCTGTTGCAGCGGCTGCGGCAGAAATCCCAGATGCCGGTGATCTTCCTCACCTCCAAAGATGATGAGATCGACGAGGTCCTGGGCCTGCGCATGGGCGCTGACGATTATGTTAAGAAGCCGTTCTCGCAGCGCCTTCTGGTCGAACGGATCCGGTCGCTGCTGCGCCGCCAGGAGGCGATCAACAGCGACGCCGCCGGAACCGCCTCGCCCGAAACCAAGGTAATGGAACGCGGCAATCTGCGGATGGACCCGCTGCGCCATGCGGTCAGCTGGAAGGGCAATGATGTGTCGCTGACTGTGACCGAATTCCTGTTGCTGCAGGCGCTGGCCCAGCGGCCGGGTTTTGTCAAAAGCCGGGACCAGCTGATGGATGTGGCCTATGATGATCAGGTCTATGTGGACGACCGGACCATTGACAGCCACATCAAGCGCTTGCGCAAGAAAATGCGCACGGCAGACACGGATTTTGCGGCAATCGAAACGCTTTATGGAATCGGTTACCGTTATAACGAAGAATAAGCGGCACGTTTAAGCGGGGCTGTTTGCCCCGGGGCCGAAGGAGTGGGCGCGCATGCGCGATACCAGCATTACGCAACGCCAGCAGGACGGCGATGTTGTTCTAGGGGAAGACTGGGTCACCCCCGAGCAATCGGTCACGCGGGAGATGCAGGTCAAGCGCGCGCGCCGGGGGCTTTTGTCGCTCAAAGGCTCGCCGCTGACCCGGAAGATCATCACTTTCAACCTGATTGCATTGATCATTCTGGTCACCGGGATCCTGTACCTGAATTCCTCGCGTCAAAGCCTGGTGCAGCAGCGGGCGGGTACTCTGGTCTCCGAAGCCATGCTGGCGGCGGATGTTTTTGAGGCCGAAATGCCGGCCGCAGGCGCGGTCAGCTTCGCTGCAGGTGACGGCATCCAGGTCGAGGACACCCTGGCGCGGCTCAGCCTGCGCGGCGGCGTCGAAGCCTTTGTGTTCGACACCACCGGCAATCTGATTTCCAGTATCAAGGGCGTTGACCGCAGCGATGCCCTGAACGTGTTGAATGACAGCGGCCGAAGCCGCACGCTGATCAGCGATGCGCTGTCGGCCATCTGGGGCATGGCTGATGGCGGCGAGGCGGCGGCTGCTGGTTCCGCCGCGCTGGGTCCGTCCTTAGAGGAACGGCTGGGCGGTTTGGTCGACCGGGCGATGAACGGCGGCACCGGCATTGAAACTGTGGTGGACACCACTGGCAGCCGGGTGATCTCTGCGGCGACGCCGATCATGCATAACGGCAGGGCAGTCGGCGTTATCGCGCTGACGTCCCCCACCGGCGAGGTGGACGCTTTGGTGCGCGGCGAGCAGGAACGCGTGCTGCAGATGTTTGTCGTCGCCCTGCTGGTCTCGGTCGGGTTAAGCTTGGTGCTGGCCTCGACCATCGCCAACCCGCTTGCCGATCTCGCTGAAGCTGCCGAACTTGGCCGCGAGCGCGGCAGCCGCAAGTCTAACCCGGGACGGATCCGGATTCCGGATCTGTCTGCCCGGCCGGATGAAATCGGCCGTCTCAGCCGGGCTCTGCGCGGGATGGTCAAGGCGCTGTACTCCCGGATCGACAGCAACGAACAGTTTGCAGCCGACGTGGCGCATGAGATCAAAAACCCCCTGGCCAGCCTGCAGTCGGCGGTCGGCACGTTGCGCATGGTTCACCGTGATGACCAGCGCGAGAAGCTGATGGATGTGATTGAACACGATGTTCGCCGCCTGGACCGGCTGGTCAGCGACATTTCCAACGCGTCGCGTCTGGATGCCGAGCTGGTCAAGGAGGAAGAAGAAGATTTCGATCTGCTGGCCATGCTGGGCAACCTCAATCAGTATTTGGGGGAAGACGCCCGCACCAAGGGGATCGACTACATCACCGACCTGCCGGCCCAGCCCATTCAATTGCAGGGCCTTGAGGCACGGTTGGCGCAGGTCTTTGTCAATCTGATCACCAATGCGATCTCGTTCTGCGAAGAGGGTGACGCCATCCGGGTCTGGGCCCGGCGCCGTGCCAACCGGGTGCTGATTGTGGTTGAGGATACCGGTCCGGGCATCCCGGATCAGGCGCTGTCGAAGATTTTCAAACGCTTTTACTCGCAGCGCCCGGTAGAGCATTTCGGCAACAACTCAGGGCTTGGTCTGGCGATCTCGAAGCAGATTGTCGAGGCGCATGGCGGCGTGATCTGGGCCGAAAACATCCGTCCGACAGAAGCCGATGTCACCTCCGAACCCTTGGGCGCGCGGTTTGTAGTTGGTCTTCCGGTGTAGCCATGTCTGATACAGAAAGCCTTATCCTGCATGCCTCCTGCGTCGCGCTGGAGGGGCGGGGGCTTTTGATCACCGGCACCTCCGGGCAGGGAAAATCCGCACTGGCATTGCAGTTGATGGCTTTTGGCGCGCAGCTGGTGGCGGACGACCGGGTGTTGCTGCAACTCTTGGACGGGCAGGTTGTGGCCAGCGCGCCAGAGCCGATCCGCGGACTGATCGAGGCGCGGTTTATGGGGCTGCTGCACGCGCAGATCCGCAGCCCTGTGCCGGTTGCGGCGCTGGTGGATCTGGATGAGGTTGAAACCGAACGCCTGCCGATGCGGCACAGCACGCAGTTGCTGGGGCAGGAGGTAATTCGGGTAAAGCGCGTTGACGGCGCGCATTTTGCTCCGGCGCTGATGCAGTATCTCAGATGCGGAGCTTTGGATCCCGATGCCTGAAGCAGAGCAAAAGGCGGTCCCGGCGGTTCTGGTCACCGGCCCCTCCGGGGCGGGCAGGACCACGGCGATCAACGTGCTTGAAGATCTTGGCTTTGAGGCGATCGACAACCTGCCGCTGCGGCTGCTGCCGGGGCTGATTGATGCAGCTGCGGCTCCGCGGCCGATGGCATTGGGGCTGGACAGCCGCAACCGGGATTTCTCGCCACGAGCGCTGCTGGATGTGATCGACATGCTGTCCGGCCGCCGCGAGGTAGAGCTGACGGTGCTCTACCTTGATTCGAAAGCTGACGTGTTGCTGCGGCGCTATTCCGAGACCCGCCGCCGCCATCCGCTGGCACCCGCGGAATCTCCGGGCGAAGGCGTGCGCCGCGAGCTGGATCTGATGGCGCCGATCCGTGACCGTGCTGATATCCTGCTGGAAACTTCGGATATGAATGTGCACCAGTTGAAGGCAGAGATCGAACGCTGGTTTGCGCCTGAAGGCCGCGCGCTGGCGCTGTCGGTGCAAAGCTTCTCTTACAAACGCGGGATGCCGCACGGTATTGACATGGTGTTTGATTGCCGCTTTCTGGCCAACCCTTATTGGCAGCCCGGACTACGGCGATGCAACGGTCTTGACCAGGCTGTGCAGGACTTTGTGCGGGCCGACGGCAGGTTCACCCCTTTCTTTTCCCGGGTGCTGGACCTCACCCGTCTGCTGCTGCCGGCTTACCGGGAAGAGGGGAAGTCGCATTTTTCAATCGCCTTCGGCTGCACCGGCGGGCAGCACAGATCAGTAACGATGGCGGAAACCCTGGCCAAGGCCCTTGCGGAAGACGGCCTGCAAGTGTCAATTAGACACCGCGAGCTGCAAGGCCAGCAAAAGAAGTGAGAGGCCGGGTTGATCGGGATTGTGATCGTAGCGCATGGCGAGCTGGCAAGGGAATACCTTGCCGCTGTGGAACACGTTGTGGGCCCGCAGCCCTGCCTGATGGCCATTGGCATCGGTCCCGAAGACGACAGGGACCGCAAGCAGGATGAGATATGCTCGGCTGCGAATGAAGTGGACACCGGCGACGGGGTCGTTGTGGTCACCGACTTGTTCGGCGGCTCGCCTTCCAACCTCAGCCTGAAGGCATGCGCCCCGGCGGATCGCCGTATTCTGTACGGGGCCAATTTACCGATGCTGATCAAACTGGCGAAATCCCGCCACTTGCCGGTTGCCGATGCAGTCCGGCAGGCAATGGAGGCCGGGCGCAAGTATATCAATGCGCAAAACGTAAACCCTGACGGGGAGCAGGCACACTAAATGGCTCTGAAGACGCTGGAAATCATCAATGAAAAGGGGCTTCACGCCCGCGCCTCGGCCAAGCTGGTAGAGGTTGTAGAAGGGTTTGACGCCACGGCAGAAGTTATCAGGGACGGCCTGTCTGCCTCTGGTGACAGCATAATGGGTCTTTTGATGTTGGCAGCCTCGAAAGGAACGACTATTGACGTCGAGACTTCGGGGCCCGATGCTGATGCGCTGGCGCATGCGCTGGAGGCCCTGGTGGCCGGCAAGTTCGGCGAGGGCTACTAGGCCCGCGCCGGCAGCGGAACGGGAAAAACACTTTGGCGGATACCGCACACGACAGGAATACCGGCGTCGCGCCGGAAACCGCTGATCAGACGGGCGAGGTCTATGACCGCCGCACGCTGACCTATGCCAATTCCTTTGACGACCGCTGGACTTCGCTGGCGATCAAGACCATCGAATGGCTCACCGGCAAGTTGACCATTTTACGTATGGTCAGCAAATTCGAAAAACAGAATGCAGAATACCGCGGTCAGAAGTTCTGGCGCGGGGCCCTCAATATCATGGGCATTGAACTGCAGACACCGGAACAGCAGATCAACAACATTCCCAAGGACGGGCCTGTGGTGATCGTCGCCAACCATCCGCATGGGATGGTCGATGGCATGATTTTTGCCGACCTCATCGGCCGCCGCCGCCTGGATTACCGGATCCTGACCCGCTCAGTGCTGACAGGGCTGGACGAGGCCGCAACTTCCTTCATGATCCCGGTGCCCTTCCCGCATGACCCTGAAGCGCAGCGCAAGATGGTCGACATGCGGGCAAAAACCATGACTTTCCTCAAGGATGGCGGCGCAGTGGCGTTGTTCCCGTCCGGCGTGGTGATGTCCTCCGACAGCTGGTTCGGCCCCGCGGTTGAACGTGAATGGAATGTCTTCACTGCTCAGCTGATCCGCCGCTCTGGCGCCCGGGTGGTGCCGATCTACTTCCCGGGCCACAATTCCCGCTGGTACCAGATCGCGAGCCGGATTTCCCCGATTCTGCGTCAGGGGCTGCTGTTGCGTGAAATCGTACGCTCCTGCAACAAGCCGCAGGCGCCGGTTGTGGGTGAGCCGCTGACGGACGCGCAGATGGAACAGCTGCAAAGCGATCCGCGCGGTTTCATGGCCTGGCTGCGCGAACATACCCTGAGCCTCGGCAAACAAGGCTAAGCCTGCCTCATCACCGGGCCGGAAACACAAAAGCGCCCCGTGGGGCGCTTCTTTGATTTATGGTGCCTGTTACCGGGTCGGCACCGGCACCTCGCCGCGATAGTCATAGAAGCCGCGCTGGGTCTTGCGGCCCAGCCAGCCGGCCTCGACATATTTGGTCAGCAGCGGGCAGGGACGGTATTTGGTGTCCGCCAGCCCGTCATGCAGCACGTTCATGATGGCAAGGCAGGTGTCCAGGCCGATGAAATCCGCCAGCTCCAGCGGGCCCATTGGGTGGTTGGCGCCAAGTTTCATCGACTCGTCGATCGATTTGACTGAACCAACGCCCTCATACAGGGTATAGACCGCCTCGTTGATCATCGGCATCAGGATCCGGTTGACGATGAAGGCCGGGAAGTCCTCGGCGCTGGCAGAGGTCTTGCCCAATCGTGCCACGACCTCCTGGCAGGCCGTGAATGTCGGCTCATCCGTGGCAATTCCGCGGATCAGTTCGACCAGCTGCATCACCGGCACCGGGTTCATGAAGTGGAAACCCATAAACCGTTCCGGCCGGTCGGTGCGGCTGGCCAGCCGGGTGATCGAGATTGACGAGGTGTTGGAGGTCAGGATCGTGTGCGGCAGCAGATGCGGCAGCAGATCATCAAAGATCGCCTGTTTGACAGTTTCCCGTTCGGTGGCCGCTTCGATGACCAGATCGGTTGCGCCGACATCCGCAAGCTTCAGTGAGGGCGTAACGCGGGCCAATGCAGCCTTTACGTCTGCCTCCGAGATCTTTCCCTTGCTTGCCTGGCGCTCCATGTTCTTGAGAATAAGGTTCAGGGCACTGTCCAGCGCAGGCTGGCTGACATCATTCAGCACGACCTCGTACCCGGCAAGCGCCAGAACATGGGCAATGCCATTGCCCATCTGCCCGGCGCCGATCACTCCAACCTTCTGAATTTCCATGCCTCAGGCTCCCGAAATATCTGCGGCAACCTTACTGGCGGGCGAAGGGCAGGCACAAGGGCGGCTGGGGCTGATTTGAGGCAAATTCTCACTTTAGGGAAATTGCAATGCTTGCGCGGCAAGGTGAGTCTCGGGTGAAAAATTGGTGGTGAAATGAGCTATGAACTCAAAAGCGCGGGGGCGCTTTCGGGGGAACCTTGCAGATACGGGCGTTCCAGGCTGCTGGTCCGGGGCCCGCAGCGGTCCCTGGACGATCCCTATGTTGCCTTTCTTGGTGGAACCGAAGTTTACGGGCGATTCGTTGAATTTCCCTTTGTCGACTCCCTGCAAACCCGGCTTGGGATGGATTGCATCAATCTGGGCAGCGTGAACGCCGGGCTGGACAGTTTTGTGCAGGATGACTCTCTGATCGGCATCGCCAGGCAGGCGGATGTATCTGTGGTGCAGATGCTGGGGGCGCAGAACATCTCAAACCCCTATTACCGGGTGCATCCGCGCCGCAACGACCGGTTCCTGCAGGCCCACGCGGCCCTCAAGGCGCTTTATCCCGAGGTGGACTTTACCGAATTTCATTTCAACAAGCATCTGCTGTGCACCCTGCGGGAAATCTCCTGCCAGCGGTTTGAGCAAGTGCAGGAACAGCTGCAACGCAGCTGGATCGAGCGGATGAGTGATTTGGTCGAGGCACTTGATGGCCGTGTTCTGCTGCTATGGCTCCGCTATGATCTGGATGCCGAGACCGGTTTTCCCGAGGAACCGGTTCTGGTCGACCGTGCCATGGCCGATGCCTTGCGCCCCAAGGTTCAGGGGGTGCTGGAGTTCAGAGCTGCTTCGGCGGCAGTGGCGCAGGATATCGCCGGCATGATCTTCGGCCAGATGGAATTGCCCGCCGCCCGCCACATGATTGGCCCGAAGGAACATCTGCGGATTGCCGATGCGCTGGCAGACCGCCTGTCGCCGCTGGTCCGGAAATAGGAACAGCGCCAGTGGCGGAAGCAAAAAGGCCCGCCGGATGGCGGGCCTTTCCTGATTGATCATCTGTCGAACAGGGCTTAGCCCAGTTTTGCGGTCAAGGCCGGGACGGCTTCGAACAGGTCGGCGACCAGGCCGAAATCAGCAACCTGGAAGATCGGTGCTTCTTCGTCCTTGTTGATCGCCACAATGACCTTGGAGTCTTTCATGCCGGCCAGGTGCTGGATCGCGCCGGAGATGCCGATGGCGACATACAGGTCCGGTGCAACAACCTTGCCGGTCTGACCGACCTGCCAGTCGTTCGGGGCGTAGCCCGAATCAACCGCGGCGCGGGATGCGCCAACAGCAGCGCCCAGCTTGTCGGCCAGGGTTTCGATCAGTTTGAAGTCT
This sequence comes from Leisingera sp. M658, assembly GCF_025144145.1. Lineage (NCBI taxonomy): Bacteria > Pseudomonadati > Pseudomonadota > Alphaproteobacteria > Rhodobacterales > Roseobacteraceae > Leisingera > Leisingera sp. M658. The sequence goes on from NZ_CP083546.1 coordinate 193,096, forward strand.
TCCTCGGAGCCAACGCCGCGGCCGCCGGAAACAACGATACCGGCCGAGGTCAGCTCGGGACGGTCGCTTGCGGCAACCTTGTCTTCAACCCACTCGGACAAGCCCGGGTTTGCTGCAGCCGAGATGCTCTCAACCGAAGCCGAGCCGCCGTCACCGGCTGCATCAAAGGATGCGGTGCGGATCGAGACGACCTTCTTGGCGTCTTTCGACTTCACGGTCTGGATCGCGTTGCCGGCATAGATCGGGCGCTCGAAGGTGTCGCCGTCGACAATGCCGGACACGTCCGAGATCACCATCACGTCCAGCAGTGCCGCAACGCGCGGCAGAACGTTCTTGGCGTCGGTGGTGGCGGGTGCAACGATGTGCTCAAAATCAGAGGCCAGGCCTGCGATCAGCGCCGCGGTCGGCTCCGCCAGGCGGTGGCCCAGCGATGCGTCCTCGGCAACCAGAACCTTGGCAACGCCTGCGATCTTGGCGGCTTCTTCGCCGGCTGCGGCAGCAGAGGCGCCAGCGGCCAGAACGGTCACGTCGCCCAGCGATACGGCAGCGGCCACGGCTTTTGCGGTTGCGTCCAGCGCCAGCGCGCCGTCGGTCACTTCAGCAAGGAGAAGAACAGCCATTACACAGCCCCCGCTTCTTTGAGTTTCTCAACCAGCTCGTCGACGGAACCGACGATGATGCCTGCAGCGCGGGCCTCCGGCTCTTCGGTCTTAACGATTTCCAGGCGCGGCGTGACGTCGACGCCGTAATCGGCGGCGGTTTTCTCGGCCAGCGGCTTTTTCTTCGCCTTCATGATGTTCGGCAGCGATGCATAACGCGGCTCGTTCAGGCGCAGGTCCACGGTGATGATGGCGGGCATCTTCACGGAAATGGTCTGCAGGCCGCCGTCGACCTCCCGGGTCACCTTGGCGGTTTCGCCTTCGATGTCCAGTTCAGAGGCAAAGGTGCCCTGGGACCAGCCCAGCAGCGCCGACAGCATCTGGCCGGTTGCGTTCATGTCGTTGTCGATTGCCTGCTTGCCGCAGAGCACGACGCCGGGCTGCTCTTCCTCGACCACTTTGGCCAGGATCTTGGCAACGGCCAGCGGCTCAATGTCGGTGTGCACGTCGTCGGCTGCAACCACCAGGATGGCGCGGTCAGCGCCCATCGCCAGCGCGGTGCGCAGGGTTTCCTGGGCCTGCTTCACGCCGATCGAAACCGCAATCACCTCGTCGGCCTTGCCGGCTTCTTTCAGACGGATGGCTTCTTCGACGGCAATTTCGTCGAAGGGGTTCATCGACATCTTCACGTTGGCGAGATCGACACCGCTGCCGTCCGCTTTGACGCGGACCTTCACGTTGTAATCAATCACGCGCTTGACAGGCACAAGTACCTTCATTTTGCGTTCTCTCCTTAACAAACGGCAAGCCGCCTTTGGGCGACTCCCCTCCATGCTCTCGCTGCGTTGATACCGGCTGGTGTGCGTCTGCAACAGGGCAAAATCGTCACGTTAGCGCACGCCGACGTCGCGTTTGCGCATTTGGAACATCATTTTTGCAAGAATGTTTCCACAGGGAAATTCGCCTGCCGGAGCAGCGCTGCCGCGGGCATGCAAATGACGCGTTGCCCGCGGGATCGGCCGAAAACCGGCATGAATTCGCGAATCAAGCCGGAGGCAGGGGAATCAGCGGTTGGCGCCAGGAACCCACAAAACGTCGTCCTTGCCGCCGTTGTTCGCCACGCGGGCGGCGACAAAGAACCAATCCGACAGCCGGTTCAGGTATTTCACGGCTGCCGGGTTCACGTCCTCACCGGTGCTTAGATCCGTGGCCAGCCGTTCGGCGCGGCGCGCCACGGTGCGGCAGACGTGCAGATGCGCGGCCAGTTTCGAGCCCCCCGGCAGGATGAAGCTGCGCAGCGCTTCCAGATCCTTGTTCATCACGTCGATTTCAGCTTCCAGCCGTTCAACCTGCGCCACGGCCACCCGCAGCGGCGGGTATTCCGCGTCGGCGTCTTTGGCCATTTCCGGTCGGCACAGATCGGCGCCCAGGTCGAACAGATCGTTCTGAATCCGCGCCAGCGCTGCATCCATATCGCCGTCTGCCTCCAGCCGCGCGACGCCAACAAAAGAATTCAGTTCATCCGAGGTGCCATAGGCATTGACCCGCGCCGAATGCTTGGCGACACGCACGCCATTGCCCAGGGCGGTTTCACCCTTGTCGCCGGTGCGGGTGTAAATCTTGTTCAAAACGACCATCGCCACTTATCCTCCCTTGCTGCGCAGATAGACGTAGGCCAGCAGGATCACTACTGCAATGAACTGAAACAGGATACGCAGGCGCATCATCTTGTTTGCGTTCTTGCGGTTGAACTCGCCGCCCTTGCCAAAGCCGCCGATGCCGACGACCAGGGCCACAACCACGGCGGCAACGGCTGCCAGTCCCAGATAATACAGCGGATCGCTCATCTTGTCCCCCAAAGGCGCATCAATTCTGTTGTCTTCCTCTATCCTGCGTCAGGGCCGTTGGCGACTGCGAATCCGCTATCCGAGCTTCACCAGGATGCGGTCAATTGCCCTTGTGCTGAGGATCCGGCGCAGAAATCCGGCGATATGAGTGGGGGTGGTGACGTAATAGCGTTCGCGCGGACGGCGGGATTCGCAGGCGTGTGCCAGTTTGGCGGTGACGGCTGAGGCCGGCAGTTCGAACCGGTCCGGTCCATTACTCTCGTAAAGCCGCTTCAGCAGGCGGGATTCATACAGCTCCCGCAGGGGCGACGCTTTCCAGTCGATGAACCGCTCAAAATGCGGGATTGATTTTTCCCGGATTTTCGATGTCACCGGTCCTGGCTCAATAAGCACCATATGGATCCCGGTGCCGCGCAGCTCCACCCGCAGCGTGTCGGTCAGCCCTTCCAACGCGTATTTCGTCGCCACATAAGCGCCGCGCCAGGGAAAGGTGACAAAGCCGAGGATCGAGGAATTCTGCACGATCCGCCCGTGCCCCTGCTTGCGCATCACCGGAATCACTTGCCGGGTCAGCTCGTGCCAGCCGAAGAAATTGGCTTCGAAAATTGTGCGCAGCGCGTCGGTCGGCAGATCCTCCACTGCGCCGGGCAGCCCGTGGGCGCCATTGTTGAACAGCGCATCCAAAGTGCTGCCCGTGGCCGCCAGCACTTCGGTCAGGCCTGTTCCGATGCTGGCAGGATCGGTGTAATCGATGCGCGGGCTTTCAAACCCCTCGGCGCGCATCCGGTCGCAGTCGCGCTGCTGGCGGCAGGAGGCAAACACCCGCCAGCCGCGTTCCCGCATGCCGCGCGCCGCATCCAGGCCGATCCCTGAGGAGCAGCCGGTAATCAGAATGGTTTTCTTCATGTGAACGCCTCTTGCCGCGGAATGCTCCGCAGCAGTTATGGGCGTTTCTTGCTTACCAGGGAAGCCGCAATCCAGCCGGTATGGCCTTTGTCCGGGGCGCGGAGATGCAGCCAGCCGGTGCCGCTATCTTCAATCACAATGACCTCCTCGCCGCCCAGAAGGCGGGTGATGACCGGATAAGATGTGCCCGGCCCCTGGCGCATATTCACGCGCGAGGCACGGATGCTGCGGCGGTCCAAAAACGAATCTTCTGCAGGCTGCGGGATCAGTTCTGCGGCGGTCGCAGCGGGGGCCGCGGTGATGGCTGCCAGGCCGCCGTCAAGCGATGCCAGCTGCAAGCCACCGGGTGCCGGCTCGCCTGAAAAGGCGGATTGTGTAGAGGCAAGCACACCGGATGCGCTGGCCAGATGCCCCGCTGCCACGCGCTGGCGCAACGCCGGATCCGCTGCCGGGCGGGGTGGTCTCTGGACCTGTGCCCGCTGAGTGAGAAGTGGCTGGGCCGCGATTGAGGCCGCGAAGAGTCTTGACCGTTCGGCCGGCTGGGCCGCGGTTTCAGTCTCTGCCGCTGCAGCGGGCCGTTTCGGCGGCTCAAAATCCGCGCCTCCGCTCAACTCGTAAAAGCCCCAGCCAAGAAAGGCGAAAGATACCATAACAAATCGCGACATAACCCGGTCCCCCCAGACCAACAGACGGCAGCTGCACTCTCATTGCATGCATTCAGAAACAAACGCGCGGCGCGGCTGCCTGGTTCCAAATTAAATAGTGCAAGTTAAGGCGCAGGGAACAGGGGAGAGTCAGGTGTCTTCTCCCCCGAACTGCCCCCGAACTGTGCAGCGGTGTGCGAATTTCGCGCGCGCCCGCTTTACCAATTCCGGCGGCGGCAGTATCACCGATTCATGACCGATCTGGTAGAAGACCCCGACATGCCGTCCGCCCCCGAACAAGGCGAAATCCTGGAACCGCTGCGCCGCGCCATTGGCGAGCGCTATCTGACCTATGCGCTGAGCACTATTATGCACCGCGCACTGCCCGATGCGCGTGACGGGCTGAAGCCGGTGCACCGGCGGATCCTTTATGCGATGAACCGCCTGCGGCTCAGCTCCACCGGCGGGTTTTTGAAGTCCGCCAAGATTTCCGGCGACACCATGGGCGACTTCCACCCCCACGGCGACGCCGCGATCTATGACGCGATGGCGCGTCTGGCGCAGGACTTCAACGTCCGCTACCCGCTGGTCGACGGCCAGGGCAATTTCGGCAACATCGACGGCGACAACCCGGCGGCCTCCCGCTACACCGAGGCACGGATGACCTTTGTGGCCGAGGCGATGCTCGAAGGCCTGAATGAGGATTCGGTCGATTTCCGCGACAACTATGATGGCCGCCTGACCGAACCGGCGGTGCTGCCTGCCACATTCCCGAATATCTTGGCTAACGGTGCCGCAGGTATCGCGGTGGGCATGGCCACCAACATCCCGCCGCACAATATTGCCGAGCTGATCGACGCCTGCCTGCATCTGATCAAAATCCCGGACGCCCGCGACGACACCCTGCTGAACTACGTGCCCGGTCCGGACTTCCCCACCGGCGGCGTCATTGTCGAGCCCAAGGAAAACATCGCCAAGGCCTACAGCACCGGGCGCGGCTCCTTCCGCCTGCGCTGTACCCACGAGGTCGAGGACCTGGGCCGCGGCCAGTGGCAGATCGTCGTCACCGAGATCCCCTATCAGGTCCAAAAATCCAAGCTGATCGAAAAGATCGCCGAGCTGATTCAGACCAAGAAGGTGCCGATCCTCGCCGATGTGCGCGACGAATCAGCGGAAGACATCCGCATCATTCTCGAACCCAAGTCCAAAAACGTGGACCCCGAGGTTCTGATGAACATGATGTTCCGCAACTCGGATCTGGAAACCCGTTTTAGCCTGAACATGAATGTGCTGATCGACGGTGTCACCCCCAAGGTCTGCTCGATGAAGGAGGTGCTGCGCGCCTTCCTCGACCATCGCCGCGACGTGCTGCAGCGCCGCTCGCAGCACCGGATGGAGAAGATCGACCACCGGCTGGAGGTGCTGGAAGGCTTCATCATCGCCTTCCTGAACCTTGACCGCGTGATCGACATCATCCGCTATGACGACGACCCCAAGGCCGCCCTGATCCGCGAGGACTGGAGCCGCGACCACCCCCGCGCCTTCACCGAGGCGGACTATATTACCCCGGCTCAGGGCGTGGGCGAGCTGACTGAGGTCCAGGCCGAGGCCATCCTCAACATGCGCCTGCGGTCATTGCGCAAGCTGGAAGAGATCGAGCTGACCCGCGAGCGCGACGCCCTGCGTGCGGAACGGGCCGGGCTGGTTGAGCTTCTGGGTTCCGAAGAGCTGCAGTGGAGCCGGATCTCAGAACAGCTGAAGGATACCAAAAAGCAGTTCGGCAAAGACTATGCCGGCGGCGCCCGCCGCACCCGCTTTGCCGAGGCCGGCGAAGTCGAGGACGTGCCGCTGGAAGCGATGATCGACCGCGAGCCGATCACCGTTGTCTGCAGCCAGATGGGCTGGATCCGGGCAATGACCGGCCATATTGACCTTGGCCGTGAATTGAAGTTCAAGGATGGCGACGGCCCGCGCTTTGTCTTCCATGCGGAAACCACCGACCGGCTGCTGGTGTTCGGCTCCAACGGCCGTTTCTACACCCTGTCGGCGGCGAATCTCCCCGGCGGCCGCGGCATGGGCGAACCGCTGCGCCTGATGGTCGACCTGCCCAACGAGGCAGAGATCGTCGATCTGCTGATCCACAATCCCGAAGGCCGGCTGCTTGTTGCCTCCGACGCGGGCAACGGCTTTATCTGCGCGGAGAAGGAAATCGTCGCGCAGACCCGCAGCGGCAAGCAGGTGCTGAACGTCAAGGACGACGACCACGCTAAGATCTGTATCCCGGTCGAAGGCGATCACGTCGCCATTGTCTCGGAAAACGGCAAGTTCCTGGTCTTCGCGGTCGAGGAAATGCCGGAGCTCACCCGCGGCAAGGGCGTGCGCCTGCAGAAATACAACATGGCCCGCGGCAAGCAGGGTTCGCTGGAACTGGACGGCGGTCTCAGCGACATCACGACCTTCAACTGGGATGATGGGCTCAAATGGGAAATGGGCGGTGGCAAGACCCGCCACGAAACAGACCTTGGCCAGTGGCTGGGCAAGCGGGCCGGCGTTGGCAAACGCCCGCCGCATGGCTTCCCGCGTGACTACAAGTTCAAATAAGGCGGCTGAAACCTGCTGCCTGCCTGTGCCCCCCGCGCCACCCGCGCGGGGGCAGCTGTTTCCACCTCTTTACCCGCTGTGCCGTGCCCGGCTATCTGGGCGGTGTCGAATTTCCTTGGGGGGCTCCATGATCCGCTTTCTTTCCATTCTGGCCACGCTGGCCTTGCTCGCGTCCTGCGGTGAAACCCGGTTGGACGAAGCGCCCGAGGACCTTGGCGCTTTTCAGGCACGGGTAACGCATGTCTACACCGAAAAAGCGCTGCAATGGCCGTTGTCCCGCAATGCGGAACACAGCGAATGGGATGCGGCGATGAAGAACGCGCTGGAAACCCGCCTGCGCCGCTATCAGGGCGCGCAGGAGTATGATGTGGCGGTTACGCTGGAGGGTTTCATGCTGGCACCGCCCGGCGTGCCGGTGCTGTTCTCCCCCAAAAGCGCGGTGGTGGTGAATGTCTTTGTCTATGACGTTGCGGCAAAGAAATTCCTGGCCAAGAAGCACCAGATGGAGATCTTTGAAAGCACCACCGGCGAAAGCGCATTGCTGGGATCCGGCCATGCCCGCACCAAAGAGCAGCAAATTCAGGGCCTGGCGGTCAATATTGCCGACAAGGTGGAAGAATGGATGGCTAAACAGCACGAGGACGAAGGCTGGTTTGCACCACGCCCGGCGGCAGGTTCCGAAAGCGGAGCTGCTGCGGATGCCGCCGCGCCTGCGCCAGCCGGCTGAGCCTTGCGAATTCCGCCTCCGTCAAGCAGGAACGGGTTGATTTTTCCGCTCAAACCAAATAATCCGCCCGCGCAGAGGTAACCGGGTCAATGCATGACCCCTGTTTCAAAAGGGCGCCTAAGGAATGGCTAAGGAAAAGTTTGAGCGTACAAAACCGCACGTCAACATCGGCACCATCGGCCACGTTGACCACGGCAAAACCACGCTGACCGCAGCAATCACCAAATACTTCGGTGACTTCAAAGCCTACGACCAGATCGACGGCGCACCGGAAGAAAAAGCCCGCGGCATCACCATCTCGACCGCCCACGTCGAGTATGAGACCGAAGGCCGCCACTACGCCCACGTCGACTGCCCCGGCCACGCTGACTATGTGAAAAACATGATCACCGGTGCGGCGCAGATGGACGGCGCGATCCTGGTTGTGAACGCCGCTGACGGCCCGATGCCGCAGACCCGCGAGCACATCCTGCTGGGCCGCCAGGTCGGCATCCCGCACATGGTTGTCTTCATGAACAAAGTTGACCAGGTCGACGACGAAGAGCTGCTTGAGCTGGTCGAGATGGAAATCCGCGAGCTGCTGTCCTCCTACGACTACCCGGGCGACGATATCCCGATCATCGCGGGTTCGGCTCTGGCCGCTATGGAAGGCAACAAGCCGGAAATCGGCGAAGAAAAAATCCGCGAGCTGATGGCCGCTGTGGATGACTACATCCCGACCCCGGCGCGTGCTGTTGACCAGCCGTTCCTGATGCCGGTTGAAGATGTGTTCTCGATCTCGGGCCGCGGCACCGTTGTGACCGGCCGGGTTGAGCGCGGCGTGATCAACGTTGGCGACTCGATCGAAATCGTTGGTATCCGCGACACCAAAACCACCACCTGCACCGGTGTGGAAATGTTCCGCAAGCTGCTGGACCGCGGTGAAGCCGGCGACAACATCGGCGCCCTGCTGCGCGGTATCGACCGTGACGGCGTTGAGCGCGGCCAGGTTCTGTGCGCACCGAAATCGGTGAACCCGCACACCAAGTTCGAAGCCGAGGCCTACATCCTGACCAAGGAAGAAGGCGGCCGTCACACGCCGTTCTTTGCGAACTACCGTCCGCAGTTCTACTTCCGCACCACCGACGTGACCGGCACCGTGACCCTGCCTGAGGGTACCGAGATGGTCATGCCCGGCGACAACCTGAAGTTCGACGTTGAGCTGATCGCGCCGATCGCGATGGAAAACGGCCTGCGCTTCGCCATCCGCGAAGGCGGCCGCACCGTCGGCGCTGGCGTCGTTTCCAAAATCACCGAGTAAGACGGCTTTGCCGTCTGGCGGGCGGCAGGCGGTTTTCGCTAGAAAATCGCCGGGAGCCCGCACCTCTGAGATGATAGAAAGGGCCGCTCAATCGAGCGGCCCTTTTTGCGTTGCGGCATCCGGAAACCGGCGCGGTTTCCGGGCCGCTTCCCTTGCAGGGAACTGTGCTCAGGTGGTCCGGGACTGCGGGCGCTTGCTAATCCGTCCAGCGGCGCTGTCTGCCGCAGCGGTGATGGCCTCCAGCGAGGCTTCCAAGCTTAACCGCAAGCTTTCGGCCTCGGCATCAGTCGGTTTTTTCGGAACTTCATCTGTCCACTCCTGGCACATCAGCACACCCCGCGAAAATGGCAGAGGCAGCATTTGCCGGTCCCAAGTCGGCAGCTCAACTACTTTTTTCCCGGCGAATGCGACCGTGAACACCCGGCAGCCGGTCATCCGGGCCCAGACAACAGGGACGGTTGAGGATATGCGCGCCGGGCCGCGCGGCCCGTCGGCGGCAATCCCGATTGAACAGCCGTCCCTGGTGCGGCGCAACACTTCGCGCGACAGCGCCACATGGCGTTTGTGGCTGGACATCGGAATGGTCTCAAACCCAAGCCTGACCAGGATTTGCCCGGCCAGCCGCCCGGCGCGGGCCGAGGAAGTCAGGGCGCAGATGCGGCCCAGCGATGTGTCAAACAGATAAGGCGCCATAATCAGCCGCTGGTGCCACAGCACAAAGATCACCGGTTCGCCACGGCGCACGCAGGCGTCCATGTCTTCAAAACCGCTGCGGCTCCAGCGCGAGGTGCGGAAGGCGAATCGCACATAGGCGGCAAGCAGCCCCTCGACGGCGCGGTTGATGCCGGGGCTGTCGGCGATTTTCTTTCTCAGACTCACGGTAGGCGGCTCGTATTTTCGGGCGTCCCGGCGCAGGGGCGCAGTTATCTGCTCTGTCTAACTGCTTGGCTGCGCCATGGCAAAGCCTGCAGCGGCCAAACCGCAGGCCTGTGCGCAGAAAGCCCGTTTTTCCTCTTGCCAGCGCAACACGTCTGCCTTAGGAAATGCCGCACCGCAGGGGTATAGCTCAGTTGGTAGAGCGACGGTCTCCAAAACCGTAGGTCTCGGGTTCGAACCCTGATGCCCCTGCCAGTTCACCGGATCACCAGCAGCACAGTGAAACGCCTTCGGGAAAGCCGCCCGCTTGGGCTGCGGGCGCCATTGCATGGTCAGGCCAGCGGCAGGTGCTCCGGGGCGGCTCCTTGCAAATACCGGTCATAGGCCGCGTCATAGGCCTGTTCGGCCTGCCGTGCCAGGCGTGCCGGGTCCGGCAAAGCTGCATGCTGGAGGCGGTGTTTCAAGGTCTTGCCGGCCTCCGGATCCTGCGCCAGGCCCGCAGCCTTCGCCTCGTAGTCTTCTGTACTGGCGGCGATCAGTTCCGGCAGCCCGGCGGCCTGCAGCAGGCTTGCGACAGTGCGGGCGGCGAATTGCTGTCCCGGCAAGGTGAGCACCGGCAGCCTGGCAGCCAAGGCTGACTGGGCGGCGCTGCGGGAATTCACAGTGAAGGTGTCCAGAAACAAATCTGCCAGCGGCAGGCGGGCCTGGTGTTCCGCCGGCGGGGCAGGCGGTGCAAAGATGAGCCGGTCCGGATCAATGCCGCGCGCTGCCGCAGCCCGGCGCAGGTTGGACACTGCATGCGCGCCGTTATCCTGCAGCCACAGAACGCTGTCCTTGGCCCCGGTCAGCAGCCGCATCCAGATGTTGAATTCTGACGGGGTGATCCGGCTGCCTGCGGCAAAGTTGCAGAAGACAAACCCAGTCTCCGGCAGGCCGCAGCCGGCCCGGTCCGGGCTGCCCGCCGCTGCGGCCGGCGCTGGTGTAACAGCCAGATGGCTTGCCGGCAGGCGCAGCAGGTGTTCGTTGTGATACCGTTCGCTGCCGGGCGGGCACACGGTGTGATCGCCGATCAGGTAGTCGAAGGCGGCGGTGCCCATAGTGCCGGGGTAGCCCGGCCATGCAATGTGCAGCGGAGCCAGCCGGCCGGAAAGCAAGTGGTTCAGGCTGCCGTTTGTATAGCCTGAGACATCCACGGCAATGTCCAGACAGTCTGCCTTGACTGCGACGGCCGCTTCTTGTCCGGCTGTTCCGCCCAATTGCCTGAAGCAGGAGACGGTTTGGCTCAGTTCGGCAGCGGTCTTTGCCGACAGCCCGGAGCCGGTGGCATAGGCGTGGATTTCAAACCGGGTGCTATCGTGGGCTGCCAGCATTGCCGCGTGCCGGATTGCAACTGCGTCTCCATCACTGCCGGCAAAAAAGTACCCTATCCGCAGCCGGGCGGGACGCTGCCGGACGGGTGGCGCCGTTTGCGGCTCTATCACCGGAAATGCGTCGCCGGCATAAGCCTGGGCACGGGCCCGCAGCAGATCCGGGTTGTCTTCCATCAGCATCAGCACGCTTGGATCGCAGCCGCTGCCACGCAAGCCCAGCAGGCGCCGGCAGTCCGCGTATTCCTGCACCCACCGCCAGTCATTGAGCTCCGCCAGAACATGCAGCCGCTGGGTGCGGCTGCGGTCGTCGGATGGGGAAATCTGCAGGATTCTGTCAAAACAGGGCAGGGCATCCGCAAACCGGCCCTCGGCCTTAAGCTGCAGGCCAAGCTGGAAGTGCGCTTCGGTCAGCTGCGGATCCAGGCTGGCGGCACGGGTGTAATGTTCCTTGGCTTCAGCCGTGGCGCCCAGCTTCTGCAGCAGGCCGGCCAAAGTGAAATGCAGTGAGGCATCTTCAGGGGCAAGGGAAACCGCCTGGCGCAGAACGCCGGCGGCCTCGATGCTGCGGCCATCCAGCGGCAGGGCCTCGGCCATGCTGCGCAGGGCGGGCAGGCATTCGGCATCCAGCTTCAGGGCTTTCTGGTACAGGGCCATGGCGTTGTCATGCTGCCCGCGGGCCATATGGACGCGGCCCATCGCGGCATAGGTGCCCGCTTCTTGGGGGTCCAGCCCGCAGGCCTTGTTCAGGCAGGTTGCGGCATTGTCCAAATGGCCTGCCGCCAGATGGCAGCGGCCCAGGAAATCCCACAGGAAATGCGAATCGCGGAACGTCTTGAGCAAGGCGCCGCAGCTGTCAGCCGCATCAAAGTGGCGGCCGGCGGCAAGCGCTGTCTCCAGTTCCGCTTTGGTGTCTGGCGAGGGCTCGCGCTGTTCGCGCAGGCGGCCGCGCAGGGAGTCCAGCGCTTGCAGGGCGCGGGTGTTCTTCGGGTTGCGTGCCAGGATGCCGGAATAGGCAAGCACGGCATCCTCAAGTTTGGAATCACGTTCAAGCTGTTCGGCCTGGGATAAGGAATATGCTGGTGTCATGGCATCCAATCTCATCAATAAACGCGGGGTATGCCTGCACGGCGCGCACATGGCGCCGGGGCTGCTTGGGACAGTTTTGCAGCAAGTGGATTAAAATTGGATTGACTGGGCGGCCCAAGCTGCCCTGCCGCCGGAGCAGGGCTTGAATTTACCGGCAGCAGGCGTTAAATCGCGACCACTGCTAGCAGAGAGACACCCCCAGTATGGCGACTATCAATCCAGTTCAGTTCATTCAGCAAGTCCGTGCCGAAGTGTCCAAGGTCGTTTGGCCGACCCGGCGCGAGGTGCTGCTGACCACGGTCATGGTGTTTATCATGGCGGCGCTTACGGCGGTGTTCTTTGCACTGGTCGACCTGCTGATCCGCTATGGCCTGCAGGGTCTTCTGGGGATGTTCGGCTAAGCCTGCGGCAGTTAGATGGCTTCCACGCCCGTGTTGCTGTGCCGCCCTTGATCTTGGCGGCAATGGACGGTAGTTGAGCCGTAACTATTAAGGCGGGCGTGCGGCGATTCGGTTTGCACGCCGCTTTTAGTTGGAGAGCGCAGCTTACGGGCTGCATCGGGATGATAAAGCGGCGGCGCGGCAATGGCCCGCCTGGCAAAACAAGGACGACGGTTCATGGCGAAACGGTGGTATTCGGTCAGCGTTCTTTCGAATTTCGAAAAGAAAATCGCAGAGCAAATCCGCACCTCGGTCGCAGAACAGGGCCTTGAGGACGAGATCGACGAAGTGCTGGTCCCCACCGAAGAGGTGATTGAGATCCGCCGCGGCAAGAAAGTCTCGACCGAGCGCCGGTTCATGCCTGGCTACGTGCTGGTGCATATGGAGATGTCCGACCGCGGCTACCATCTGATCTCCTCGATCAACCGGGTCACTGGCTTCCTGGGCCCGCAGGGCCGCCCGATGCCGATGCGCGACGCCGAGGTGCAGGGCATCCTGGGCCGCGTCGAGGAAGGCGTCGAAGCACCGCGCACGCTGATCCATTTCGAGATCGGCGAGAAGGTCAAGGTCAACGACGGCCCGTTCGAAGATTTCGACGGCATGGTCGAAGAGGTCGACGAGGACAGCCAGAAGCTGAAAGTCACCGTTTCGATCTTTGGCCGGGAAACCCCGGTCGAACTGGATTTCACTCAGGTCACCAAACAGATCTGATGTGACGCCGGCCGTTTTGGCCGGCACCCCGAGCGTGGGAGGCGGCGGCACCGCGGTGCCAAGGCCGGACCACACAGCAAAGAAGCCCGAAGGACGCGTCCCAAGGGTGTTGGAAAAGGAGAAGGCCAATGGCCAAGAAGCTCGTCGGCACGATGAAGCTGCAAGTTAAAGCCGGTCAGGCAAACCCAAGCCCGCCGGTTGGTCCGGCGCTGGGTCAGCGCGGCATCAACATCATGGAATTCTGCAAGGCGTTCAACGCCAAGACCGCAGACATGGAGCCCGGCGCGCCGTGCCCGACCGTGATCACCTACTATCAGGACAAGTCCTTCACCATGGACATCAAGACGCCGCCCGCGTCTTACTACCTGAAGAAGGCTGCCAAGGTTAAGTCGGGTGCAAAAACCCCGTCGCGTGAAACCGTCGGCACCGTGACCGCGGCCCAGGTGAAAGAAATCGCCGAAGCCAAGATGAAAGATCTGAACGCCAACGACATCGACGCGGCAATGCAGATCATCCTGGGCTCTGCCCGCTCCATGGGCATCGAGGTGAAGTAAGATGGCAAAGCTCGGTAAACGTACCCGCGCCGCGCGCGAAGCTCTGGCTGGCAAAGATAACTTGTCGGTCGAAGAAGCTGTGTCCCTGATCAAGGCGAACGCCACTGCGAAATTCGACGAAACCGTCGAAATCGCCATGAGCCTGGGTGTTGACACCCGCCACGCGGACCAGATGGTCCGCGGTGTTGTCGGCCTGCCGAACGGCACCGGCAAAGCCATGCGCGTTGCAGTGTTCGCCCGCGGCCCCAAGGCAGAAGAAGCCACCGCGGCTGGTGCAGACATCGTCGGCGCCGAAGACCTGATGGAAGCCATCCAGGGCGGCAGCATCGACTTTGACCGTTGCATCGCGACCCCGGACATGATGCCCGTTGTTGGCCGTCTGGGTAAGATCCTCGGCCCGCGCAACCTGATGCCGAACCCGAAGGTCGGCACCGTGACCATGGACGTCAAAGCGGCCGTGGAAGCAGCCAAGGGCGGCGAAGTCCAGTTCAAGGCGGAAAAAGGCGGCGTTGTGCACGCAGGCGTCGGCAAAGCCTCGTTTGACGAAGCCAAGCTGGTCGAAAACGTCCGTGCCTTCATCTCGGCTGTGGCCAAGGCCCGTCCGTCGGGCGCCAAGGGCGCTTACATGAAAAAGATCAACCTGACCTCGACCATGGGTCCGGGCGTCACGGTTGACGTGGACAACGCTGTCACCGAGTAATCCGGTCAGCATTGCCAGAATACGGGCCCCGGGTGCATCACCCGGGGCCTTTTCTTTTGCCGGGCGGCGGTCTGTTGCTCAAATCACCGTGCGGCGCATCTTAACCGGGTATTTACCCTTGTGCCCGCTTGGCTGCGCTCATAATTGCAACCTATGGCGCTTCGCAGTTTCTTTGCTCAGGACAGTTCGAGTCTGGTTGTCACATCGAGTTCAAACGGCTCGATTGTCGGTAATGCGGTCATCAATAATTCGGACACGCCCAACGGGACTGTTTTCGCCTATTCCGGCGGCGCCGGAACCAATGTCACGCTGAATGATACCGGCGGCGGGCGGAACAGGTTCAATGACGACCGGGAATCTGATCACGTCATAACCGATGGCGGCGGCATCGTTGCGGACGGTGCCGAGGTCGAATCCGAGTCGCATATCCTGTTGCGCGAGCTCGACGGCAACGGAAATCCTGTTGGGCCGGAGATTACGGTCTACGTCTTTTCACAGGGCGGCCAGACCTCAAATGTCTGGGGCTATTCGACGGACCTGCCGCTTGAAGCGGGTAAATCCTATGTAAAGACCGGTGGCCAGAACACCGGCACGTCGCGCTATTCGGATTATGTCACCTGTTTTGGGGCCGGGACACTGATTGATACCGCAGATGGCCAGGTGGCGGTTGAGGATATCACCAAGGGGCAGCGCGTCTGGACCAAAGAGGCCGGCCTGCAGCCGGTGCGCTGGGTCGCGGCCGCATCGGTCTGCGGCCACGGCAGCTTTGCGCCTGTGGTCATTGCGCCCGGGGCGATTGGAAATGCGGATGAGCTGGTTCTTTCGCAGCAGCACAGGGTTCATGTGGCATTGCCGGTTGCCGAGATGCTGTTCGGCCAGTCAGATGTCCTGGTGGCCGCAAAACACCTGTGCGGGCTTCCGGGAGTCGGGATCCGTGAGCAGGCCAAAATCCGCTATTTCCACTTCATGTTCGACCGGCATCACATCGTGCGCTCCAATGGCGTGCTGACCGAAAGTTTCTTTCTGGCGCCAGGATCTGTGGCTGCGCTGGATTGGGCGCAGCGCCGTGAACTGCTGTCGCTGTTTCCGTCGCTTGGCCGGGACAGCAGCCGGTTCGGCAAGACTGCGGCGATGACGCTGACCTCAGGCGAGGCGCGTGTGCTGAAGGGCTGCTTGGAATCCCATCGCGGGCAGGTCTGCCTGGCGGCGCAGTGAATTTGCCTGAGGCGGCCAGTTTCCCCCTTGGAAATCCCGTAAAATACGACTAACTACGGCTACGAGATAAAGCGTGCGATTCGTCGTGCGCTTTATTTCATTTCGTCCAAGATGGTGGGTGGCCTTTCGATCGGGCCTTAATCTCCCTCCTGAGACGGGTACAGACCAAGAAGATCGAGGGTTTTCATTCCCTCGGGCGGATTTGGCTCATCCCGTAAAACGGACCTGAACGCCGGGCCTTACGGACCGGCAAATATGAGCCGGGGTGCACAAGCATCCCTAACTTGGAGAGAACTGTGGATAGAGCCCAGAAAGAGAAAGTGGTCGAGGAACTCGGCCAGATCTTCGAAAGCTCTGGCGTCGTAGTGGTTGCCCACTACGCCGGTCTGACAGTTGCCGAGATGCAGGATCTGCGCGCGCGTGCAAGCGACGCGAACAGCTCTGTGCGTGTTGCCAAAAACAGGCTCGCCAAAATCGCCCTCGAGGGAAAGCCGTGTGAAAACATGTCTGGCCTGCTGACAGGGATGACCGTTCTGACCTATTCCGAAGACCCCGTGTCCGCTGCAAAAGTGGCCGAGGGTTTCGCCAAGGATAACAAGAAGTTTGAAATCCTCGGCGGCGCAATGGGTGAGAATGCTCTGGACCGCGCAGGCGTCGAAGCCGTGTCGAAAATGCCGTCCCGCGACGAGCTTATTGCTCAGATCGCAAGCTGCATTGGCGCACCCGCTTCCAACATCGCCGGCGCAATTGGCGCACCTGCAAGCAACATCGCAAGCATCCTTTCGACCATCGAAGAGAAGGCGGAAGCTGCGTAAGCGGTTGGCACTGAATGACTGGCGTGGGGCAAAGCCTGCACGTTGGAACACACATACTGTAAACGGAAAGAGCTGATACAATGGCTGATCTGAAAGCACTCGCAGAAAGCATCGTGGGTCTGACCCTGCTGGAAGCACAAGAACTGAAAACCATCCTGAAGGATGAGTACGGCATCGAGCCCGCAGCTGGCGGCGCAGTTGTCATGGCTGCGGCCGACGGCGGCGCAGCTGCTGAAGAAGAAAAGACCGAATTCGACGTCGTTCTGAAGAACGCCGGCGCTTCCAAGATCAACGTGATCAAAGAAGTCCGCGGTCTGACCGGTCTGGGCCTGAAAGAAGCCAAAGAACTGGTCGAAGCCGGCGGCAAGATCAAAGAAGGCGTGTCCAAGGACGAAGCCGAAGACGTCAAAGCCAAGCTGGAAGCAGCTGGCGCCGAAGTCGAGCTGGCCTAAGCCCTGCTCCTGGTGCATTTCTGATGCATCGGAAATTTGGCTGGGTCCGGAGTTTTCCGGGCCCAGCCGAACCTGTCTTAGAAAGGGCCTCTGAGGAGGCGTTTTTTCAGGCGGAGTTCAAAGGATCGGGAGGCTGCCTTCGGGACGGTGGCCATGAATTGATCCGAACGCGCTGTCTCGTATGGGCAAGGTGCCGGGGCCCGGCGGCATCCTTGACCGGTGAGAACTCGAAAGGTGACATCTGACATGGCTCAATCGTTCCTTGGCCAGAAACGTCTACGCAAATACTACGGCAAAATCCGCGAAGTGCTGGAGATGCCGAACCTCATTGAGGTGCAGAAATCTTCCTACGACCTGTTCCTGCGCTCTGGCGATGAAGCCGAGCCGCTGGACGGCGAAGGCATCAAAGGTGTGTTCCAATCGGTTTTCCCGATCAAGGACTTCAACGAGACCTCGGTCCTGGAGTTCGGCAAATACGCGTTTGAAAAACCGAAATACGACGTCGAAGAGTGCATGCAGCGCGACATGACCTACAGCGCGCCGCTGAAGGTCACCCTGCGCCTGATCGTCTTTGATGTGGACGAAGATACCGGCGCCAAGTCGGTAAAAGACATCAAGGAACAGGATGTCTTCATGGGCGACATGCCCCTGATGACCCCGAACGGCACTTTTGTCGTCAACGGCACCGAGCGTGTGATCGTGTCCCAGATGCACCGTTCGCCGGGCGTGTTCTTTGACCACGACAAAGGCAAGACCCACTCCTCGGGCAAGCTGCTGTTTGCCTGCCGCATCATCCCGTACCGCGGCTCCTGGCTGGATTTCGAATTCGACGCCAAAGACATCGTCTTTGCCCGTATCGACCGCCGCCGCAAACTGCCGGTGACTACTCTGCTGTACGCCCTGGGCCTGGACCAGGACGCCATCATGAGCGCCTATTACAACACCGTCCAGTTCAAGCTTGAAAAGTCCCGCGGCTGGGTTACCCCGTTCTTCCCCGACCGTGTGCGCGGCACCCGCCCGACCTATGATCTGGTCGATGCGGCCACTGGCGAAATCATCTGCGAAGCCGGCAAGAAGGTCACCCCGCGCGCCGTCAAGAAGATGATCGAAGAAGGCACCATCACCGAGCTTCTGGTGCCCTTCGAGCATATTGTCGGCAAATATGTCTCCCAGGACATCATCAACGAAGAAAACGGCGCGATCTATGTCGAAGCCGGTGATGAGCTGACCCTGGAATACGACAAAGACGGCGAACTGATCGGCGGCTCGCTGAAAGGTCTGCTGGATGCCGGCATCACCGACATTCCGGTGCTGGACATCGACAACGTCAACGTCGGCCCCTACATGCGCAACACTATGGCGCAGGACAAGAACCGGTCCCGCGACACCGCGCTTATGGATATCTACCGTGTGATGCGCCCGGGCGAGCCGCCCACCGTCGAGGCTGCGTCGGCCCTGTTCGACACCCTGTTCTTCGATAGCGAGCGTTACGACCTGTCCGCAGTAGGCCGCGTGAAGATGAACATGCGCCTGGCACTGGACGCCGAGGACACCCAGCGCACCCTGCGCAAGG
This sequence comes from Leisingera sp. M658, assembly GCF_025144145.1. Classification (NCBI taxonomy): domain Bacteria; kingdom Pseudomonadati; phylum Pseudomonadota; class Alphaproteobacteria; order Rhodobacterales; family Roseobacteraceae; genus Leisingera; species Leisingera sp. M658. Next base: position 211,512 of record NZ_CP083546.1, read on the forward strand.
AAGACATCGTCGCCTGTATCAAAGCGCTGGTCGACCTGCGGGACGGCCGCGGCGATATCGACGACATCGACCACCTTGGCAACCGCCGTGTACGGTCCGTCGGCGAGCTGATGGAAAACCAGTACCGCGTCGGCCTGTTGCGGATGGAGCGCGCGATCAAGGAACGTATGTCCTCGGTCGAGATCGACACCGTGATGCCGCAGGATCTGATCAACGCCAAGCCCGCTGCGGCCGCGGTGCGTGAATTCTTCGGCTCCTCGCAGCTGTCGCAGTTCATGGACCAGACCAACCCGCTGTCGGAAGTCACCCACAAACGCCGTCTCTCGGCGCTTGGCCCCGGCGGTCTGACCCGCGAGCGCGCAGGCTTTGAAGTCCGCGACGTGCATCCGACCCACTATGGCCGGATGTGCCCGATTGAAACGCCGGAAGGCCCGAACATCGGTCTGATCAACTCGCTGGCGACCTTTGCCCGTGTGAACAAGTACGGCTTCATTGAGACACCCTACCGCGTCGTGAACGAAGCGAAGGTGACTGACGAAGTTCACTACATGTCCGCGACCGAAGAAATGCGCCACACTGTGGCGCAGGCGAACGCGACCCTGGACGAAGATGGCAAGTTCATCAACGATCTGGTCTCTACCCGCCAGTCCGGCGACTACACCCTGGCGCCGCGCGAAAGCGTGGACCTGATCGACGTCTCGCCGAAGCAGCTGGTATCGGTTGCGGCCTCGCTGATCCCGTTCCTGGAAAACGACGATGCTAACCGGGCTCTGATGGGCTCGAACATGCAACGTCAGGCGGTTCCGCTTCTGCGGGCCGAGGCGCCGCTGGTCGGCACCGGCATCGAGGAAAAAGTGGCGATCGACTCCGGAGCGGCCATTCAGGCCAAGCGTGCGGGCATCATCGACCAGGTCGATGCGCAGCGTATCGTGATCCGGGCCACCTCCGATCTGGAGCTGGGCGACGCGGGCGTTGACATCTACCGTATGCGCAAGTTCCAGCGTTCGAACCAGAACACCTGTATCAACCAGCGTCCGCTGGTGAAGGTGGGCGACACTGTGACCAAGGGCGAAGTCATCGCCGATGGTCCGTCGACCGATATGGGCGAACTGGCCTTGGGTAAAAACGTGGTCGTCGCGTTCATGCCGTGGAACGGCTACAACTACGAAGACTCGATCCTGATCTCCGAGCGCATCGCGCGTGACGACGTCTTCACCTCGGTTCACATCGAGGAATTCGAAGTCGCCGCCCGTGACACCAAGCTTGGCCCGGAAGAAATCACCCGCGACATCCCCAACGTCGGCGAGGAAGCCCTGCGCAACCTCGACGAAGCGGGCATCGTCTACATCGGTGCCGATGTGGAACCGGGCGATATTCTGGTCGGTAAGATCACGCCCAAGGGCGAAAGCCCGATGACTCCGGAAGAAAAGCTGCTGCGCGCCATCTTTGGCGAAAAAGCATCTGACGTGCGCGACACCTCGCTGCGCGTGAAGCCGGGCGATTACGGTACTGTGGTTGAGGTCCGCGTCTTCAACCGCCACGGCGTTGAAAAAGACGAGCGTGCGCTGCAGATCGAGCGTGAGGAAGTCGAACGTCTGGCCCGTGACCGGGACGACGAGCTGGCGATCCTGGACCGCAACATCTATGCCCGCCTGCGCGGCATGATCCTGGGCAAAGTTGCTGTCAAAGGTCCGAAAGGCGTGCGTCCGGGTGCCGAAATCACCGAAGATCTGCTGGACACGCTGTCGCGCGGCCAGTGGTGGATGCTGGCGCTGGAAGACGAGAAGGACGCCCAGGTTGTCGAGGCCCTGAACGAACAGTACGAGGCGCAAAAGCGCGCCCTGGATGCCCGTTTCGAGGACAAGGTCGAGAAGGTCCGCCGCGGCGACGACCTGCCGCCGGGTGTGATGAAGATGGTCAAGGTCTTCATCGCCGTGAAGCGCAAGCTGCAGCCGGGCGATAAGATGGCCGGCCGTCACGGTAACAAAGGTGTGATTTCGAAAGTGGTGCCGATGGAGGACATGCCGTTCCTCGCCGACGGTACTCCGGTCGACTTCTGTCTTAACCCGCTGGGCGTTCCGTCGCGTATGAACGTCGGTCAGATCCTTGAAACCCACATGGGCTGGGCCGCACGCGGTCTTGGCATCAAGGTGGACGACGCGCTGCAGGAATACCGCCGCTCGGGCGATCTGACCCCGGTCCGTGATGCGATGCACCACGCCTATGGCGACGACGTCTATGACGAAGGCATCGCCAGCATGACCGAGGCCGCCCTGGTGGAAGCCGCAGGCAATGTGACCCGCGGTGTGCCGATTGCGACTCCGGTCTTTGATGGCGCCAAGGAAGACGACGTCAACAACGCCCTGGTGCGTGCGGGCTTTGATCAGTCCGGCCAGTCGATCCTGTTCGACGGCCGCACCGGTGAGCAGTTCGCGCGTCCCGTGACCGTTGGCATCAAGTACCTGCTCAAACTGCACCACCTGGTGGACGACAAGATCCACGCGCGTTCCACCGGCCCCTACAGCCTCGTTACCCAGCAGCCGCTGGGCGGTAAGGCGCAGTTCGGCGGTCAGCGCTTTGGTGAGATGGAAGTCTGGGCTCTTGAAGCTTACGGCGCCGCCTACACCCTGCAGGAGATGCTCACCGTGAAATCGGATGACGTCGCCGGCCGGACCAAGGTCTATGAGTCGATCGTCAAGGGCGAGGACAACTATGAAGCGGGCGTACCGGAATCGTTTAACGTTCTGGTGAAAGAAGTCCGCGGCCTCGGCCTGAACATGGAACTCCTGGATGCGGAAGAAGAGTAAGGGCTGCGGCCCTTACCCCCTCCTCCCTTCCGCACGAATTTGAGGTATCAAAATGAACCAGGAAATCACCAACAACCCGTTCAACCCGCTGACGCCGCCCAAGGTCTTTGATGAAATCAAAGTCTCGCTGGCGTCGCCGGAACGGATCCTGTCTTGGTCTTACGGCGAAATCAAAAAGCCTGAGACCATCAACTACCGGACCTTCAAGCCCGAGCGCGACGGCCTGTTCTGCGCCCGCATCTTTGGCCCGATCAAAGACTACGAATGCCTGTGCGGCAAGTACAAGCGGATGAAATACCGCGGCGTCGTTTGCGAAAAATGCGGCGTCGAGGTCACCCTGCAGAAAGTCCGCCGCGAGCGGATGGGCCACATCGAGCTGGCTGCACCGGTTGCGCACATCTGGTTCCTCAAGTCGCTGCCGTCGCGCATCGGCCTGATGCTGGACATGACCCTGCGCGATCTGGAGCGGGTTCTGTACTTTGAAAACTATGTTGTCATCGAGCCGGGCCTGACCGATCTGTCCTATGGCCAGATGATGACCGAAGAAGAGTTCATGGACGCTCAGGATGCCTTCGGCGTGGACGCTTTCACCGCCAATATCGGCGCCGAAGCGATCCGTGACATGCTGGCCCAGATCGACCTGGAATCCGAAGCCGAGCAGCTGCGCGCCGAACTGGCCGAAGCCACCGGCGAACTGAAGCCCAAGAAGATCATCAAGCGTCTGAAAGTCGTGGAATCCTTCCTGGAATCGGGCAACCGTCCGGAATGGATGATCATGACCGTGATCCCGGTCATTCCGCCGGAACTGCGTCCGCTGGTGCCGCTGGACGGCGGCCGCTTTGCGACTTCTGACCTCAACGACCTGTACCGCCGCGTGATCAACCGGAACAACCGCCTGAAGCGGCTGATCGAACTGCGCGCGCCGGACATCATCGTCCGCAACGAAAAGCGGATGCTGCAGGAATCCGTTGATGCGCTGTTCGACAACGGCCGCCGCGGCCGCGTCATCACCGGTGCCAACAAGCGTCCGCTGAAATCGCTGTCCGACATGCTGAAAGGCAAGCAGGGCCGGTTCCGTCAGAACCTTTTGGGTAAGCGCGTCGACTTCTCCGGCCGTTCGGTCATTGTGACCGGTCCGGAACTGAAGCTGCACCAGTGCGGCTTGCCCAAGAAGATGGCGCTCGAACTGTTCAAGCCCTTCATCTATTCGCGTCTGGAGGCCAAGGGCCTGTCCAGCACCGTGAAACAGGCGAAGAAGCTGGTCGAAAAAGAGCGTCCCGAAGTCTGGGATATCCTCGACGAGGTGATCCGCGAACACCCGGTGATGCTGAACCGCGCACCGACGCTGCACCGTCTTGGCATCCAGGCGTTTGAACCCACGCTGATCGAAGGTAAGGCCATCCAGCTGCACCCGCTGGTCTGCTCGGCGTTCAACGCGGACTTTGACGGCGACCAGATGGCTGTGCACGTGCCCTTGAGCCTTGAGGCCCAGCTGGAAGCGCGCGTTCTGATGATGTCCACGAACAACGTTCTGTCGCCGGCCAACGGCGCCCCGATCATTGTTCCCTCGCAGGATATGATCTTGGGTCTTTACTATGTGACCTTGGAACGCGAAGGCATGCCGGGCGAAGGCATGGTGTTCGGCTCGATCGAAGAAGTTCAGCATGCGCTGGACGCTGGTGTTGTGCACATGCACACCAAGATCACCGCCCGGATCACCCAGTTCGACGAAGAAGGCAACGAGGTTAAGTCGCGGTTTGAAACCACGCCTGGCCGTGTCCGTCTGGGCGCGCTGCTGCCGAAAAACGTCAAAGCCCCGTTTGAGCTGGTCAACCGCCTGCTGCGGAAGAAAGAAGTGCAGCAGGTCATCGACACCGTCTACCGCTACTGCGGTCAGAAGGAATCGGTTATCTTCTGTGACCAGATCATGACCATGGGCTTCCGCGAAGCGTTCAAGGCGGGCATTTCGTTCGGCAAGGACGACATGGTGATCCCCGACACCAAATGGACGCTGGTTGAAGAAACCCGTGATCAGGTGAAGGACTTTGAACAGCAGTACATGGACGGCCTGATCACCCAGGGCGAAAAGTACAACAAAGTTGTCGATGCATGGTCCAAGTGCAACGACAAGGTCACCGACGCGATGATGGGCACCATCTCGGCTGACAAGCGCGACGAGGCTGGTGCCGTTATGGAACCGAACTCGGTTTACATGATGGCCCACTCCGGTGCGCGTGGCTCGGTTACCCAGATGAAGCAGCTGGGCGGCATGCGCGGCCTGATGGCCAAGCCGAACGGCGACATCATCGAGACCCCGATCATCTCGAACTTTAAAGAAGGCCTGACCGTTCTCGAGTACTTCAACTCGACCCACGGCGCCCGTAAAGGTCTGTCCGATACCGCGCTTAAGACGGCGAACTCGGGTTACCTGACCCGCCGTCTGGTGGACGTCGCACAGGACTGCATCGTGCGTGAGAACGATTGCGGCACCGAGCGTGCGATCACTGCCGAAGCGGCTGTGAACGATGGTGAAGTTGTCGCGACCCTGGGCGAACGTCTTCTGGGCCGCGTGGCTGCAGACGACATCCTGCGTCCTGGCACCGAAGAAGTCATCATTGCTGCAGGCCAGCTGATCGACGAACGTATGGCAGATGCGGTGGAAGAGGCCGGCGTTCAGTCGACCCGTATCCGCTCGCCGCTGACCTGCGAGTCGGAAGAGGGCGTCTGCGCCATGTGCTATGGCCGTGACCTGGCGCGCGGCACCAAGGTGAACGAAGGCGAAGCGGTGGGTATCATCGCGGCGCAGTCGATCGGCGAACCCGGCACCCAGCTGACGATGCGGACCTTCCACATCGGCGGCGTTGCCCAGGGTGGCCAGCAGTCGTTCCAGGAAGCGTCCCAGGAAGGCAAGATCGTCTTCGAGATGCCGCAGACCCTGGAAAACGCCAACGGCGAGACCATGGTTGTGGGCCGCAACATGAAGCTGATCATCCAGGACGAACACGGCGAAGAACGTGCCAGCCACAAGCTGGGTTACGGTTCCAAGCTGTTCGTCAAGGAAGGTCAGGACATTGCGCGCGGCGACAAGCTGTTCGAATGGGACCCCTATACCCTGCCGATCATCGCCGAGAAGCCGGGTACTGCCAAATACGTGGACCTGGTCTCGGGCCTGGCTGTCCGTGACGAGACCGACGAAGCCACCGGCATGACCCAGAAGATCGTGATCGACTGGCGCACGGCTCCGAAAGGCTCGGATCTGAAGCCGGAGATCATCCTGGTCGACAGCAACGGCGAGCCGATGCGCAACGACCTTGGCAATCCGCTGACCTATCCGATGTCGGTGGATGCGATCCTCTCGGTCGAAGATGGCGATCAGGTTGTGGCTGGCGACGTTGTTGCGCGTATCCCGCGTGAAGGCGCCAAGACCAAGGACATCACCGGTGGTCTGCCGCGCGTTGCCGAACTGTTCGAAGCCCGTCGTCCGAAAGACCACGCGATCATCGCCGAAATCGATGGTTACGTGCGCTTTGGCCGCGACTACAAGAACAAGCGCCGCATCGCGATCGAACCGTCGGACGAGACGCGGGATGCCGTCGAATACATGGTGCCCAAGGGCAAGCACATTCCGGTTCAGGAAGGTGACTTTGTCCAGAAGGGCGACTACATCATGGACGGCAACCCGGCGCCGCATGACATCCTGTCCATCATGGGTGTCGAGGCTCTGGCCAACTACATGATCGACGAAGTCCAGGACGTCTACCGCCTGCAGGGTGTGAAGATCAACGACAAGCACATCGAGGTGATCGTCCGCCAGATGCTGCAGAAGTGGGAGATTTCAGACTCCGGCGACACCACGCTGCTCAAGGGCGAACACGTGGACAAGCAGGAGTTTGACGCAGCCAACGAGAAATCGCTGGCCCGCGGCAAGCGCCCGGCACAGGGCGCACCGATCCTGCTTGGCATCACCAAAGCGTCGCTGCAGACCCGTTCCTTCATCTCGGCGGCCTCCTTCCAGGAGACCACCCGGGTTCTCACCGAGGCTTCGGTGCAGGGCAAGAAGGACAAGCTGGTCGGCCTTAAGGAAAACGTCATCGTGGGCCGCCTGATCCCGGCCGGCACCGGTGGTGCAACCCAGGCAGTGCGCGCCATTGCCCAGGGCCGCGACAACGTGGTTCTGGAAGCCCGCCGCGAAGAAGCCGAAGCCGCTGCAGCCCTGGCCGCACCGGTGATGGACGAAGACGCGATGGGCGGCGACGATCTGGATATCCTGGTCGAAACCCCGGAAAGCCGCGACTAAGCCACGGCACATACCTACAGGAAAGCCCCCGCATGATCTCATGCGGGGGCTTTTTCATATCCGCAACCACAGCTATCGTCAGCCGGGCGCGGGATCACGCCGGGCAACACGGCTGGCAGGCAGGGGACGGTGATGGACATCAGGCTGCGGATGATTGGACTGGTGCGGTTTTCCGTGCTCAGCACGAATTACTATTCAGAGCGGTTCAACAGTTTGGAGGAAAAGGCAGCACATCTGTTCTCACCGGAACGGATGGAATTGCGCTTCAGGCTGTTTGAACATTTGTGCCTGCGGTCGCTGACACAGCAAAGCGACCCGAGTTTCCGGCTGATCGTTCTAACCTCGGAAGACCTGCCTGATCCCTATCTGGAACGGCTGCTGGAACTGACAGAACCTTACAGCAACATCTTCTGCCACGGTGCGGCGCCGGACACGCACTACCAGCAGCTGAAGGACGCTTTTGGCCTGGTGAATTTACGGCGTGCCACCCATCATGTTCTGTTCCGGCTGGATGATGATGATGCTTTGGACCGGAATTTCGTCAAACGCACCAAGGGCTTTGCCCGCGGCATGATCCCGTTGCAGGGCGAAGGCCAGACTCCGTTTATCATTGCCCATAACCGCGGCCTGTATCTGGAAAAATCAGCCAAAGGCGCCGAACTGTATGACACCTGCGAGCGGTCGCCGTTGTCCACCGGCCTGTCGCTGGTTGCTCCGGCGGATCACCGCGCCAACCCCTATGCGTTCAACCACCGCAAAATCGCGCAGCACTACAATACGTTTTCCGACATCTCGGTGCCCGCCTTCCTGCGGACCATTCATGGCGACAATAAATCGGATCCTGCGCAACTGGGTCTGACCCGGAAATGGCCCGCCCGCCAGGTCGAAGACGCGCTGAACGAGCATTTCGGCTTTACACCGGCGCGACTCAAGGCCTTGCTGCCGTAGCTGCCAGCCTGGCCGCGGCCGGTTTAGCGCGGCTTGAACGCCGCCCGCACCTTGGCTGCCCGCAGGCCAAAGACCGTTGCAAATTCAGCTTCCTGCTTGCCCGTCAGCGGTGCGACATCGACAGCTGCGGCGCCGTCTTGCCGGGAGTCATTGAACCGGTTGTGGCTGCGGACCCACATGGGGACGTCGGTAATGGTGACAGATGGCATGTGGTGGTGAATACGGTGATGGGCAAAGTTCATGATCGTTTTGCGGCTGCCCGCTGCCACATGCATGCCAAGGGCTGCGGTGAAATAGGGCCGGACGGTTGGTGCTGCTGAAATGCCGTCCGGGCCGAACTCCGCGACATAGCCCCGGTTGAAATCAATCGCAGCCGAGGCGGATTTGGCAAACAGCTTGGCGCAGTCTTTTGCGGTGTCCCGCAGGCGCTCGACAAATTCCGTTGCCACCGCGTCATCATCGTCGAACCTGAATTGCAGGCAGGGCTGGCCGGGTTTCCGCCTTGCACCGTTCAGAAGATCTTTCATCACCTCGCGATGCCTGCGCGGCGGCTCTGCGTGAAGCCGGATTTGCGGTATGTCCGCGATCAGATCCTGCAGCCGGTCGCGGTGAACCTGGGGCAGGCTGTCGCCGATCACCATGATCAGGTCGAAATCCTGGTCAGTCTGCTCCCGCAGGCAGGGCAGGGCGACGGTTTCCAGCAGCCGGAACCGCTCTTCCATCCGGGCTTCGACATAGAGATAGGCAATCCGCTCCTCAATCGTTTCATGCTCCACTTGGAACCCGCCGATGGCCGGATAGGAAAACCGGCACAATCCGATGACTTGCATTTTGAAATCCGTCTTATACTAAAGCACTGCCGCCGCGACTATGCCGCTGTGCGGTGCCGCGGGCAAGGGCGGGCCGGGGCGGGCAGGGGGCACGGACACGCGTGCGGACCTGCCGGCGGCAGGGCCGCCTCTGCCCGCTGTTGACAACCTTGGCGACTCCCCATATACGCGCGCTTATCCGGCACCCGGAGTGTATTCTTCGAAAGCCGAATTCAAAATTGCAGTGGCTCAAGGCTTGGGCACTTTTACCACCCGGGCCCTCTGTAACCTCACCGCGTCGTCTCACCTCGGAATGGGAGCGATTGCGGTTTTTGCGCTTGTGGACGCACAAGTGCAGCGAAATCACCCGCACGCGCCGGCGTGCATGACAGTGTTGCGAAAACGGGGAAAACCTGAATGCCAACGATCCAGCAGCTGATCCGCAAGCCGCGTCAGCCGAAACGCAAAGTTTCGAAGTCCCAGCACCTCGAGCAGTGCCCGCAGAAGCGCGGCGTCTGCACCCGCGTGTACACCACCACACCGAAGAAACCGAACTCCGCTATGCGGAAAGTTGCGAAGGTCCGCCTGACCAACGGTTTCGAAGTGATCTCCTACATCCCCGGTGAAAGCCACAACCTTCAGGAGCACTCTGTGGTTCTGATCCGTGGCGGCCGGGTAAAAGACCTTCCGGGTGTCCGTTACCACATCCTGCGCGGTGTTCTGGATACCCAGGGCGTTAAAGACCGTAAACAACGCCGTTCGAAGTACGGCGCCAAGCGTCCTAAGTAAGAAGGAGAGGCTGATATGTCACGTCGTCACGCCGCCGAAAAACGCGAAGTCCTGCCCGACGCCAAGTTCGGCGACCGCGTTCTGACCAAATTCATGAACAACCTGATGATCGACGGCAAGAAGTCGGTCGCAGAGCGTATCGTCTACAACGCCTTTGACCGCGTTGAAGGCAAAATCAAGCGCGCTCCGGTTGAAGTGTTCCACGAAGCTCTCGACAACATCAAACCCTCGGTCGAAGTCCGTTCGCGCCGTGTGGGCGGTGCCACCTACCAGGTGCCGGTTGAAGTCCGCCCCGAGCGCCGTGAAGCACTGGCAATCCGCTGGCTGATCACTGCTGCGCGCAAGCGCAACGAAAACACCATGGAAGAGCGCCTTGCAGGCGAGCTGATGGACGCTGTCCAGTCCCGTGGCACCGCAGTGAAAAAGCGCGAAGACACCCACAAGATGGCCGAGGCGAACAAAGCCTTCAGCCATTACCGCTGGTAAGCCGGAGGACCTAGACCTATGGCACGCGACTATCCGCTAGAACTGTACCGTAACTTCGGTATCATGGCGCACATCGACGCAGGTAAAACCACCTGCTCCGAGCGCATCCTGTATTACACCGGCAAATCCCACAACATCGGTGAGGTGCACGACGGTGCAGCCACCATGGACTGGATGGAGCAGGAACAGGAACGCGGCATCACCATCACTTCGGCTGCGACCACCACATTCTGGGAACGCACCGAGGATGGCGAAACCGCTGACTCGCCCAAGCACCGCCTGAACATCATCGACACCCCCGGCCACGTTGACTTCACCATCGAAGTTGAACGCTCGCTGGCGGTTCTCGACGGTGCTGTCTGTGTTCTGGACGCCAACGCCGGTGTTGAACCCCAGACCGAAACCGTGTGGCGTCAGGCTGACCGCTACAAGGTTCCGCGCATGGTGTTCGTCAACAAGATGGACAAGATCGGCGCTGACTTCTTCAACTGCGTCAACATGATCGAAGACCGCACCGGCGCCCGCGCGGTTCCGGTTGGTGTGCCGATCGGCGCCGAAACCGAGCTGGAAGGCCTGGTTGACCTGGTCAACATGGAAGAATGGCTGTGGCAGGGCGAAGACCTTGGCGCATCGTGGATCAAAGCACCGATCCGCGACAGCCTGAAGGACATGGCTGACGAATGGCGCGGTAAGATGATCGAGGCGGCCGTCGAAATGGACGACGACGCCATGGAAGCTTACCTGGAAGGCGAAGAGCCTGACGTGCCGACCCTGCGCAAACTGCTGCGCAAGGGCACGCTGGAAATGGCCTTTGTGCCGGTTCTGGGCGGCTCCGCGTTCAAAAACAAAGGTGTTCAGCCGCTGCTGAACGCTGTGATCGACTATCTGCCCAGCCCGCTGGACGTTGTTGATTACATGGGCTTCAAACCCGGTGACGAAGAAGAAGTCCGTGACATCGCCCGCCGTGCGGACGACAACATGGCGTTCTCGGGTCTGGCGTTCAAAATCATGAACGACCCCTTCGTCGGCTCGCTGACCTTTACCCGGATCTATTCCGGTGTCCTGAACAAGGGCGACACGCTCTTGAACTCGACCAAAGGCAAGAAAGAGCGCGTTGGCCGGATGATGATGATGCACTCGAACAACCGTGAGGAAATCACGGAAGCGTTCGCGGGCGACATCATCGCGCTGGCAGGTCTGAAAGACACCACCACCGGTGACACCATCTGCGCTGTCAACGACCCGGTCGTGCTGGAAACCATGACCTTCCCCGATCCGGTGATCGAGATCGCGGTTGAGCCCAAGACCAAGGCCGACCAGGAGAAAATGTCCCAGGGTCTGCAGCGTCTTGCTGCTGAAGATCCGTCCTTCCGCGTCGAGACCGACATCGAGTCCGGTCAGACCATCATGAAGGGCATGGGCGAACTTCACCTGGATATCCTGGTTGACCGCCTCAAGCGTGAATTCAAGGTCGAAGCCAACATCGGTGCGCCGCAGGTTGCCTACCGCGAGACCATCTCCAAAGAGGTCGAGCATTCCTACACCCACAAGAAACAGTCGGGTGGTTCGGGCCAGTTCGCCGAGGTGAAACTGATCATCTCGCCGACAGAGCCGGGCGAAGGCTACTCCTTCGAATCCCGCATCGTTGGCGGTGCGGTTCCGAAGGAATACATTCCGGGCGTCGAAAAAGGCATCAAGTCCGTCATGGATAGCGGCCCGCTGGCCGGCTTCCCCGTGATCGACTTCAAAGTTGCCCTGATCGACGGTAAGTTCCACGATGTGGACTCCTCGGTTCTGGCCTTTGAAATCGCGGCCCGCATGGGCATGCGTGAAGGCATGCGCAAGGCTGGTGCGAAACTGCTCGAGCCGGTGATGAAAGTCGAAGTGATTACCCCGGAAGACTATACCGGCGGTATCATCGGCGATCTGACCTCGCGCCGGGGCCAGGTGTCCGGCCAGGAGAACCGCGGCAACGCAATCGCAATCGACGCGTTTGTGCCGCTGGCGAACATGTTCGGCTACATCAACACCCTGCGTTCGATGAGCTCGGGCCGCGCCCAGTTCACCATGCAGTTCGACCACTACGAACCGGTTCCGCAGAACATCTCGGAAGAGATCCAGGCGAAATTCGCGTAAGCGTCAAAAAATTGAGGGGTTCGCGTCCGCAGCGGCCCCCTCTCGAAACAATAGGAGGCCATCATGGCTAAGGAAAAGTTCGAACGTACAAAACCGCACGTCAACATCGGCACCATCGGCCACGTTGACCACGGTAAAACCACGCTGACCGCAGCAATCACCAAATACTTCGGTGACTTCAAAGCCTACGACCAGATCGACGGCGCACCGGAAGAAAAAGCCCGCGGCATCACCATCTCGACCGCCCACGTCGAGTATGAGACCGAAGGCCGCCACTACGCCCACGTCGACTGCCCCGGCCACGCTGACTATGTGAAAAACATGATCACCGGTGCGGCGCAGATGGACGGCGCGATCCTGGTTGTGAACGCCGCTGACGGCCCGATGCCGCAGACCCGCGAGCACATCCTGCTGGGCCGCCAGGTCGGCATCCCGCACATGGTTGTCTTCATGAACAAAGTTGACCAGGTCGACGATGAAGAGCTGCTTGAGCTGGTCGAGATGGAAATCCGCGAGCTGCTGTCCTCCTACGACTACCCGGGCGACGATATCCCGATCATCGCGGGTTCGGCTCTGGCCGCTATGGAAGGCAACAAGCCGGAAATCGGCGAAGAAAAAATCCGCGAGCTGATGGCCGCTGTGGATGACTACATCCCGACCCCGGCGCGTGCTGTTGACCAGCCGTTCCTGATGCCGGTTGAAGATGTGTTCTCGATCTCGGGCCGCGGCACCGTTGTGACCGGCCGGGTTGAGCGCGGCGTGATCAACGTTGGCGACTCGATCGAAATCGTTGGTATCCGCGACACCAAAACCACCACCTGCACCGGTGTTGAAATGTTCCGCAAGCTGCTGGACCGCGGTGAAGCCGGCGACAACATCGGCGCCCTGCTGCGCGGTATCGACCGTGACGGCGTTGAGCGCGGCCAGGTTCTGTGCGCACCGAAATCGGTGAACCCGCACACCAAGTTCGAAGCCGAAGCCTACATCCTGACCAAGGAAGAAGGCGGCCGCCACACGCCGTTCTTTGCGAACTACCGTCCGCAGTTCTACTTCCGCACCACCGACGTGACCGGCACCGTGACCCTGCCTGAGGGTACCGAGATGGTCATGCCCGGCGACAACCTGAAGTTCGACGTTGAGCTGATCGCGCCGATCGCGATGGAAAACGGCCTGCGCTTCGCCATCCGCGAAGGCGGCCGCACCGTCGGCGCTGGTGTTGTGTCGAAAATCACCGAGTAAGACGGCTTTGCCGTCTGGCGGGCGGCAGTTGGTTTTGCGCAGCAAAATCAATGAGAGCCCGCACCTCAGAGATGATAGAAAGGGCCGCTCGAAAGAGCGGCCCTTTTTCTATGCGGCATCCTCTGAAAAGGGCAGGGACCGGCCAGGGGACGAAGGCCGTCTTGCAAAAGCTCCGGTGGAGCTTTTGAGGCCGCAGGGAGCGTCAGCTCCGGGTGCGATGCAATCGCGCCCGCCCTCCGGGCTGGCCGGGCGCGGCCCGAACGCGGGGCGTCCGGGCGGGTGTTCTTCTGGGAGTCTCGAAAATATTACTTTTGGCGGCTGAGCGATGAAACTAGTTCGCGCGAATGAGAGGCGATCTGTGAACCTCTGCGCGCTGCATACTCATTTATCTGGCGCAGGTGCGATGGCTGTAATTGCGTTAACTGAGAAACTTGGTTGTTTGGGTCTCTTAGCCAAACCATGCAATGAGCTGGGGAGACGGGCATCCAAAGTTCAAAGCGCGGATTTGATAGCCCGTTCGGACCGCCATTGCCAATCCGGTACGCAATTACATCAGACAGGACAAACGACTTTCGAGGCGGAGCGCTTACCCATCGCAAACTTAGTTCAGATAGGGCCTCTTCGCACTTTGGGCTAGGAAGGAGGGTGGCGCGCACACGAATGTCTCGCCCGACTGCAGTAGCGCTTTGTCCCCCAAATCCTGTTCCTATGACCTGTGACTGTTCTTTGTCTCCGTATACTTCTCGGTTTAGTTTGGTCACTTCTTCGATAGCTGTGTTCCCTAGACTTTCGTCGCCTTCATAGTCTGGAATAAATTGAGGTGTTCTCTTAGCCATCTCGAACACCACATCCCGCAGGTCTTTGAGCGTGTCCGTTGCGATGTTAGGGACACTCTTGGCTCGAAGGGTGGTATTTAGCTTTGGTAGTGTTCTCCCAAGAAAATTGTCAACTGCACCATAGAAATCACTTTCGATGATAGAGGATAGCTTGTCGTCCTCCAGAACTGTGTAGTAGTCGCGTATCCAAAATGCTCCTTTCGGGGACCGGCGGTCGGGAGTTGAATATCGGTTAGAGTCGTTCCTTGCCGAATACCAAATCTTTCCTTCCGCGTCTGTGAACTGGTGTTGCAGTATTTGTGGCACGACATGGTGACGCTTCGCACGTTTGCTAGGCATGATACGGTTAACTTATTTTGGTTAAATCATATTGGTAGCGTAACACTGAGAACTCTGCCTTCAATGGTTGAGATGGGTCTTACCATTCACCTTAATGCTCCCTTTAACACTCCCTAAACAAACCCCAAACCCACCGTCCGCCGCAAACGCAACCGTTTCGCCGCGAAACCCCTTGCCACATTGCCCCATCAGGCGTATAGCGCGCAGGTTCGCCATGTGCGGATAGAGGCGGGGTGATTCCCGCCTTTTGGGTTCGACGAGGGTTCCGCGGTGGTCGCAGGCCCTCCTCTCAACCTCAACGCCTCAATAAAGGCAGATGTAATGCAAAGCCAAAACATTCGCATTCGGCTGAAGGCATTCGATTACCGCGTCCTGGATGCCAGCACGCAGGAAATCGTCAACACAGCCAAGCGCACCGGCGCTCAGGTTCGTGGCCCGATCCCGATGCCGAACAAGATCGAGAAATTCACTGTTCTGCGTGGCCCCCACGTTGACAAGAAATCCCGTGACCAGTTCGAAATCCGGACGCACAAGCGTCTTCTCGACATCGTTGATCCGACCCCCCAGACCGTGGACGCGCTGATGAAGCTCGACCTCGCCGCTGGTGTGGACGTCGAAATCAAGCTGCAGTCGTAAGATCGGAGGGTAATGAATATGCGCTCTGGTATTATCGCAAAGAAAGTCGGCATGACCCGGCTGTTCCTGGAAGACGGCAAGCAGATCCCTGTGACCGTTCTGTCGCTGGACGGCCTGCAGGTTGTTGCGCAGCGCACCGATGACAAAGACGGCTACACCGCCGTTCAGCTCGGTGCTGGTTCCGCCAAGGCAAAGCGCACGTCGCAAGCCATGCGCGGCCACTTCGCAGCAGCCAAGGTTGCGCCGAAGCGCAAGCTGGTGGAATTCCGCGTCCCCGCAGACGCGCTGATCGAAGTCGGCGCCGAGATTTCGGCCGAACACTTCCTGGCTGGCCAGAAAGTGGACGTCACCGGCACCTCGATCGGTAAAGGTTTCGCCGGTGCCATGAAGCGGCACAACTTCGGCGGCCTGCGCGCCACGCACGGTGTGTCGATCTCGCACCGTTCGCATGGTTCGACCGGTCAGTGTCAGGATCCGGGCAAAGTCTTCAAAGGCAAGAAGATGGCCGGCCACATGGGCGCTGCCCGCGTGACCACCCAGAACCTGGAAGTGGTGAAAACCGACGCCGATCGCGGCCTGGTCTTCATCAAAGGCGCCGTTCCCGGCCCGAAATCCGGCTGGGTTACCGTCAAGGACGCCGTGAAGAAGAAAGCGCCCGAAGGTCTGCCGTTCCCGGCCGGTCTGAAAGCGGCTGCAACCGATGCACCGGCTGTTGAAGCCCCCGCGGAAGGTGGTGAAGCATGAAACTTGACGTGATCAAACTCGACGGCGGCAAGTCCGGCGACATCGAGCTGTCCGAAGACCTGTTCGGCCTGGAGCCGCGTGCGGACATCCTGCACCGTGTGGTCCGCTGGCAGCGCAACAACGCGCAGGCCGGCACCCACAAGGTGAAGACCCGCTCCGAGACCTCCTATTCGACCAAGAAGATCTATCGCCAGAAGGGCACCGGCGGCGCACGCCACGGTGACCGCAACGCGCCGATCTTCCGCAAGGGCGGTATCTACAAAGGCCCGGTTGTCCGTTCGCACGGCCACGATCTGACCAAGAAGTTCCGCAAGCTGGGTCTGCGCCACGCGCTGTCCGCTAAGGCAAAAGCGGGTGAGCTGGTCATCATCGAGGATGCAGCCTCCGAAGGCAAAACCGCCGCTCTGGCCAAACAGGTGAAAAACCTGGGCTGGAAACGCGCGCTGGTCATCGACGGCTCTTCGGTCAACGAAGACTTCCTGAAAGCGTCGCGCAACATTGAAGGCCTGGATATCCTGCCGACAATGGGTGCAAACGTCTATGACATCCTGAAGCGTGACATCCTGGTGATCACCAAGGCAGGTGTCGAAGCACTGGAGGCTCGCCTGAAATGAGCGCGAAAGCAGAACACTACGACGTGGTCCGCAAGCCGATCATCACCGAGAAAACCACCATGGCGTCCGAAAACGGCGCGGTAGTTTTCGAAGTGGCAATCGACTCGAACAAGCCGATGATCAAAGAAGCTGTCGAAGCTCTCTTTGGCGTCAAGGTGAAGGCGGTCAACACCACCATCACCAAAGGCAAGGTCAAGCGGTTCCGCGGCCAGATGGGCCGTCGTAAAGACGTCAAAAAAGCCTATGTGACCCTGGAAGAAGGCAACACAATCGACGTGTCCACCGGACTCTGAGATTTGCCTTTTTGAGACTTTGGAAGGCCCTCGCGATTGCGGGGGCCTTTTGCGTATGTGCGGGGCAGGCATGTCTGCATGGCGGGTTCCTTGGTGATATCTGTCCGCTGATTAATAACCGCTGGGGGTTAAGGTCCGCGAAGCCCCGCGTGCGCTGCCTGCGCAACGGGCAGCGTTCAGAAACGACGCCCCGGCACTATCATTCCTGGCGCTATAGCGTATGGGAGGGGTGCCTTAAGGAGAATGAATGATGGGACCTTCACAGAGTTTACCTGAACTGGTCGCGGCGGCGCGGGCCAATGCCAAGACGCTTGAGGATCGCATCATGGCGGCGCAAACCCCTGACGGCCAGAGTGAGGAGCTGCGCGCTGCCACGGCCGCGCTGGAAGCGGAAGCGGTCGATATCTTCACTTTGTTCGAGGCGCGGATGCAGCACCATTTCAGGCGGGGGCCGTTTTCGCGGAAACTGACATCCCTGCTGTCGCAGTCCGGGGAAGCCGGCCTCGCCGAGAGAGTTCATCAGTATTATCTGGTGATCAACGTTCTGAAGCATGGCAAGGGGGCGAGCTACCGGGAATTGCTGAATGCTCCGGCGTCAAAATTTGCCTTGACCACCGGCCAGGACACTGCCGCCAATGACGGGGTGGCAACCGTGGGGCTGGTGGATATCAGTTTCCCCGGCTTCTTTGCCGGGCTGACTGAGACCATTCTGGACGCCAGCCGGTTCCTCGAGGCGCAATAGGGCGCAGCCCGCCGCGCCAGCGTTATGCAGAAGGCATGCCATTGGCAGGAGCAGCCCCCATGACGCCACGGCGAAGTCTGGTCCCCGGCGCGGAACAAGGCCGCAGGCCGCCGCGCCAGCGCCATGCTGAAAGCATGCCTCCGGCATGTCCCGCCCCCATGGGGCGGCGCTTTGGCTGGTGTCCAGCATGTCGGTGAGGTTCTACGGATTTGGCTGGGATAAAGTGCCATACGCGATGTCGGGGCGCCACCTCGCGGGACGGCGCTGGCACGTCTTTCTAATTGAAGCCAGCTAAAAGCTGAATAGGGTCAACCACTGTTGGCGAGGGAGCTAACCGAAGTCGGAAAGCGGGGAATGTTCAATAGAAGAGTTGTCTCTATGGAATCATAGATACAACCATTGCCACCTTTCCCCGACTCTGCTAAGCCGCACCAATCCTGCAGACCCCGGATTCGTTCCGGGGTTGTTACGTTTGTCAGGATGTTTGAACTTTGGGACCTTCGGGGCCCTATACATCGGCCACCCTAGTAGGGCGTCTCCACAGGAGGCAACCGGGCGGGGGGCTTACACATAGCGGGTCCAAAGACAAAAACCTAAGGGCCTGCACGCTAAACGGAAGACAGAAAGCATGGCACTTAAGTCGTATAAGCCGACGACGCCGGGCCAGCGTGGGCTGGTTCTGATCGACCGTTCGGAGCTTTGGAAAGGGCGTCCGGTCAAATCTCTCACTGAGGGTCTGACCAAATCGGGCGGCCGGAACAACACCGGACGGATTACTTCTCGCCGCCGCGGCGGCGGCGCAAAGCGTCTCTACCGGATCGTTGACTTCAAACGGAACAAATTTGATGTCGCGGCCACCGTTGAACGGATCGAATACGACCCGAACCGGACCGCATTCATCGCGCTGATCAAATACGAAGACGGCGAGCAGGCCTATATCCTGGCACCGCAGCGTCTGGCAGTCGGCGACAAGGTCATCGCTTCGGCGAAGGCTGACATCAAGCCGGGCAACGCAATGCCGTTCTCGGGCATGCCGATCGGTACCATCGTTCACAACATCGAAATGAAGCCCGGCAAAGGCGGCCAGATCGCCCGTGCAGCCGGTACTTACGCTCAGTTCGTTGGCCGTGACGGCGGTTACGCCCAGATCCGCCTGTCCTCGGGCGAGCTGCGTCTGGTGCGTCAGGAATGCATGGCCACCATCGGTGCCGTCAGCAACCCCGACAACTCGAACCAGAACTTCGGTAAAGCCGGCCGTATGCGCCACAAGGGCAAGCGTCCTTCGGTGCGTGGTGTGGTTATGAACCCGATCGACCACCCGCACGGCGGTGGTGAAGGCCGGACCTCCGGTGGCCGCCACCCGGTGACCCCCTGGGGTAAACCGACCAAGGGCAAACGGACCCGCAACAAAAACAAGGCGTCGCAGAAGCTTATCGTCCGCTCGCGCCACGCCAAGAAGAAAGGCCGCTAATCCATGGCACGTTCCGTATGGAAAGGCCCCTTCGTTGATGCTTATGTCCTGAAAAAGGCCGAAGCAGCGCGTGAGTCGGGCCGCAATGAAGTGATCAAGATCTGGTCGCGCCGTTCCACCATCCTGCCGCAGTTTGTCGGTCTGACCTTTGGTGTCTACAACGGCAAAAAGCACATCCCAGTCAACGTCTCGGAAGACATGATCGGTCAGAAGTTCGGTGAGTACTCGCCGACCCGCACCTATTATGGCCATGCCGCTGACAAAAAAGCGAAGCGGAAGTAAGTCATGGGTAAGGAAAAGAATCCCCGCCGCGTGGCAGACAACGAAGCAATGGCAAAACTGCGCATGCTCCGTACCTCGCCGCAGAAACTGAACCTGGTGGCTCAGATGATCCGTGGCAAGAAAGTCGAGAAGGCGCTGACCGACCTGACATTCTCCAACAAGCGGATTGCAGCAGACGTGAAGAAATGCCTTCAGTCCGCCATCGCAAACGCCGAAAACAACCACAACCTGGACGTCGATGAACTGGTCGTCGCCGAGGCGTGGGTCGGCAAAAACCTGACCATGAAGCGCGGCCGTCCGCGTGCCCGTGGCCGGTTCGGCAAAATCCTGAAGCCGTTTGCGGAGATCACCATCAAGGTGCGTCAAGTTGAGGAGCAAGCCTAATGGGTCATAAAGTCAATCCGATCGGCATGCGCCTGCAGGTGAACCGCACCTGGGACAGCCGCTGGTACGCTGACACCAAAGACTACGGTGATCTGCTGCTCGAGGACCTGAAAATCCGCGAGTTCATCAAAACCGAGTGCAAGCAGGCGGGCATCGCCCGTGTGATCATCGAGCGCCCCCACAAGAAGTGCCGTGTGACCATTCACACCGCGCGTCCGGGCGTGATCATCGGCAAGAAAGGCGCGGACATCGAAGTGCTTCGCAAGAAGCTGGCTTCGATGACCGACAGCGAGCTGCACCTGAACATCGTTGAAGTCCGCAAGCCGGAACTCGACGCTGCTCTGGTCGGCGAGTCCATCGCTCAGCAGCTGGAACGCCGTGTGTCCTTCCGCCGCGCGATGAAACGTGCCGTGCAGAACGCCATGCGCATGGGCGCCCTGGGTATCCGGGTGAACGTCGCTGGCCGTCTGGGCGGTGCTGAAATCGCCCGTACCGAATGGTACCGCGAAGGCCGCGTGCCGCTGCACACCCTGCGTGCCGACATCGATTACGCACCCACCGAAGCGGTGACCCCTTATGGGATCATCGGGATCAAGGTCTGGATCTTCAAAGGCGAGATCATGGAGCACGATCCTTCGGCACGTGACCGTAAAGCACAAGAAATCCAGGACGGCCCAGCACCTCGCGGTGCCGGTGGCGGCCGTCGCTAAGGAGGATTTGAGATGCTTCAGCCAAAGCGCACTAAATTCCGCAAAATGCACAAGGGCCGGATTCACGGCCTGGCAAAAGGCGGTTCCGACCTGAACTTCGGCACCTATGGCCTGAAGGCAACCACTCCTGAGCGTGTGACTGCACGCCAGATTGAGGCTGCCCGCCGCGCCATGACCCGGCACATGAAACGCCAGGGCCGTGTCTGGATCCGTATCTTCCCGGACACTCCGGTGACCTCGAAGCCGACCGAAGTCCGTATGGGTAAAGGTAAAGGTTCCGTGGACTACTGGGCAGCCAAGGTTAAGCCTGGCCGCGTGATGTTCGAGATCGACGGCGTCACCGACGAAGTCGCCCGCGAGGCCCTGCGCCTGGCAGCGATGAAACTGCCGGTCAAGACCCGCGTCGTGGTTCGCGAAGACTGGTAAACGGCGGCCTTGCCGCCGCCTGCGCGGCCGTTGCTTTTGCCTGCAAGAGCGATGAAAGCGCAGCCGGTTTCTAAAATCAAAGGACCCCCGCTGAGCAATCAGCGGGGGTCCTTCCGTTGTGTCCGCCAGCCGGGGCGCTGCCCCCGCCGCCTTTGGCGGCTCCCCCGGGGTATTTGCACCCAGAAAGAAGCTGCAGGAAGCATCTCGCCAAGGCAGGGGCACTGCGCTAAGACGGCGCTATGGCCCAGATTGAATCGCTTTTTGTGACCCGCCTCTACCGCGCACAATTGTCCGAACACGGACCATCGATTGACGCGCAGGAAATGGAAAACTCCTGTCTTGTCATCGCCGGTGATGACGATGCCGGGCAGGACTGGTGCGAGGAGAACGGCTATCCCGGCTATACCTCCTATGCCTCGCTCACCGATCTGCCCTGGCGGTTCCCGGTCTTTGCCGATCTGGTGAAATCGCTGGATCTGCATGTTGCGGCATTTGCCAGGGATCTGGAGCTGGATCTGGACGGGCGCGCGCTGGTGCTGGAGGATCTGTGGATCAATATCCTGCCCGAGGGTGGCACCCATGCCAGCCACATTCACCCGCATTCGGTGATTTCCGGCACCACCTATGTGTCGATGCCCGAGGGCGCCTCGGCGCTGAAGCTGGAGGACCCGCGGCATGCGATGATGATGGCGCATCCGCCGCGCGTGAAGGATTGCCGCCAGGAACTGAAAACCTTTGTCTATCAGGCGCCCGGCGTGGGGGATGTGCTGCTATGGGAAAGCTTCATCCGTCATGAGGTGCCATTGAACATGGCCGAAGAAGAGCGGATCTCGGTCAGCTTCAACTATAAGTGGGAGTAAGCAGGCTTCCCTGAAACGCTCCGGGGCGTGTTTCGCCTGCGAACGGGCGGAGCGCTGGCCTGGACCGGCGCGATTGCGTAATGCGGAAAACTTGCTAAGCCTGTTGAGAGCATCTCTTTGAAAGGCTTTGCCATGGCTCCCCGTCCTGACTTTGAAATCGGCGGCTTCCGCATTGCGCCCGGCACCCGCCGCACGGTGGACCTGCCGGTGAGCGTGCTGTCGGACCACACGCCGGTCACCATGTCCGCCCATGTGATCCACGGGGCCGCGGACGGGCCGGCGCTGTTTGTTTCGGCTGCCATTCACGGCGATGAGGTGATCGGGGTGGAAATCGCCCGCCGCCTGCTGCGCAGCCGCAAGTTCTCACGTCTTAAGGGCACCCTGATCGTGGTGCCGATTGTCAACACCTTCGGGTTTTTGAACCATTCCCGTTACCTGCCGGACCGGCGCGACCTGAACCGCTGTTTTCCCGGCAGCGAGGGCGGTTCGCTGGCCAGCCGCCTGGCGCATCTGTTCATGACCGAAGTGGTGGACCGCTGCGATCTGGGCATCGACCTGCATTCTGCCGCCATCCACCGCACCAATATGCCGCAGATCCGGGTGTCGCCGAAGGCCCAGGAGACGCTGGCCTATGCCGATGCCTTTGGCGCGCCGGTGGTGATCCGCTCCGGGTTGCGCGACGGTTCCCTGCGCAAGGAGGCGCAGGCGCGCGGGGTCGATGTCCTGCTGTATGAGGCCGGCGAGGGGTTGCGGTTCGACGAGCAGTCTGCGCGTGTGGGGGTTGCCGGCATCCTGCGGGTGATGCACGCGCTGGACATGATCCCCGAGGATGGCGTGCCGCTCGCCGAAGTGGTGCCGGTCCGGGCGGGCAGCAGCAGCTGGGAGCGCGCGCCCGCCGGCGGGTTGCTGCGGACCTACAAGACCACCGGTGAAATGGTCGAGGAGGGCGATGTGCTGGGGGTTGTTTCCGATCCCTTTGGCGAACACGAAGAAGAGCTGCAGGCAGGCCAGGCGGGCCTCATCATCGGCCGTGCCAACATGCCGATCGTGAATGAGGGTGACGCCCTGTTCCACATTGCCAGGGTGGCGACGCCGGTGGAGGCTGAAAGCCGCATCGAGAGCCTGCATGCGCAGCTAGAGGACGCGGCAATGTTCGACGAGGATGAGATCATCTGAACCGGCTCCGCTGCAGGGCGGGCGGGCTTGCGGCGGAGCCGGGATCTTTCCCTTGCCCCTGCACCCGGTCTCCTCTATAGGGACCCATCGCCTGTCCCTTATCCGCGTTGGATTTGGGCCGGGTGATTCTTTTTTGCCGCGTCTTTGGCGCGGTTGACATAACCCACCAGGTCAAAGGTTACCCATCGGGGCCTTCTGGTGCTTTGGACAAGGAACAAAGGCGATGAACGCCAATGATCTGCGCGACAAAACCGTGGATGAACTCCGCGATGCCCTCGCATCCCTGAAAAAAGAGAGCTTCAACCTGCGCTTTCAGCAGGCGACCGGTCAGCTGGAAAACACTGCAGGCATCAAAGCGGCCCGCCGCAATGCTGCCAAAGTGAAGACCATCCTGAACGAAAAAGCTGCTGCAGCAGCTGAATAAGGAGCGACACGATGCCCAAACGTATTCTCACTGGCACCGTGACCAGCGATGCCAACGCCCAGACCGTAACTGTCTCGGTTGAACGCCGCTTCACGCATCCGGTTCTGAAGAAAACCATCCGTAAGTCCAAGAAATACCGGGCTCACGATGAAAAGAACGCTTTCAAGGTCGGCGACTCTGTACGCATCATCGAATGCGCGCCGAAATCGAAAACGAAACGCTGGGAAGTTCTGGAAGCCTAAGAGTCTCATCCGAGACTCCTGGCGGCTAGACTTAACAGTCAGTCGAAACCCTGGGGGATCACGCCACGCATCGGCGCCCCATAGGTCGGGAGAAACCACATGATCCAGATGCAAACAAATCTGGATGTTGCTGACAACTCCGGCGCCCGCCGAGTTCAGTGCATCAAGGTTCTGGGTGGCTCCAAGCGTAAATACGCATCCGTAGGCGACATCATTGTCGTTTCGGTCAAGGAAGCCATCCCGCGCGGCCGCGTGAAAAAAGGCGACGTCCGTAAGGCCGTTGTCGTACGCACCGCCAAAGAAGTCCGCCGCGAAGACGGCACTGCAATCCGGTTCGACCGGAACGCAGCCGTTATCCTGAACACCAACAATGAGCCGGTCGGTACCCGGATCTTTGGCCCGGTTGTTCGTGAACTGCGCGCGAAAAACTTCATGAAGATCATCTCGCTTGCTCCGGAGGTGCTGTAATCATGGCTGCTAAACTCCGCAAAGGCGACAAGGTCGTCGTGCTGTCCGGCAAAGACAAAGGCAAAGAAGGCGCAATCGCCTCCGTTGACCCGAAAGCCGGCAAAGCCATCGTCGACGGCGTGAACATGGCCATCCGCCATACCCGCCAGTCGCAAAACGAACAGGGCGGCCGTCTGCCCAAAGCACTGCCGATCGACCTGTCGAACCTGGCGCTGCTGGACAGCAACGGCAAAGCAACCCGTGTCGGCTTCCGCGAGGAAGACGGCAAGAAGGTGCGCTTCGCCAAGACCACCGGGGAGACTGTCTGATGCTTGACGCTGCAACCTACACCCCGCGCCTGAAAGCTCTGTACAAGGACACCATCCGTGGCGCCCTGAAAGAAGAGTTCGGCTACAAGAACGACATGATGCTCCCGAAGCTGGAGAAAATCGTTCTGAACATCGGCTGCGGCCGCGCTGCTGTCAAAGACAGCAAGAAAGCCAAATCCGCCCAGGCCGATCTGACCCTCATCGCGGGCCAGAAAGCTCTGACCACCGTGGCAAAGAACTCCATCGCCGGCTTCCGCGTTCGCGAAGGCATGCCGATGGGCGCCAAGGTGACCCTGCGCGGTGACCGGATGTACGAATTCCTCGACCGTCTGATCACCATTGCGATGCCCCGTATCCGCGACTTCCGCGGTGTTTCGGGCACCTCTTTCGACGGCCGTGGCAACTATGCCATGGGCTTGAAAGAGCATCTCGTGTTCCCGGAAATCGATTTTGATAAGATCGATGAAAACTGGGGCATGGACATCGTGATCGCCACCACCGCGAACACCGACGCGGAAGCAAAGGCGCTGTTGAAAGCTTTCAACATGCCCTTCAACAGCTAAGCGGGGGAAGGATAGAGACCATGGCTAAGAAAAGCATGATCGAACGCGAGAAGAAGCGCGAGCGCCTGGTGGCAAAATACGCCGCAAAGCGCGCCGAGCTGAAAGAAATCGCGACTGACGAAAGCCGCCCGATGGAAGAGCGTTTCACAGCGCGTCTGAAACTGGCGAAACTGCCGCGCAACTCGTCGGCAACCCGTCTTCACAACCGCTGCCAGCTCACCGGCCGTCCCCACGCTTACTACCGTAAGCTGAAGGTCAGCCGTATTGCGCTGCGCGAGCTGGGTTCTGCTGGTCAGATCCCCGGCATGGTGAAATCGAGCTGGTAAGGGAGAGACAGATATGAACGATCCTATCGGCGATATGCTCACCCGTATCCGTAACTCTCAGATGCGCGGCAAATCCACCGTCCTGACCCCGGCTTCCAAGCTGCGGGCCTGGGTGCTGGACGTGCTGGCAGACGAGGGCTACATCCGCGGTTATGAGAAGATGACTGGTGCCAATGGCCACCCGGCCATCGAAATCAGCCTGAAGTACTTCGACGGCGAACCTGTTATTCGCGAGCTTAAGCGGGTCTCCAAGCCCGGCCGCCGCGTTTACATGGGCGTCAATGACATCCCGTCGGTCCGTCAGGGCCTGGGCGTGTCGATTGTCTCCACCCCCCAGGGTGTGATGTCGGACGCAAGCGCACGCGCAGCCAACGTTGGCGGCGAAGTGCTCTGCACCGTCTTCTAAGGAGGCTCGCAGATGTCCCGTATTGGTAAAAAACCGGTCGAACTGCCCAGCGGCGTGTCCGCTGCCGTGTCCGGCCAGACCATCGAAGTGAAAGGCCCGAAAGGCGCCCGCACCTTCACTGCCACCGACGATGTCACCCTGTCGGTCAACGACAATGTTGTCACCATCGAGCCGCGCGGCAAGTCCAAGCGTGCCCGTCAGCAGTGGGGCATGTCCCGCACTCAGGTGGCCAACCTTGTGACCGGCGTGACCCAGGGCTTCAAGAAAGAACTGGAGATCCAGGGTGTGGGTTACCGGGCTCAGATGCAGGGCAATACCCTGAAGCTGAACCTGGGCTACAGCCACGATGTCGACTTCACTGCACCTGATGGCGTCACCATCACCGCACCGAAGCAGACCGAAATCGTTGTGGAAGGTATCGACCAGCAGCAGGTGGGCGAAGTCGCGGCGAAAATCCGCGAATGGCGCCGTCCCGAGCCCTACAAAGGCAAAGGCATCCGCTACAAGGGCGAATTCATCTTCCGCAAGGAAGGCAAGAAGAAGTAAGGACCAGCAAAATGGCAAACAGCAAACGTACCCTGTTTCTGAAGCGCCGGCTGCGCGTCCGGAACAAGCTTCGCAAAGTGAACGCAGGCCGTCCGCGTCTTTCTGTGCACCGTTCGAACAAGAACATCTCTGTTCAATTGATCGACGACCTGCGCGGCGTGACCGTGGCCTCCGCTTCGACCCTGGAAAAAGATCTCGGCGTAGTTGGCAAAAACAACGTCGAAGCAGCGACCAAAGTTGGTGCTCTGATCGCCGAACGCGCAAAAGCGGCCGGAGTCAGCGAAGCCTACTTCGATCGCGGCGGCTTCCTGTTTCACGGCAAGGTGAAGGCTCTGGCCGACGCTGCGCGTGAAGGCGGCCTGAAGATCTAATCTATTGCGGGCGGTCTTTCGGGACCGCCCCGATGATCCGGGACCCCGGGCTTTGCCCGGGTGTCACCAGGATTGGAACAACAGGCGCCCGTGCTTTGTGCAGTGCGCCTCTCTTAAAAGGAATGCCTGATGGCAGAACGTGATAACCGCCGTGGCAACCGCCGCGACCGTGACGAGACACCGGAATTCGCAGATCGCCTGGTCGCGATCAACCGCGTGTCCAAAACCGTAAAAGGCGGTAAGCGCTTTGGCTTCGCTGCCCTGGTTGTTGTTGGCGACCAGAAAGGCCGCGTCGGCTTTGGCAAGGGTAAAGCAAAAGAAGTGCCCGAAGCGATCCGCAAGGCGACCGAACAGGCCAAGCGCCAGATGGTCCGTGTGCCGCTGAAAGAGGGCCGCACCCTGCACCACGACATGGCCGGCCGTCACGGCGCAGGCAAAGTTGTGATGCGTACCGCGCCTGAAGGTACCGGTATCATCGCAGGTGGTCCGATGCGTGCTGTCTTCGAAATGCTTGGCGTCAAAGACGTTGTTTCGAAGTCGATCGGTTCGCAGAACCCCTACAACATGATCCGCGCCACCCTGAACGGCCTGTCCAAAGAGCAGAGCCCGCGTTCGGTGGCTCAGCGCCGCGGCAAAAAGGTCGCTGACATCCTGCCCAAGCGGGATGAAGCACCGGCAGCTGCCGAAGCTGAAGCGTAAGGAGTAGAGAAACATGGCAAAAACCATCGTGATCAAGCAGATCGGCTCGCCGATCCGCCGTCCTGCCAAACAGCGCGCAACCCTGATTGGCCTGGGCCTGAACAAGATGCACAAAACCCGTGAGCTGGAGGATACCCCTTCGGTCCGCGGCATGGTCAACTCGATCTCGCATATGGTTCAGATCATCGAAGAGCGCGGCTAAGCCCCTTTTCGGTTTCAGACTTTGGAAAACGCCTCCGGGAAACCGGGGGCGTTTTTCGTTTTGGGACAGAGCAGGGCCGGGGCAGGGCGTTAACCTGCGGGAAAGGCCCCTTGCAATGCTTGCATAGCGGCTTGCCGGTTGTGTCAGTTGTTGGAATCGCGTGGCACTCCTATCTCGGGGTCACAGCAAATGACCAAACACAGACCATCGGGAATATGCCCGGTATCAGAGATAAGGATTGTTAAGATGGCACATGTTATCAGCACCGCACACGGCACCCACAGCCTCACCGCCCGCATCCGTTCCGCCGTGGAAGGCCTGGCCGATTCCTGGGTCAAAGCCCGCGAATTCCAGCGCACCTACAATGAACTGGACGCGTTGAGCGATCATGAGCTTTCGGACATCGGTGTGCGCCGCGACGATATCGCCGACCTGGCGCGCCAGCACGTCTACGGCTAAGAATTCCCGCCTTCCCGGACGCTTCTCTCCTCCTCCTTCGTGTCCGGGCCAAAGCGCTCCTGCCCTGTCCGGGCGGGAGCGTTTTCTTTTGGCAAGGCTTCAAGAGACCTCACGCGATCGTGCTATGCGGGCGCTGCATAGCTGCCAGACCAAAGCGTCCGTTGTTCCCGGTCCTGGCCGTCCTTATGTCCCGTTCACTTCAGACGAACAGATCAAGCAACGCGCCGGAGGCACGCTCCGGCAGCGCAGCGAAGGAACAAGAACAATGGCATATTCAACTCTTTCCGCACCCTCCGCCGGGATCTCGGCCCGTTTCGCAGGCTTTGCCGCCGGGCTGCTGCAGAACTGGAAGCTGCGCCGCGATTACAAGGCAACCGTCAACGCCCTGCGCGCGATGTCCGCCCGCGACCTGGCTGACATCGGCCTGACCCGTTGCGCCATCCCCGGCGTCGCGCGCGAACACGTTTACGGCAAGTAACCTCCCCGGCCGGCTCCGGATCCTCCTCCCTCTCCGAAGGACCGGCCCGAAAGCGCCCCTGCCATCCCGGCGGGGGCGTTTTTGTTTGCCGGGGTGTTGCGTCGGCAACATACGCCTCGCCCACGCGGATTTAACTACGCTCTGAGAGGATCGCACCCGTTCATGATCACCCGCCGGGCCTGACACGCCCGGCACCTGGAACAGGGCTCCGGTCTGGCACCCGGAGCGGGCGATACGCGTATTCGCATGGGGGAAACCCCATCCCATCTCCACCCCGGCGGCGCCGCCACCCTTTAACGGAGGGGCCTAGACGGACCGGACAGCACCAGAGGCAGCAAGAGAGGAACCGGCAGGGCAGGGGCCTTGGCGGCGGGACCTGCGTGCTCCGCATGTTTGGCGGGGCTGCGGGGCTTGATCCCGTCCCGCATCGGGTCTATAGGCACCCGGTGGCGTTCTGCGCCATGGAATCACCAATCAAGAAACGCCGCGGTTGGCCCGTCTCGCTTCGGGGGCCACATCCGGCAAGGAGAAGCGACATGAAACTTCACGAACTCAGCGACAATCCTGGCGCAACCAAAAAACGCATGCGCGTTGCCCGTGGCCCCGGCTCTGGCAAGGGTAAAATGGGCGGCCGTGGTATCAAAGGCCAGAAATCCCGTTCGGGTGTGTCGATCAACGGTTACGAAGGCGGTCAGATGCCCTTGTACCAGCGTCTGCCCAAGCGCGGCTTCAACAAGCCGAACCGCAAGGCATACGCCGTTGTGAACCTGGGTCTGATCCAGAAATTCATCGACCTGGGCAAGCTGGACGCCGCGGATATCACCGAAGATTCGATGATCGCATCGGGTCTGGTACGCCGCAAGCTGGATGGCGTCCGTGTCCTGGCCAAAGGTGAAATCACCGCCAAAGCCACCATCACTGTGACCGGTGCATCGGCAGCTGCCGTTGACGCTGTTGCAAAAGCTGGCGGCGCTCTGACTGTGGCAACTGCAGCCGCCGCAGAGTAACGGCTTGTGAGCGGCGCCAATGCCGCTTACATAGTCTTCGAGTTTTCCTAGAACGCCGCCCGAGCCGGAAAACGGTTCCGGGCGGCGTTTCGCTAAAGAAGAGACCTTTTCATGGTATCAGCAGCAGAACAAATGGCGGCGAACACCAGCTGGGCTGCCCTGGGCAAGGCCACGGATCTGCGCAACCGGATCCTGTTCACCATCGGCCTTTTGATTGTCTATCGCCTGGGCACGTTCATTCCGGTTCCGGGCATCGATTCTGGCGCCCTGCGCCAGTTCATGGAGCAGGCGGGCCAGGGCATCGGCGGCATGGTGTCGATGTTCACCGGCGGCGCGCTTGGCCGGATGGGGATTTTTGCCCTCGGCATCATGCCCTATATCTCCGCCTCCATTATCGTTCAGCTCCTGACTTCGATGGTGCCCTCGCTTGAGCAGCTCAAGAAAGAGGGCGAGCAGGGCCGCAAGAAGATCAACCAGTACACCCGCTATGGCACCGTGGCGCTGGCGACTGCGCAGGCCTATGGGCTGGCTGTGTCGCTGGAATCGGGTGACCTGGCGACCGATCCGGGCATGTATTTCCGCATGGCCTGCATGATCACCCTGGTGGGCGGCACCATGTTCCTGATGTGGCTGGGCGAGCAGATCACCCAGCGCGGCATCGGCAACGGCATTTCGCTGATCATCTTTGTCGGCATCATCGCCGAGGTCCCTGCCGCAATCGCGCAGTTCTTTGCCTCCGGCCGTTCCGGCGCGATCAGCCCCGCCGTGATCATCGGTGTGATCCTGATGGTGATCGGCGTGATCATGTTCGTGGTGTTCATGGAACGCGCCCTGCGCAAGATCCACATCCAGTACCCGCGCCGCCAGGTCGGCATGAAGGTCTATGACGGCGGCTCCTCGCATCTGCCGGTCAAGGTGAACCCGGCGGGCGTGATCCCGGCGATCTTCGCCTCGTCGCTGCTGCTGCTGCCGACCACCATCTCGGCGTTCTCCTCAGGCGCGGCAACCGGTCCGGTGATGTCCTGGCTCTTGGCGAACTTTGGCCCCGGCCAGCCGCTGTATCTGTTGTTCTTTATCGCGATGATCGTGTTCTTTGCCTATTTCTACACCTTCAACGTCTCCTTCAAGCCGGATGATGTGGCGAACAACCTGAAGAACCAGAACGGCTTTGTTCCTGGCATCCGTCCCGGTAAGAAAACCGCAGAATATATCGAGTATGTGGTCAATCGTATCCTGGTTCTCGGCTCCGGCTACCTGGCGCTGGTCTGCCTGCTGCCCGAGGTCCTCCGCGGCCAATTCGCCATCCCCGTCTATTTTGGCGGCACGTCCGTTCTGATTGTGGTATCCGTCACCATGGACACCATTCAGCAGGTGCAAAGCCACCTCCTCGCGCATCAGTATGAGGGGCTTATCGAGAAAAGCCAGCTGCGCGGGCGCAACAAGAAACGGACAAAACGGGGACCTTCTCGCCGATGAGCAACATTATCCTTCTTGGCCCGCCGGGGGCGGGCAAAGGTACGCAGGCGCGTTACCTGGTTGAATCCCGCGGCATGGTGCAACTCAGCACCGGCGACATGCTGCGCGAGGCCCAGACCTCCGGAACCGAAATGGGCAAGAAGGTTGCTGCCATCATGGCCGAGGGCAAGCTGGTCACCGACCAGATTGTCATTGGCCTGATCCGCGAGAAGCTGCGCGAGGGCGCCGAGGGCGGTTTCATCTTCGATGGCTTCCCGCGCACCCTGGCCCAGGCCGATGCGCTGGCCAAGCTGCTGGACGAAATGGGCCTGAAGCTTGACGCTGTGATCGAGATGCAGGTCGATGACGACGCGCTGGTCGCGCGCATCACCGGCCGCTCCACCTGCGGCGGCTGCGGCGAGGTCTATCATGACCAGACCAAGCCCTGGCCGGCGGACGGCAAATGCGCCAACTGCGGCAGCACGGATGCGACCCGCCGGGCGGACGACAATGAGGATAGCCTCAAGACCCGCCTGATGGAGTATTACAAGAAGACCTCGCCGCTGATCGGCTACTTCTACGCCAAGGGCAATCTCCAACGTCTGGACGGTCTCGCCTCGATTGCAGAAGTCCGCAAGAACATGGCCTGGATCATGGGCGCATAACGCCTGCCGAAGGGCGCGCGGCGGCAGCTCGGCTGCTGGCCGGAATAGCCAAGCCCTGCCGGTCCGGCGGGGCTTATTCTTTAGGGCTTGACGGCCCATATCCCAGCCCCTAGTTACCCACATCCCTTCTGGGAATGATTCCCGGCGGGCAGATTCGTTTGCCTGCTTTATCACCTCGAAATGCTGGACCCTCTGGCCACACTGCCACGGTCAAGTGTTGTGAAAAAAGGTTCCGGCGCTACGGAACCGCAACGAAAAGGAAAGTGACACGTGGCACGTATTGCCGGCGTTAACATCCCGACTGCAAAGCGGGTTCCCATCGCCCTCACCTATATCACCGGTATCGGTAACACCTCGGCCAAAGCGATCTGCGAAGCCGTAGGCATCGACGCGACCCGCCGTGTGAACGAACTCAGCGACGCAGAAGTCCTGGCCGTGCGCGAGCACATCGACGCCAACTTCACCGTCGAAGGCGACCTGCGCCGTGAAACTCAGATGAACATCAAACGTCTGATGGATCTTGGCTGCTACCGTGGCCTGCGCCACCGCCGCAACCTGCCGGTCCGCGGTCAGCGTACCCACACCAACGCTCGCACCCGCAAAGGCCCCGCAAAGGCCATCGCTGGTAAGAAGAAGTAAGGGAGGGTTTGACCAATGGCACGTGAGAAGACACGCGTTAAGAAGAAAGAGCGCAAGAACATCGCAACTGGTGTTGCGCATGTGAACTCGTCGTTCAACAACACCAAAATCCTGATCTCCGACGTGCAGGGCAATGCGATCGCTTGGTCGTCGGCCGGCACCATGGGCTTCAAAGGCTCGCGGAAATCCACGCCTTACGCGGCCCAGATGGCTGCCGAGGATGCGGGCAAGAAAGCCCAGGATCACGGTGTGAAGACGCTGGAAGTCGAAGTTCAGGGCCCCGGCTCTGGCCGTGAATCGGCTCTGCGCGCACTGGCTGCCGTCGGTTTCAACATCACTTCGATCCGTGATGTGACCCCGATCGCGCACAACGGCTGCCGCCCGCCGAAGCGCCGTCGCGTCTAATTCGAATTTTTGCTGGGGCCCCGCTTGATTCGCAGGGCCCCAGTGCGTCATTTAAACCTCGGGCGTCCTTGGCCTTTCGGACATGGGGCAAGGACAGGAATGGAGGGAACGCATGATCCATAAGAACTGGGCAGAGCTGATCAAGCCGGCACAGCTGGAAGTGAAGCCGGGTAACGATCCTGCACGCCAGGCAACTGTCGTCGCAGAGCCGCTGGAACGCGGTTTCGGCCTGACCCTGGGCAACGCGCTGCGCCGCGTCCTGATGAGCTCGCTGCAAGGCGCGGCCATCA
Source organism: Leisingera sp. M658 (assembly GCF_025144145.1). Taxonomy (NCBI): domain Bacteria; kingdom Pseudomonadati; phylum Pseudomonadota; class Alphaproteobacteria; order Rhodobacterales; family Roseobacteraceae; genus Leisingera; species Leisingera sp. M658. Next base: position 244,489 of record NZ_CP083546.1, read on the forward strand.
CCAGCGTGCAGATCGACAACGTGCTGCACGAGTTTTCGTCGGTTGCCGGTGTGCGCGAAGACGTCACCGACATCATCCTGAACCTCAAGGGCGTGTCCCTGCGCATGGAAGTCGAAGGCCCCAAGCGCCTTTCGGTCAATGCCAAGGGCCCGGCCGTTGTCACCGCTGGCGACATCGCTGAGACCGCCGGTATTGAGGTTCTGAACCGCGATCACGTCATCTGCCACTTGGACGACGGCGCCGACCTGTTCATGGAACTGACCGTGAACACCGGCAAAGGCTATGTTTCGGCAGAGAAAAACAAGCCGGAAGACGCACCGATCGGCCTGATCCCGATCGACGCGATCTATTCGCCGGTCAAGAAGGTCTCCTATGACGTTCAGCCGACCCGTGAGGGCCAAGTGCTGGACTATGACAAGCTGACCATGAAGGTGGAAACCGACGGCTCCATCACGCCTGACGATGCCGTCGCCTATGCCGCCCGCATTCTGCAGGACCAGCTGTCGATCTTCGTCAACTTCGACGAGCCGGAATCGGCAAACCGTCAGGACGAGGACGATGGTCTCGAGTTCAACCCGCTTCTGCTCAAGAAAGTGGACGAGCTGGAACTGTCTGTGCGGTCTGCAAACTGCCTGAAGAACGACAACATCGTCTATATCGGCGATCTCATCCAGAAGACCGAAGCAGAAATGCTGCGCACGCCGAACTTCGGCCGCAAGTCGCTGAACGAGATCAAAGAAGTGCTGTCGGGCATGGGCCTGCACCTTGGCATGGACGTCGAGGACTGGCCGCCGGACAACATCGAAGATCTGGCCAAGAAATTCGAAGACAGCTTCTAAAGCGCGTCTTTGAGGGGAGGGCACTGGCCCTCCCCAAACCATTCCCGGGTTTGGCCGGGGAAGACACGGGCATCCGCCCCAAGGTGAGCAGCTGACACGCATCAGCCGCCTGACAAAGCAAAAACGCAAGATAAGGAATTGAATAATGCGTCACGCACGTGGTTACCGCCGCCTGAACCGTACTCATGAGCACCGCAAAGCGCTGTTTTCGAACATGTGCGGCTCGCTGATCGAGCACGAGCAGATCAAGACAACCCTGCCCAAAGCAAAAGAACTGCGCCCGATCATCGAAAAGATGATCACCCTGGCAAAGCGCGGCGACCTGCACGCCCGCCGTCAGGCCGCGTCCAAGCTGAAGCAGGACAAGGACGTCGCGAAACTGTTCGAGGTTCTGGGCCCGCGCTACAAGGACCGTCAGGGCGGCTATGTCCGTATCCTGAAGGCCGGCTTCCGTTACGGCGACATGGCTCCGATGGCGATCATCGAGTTTGTTGACCGCGACACTGCCGCCAAGGGTGCCGCCGACAAGGCCCGCCTGGAAGCAGCAGAAGCAGCTGCAGAAGCTGACGAATAAATCACGCTGAATTATCAGGTTCAGCTATCTGGCCCCCGCTCCGTCCGGAGCGGGGGTTTTTCGTTGCCTGACGGCATCCGGACAATGTTTAGAATGCATTTTTTGCGCGAAAGGGAATCGTAATTTTCTTCTGATTTTACTGTCGCAAACAAGCAAGTTCCGGGACGGATGTGATGGCAGTAAAGAAGACACCCGCGGCCAGGCGGTTCTCACTGGCGAACCTCAGCACCAAGACAAAGATCGTTTCGGTGGCGGTGTTCCCGCTGCTGCTGGTTCTGGGGGTCGGCGTGCTGGCGGTGGTGAATCTGGGCCGTATGGACAAGACCGCGCAGGCTGTTGACCACACCCAGAAGATTTTGACCGAAGCGCAGGCGCTGGCCGAAGCCGCCTCGGGAATGGAGGCCGGGCTGCGGGGGTACCTGCTGGCCGGGCAGGATGAATATCTGGTGCCGTTTGAGGACGGCAGCGCCAAAGTTGCCGGCTCCCTGAACCGTTTGCGCAGCCTGGCCGCGGGCAATCCGGACTTGCTGGCTGACCTTGATACGGCAGAGCAGACATTGGCCGGCTGGCAGGAGGATGTTGCGGCCGGCGCCATCGCGTTGCGGCGCGATATCGGCGATTCCCTGACCATGAACGACATGGCGGCAGAGGTGAAACAGTCCAAGGGCCGGGTCTACTTCGAGAACTTCCGTGCGGAGATGGCTAAGGTCATTGAGGAAGAGGAAGTCGAGCTGAACAACCGGCGCAACACCTTTTCTTCCCTGGTGAACGCCGGGATTGCCGATCCGGATTACCTGAACACCTCGCTGCAGGCGGTGGAGCGGACCCACAAGGTCATCAGCAGCGCCAAGGATCTGCTGTCGGCGGCGGTCGACATGGAGACGGGCATGCGCGGCTTTCTTCTGGCGGGCGACCGGGAATTTCTCGAACCGTATATGGAGGGCAACGGGCGCTTTAACGAGGTGCTGGCCGACCTCCACCTGGCGCTGGCCGACAATCTGATGCAGGCAAACCGCCTGGATAACGTCGCCAAAATCGTTGACGAATGGCGCAGCAGCGTGGTGGTTCCGATGCTGCAGCTGCGCCGGGTGATCGGCAGCGCGGCGACCATGGATGACATGGCCGATCTTGTCGCCCAGGGTCAGGGCAAGGCGTATTTCGACAGCTTCCGTGCCACTATGGAGACGATTGAGGCGAAAGGGGCCGAGGCAATGGCCGTGCGCCGCGCCGCCAATGAAGCACTTGCCGCCCAGACCCGTATCATGATCCCCGGCGCAATTGCTGCGGCGATCCTGATCGGCGCGGTGATGGCGCTGGTCACCGGCTCTGGCATTGCTTCCGGCCTGCGGCGCATCGTGGTGTCGATGCGCGGGCTGGCCGAAGGTAACAACGCGGTCGAGATCCAAGGCCAGACCCGCGGCGACGAGGTGGGCGATATGGCCCGCGCGCTGGATAAATTCCGCGCTGAACTGCTGCGGATGCAGGAGGCCGAGCAGCAGAAAGCAGAAAGCAAGGACGCCGAGCTGGGCAATGTGGTGAAGCAGCTGAGCGAACGTCTGGCCCGGCTGTCGCATGGCGATCTGACCATCCGCATCGCCGAGGAATTCCCGGAGGAATACGAACAGCTGCGCGCTGATTTCAACGGCTCCATCGACAATCTCAACGCTACGGTGCAGCAGGTGATCGAAGCCGCCTCCAGCATCCGCAGCGGTTCTGCAGAGATCAGCCAGGCCTCCGACGATCTGTCCCACCGGACCGAAAGCCAGGCCGCCACGCTCGAAGAGACCGCCGCCGCGATTGATGAGCTGACAGCCTCGGTGAAATCTGCCGCCGAAGGAGCCCGTAATGTCGAGGCAACCGTGCGCGAAGCCCGCCAGGAGGCCGAAAGCAGCGGCGAGGTTGTGCAAAGCGCCGTGGCCGCCATGAGCGGGATCGAGGCCAGCTCGAAGAAGATTTCCCAGATCATCTCGGTGATTGACGACATTGCGTTTCAAACCAACCTCTTGGCGCTGAACGCCGGGGTCGAGGCTGCCCGCGCGGGCGAGGCCGGCCGCGGCTTTGCGGTGGTGGCGTCCGAGGTGCGGGCGCTGGCGCAGCGGTCTTCGGATGCGGCGATGGAGATCAAGACCCTGATTGGCGACAGTTCACGTCAGGTCGGGGAGGGGGTGGATCTGGTCGGCCGCGCCGGTGATGCACTGCAGTCGATTGTCGGTCAGGTCAGCCATATCTCGCAACTGGTGTCCGAGATCGCTGAGGGCGCCGAGGAGCAATCCACCGGCCTGCTGGAGATCAACACCGGCGTCACCCAGCTGGATCAAGTGACCCAGCAGAACGCGGCCATGGTCGAGGAAGCCACGGCAGCAGGCCATCTGCTGAACAGCGATGCGGGCAAGCTGTCGGATCTGGTCGCCCGCTTCCAGGTGGCCGGCGGCGGCACGCTTGCAGCCGCATCCGCCCCGGTATCCGCGGCGCCGGCTGCCATGGCGCCCTCAGCCCATGGCAGCGATGACTGGGATCTGGAGGCCAGCCCGGCCCCGGCTGCGGCAGCGCCGGCGGCAGACGGCAATGCGGCCCGCGATCTTTGGCAGGATTTCTGAGCCGCAGTGGAAACCGCCGCACAGGCCCTCCCCGGCGGAGGGCCTGTTGCCTTTTCAAGGTTGATTTTCCGGGGTGACAGCTGGCCGAATCTCCGCTAGCGTCCGGCTCATGACCCGTAGCTATGCCGCATTCTGGTATTTCTTTTATCCGCGCCACATGGCGGACGGAGGGGTCAGCGCATTCTGAGCTAAGATATCGGAACGCACCAGGATACCACCAACCGCCCGCAGCAGCCGGCGGTTTTTTTCGTATCCGCCGCAGCGCCAAGGGCCACCCGCCAAGGAAGCTGAAACATGACACCCCAGACCGAAAACCTCCGCATCACCGGCATGCAGGAACTGATCTCGCCCGAAGACCTCGCATCCCAGCTGCCCAGTACGGCGGCGGCCACAGATACCGTGCTGGCCAGCCGCACAGCGATCCAGGATGTGCTGCATGATCGCGATGACCGTGTTGTCGCTGTGGTCGGCCCCTGTTCGATTCACGACCCCAAAGCGGCGATGGAGTATGCCGAACGGCTGGCGCCTCTGCGCGACAGGCTGGCGGGCGAGCTGGAGGTTGTGATGCGGGTCTATTTCGAGAAACCCCGCACCATCTCGGGCTGGAAAGGGCTGATCAATGATCCCGGCCTCGACGGCTCGTTCCGCATCAACGAAGGCCTGGGTGCGGCGCGCCGACTGTGCCTGGACATCAACAGCCTGGGCCTGCCGGTCGGAACTGAGTTTCTGGACACTGCGGTGCCGCAATATATCTCGGATCTGGTGGCCTGGGCGGCCATCGGCGCCCGCACCACCGAAAGCCAGATTCACCGCGAGATGGCCTCAGGCCTCAGCTGCCCGGTGGGGTTCAAGAACGGCACACGCGGCAATCTGCAGATCGCAGTGGACGCAGTGCGCTCGGCGGCGCATCCGCATCATTTCATGGCATTGGCCAAATCAGGCCGCGCGGCAATTGCTGCAACCAGCGGCAACCCGGACTGCCACTTGATCCTGCGCGGCGGCGGCGGCACCAATTATGACGCGGCCTCGGTCGATGCGGCCTGCAGGCTGGCGGAAAAGGACGGCATTCGCGGCCATGTGATGATCGACGCCAGCCATGCCAACAGCGGCAAGGATCCCATGAAGCAGCCCGCCGTGCTGCGCGATGTAGCGGGCCAGATCGCCGGCGGCGACAGCCGCATCACCGGGGTGATGGTGGAAAGCCATCTGGTGGCGGGCCGTCAGGACCTGGGCAAAGGGGACCTCACTTACGGGCAGTCGGTTACCGACGGCTGCTTAGGCTGGGAGGATACAGTTCATGAGCTGGAGCATCTGGCCGCAGCGGTTGCCAAGCGCCGTTCAAAGGCAAGGCAACCGGATCTGGCGGAGGCCTGAGGTTTACCCAGGGGATGCGCCTTGCGGCGCGTGCCTTCGGCAGAGAATATGCGCAAAGAAGAAGGGCCTGATTGGGGGCAGCTTCTTTCTGGTCCGAAATACCCCGGGGTGAATTGGCCGTAAGGCCAAGAGGGGCAGCGCCCCTCTCTTTTCATCCCTTGGGGCAGCGCCCCTCTGCTGCCGGCCTGCTGATGCCTTGCAATCCGGGCGCGCGCTCCGCATATCCTTCGGGCAGTAACAAACGGAGCGCCCATGATCCGCCCAGCCCTGACCGCCCTTGCCCTGTGTCTTGCTTTGCCTGCGCTGGCCCTGCCAGCCGCCGCCGAAACCCGTGTGCCGCAGAACCAGGCGGAAATAACCCTCGGCTTCGCTCCGCTGGTCAAAGAAGCCTCGCCTGCAGTAGTCAACATCTACGCTAAAGTGGTGCGCCAGGTGCAGCAGCGCCGCCGATCGCCGTTCATGAATGATCCCTTCTTTGACGATTTCTTCCGGGGCTTTGCCAAGCCGCAGCCGCGGGTGGAGAACTCGCTGGGTTCGGGCGTGATCCTGTCGGCGGATGGCATCGTTGTGTCCAACTACCATGTTGTCGGCAGCGCCACCGAAATCCGCGTGGTGACCTCTGACCGGCGCGAATACAATGCGCGGGTGATCCTGGGTGACAAGGCCAGCGACTTGGCAATCCTGCAGCTGGAAGAGGCCGAAGGCCTGCCGCATCTGGACCTGCGCGACAGCGACCAGGTCGAGGTGGGTGAGCTGGCGCTGGCCATCGGCAACCCCTTTGGGGTTGGACAGACCGTCAGCAGCGGCATCATTTCAGGGCTTGCCCGTACCGGCATGGGGGCAGGCGACGGCTTTGGCTATTATATCCAGACCGACGCGCCGATCAATCCGGGCAATTCGGGCGGGGCGCTGATCGACGTGAACGGCGACCTTATCGGCATCAACACCCGCATCCTGTCCCGTTCCGGCGGTTCCAACGGCATCGGCTTTGCGATCCCTGCAAACCTGGTGACGGAGTTCGTCAATCAGGCCCGCAAAGGCGCGGAAGAGTTCCAGCGCCCTTGGGCCGGCATGGCCGGGCAGCCAGTGGATGCCGATCTGGCAGCCTCGCTGGAGATGGACGTGCCCGAGGGCATGGTGATTTCCGACCTGCATGCTGAAAGCCCTTTTGCCAAGGCGGGATTCAAGGTGGGCGATGTGATCACTCATGTGGATGGCGAAGTGGTGAATTCACCGTCCGAGATGGTGTTCCGCATGTCTGTCGCGGGACTGGACGGCATGTCCGCGATCACCCGGCTGCGCGGTGCTGAGCGGGAAGAGATTGCGGTGCCGATGATCGTGGCACCTGATCAGCCGCCCGCAAATCCGGTGCAGCTGGATGAAGACACGGCATTGCCCGGCCTGACCGTGGCGCGGATCAATCCGCAGGTGATTGCGCGCCTCGGCCTGCCCCTGTCGGCCGAAGGCGTGGTGGTGACGGACCCCGGCCCCTATGCCGGACGCGGCGGGGTGCAGCCCGGCGACGCACTTTTGGCGGTGAATGGCCAGCCTGTTGCCAGCACCGATGACGTCTATGCAATTCTGGCAAACAGCGGCCGCTGGATTCAGCTGGACCTGAACCGGCGCGGCCAGCGTGTCACCCTGCGGTTCCGGACCTGATGGCGGATCTGTTCGGCAGCCCTGCGACTGCAGACAGCGATGCGCCGCAGCCAAACCGGCCGCTTGCCGACCGGCTGCGGCCGCAGTCGCTGGCGGAGGTGATCGGCCAGCAGCAGGTGCTGGGGCCGGAGGCGCCGCTGGGGGTGATGCTGGCGTCCGGCTCGCTGTCGTCGTTGATCTTCTGGGGGCCGCCGGGGGTCGGCAAGACCACCATCGCGCGGCTGCTGGCGCAGGAGACCGACCTGCATTTTGTGCAGATCTCGGCGATCTTCACCGGGGTTCCGGAGCTGCGCAAGGTCTTCGAGGCCGCAAAGATCCGCCGCCAGAACGGTCAGGGCACACTGCTGTTCGTTGATGAGATACACCGCTTCAACAAGGCCCAGCAGGACGGCTTCCTGCCGCATATGGAGGATGGCACTATCCTGCTGGTGGGGGCGACAACCGAGAACCCCTCGTTTGAGCTGAACGCGGCTGTACTGTCGCGCAGCCAGGTTTTGGTGCTGGAACGGCTTTCGCTTGCCGATCTCGAACGCCTGACCCAGCGCGCGGAAAAGGAGCTGGGCCGGGCTTTGCCGTTGTCAGGCGATGCCCGAGACGCGCTGCATGAGATGGCTGATGGCGACGGCCGCGCGCTGTTGAACCTGATTGAGCAAGTTGCCGCTTGGAAGGTGGAGGCCTCACTGGGGCGCGAGGCGCTGGCCACACGGCTGATGCGCCGAGCGGCCAAGTTCGACAAATCCGGGGATGAGCATTACAACCTGATTTCTGCCCTGCATAAATCAATCCGCGGTTCGGACCCGGATGCCGCACTGTACTGGCTGGCGCGGATGCTGGAGGGCGGCGAGGATCCCCGCTTCCTGGCCCGGCGCCTCACGATGATGTCGACCGAGGACATCGGCATGGCCGACCCGCAGGCCAATACTGTCTGCCTGAATGCCTGGCAGACCTACGAGCGCCTCGGCAGCCCGGAGGGCGAGCTGGCGCTGGCCAATGCCGCCGTTTACCTGGCGCTGGCGCCGAAATCCAACGCGGTCTATGTCGGTATCAAGGCGGCGCGTCGGCTGGCCAAGCAGACCGGCAGCGCGCCGCCGCCCAAGCATATTCTGAATGCGCCGACCAAATTGATGTCAGAGCAGGGCTATGGCGACGGCTATGCCTATGACCACGATGCGGAGGACGGTTTTTCCGGCCAGAATTACTTCCCCGACGGGGTGAAGCGCCCGGTTCTGTACCAGCCGGTGGAGCGCGGGTTTGAGCGCGAGCTGAAGCGGCGCACGGACTATTTTGCGAACCTCAGGCTGAAGCGGAACAAGTAAAGCGGCTTTGCTTGCAAAGCCGCTGCCTCCGGCCGGGATATTTTTGGCAAGAGGAAGGGGCGGACAGCGTCAGCTCTGCGCGCCGTGCAATACGGGCAAAACTTGACATCCCTGCCTGTGCCGGCGACAGGACGGGGATGATTTCTTCGGTTTCCATGGTGGCCCTTGGCGGCGCAATCGGGGCGGTGTGCCGCTATCTGGCCGGGCTGGGCATCATCCGGGTTCTGGGGCACCATGACTTTCCGGTGGCGGTGATCACCGTGAATGTGATCGGTTCCTTCCTGATGGGGATGTTTGTGGTTGCTGCGGCGATGCGCGGGCTGACCCACCTCAGCCCCTTGGTGATGACCGGGCTTCTGGGCGGGTTCACCACCTTCTCGGCGTTCTCCTTGGAGACCGCCAACCTGATCGAGCGCGGCGCCTTCGGGCAGGCCGCACTTTATGTTGTTCTGTCCGTTGGATTGTCCGTGGGCGGTTTGTTTCTGGGCCTGATGGCCGCAAGAGGAGTGTTCGCATGAGCGGCGTTCAGATGATTACCGTCAGCGAAGACGATGGCGGCCAGCGCATTGACCGCTGGCTGCGGCGGCTGTTTCCGCATGTGAACCAGGGCCGCATCGAAAAGATGTGCCGCAAGGGCGAGCTGCGGCTGGACGGCGGGCGCGTCAAGGCCAATACACGGGTTGAGACCGGGCAGGTGGTGCGGGTGCCGCCGCTGGCGGACAGCGATCTGAAACCTGCCGCGCCGCGCGAGATGAAGATCTCGGATGCTGATGCCAGGATGATCCAGGATTGCGTGATTTACCGGGACGACGATGTGATCGTGCTGAACAAGCCTGCGGGCCTGGCGGTGCAGGGCGGCTCTGGCACCACTAAACATGTGGACGGGCTGGCGGAAGCGCTGAAGTTCGGGCTGGAGGACAAGCCAAAGCTGGTGCACCGGATCGACAAGGATACCTCCGGCATTCTGGTGCTGGCGCGCAACCGCAAGGCAGCACAGGGGCTGACCGCCGCCTTCCGCCACAAGAACACCCGCAAGATCTATTGGGCCTTGGTGGCCGGCGTGCCGACGCCGTACCTGGGCGAGATCAAGAACGGGCTGGTGAAGGCGCCGGGCCACGGCAAGAGCGGTGAAGGCGAGAAGATGATCAACGTGCATCCGCAGGACATCGACGAGACATATGGCGCCAAGCGGGCGCATACGCTTTATGCCACGCTCTACCGTGTCGCCAGCCGCGCGGCCTGGGTGGCGATGGAGCCCATTACGGGGCGCACCCATCAGCTGCGGGCGCATATGTCGGGCATGGGCCATCCGATTGCCGGGGATGGCAAATACGGCGGCTCGGGGCAGGAGAACCTGGGCGACGGCTGGGGCGCGCAGTTTGGCGGCGTGATCTCGAAGAAACTGCATCTGCACGCCCGCCGCATGGTGTTCGAACATCCGGTGACCCACAAGAATGTCTCGGTTGTGGCGCCTTTGCCTGATCACATGAAAGAGAGCTGGGACACCTTCGGCTGGAGCGAGGATCTGGCGGCGGATGACCCGTTTGAGGATCTGAAGTGAGTTCACCGCTGCGGCTGATCCTGTTTGATGTGGATGGCACCCTGGCGGACAGCCAAGGCGCGATCACCGGTGCGATGGCCGAAGCCTTTGACGGTGTTGGCCTGCCAGTGCCGCCGCGCGCGGCAATCCTGTCGATTGTCGGCCTGTCGCTGCCCTTGGCGATGAAGGAGCTGGCGCCGGACCAGGATACCGTAACGGTTGACGCGCTGGTGGAGGGGTACAAATCCTCTTACATGCTGGCGCGGCAAGCTGCCGGGGCTGCGCATTCGCCGCTTTATCCCGGTGCGCGCGAAGCGCTGGCGGAGTTGAACGCAATTCCGGAATACCTGCTGGGGGTCGCCACTGGTAAATCCCAGCGTGGGGTGGACGCCTTGATCGCAGCGCATGGGCTGGAGTGTTTCGTGACCCGGCAAGTGGCTGACCATCACCCGTCCAAGCCGCACCCGTCGATGGTACTGACGGCGATGGCGGAGACCGGGGTGGACCGTGCCAGCACCGTGATGATCGGCGACACGCGGTTCGACATTGAAATGGGGCGCGCAGCGGGGGTCACCACCATCGCCGTGCCTTGGGGATACCACCCGGCAGAGACATTGGGCGCCGACTACCTGATCCGCGATTTCGCGGAGCTGCGCCCGCTGCTGGCAGAGATTTGGAAGGTGTAAGAGATGAGCGGCTGGGCACAGAAACGGTTCTGGAAAGACGTCTCGGTTATGCAGACCGAAAACGGGTTTGCGGTGGAGCTTGACGGGCGCCGGGTGAAAACGCCGGCCAAGGCGCCGCTGGCGGTGCCGACCCGGGCCATGGGAAACGCCATCGCCGCGGAATGGGACGCGCAGACCGAATCAGTAGACCCCGGAACCATGCCTTGTACCCGGTCTGCCAATGCCGCGATTGACAAGGTGACACATCAGCACAGCGAAGTTGCGGCGATGCTGGCTGAATATGGCGATTCCGACCTGCTGTGCTACCGCGCCGACGCGCCGGTTGAGTTGACGTTGCGTCAGGCGCAGGAATGGGACCCGGCGCTGGACTGGGCAGCAGGGGCACTGGGCGTGCAGCTGCAGCCGCGCACCGGCATTCTGCACCAGCCGCAGGAGACCGCGGCGCTGGCGGTGCTGGCGGAAAAGGTGCATGCGATGACACCGTTCCAGCTGGCGGCTTTCCATGATTTGGTAGGGATTTCCGGCTCTTTGATCCTTGGCTTTGCTGCTGCGCAGGGCTGGCGGAGTGCTGATGAGATCTGGCAACTGTCGCGTCTGGATGAGCGCTGGCAGGCAGAGCAATGGGGTGTCGACGAGGACGCCCAGGCTGCGGCGGAGGTGAAGCGGCAGGAATTTCTGCACGCCAAACGGTTTTACGATTTCTCCTGAGAGAACAGAAAATTACCGAATGACCCCGTGCGGCGTAGATAAATTTACTCATGGGCAATCTGTGCGTATGCCGCGCATCGAATTTCCTGATCCCACCCTTGACGTTTGTTGATGAATGCGCCCACACTTGGGCGCGAAAAAGGGGTAAACCCTTCTTCAGTCTCAATTCCGGCGGGGGATCGCCGGTTAATAAGAACCGCTGAATGGCGGGCTATTCCGCCGAATGGCGGGCTATCAGGAAGAGGTAAAAATGAAAAAATCCGTACTTTTGGGCGCAATGGCTTTTGCCGGTCTTGCGGCTGGCGCCGCTTCTGCCGGAACGCTGGACGATGTTAAGGCGCGCGGCAAGCTGAACTGCGGCGTCACCGTCGGCCTGGTCGGCTTTGCGGCTCCGAATGCAAACGGGGAATGGGAAGGTTTCGACGTTGCCGTGTGCCGGGCTGTGGCTGCAGCTGTGCTGGGCGACTCGACTGCTGTTGAATTCGTGCCGACCACCGGCAAGACCCGCTTTACCGCGCTGGCGTCCGGCGAGATTGACGTGCTGGCCCGCAACACAACCTGGACCTTCAGCCGCGATGTCGACCTGAAGTTCGAATTCACCGGCGTCAACTATTATGACGGCCAGGGCTTCATGGTCCCGAAAGAGCTGGGCGTGTCCTCGGCCAAGGAACTGGACGGCGCCACCGTCTGCATCCAGACCGGCACCACCACCGAGCTGAACCTGGCGGACTTCTTCCGCTCCAACAACATCTCTTACGAGCCGGTTCCGATCGAAACCAACGCCGAAGCGCAGCAGCAGTATCTGGCTGGCGCCTGCGACGTATACACCACCGACGCCTCCGGTCTGGCTGCAACCCGTGCCACCTTTGATGATCCGGGCGCGCATGTGCTGCTGCCGGAAATCATCTCCAAGGAGCCGCTGGGCCCGCTGGTCCGCCACGGCGACCACGAGTGGGGCGACGTTGTCCGCTGGACCCTGAACTCGCTGATCGCAGCTGAAGAGCTGGGCATCACATCGGCCAACCTGAGCGAAATGTCCGCCGGCACCGAGAACCCGGAAATCAACCGCCTGCTGGGCAGCGAAGGCACCCTGGGCGAGATGCTCGGCCTGGACGCCGCCTGGGCCCAGAAGGCAATCGCCTCGCAGGGGAACTACGGTGAAATCTTTGCCAAGAACATCGGTGAAGACACCCCGGTCGGCCTGGCCCGCGGCCTGAACGCACAGTGGACCGAAGGCGGCCTGCTGTACGCACCGCCGTTCCGCTAAACAGACCATCGGAAAGGGCGCGGGAGTTTCCTGCGCCCTTTTCCTATCAGAAAATAAGCTCCGGAGCGCTGCGGAGCGGGGACAACCCCGCCAGGACAGACTGCCGGAGCCCAGGGGATCACACTATATGTCAACGTTAACTGACCCTCCAAAGGAGCAGTTCCGGCTGTCTATGCTCCTTTATGACACCCGTTACCGGTCGGGGACCATCCAGGTCATCGCCATGTTCGGGTTCATGCTTTTGGCAGCCTGGCTTATCAACAACACAATGAGCAACCTGGCGGCGCAGGATAAGGCTTTCGACTTCGGTTTCTTCACCGAACCGGCCGGCTATGATATCAACCAGCGCCTGCTGGAGTACACTTCGCGCGACAGCCATTTGCGGGCCGCGCTGATGGGGCTTCTGAATACGCTGGTTGTTGCGTTTCTGGGCTGTGTCACGGCCACCATCCTGGGTGTGATCATCGGCGTTCTGCGGCTGTCGTCGAACTGGCTGGTGGCGCGTCTGATGACGATCTACGTCGAGCTGTTCCGCAACGTGCCGGTGCTGTTGTGGATCGTTTTTGTGATGGCGATCCTGATCGAAACCCTGCCGGCGCCACGGGCGTTCCGGGGTGAAAATCCCGAAGCCACGCTCAGCCTGATGGACAGCGTTGCCGTGACCAACCGGGGTGTCTATATCCCCGAGCCGTTGTTCTCGCGTTCGCTGGGCGATGCGCATCTGTTTGGCGATGCCTCGCTGCGGTTTGACGTCAGCCTGGACCTGATTGCCATTCTGGCTGTGCTGGGCCTCAGCCTGTTTGCGTCGATCAAGATCCGCCGGCGTGCGGACCGCATCCAGGAAGCCACCGGCGACCGCCCGGTGACCTGGCATGTGCGCACCGCCGTGGTGGTGGTGCCGATGGTGATCCTGCTGGCTGTGCTGGGTTTTCACCTGGGATACCCTGAGCTGAAGGGCTTTAACTTTCAGGGCGGCACCCACATGCGCAACTCGCTGATCGCGTTGTGGCTGGCGCTGTCGCTGTACACTGCCGCCTTCATCGCGGAAATCGTGCGCGCCGGGATCATGGCGATCTCCAAGGGCCAGACCGAAGCCGCCGAGGCCCTGGGCCTGCGCTCCAACAAGATCATGTCGCTGGTGGTTCTGCCGCAAGCGCTGCGGGTGATCATCCCGCCGCTGATCTCCAACTATCTGAACCTGACCAAGAACTCGTCGCTGGCGATTGCCGTGGGTTACATGGACATCACCGGCACCCTGGGCGGCATCACCATGAACCAGACAGGGCGCGAGCTGGAATGCGTTCTGTTGCTGATGGTGGTGTATCTGGCGATCTCGCTGACCATTTCCGGGGTCATGAACTGGTACAACGAAGCCGTGAAGCTGAAGGAGCGCTGAGATGTCTGATATCGGATTTGTCCGCACCGAAATGCTTCCCGAGCAGGATCCGCCCGCCTCTGAGGTCGGGGTGATCGGCTGGGCGCGGCATAACCTGTTTTCCAACTGGTTCAACTCGATCCTGACCATCGCGTCCCTTGCTGCGGTCTATTTCGTGCTGGCCGCCATTGTTCCCTGGATCCTGTCGCCCACCTGGGATGGCACCTCGCTGTCCAATTGCCGTGAAACGCTGGCCGCAGCGGGCCATGGCGATGCCCATGGCGCCTGCTGGGGCGTGATCAAGGAACGCTGGGTCCAGCTGATCTTCGGCTTCTACCCAAGCCATCTGTACTGGCGCCCGGTTGCAGCATTTGTCCTGCTGGGCGCGGCGCTGGCGCCGGTGCTGTTCTCGGACCGGGTGCCGTCGAAACTGCTGATTTTTTCGGCGCTTTACCCGTTCATCTTCCCCTGGCTTTTGTGGGGCGGCACCATCTGGATGCCGATTGCCGCGCTGGCAGGTTTTGTCATCGGCGGGCTGGTCTACAAATTCGCAGCAGAAGCGCTGAGCACACTTTTGGGCGTGATCCTGGGCGTTGCCGCGGCTGTTATCTGGTGGACGCTGCTGGTGGCGCCGGTCACGGGGGCGCTGGATTCGATCCTGCCCGTCGGCATCGAAGCGGTGGAAAGCCGCAAGTTCGGCGGCTTCATGCTGTCGGTGACCATCGGTGTTGTGGCCATCGCCTGCTCCTTGCCGATCGGCATCGTTCTGGCGCTGGGCCGCCAGTCGGATCTGCTGATCGTCAAATACATCTGCGTGGGCTTTATCGAGTTCATCCGGGGTGTGCCGCTGATCACGCTGTTGTTTGTGGCTTCGACCCTGCTGAACATCTTCATGCCGCCGGGAACCAATTTCGACATCATCCTGCGGGTGCTGATCATGGTCACGCTGTTTGCTGCGGCCTATATGGCCGAAGTGATCCGCGGCGGCCTGGCAGCCTTGCCCCGCGGCCAGTATGAGGGCGCCGATTCACTCGGCCTCAACTACTGGCAGGCGCAGCGGCTGATCATTATGCCGCAAGCGCTGAAGATCTCGATCCCCGGCATTGTTTCGACCTTCATCGGGGTGTTCAAGGACACCACGCTGGTCTCGATCATCGGGCTTCTGGACCCTCTGGGCCTGTCGAACGCCATTCGCGCGGACTCCAACTGGAACGGCATCGTCTGGGAACTTTACGGCTTTATCGCCCTGTTGTTCTTCGTCTTCTGCTTCTCCATGTCCCGCTATTCCATGTATCTGGAGCGCAAGCTTCAGACTGGCCACCGTTAAGGAGTTCAACATATGTCTGAACTTATGACCGACCGTCAAATCGACCGTTCCAAGATGCAGGTGAGCGATGAGGTCGCCATCGAAATCTCCAACATGAACAAGTGGTACGGGTCTTTTCACGTGCTGCGCGACATCAACCTGACGGTGAACCAGGGCGAGCGTATTGTCATTGCCGGCCCGTCCGGCTCGGGTAAATCCACCCTGATCCGCTGTTTGAACGCCCTGGAAGAGCATCAGCAGGGCAGGATCGAGGTGGATGGCACCGTCTTGTCAAATGACCTTAAGAACATCGACAAGATCCGTTCCGAGGTTGGCATGGTGTTCCAGCACTTCAACCTGTTCCCGCATCTGACCATTCTGGAAAATTGCACCCTGGCGCCGATCTGGGTCCGCAAGACGCCCAAGAAAGAGGCTGAAGAGCGGGCGATGCATTTCCTGGAGAAGGTGAAGATCCCGGAGCAGGCCGACAAATACCCCGGTCAGCTGTCGGGCGGCCAGCAGCAGCGTGTGGCGATTGCGCGCTCGCTTTGCATGATGCCGCGCATCATGCTGTTCGATGAGCCGACCTCGGCGCTGGACCCGGAGATGATCAAGGAGGTGCTCGACACCATGATCGAGCTGGCCGAAGAAGGCATGACCATGCTCTGCGTGACCCATGAGATGGGCTTTGCCCGTCAGGTGGCGAACCGGGTGATCTTTATGGACGCAGGTCAGATTGTGGAGCAGAACGAGCCGGAAGAATTCTTCAACAACCCGAAGAGCGAACGCACCAAACTGTTCCTCAGCCAGATCCTGGGCCACTAAGGCGCCAGTACCGTGACACAGAAAGGCCGGGCGTTTGCCCGGCCTTTTTCTCGTTCAGGGTTCCATTGTCAGGAGTGGCTTGCGAACACCTCTGTTGTGCCATCACCCAGGATCAGCAGGGTATCGAATGCCTCCCGCTCTCCGTCCATTTCCATCCCCGGCGAGCCGATCGGCATCCCCGGCACGGTCAGCCCCAGCGCCGCAGGCTGTTCTGCCAGCAGCCGCTGGATGTCGCTGGCCGGCACATGGCCTTCGATCACATAAGGCCCGGCCATCGCGGTGTGGCAGGAGGCCAGATCGCCGGTGACGCCGAGCCGTTCTTTCATCGCCCACAGGTTCTCGTCCGCTACATTGCGCACCTCGGTCGTGAAACCGGCAGCGGCCAGGTGATCGGCCCAGGCTGTGCAGCACCCGCAGGAGGGCGACTTCATGATGCGTATGGTCTCCGCTGCGATGGCAAATCCCGGCAGGGCGGTGAGAGGGAGGGCGGCTGCGGCCAGCAGCAGGGTACGGCGGTGCATGACGGTCTCCAGTCCGGTAATTGTCGTTTGGCAGCCTAGGCGCCGGGCCGCTGGGCGGCCAGAGGACTCCCGCGCGGGATGCGCTGCCTTGCCGCAGGGTTATTCGCCCAGCAGTTCGCGCGGAACGGCGAAATCGACCGCCTTACCGCTGCTCCAGCTTAGATCCTTCCAGCTGCTGATGTCGAATTCCGCCACCAGCGTTGCGCCGGTTGGGTAATCGTCGAACCGCGAATGATCCGGCGGGCTGGAGACGATCGAATGTGCAAAGGCGGCGATGCCGGGATTGTGCCCGATCAGCATGACCCGCGGCTGTTCCGCCTCAATCAGCACCTTGAACATCATTTCCGAATTGGCGTGATACAGACGTTCGGTGAACCGCGCAGGCACGCCCAGCTCCATCAGTTCGCAGGTTTCGCGGGTGCGTTGCGCAGACGATGAGATCACTTGATCCGGCACATATCCTTTGTCCCGCAACCAGGCGGCGATGGCCGGGGCAGACCGGCGTCCTCGTTTGTTCAGCGTTCGGGCGTGGTCGCTGGGGACATTGGCGTCCCAGGCGGATTTTGCATGGCGGGTCAGGATCAGGGTGCAGGTCATTGGGGGTGAAAATGCCTCATGTGATGTGCGGTTTGTTCCGGGTCGCGGCCGGCGTTGCGGCTTAGCGGGCAGGCGCGGCGGGCCAGACAGCCGCCTGCCAAGCAGCCGGTGCCGGCGGGAGTGTCGAGATAGTCATGGCAGGCTGCCAGATCGTAGGGGCCGCCATCTGCCAATGCGCTGACGGGACAGGCGCTGAGACAGGGGCGGGAGTGGCAGCTGCGGCAGGGAGACTCTGCCAAAGGCGGAGGGGGAATGTCAATTTCCTGTTTGAAATGAAGGCTCCCCCGCAAGGATATCAGCATGCCGGCGCGATCATGCACCATCATCTGTGACGGGGATGTGAAAAACCGGCCCGACGCCAGCGCCCAATTGATGAAAGGCGTGTAGGGCGGCCCGCCAAAGGGGAAATAGGCGCTGCCGCGCAAGTCCTGGGCCAGGGCGCTGACCACCCGCTCGGACCAGCGGTCCACCGGGTGCGGGGCACCGTCGCGGTACTCAGGACTGATCTTGAAGGCGGGCCAGAAAGCGGCAGCGGTTCCCAGCAGGATCAATGTGCCATCTTCCAGCGCTTTGACGGGCTGCCGCGCGGGATGCAGGGCACCGCAGACCGCAAGCCCGGCCTGCGCGGCGGCAGCTTCGATTTCAGGATAAGACAGCACCCCTTGGGCACCTTGGGCGCGGTGGTCTGGCAGGTCGGTCTGGGTCATATGCGGCATCCGTTCAGGGGCTTGGCGCGAGCCTAACAGCGCAAGCCTGCTTGCCAGAGTGCAAAAACGTCCCGCTCTGTTCTGCCGGCGTCTTCCCGCCGGCGCGGTCAGAAGCGGCGGAACGGCAGCCGCTGGCTCCAGCCCAGCCCAGCCTTGCCGGGCGCCCGTCCTGCCAGTGCAGCCCTGCTGCCGGCCGCTCTCATATGCCGGAACGCCTGAATGTGGTATGATCCGGCCACGGGGGAATGCGGGCCGGACTGTGCGGCATCGGGCCTATGGGCGGCTGGCAGGTTTCTCCCCAGGGAGAGTCAGAATGCCAAGATTTATCGTAACCGGCTGCTATACGTTCTCTGCCATGAAAGCGATGGTTGAAAGCCCCAGTGACCGCGAGGCGGCAGCCCGCGCCCTTGTCGAAGCGGCAGGCGGGACTTTGGAGAGCTACTACGTGACCACCGGCGAAAGCGATTTTGCGATCCAAGTGACAATTGACGACGCATCGGGCCTGCTTGCGGGGCTGATGGCAACGGGCGCCAGCGGCGCCGTCAGCAACCTGAAAACCGTGCGGGCCTTCACCTCGGACGAGTTTACCGCCATTCAGAAGAAGGCCGGCGGCATCGCCAAAGCCTACAAAGCGCCAGGAAGTTAAGGCAGCCAGCGGCCGGGCGGCAGCCGCCCGCTGCCATCCGGCTTCTTTCTGGTCAAAAATACCCCGGGGTGAATTGGCCCGGCAGGGTCAAGAGGGGCAGCGCCCCTCAGACACCCCCGCTGGCGCGCGTCAGGCGCGGATCATCGAACCGGCGCCGTGATCGGTAAACAGCTCCAGCAGCACCGAGTTCTGGACCCGCCCGTCAACGATGGTGCAGGCGCGCACGCCGTTGCGCACCGCATCCAGCGCGGTTTCGGTCTTGGGGATCATCCCGCCGGCAATCACGCCGCTGGCGGTCATTGCATCAACATCGGCGGCCTTCAGCTCGGTCACCACGTCGCCGTTGCCGTTTTTGACGCCCGCCACATCGGTCAGCAGCAACAGCCGATCAGCCTGCAGCGCCTTGGCGATGGCACCGGCTGCGGTGTCGCCATTGATGTTGAAGGTCTCTCCTTCCCGGCCCGCACCGATCGGGGCGATCACCGGGATCATGTCTTTTTCAAACAGACCGTACAGCACCTTGGGGTCCAATTCGGACGGGGCGCCGACAAAGCCCAGATCCGGGTCGGCCTGATCGCAGGTTATCAGATTGGCGTCCTTGCCCGACAGGCCAACGGCGCGGCCGCCCTGGCGGTTGATCGCCTGCACGATGCGCTTGTTGACGACGCCGGACAGAACCATCTCCACCACCTCCATGGTGGCGGCATCGGTGACCCGCTTGCCGTTGACAAACTCAGACTGGATCTGCAGCTTTTCCAGCATCGCATTGATCATCGGCCCGCCGCCGTGGACGATCACCGGGTTCACGCCGACCTGGCGCATCAGCACGATATCGCGGGCAAAGGTCTCCATCGCTTCGTCGCTGCCCATGGCGTGGCCGCCCAGCTTGATGACAACAATGGCCCCGTCATAGCGCTGCAGATAGGGCAGGGCGCTTGAGAGGGTCTCGGCAGTGGCAATCCAGTCGCGGTTCATCTTTTGTGTCTTCATCGCTGTCATCATTCCTTTGACAAAAGGGTGTAGGCGGTTCCGGGGCCGCTGCCAAGCGTTGCGTGCGGCACGCCGGGCGCCCGCCGCCGGCGGGAGGCCATTGCGGTTGCCTGTGCGGGTGGTAGGCTCAGCCTGGAAATCTCCTGTGAGGATCAACAGATGCGTCAGAAGACCTTGCTATTGACCGGCGCCAGCCGCGGCATCGGCCATGCGACGGTGCGCCGCTTCAACCGCGAAGGCTGGCGGGTTATCACCTGCTCGCGGCATCCGTTCCCGGCTGAATGCCCGTGGGGCGGCGGCCAGGAAAACCATGTGCAGCTGGACCTGTCAGACCCGTCGGACACGATCAACGCGGTGGGCCAGATCCAGGACCTGCTGGACGGCCGCTTGGACGCGCTGGTCAACAATGCCGGGATCTCGCCCAAGGGGCCGGACGGCGAGCGGCTCAGCACGCTGGACACCGATCTGATGGATTGGGGCAAAGTGTTCCACGTGAATTTCTTCAGCTCGGTTGTGCTGGCACGGGGGTTGAAGGAGGAACTGGCAGCCGCCAAAGGGTCCGTCGTCAACGTGACCTCTATTGCAGGCAGCCGGGTGCACCCCTTTGCTGGGGCTGCCTATGCCACCTCCAAGGCGGCACTGGCGGCGCTGACGCGGGAGATGGCGCATGACTTCGGCCCCTTGGGGGTGCGGGTCAATGCCATTGCGCCAGGCGAGGTGGAGACTGCTATCCTGTCGCCAGGCACCGACAAGATTGTCGAAAAGCTGCCGATGCAGCGGCTGGGCCAGCCCGAGGAGGTGGCCTCGGCGATCTATTTCCTGTGCTCTGAAGGCAGTTCCTATATCTCTGGTGCCGAGATTGAGGTGAACGGGGCGCAGCACGTTTAATGGCGGGCATGCCGCCCGGCCTAAAGGCCGGGCGGCGCTCTGTCAGCTTACCGCGCGTTTCAGCACCGGCAGGTTGCCCAGCAGCAGCACGTCAATCGCCAGCACCGCCAGCAGCAGCAGGCCGGTCAGCGGGAAGGCCAGCGAGACCAGCACCGCAATCAGCGCAGCCCCCTTCCAGAACGGCATCTCTGCTGGTTCCGGCGGTGCGGCCAGGCGGCTGGCACCTGCGGGGCGGCGTTTCATCCACATCACCAGGCCGGAGACGCAGACAAAGATCACTGCAAGGCAGAACACCACGTTCAGAACGAAGCTCCAGGTGCCCATCAGACCCATGTGGAAGGGGATGCTGACGGCCATTGCCTTGCCGGCCAGGGAGTAGTCCTGGTATTTCACATCGGCGAGGATCTTGCCGCTGTACTGGTCGATATGAATGGTGCGGTCGATGAAAGGATCGTCGCCGTCGCCGCTCATGCTGTCGCGGTTGATGGTCCAGACGCCATTTTCGCCGCCGGGATAGGCCAGGCGGAAGCGGCCTTCCATCCCCAAAGCGCGGCCCAGGGCGATAATGTTGCCTGCGTCCACAGGCCGGCCTTCGGAAATGCCGGTAATCCCGGCCTCAGAGCCGGAAGCGGGCATCGGGGTCTGCTCCAGCGCCCAGGGCACATCATTGGTGGCGCCGTGGTTCATGCTGGCGTGGATGTCGTCGGACAGGGGCACGTTGTCCCATTTTGCTGCCGGGAAGGTGCTCCAGGCCTGCATCATCTGGCCGCCCCAGATGCCGGTCCACGACAGGCCTGAGAGCAGGAAGATGACCAGCAGGGCCGACATCCAGAAGCCGGTGACCGCGTGCAGGTTCTTCCACAGGGCGCGGCCCTTGGCGCGGAAATTTGGGACAAAGGCACTGGCGGCATTGCCGCGCGGCCACCACAGGTACACCCCGGTGAGAACCAGCACGATGCCAAGGCCCGCGGCGATCTCGATCAGCCGGTCGCCAGTGTCGCCGATCAACAGGGTCGAGTGGATGTTGTCGGCCAGATCATACCAGCCTGCGCGGCGGTCCCATGTCTCGATCACTTCGCCGGTGTACTGGTTCAGTGCCACCAGACGCTGGCCAGCCTCGGTTTTGACGCGGAACACGGCGGCCAGATCCGGCGCCTTGGGGCCGATCCATTCGGCAATGGTGCCGGGCTGGGCGGCCAGCACGGCGGCGGATTGATCAGCGATGCTGAGTTCGGCGGCACCCTGGGTAACGGTGATGGTCTCGCCGTCGCGGCCGTCGAACTGGGTGATGAACATCATCATCAGGCCAGTGACGGCCAGCATGATCAGGAACGGCACCACAAACAGGCCGGCATAGAAGTGCCAGCGCCAGGCGGCGAAGTAGAATTTCTCGGACAGCGGGCGCGATTGGCCCGCGGATTGCGGTTGGCTGGTCGCCATGGGACTCTCCATGTCAGAATAGGCGGGCACAGATGTGCCGGCAGGTATGTTGGGGGATTTGGGGGATGAAAGGGTCAGGACCCATTGATCCGGCCTGGTCCAGATATCGCTGCACGGGAGAACGCGCCGGGCGTTGCTCCAATTCAGCAAAGCAGACGGGCGGCTGTCAGGTGGCGGGCAGGGGGATCTGCGCGCTCAGCCAGTGCCGGGCCCGGATGAAAGGGGGCTGACCCTAGGCCGCGGCGGGCGGGCCGCGGGCGTCATAGCGCCAGTGGAAACCGGCACTGTGATGAGTGAACACCTCGCGCGACCAGCGGTCGGCCAGCGGTGCGTCGAGGCTGAGGTTCAGCGTGCTGTCCGGCAGCAAAGCCGCCGTGGTAATCCCGGAGAAGGGGCAGCTGCGGTCGTCCATCGGTTCCGCAGGATCATGTGAACCTCCATTGCCCGGATCGACCCAGGCCTCCTGCACGCCATCAGTGGTGCAGATCACCAGCAGCACCTTGCCGTCCTGTGTGGTGCTTGGCATCCAGCCGGCCGGGATCAGCCCGGCAACGGCCAGGGCGATCACAACCAGAAAGGAGGACAAGCAGCGCAGCATGCGGTTACAGCCCGGCGATGATCGAGCGCAGGGTGGCGATGCCGTCGCCCTTCTCGGACGAGGTCAGGACGATCTCAGGGTAAGCGGCGGGGTGTTTGGACAAGGCGTCCTTCACCTGCTCCAGCACCTTGGCGCGGTCCGTTTCCTTGACCTTGTCGGCCTTGGTCATGACGCATTGGAAGGTAACGGCAGAGCTGTCCAGCAGCTTCATGATCTCGGCGTCCACCGCCTTGATCCCGTGGCGGCTGTCGATCAGCACAAAGGCGCGGCGCAGGTTCTGGCGGCCTGACAGGTAGCGTTTCAAGAGCTTCTGCCATTGCTCCACGATTTTCAGCGGCGCGTTGGCATAGCCATAGCCGGGCAGGTCGACCAGATACAGTTCTGGCCCTTGGGTGAAGAAGTTGATCTCTTGCGTGCGGCCCGGCGTGTTGGAGGCGCGCGCGATGCCCTTGGTGCCGGTCAGCGCGTTGATCAGGCTCGACTTGCCGACGTTGGAACGGCCGGCAAAGCAGACCTCCAGCCGGTCGGCATCGGGCAGGCCGTTCATCGCGACCACGCCCTTCAGGAACTCGGTCTCGCCCGCAAACAGCTTGCGGCCTTTTTCGGCAGAGATGTCATCCGGCGCCTCGGCCAGGGAGAATTGCATTTGCATCACAGCACCTTTACCGCGTCGCCAAGACGGATTTCACCGCTGCGCACCACTTCGGCGTAGACAGAGAAATCCTGGTGGCCCCAGTTGTCTTTCAGGGTCTTGAGCGTATCGGCGTCGCGTTCGCCGGTTTCGGGGTTGGCGGTGGTCGCCAGGCAGCGCACAACCCGTTCGCGTACCGCAAAAACAGCCTCGCCGATCTGCACCTCGCGGCCCAGCCAGTCGTTTTCGGCCCAAGGATCATCCAGATCGAACCAGATGTTGCCGCGCCAGCGCTTGGGCGACAGATCATGGCCGATGGCCTGTTCCACAGCCCGGTGAGAGGCCCGGTTGCACAGGGTAACCGAGGGGAAAGGGGTATCGGTCATGCCGCGGCCCGGAACCCGGATGATACGGGCAGAGGCGGCACGGCCCGTCGGCGTCAGCGGCTTTTCCCAATCGAGGAAACGCTGCAGATCCGCAGGATTTTCCGGATCGAATGTCAGGTCAGGCTGCTGCGGGTGGGTCAGCGTCAGCTGGCCGCTGGCATCGTGCAGGCGGGCATTGATGGCCATCAGCCCGGGCGCCTTGGAGCCGCGGGTGAAGTTCTGGCAGGGCGCCCATTCGGAGCCGTCCGCCTTGGAGACCTCATGCGCGACCGCCCAAACGCGATCGCCGGGCATGGTTTGCCCGGCGGTCAGGGTTACATTTTCCAGCGCTTCACGCCCGTGGGATTTGAGCGGGTGGCGCCAGATGTCCGTAACTTGGTGCGTCATCAGCTGTCAGCCTTGGGCTTTTTCTTGAAGCCCGACTTGATGTTGCCGAACACGTCCGGTTTGTAGCCGTGGCTGCGCATGATCAGATACTGCTGGCTGAAGGTGATCGTGTTGTTGGCAATCCAATAGACCACCAGGCCGGAGGCAAAGCCGCCGAGCATGAACATGAACACCCAGGGCATCCAGGCAAAGATCATCTGCTGGGTCGGGTCGGTGGGTGCCGGGTTCAGTTTCTGCTGCAGCCACATGGAGATGCCGAGCAGGATCGGCAGGATACCGATGAAAACCAGCGCCATGATGCTTTCCGGTGCCGGGGAGGCAAAGGGCAGCAGGCCGAACAGGTTCATGATCGAGGTCGGATCCGGCGCGCTGAGGTCCTGGAATGGGCCAAAGAAGGGCGCGTGGCGCAGTTCCAGGGTGACAAAGATCACCTTGTAGAGCGAGAAGAAAATGGGGATCTGGATCAGGATCGGCAAACAGCCCGCGGCGGGGTTCACCTTTTCCTTCTTGTAGAGCTCCATCATCTCCTTTTGCATCTTCTGGCGGTCGTCGCCGGTGCGCTCCTTAAGCTTCTCCATCTCTGGCTGAAGCTCTTTCATCTTGGCCATCGAGGCATAAGATTTATAGGCCAGCGGGAACACCAGGATCTTGATCACCACGGTCAGGCCGATGATCGCCCAGCCCATGTTGCCGATCAGCACGTTCAGATTGTGCAACAGCCAGAACATCGGCTTGGTCAGGAAGAAGAACCAGCCCCAGTCGATGACATCCAGGAAGCCTTGGATGCCTGCGGATTGGTAGCCGCGGATGGCTTCCCATTCTTTGGCACCGGCAAACAGCCGGGTGGTGACCTCTGACGACTGGCCGTCGGCGACGGTCTGGGTCGGCAGAACGATGTCGGTCTGATAGATCTCGCGGCGCTCGTCGAATTTGGCGATCGAACGGAAGGCCTGGCCCGGTTCGGGGATCAGGGTCGACATCCAGTAGTGGTCGGTAAATCCGATCCAGCCGTTCTCTGCGACCTGTTTGACCTCGGCCCGGGAGCCGTCGCGCGGATCCGGCTCGAAATCAGCCATGTCGTCATAGTCGGTTTCGGCCAGTTCGGCGTCCGACATGCCGACCAGGCCTTCGTGCAGGATGAAGAAGTTCTTCAGGTCCGCAGGCTGGCCATGGCGGGCCAAGGTGCCGTAGGGCGCCAGGGCGACGCTGCCGCCGGAGGCATTGGCCACCGACTGGGTGACCGAGAACATGTAATCCTCATCCACCGCGATGGTGCGCGAGAATGTCAGGCCCTTGCCGTTGTCCCAGGTCAGGGTGACGGGGCTGTCCGTGGACAGGGCGGCGTTTGCCGGCGCGGTCCAGATGGTGTTGGCACCCGGCACATCGTCCAGCGACAGGCCCGCACCCGGCGCCCAGCCGTAAAGCGCGTAATAGGCGCCGGCATCGCCCACGGGCTTCAGCAGTTTGACGATCGGAGACCCTTCGTCCAGCGTCTCGCGGTAGTCCTTCAGCGACAGATCGTCGATCCGGCCGCCCTGCAGCGAGATGCTGCCGGCCAGGCGCGCAGTATCGATGGCAACGCGCGGCGCATCGGGGGCTTCGGCCTCTTCCGCGGCTGTCTCTGCCACCGCGTCTGCGGAGGCGCTGGGGGCCAGGGCGGTATCGCCTGCGGGCGCGGATTCGCTGACCGCGGTTTCCGGCGCCTGTTCCGGCTCTGGCGGCGGGAAAAAGGTGTACCACCCCAGGATCACCAGAAAGCTGAGTACGGTTGCGAGAATAAGATTTTTGTTCTGATCGTCCATTGGGGACTGCCACCTCGTGTAGGGAAGGACACGTGGGGTTCAACAGAGGTGGGCCGCAAAGGTCAAGCAGAATCGCGGCGCGCCGGGGCGGCATAGCGCCCTGGTGCAGCAGAAAGTCAAAGGAATTGAGTATTCAGGGGGTCTGGCGGCCGATCACAGGCGTGTCCTGCAATTTGGCTTCATGGGACGTGATCCAGTCCAGCGTCTGGTCGAACGGCATCGGGCGGCCGATGCCGAAGCCCTGCACATGGCCGCAGCCCAGCTGCGCCAGCAGTGCGTGTTCGCCTGCGGTCTCAACCCCTTCGGCCAGGGTTTCCAGCTCCAGCCGTTCGGCCATGGTAAGGATCGCAGAGATCAGTTTTTGCTGTTCCGGATCCTGATCCGCCTTCATCACAAAAGACCGGTCGATTTTGATGCGCGAGATGCTGAAACGGCGCACCGCGGCGATGGAGGCATGACCGGTTCCGAAGTCATCCAGGTCGATGTGGCAGCCCATTTCGCTGAGGGCGAGGATGTTGCGGGTGATCACGTCGTCGGGCTGATCGGTCATCACGGTTTCCAGGATCTCCACACACAGGCGGCTGGGCGGCAACTCAAAACGTTCAAGCTCCCATTTGATGCGTCCCGCAAGCCCGGGGTTGCGCAGCTCCTGGGTGGCAAAGTTCACTCCGACGCAGGGCACCTGGACGCCGGCGGCATCCCAGGCCTTGATCGCCACCAGGGAATTGTAAAGCATCACCTGGCTCAGCCGGTCCATCAGCCCGGCTTCCTCCAGCGCGGGCAGGAAGGTCGAGGGCGGGATCAGCCCCTGCACCGGGTGCGACCAGCGGGCCAGCGCCTCGAACCCGGATACCCGGCCGGTGTCGGTGCAGATCTGCGGCTGGAACCAAGCCTGAATCTGACCGGATTCCAGGGCCGAAGCAGCCTCTTCGCGCAGGTTGGAACGGGTTCCACCGCGCCCGGACATATCCACCGAAAAGGCGCGGATGCCGCCCGGTCCATTGCTTTGCGCCTCGGCCAGGGCTGTCACGGCGGCACCGGTCCAGTCGGACCCGGCCTTGCCCGGAGCCCGGTTGCGCTGGCAAAAGCCGATGGAGCAGGTCACGTAGATGTTAGTGCCATCCAGCGGCACAGGTTCCTCGGCGGCGGTCTGCATCCGGCCGGCCAGCTGGATGCACAATTCCAGATCCAGCTGCAGGGTCGGGGCCAGGCAGATGGCAAAGCGGCTGTCGCCGATCCGGGCAATGGTATCGTGCTGGCGCAGGATCGAGGCGATCTGCGTGCCGCAGTGCTGAACGATACGGTCGCCGGCCTCAAGCCCGTGCCGGTCCGCCAGTTCTTTATACTCGTCCAGTTCCAGGATGAAGACCGCGGAGCGCAGATCCGTTTCCGCGCATTCGTCATAGATGCGGGCGGTCTCATGCTCGAACCCGTCGCGCAGCATCATGCCGGTGACACTGTCGCGCGGCAAGCCGCCGCCGCCGAGCTTGCTGAACCCGCCGACAACGGCAATCAGCACCGGCAGGCCAAGCGCCACTGACAGCAGCGCGGTTTCGCCGCCAAGCCAATAGGTGGCCAGGGTCAGGGCAGGCAGGAATGCGAGCACAGGCGGCCCGAAAAGTGCCGGGGCAAGGGTTTGCCGGAGCCGTGCCAGGAGACCTGATCCCGTGTTTGTCATTCTCAGACCTTTCGTCTGCAGCCAGTCGTTCCGGCATGAGACTAGGGTGCTGATCTAACCCGGGAGTTAACGCAGCTTGGGAATTTCCGGTATTTCCGGCCTGGAATCCGGGTTCTTCAGTTCCAAACCGGCAAAATCGAACAGTTTCGGATCCAGCAGGTGCGAAGGCCGGGCATTCATCAGTGCGCGGAACATCACCTGGCGGCGGCCCGGGCTGTTTGATTCCCACTGATCCAGGATCTGTTTCACCTGCTGGCGCTGCAGCCCGTCCTGGCTGCCGCACAGGTCGCAGGGGATGATCGGATAGTTCATGGAACGGGCGAATTTTTCGCAATCGGCCTCGGCCACATGGGCCAGCGGACGGAACACGAACAAGTCGCCTTCTTCGTTGACCAGCTTAGGCGGCATGGTCGCGAGCCGCCCGCCGTGAAAGAGGTTCATGAAGAAGGTTTCCAGAATGTCATCCCGGTGATGGCCCAGCACAACTGCCGAGCAGCCCTCCTCCCGTGCAATGCGGTACAGGTTGCCGCGGCGCAGGCGCGAACAGAGCGCGCAAAAGGTCCGGCCCTGCGGAACCTTGTCCATCACGATGGAATAGGTGTCCTGATATTCGATCCGGTGCGGCACGCGCATCTTTTTCAGGAACTCCGGCAGCACGGTGGCCGGAAAACCGGGCTGGCCCTGATCCAGATTGCAGGCAAGCAGATCGACGGGCAGCAGGCCGCGCCACTTCAGCTCATAAAGAACCGCCAGCAGGGTATAGCTGTCCTTGCCGCCCGACAGGCAGACCAGCCACTTGGGTGTGCTGCCGTCCGTGCGGCGCTCCACCATGCCGTATTGGTCGATCGCCTCGCGCGCGTAGCGCACGATACGCTTCCTGAGTTTCTTGAACTCGGTAGTCGAGGGGGCGCCGGCAAACAGCGGGTGGATTTCGTCCAGATCATCATCAAGCATGGGCGCGCCCTAGCTGAGGAAGTGCGTTTTGCCAAGAAAAAAGGTGTTCCGCCTTCAGTCCTTGCTGCCGGGCACCGGGTCATATCCATCGCCGCCGAAGGGGTGGCAGCGACCGATCCGGCGGGCAGTAAGCCAGGCGCCCTTGACCGCGCCATGCTTTTCCAGCGCTTCCAACGCGTAGGCAGAGCAGGTGGGCTGGTAGCGGCAGTTGAACCCGACCCAGGGGCTGAACAGCAGCCGGTAGGCACGCACGGGGAGCGCGAAGATATGGGCCAGCGGGGTCATAGCGGATAGATAGGGGCAGGGCAGCCGGGTGGCAATGCGGCCAATGGCCGGGTTTGCACGGCTTTACGGGGTGTGGATCTTCTTCAGCGCATAGATCAGGTCGCGCTTCAGCTCCTCGAACGGGCGCTGGGCGGTCTCAATTGCGCGGCCGATCAGCACGTAATCCCATCCCGGACGGCCATGCGCGGGGAGAATCATCCGCGCAGCCTCGCGCAAGCGGCGCTTGGCGCGGTTGCGGGCGACGGCATTGCCGACCTTTTTGGAACAGGTGAACCCCATGCGGATGCCGCCATTATCCTGGCGGTTGCGGCCCTGGACCATCATGCCCTTGGTGCCCTGCTTGCGGGCAGGGGGGCGGGCACAGGTAAGGAAATCACGGCGCTTGGCCATGACCTCAATCTTTGGCGCATCAGCTGCGCAAACGGACACCGCCGGAGGCGTGTCCCCTCGGGCAGCAGTGCCGTCCTTGGGGGCCTCCGGCGGTGTCATGTCCGTCAGAACCGGAACTGAGCTTATGCGCTCAGTTCTTTGCGGCCGCGGGCGCGGCGTGCGTTCAGGATCTTGCGGCCAGCTTTGGTGGCCATGCGCGCACGGAAGCCGTGGCGGCGTTTACGAACCAGGTTCGAAGGCTGATAGGTGCGTTTCATCGCTCCGGTCTCCACATTGTATCTTCGGGCAGGGCGCGGAATCGCCTCCCGGGGGTCTATCTCGAAGCCCGGTCTTTAGGAGGGAACGGCGGGTAAGTCAAACCCTGCGAGGTGAGAAAACACCTTTTAGGGTGAGAAAACCCCTGTAAGCATGGCGGCGCGGAACACTGGCGTGCAACATTTCTGTCAAAAACCGCACCGGAACAGCCTCCGGGCAGGGCGGATGTAACATCCGGGCAGTGATTCTGCCACAATCCTCACGAATCCGGGGGCAGGTGATCAAGCAGCCGTGAGGCAGGGCTGCCCACCCTCGCCTGCGGGCCATTTAACACGTAGCTACACTGCACTGACACAGAGACGGACGTATGAGCGATATGAGCGAGACACCCAAGACCGATTCCGAGCCAAAGGATCAGCCTGCGGCCAAGCCGGGGATGGCCCGCCATCTGCCGCTGATTGCCGTCGCGGTGGTGGCACTGATCGGGGCGGTGACGCTGAAGGACTACCTGAGTTTTGACACGCTGCGCGACAACCGCGAGGCGCTGATGGCGTTCCGGGATCAGAATTACCTTGGTCTCGTGGCGCTGTTCATGGGACTTTATATCGTGATCGTGCTGTTTTCGCTGCCGGGTGCGGCGGTCGCCTCGGTCACCGGCGGGTTCCTGTTCGGGCTGGCGGCGGGCACCGCGGTTAACGTGATTTCGGCCACCATCGGTGCGGCGGGCATCTTTCTGGCGGCGCGCTGGGGGCTGGGGGCTGCGCTGACCGCCAGGATGGAAGCGGCAGAAGGCCGGGTGCAGATGCTGAAACAGGCGCTGCGCGAGAACGAGGTCGAGGTGCTGCTGCTGCTGCGGCTGGTGCCGGCGGTGCCGTTTTTTGTCGCCAACCTGCTGCCGGCACTGGTGGGCGTGAAATTCCGCAACTTCCTGTGGACGACGGCGGCGGGGATCATTCCGGGCGCCATCGTGTTTACCTGGATCGGGGTCGGGGTCGGGTCGGTGTTCGATCGCGGTGAAGACCCGGATCTGAGCCTGCTGTGGGAACCGCATGTGATCGGGCCGATTCTGGGCCTGTGCGTGCTGGCGGCAATGCCGATCCTGGTCAAATCCGTCCGCGGCACCCTGCGCGGCAAGAACAGCAAGGATACCTGAACATGAGCCGCATTGAATGTGATCTCCTGATTATCGGCGCCGGGTCGGGCGGGCTGTCGGCGGCTGCCGGTGCCAGCCAGATGGGGGCGTCGGTTGTATTGCTGGAAGGCCACAAGATGGGCGGCGACTGCCTGAACTACGGTTGTGTGCCCTCCAAGGCGCTGCTGGCCAGCGGTAAGGCGGCGCATGCTCAGGCGCATGCCCAAGCCTTTGGTGTGGCGGATCAGCACCCGCGGCCCGACTATGCCGCGGCTAAAGATCATGTGCAGGCGGTGATTGAAACCATCGCCCCGGTCGACAGCCAGGAACGGTTCGAGGGCCTCGGCGTGCGGGTGATCCGCGAGTTCGGCCGCTTTGTTTCGCCAACAGAAGTCGAAGCAGGCCCGCACAGGATCATTGCGCGGCGGGTGGTGATCGCCACGGGGTCTTCGCCGCTGGTGCCGCCGATCCCAGGGTTGGACAAGGTGCCTTACGAGACCAACGAGACCCTGTTTGAACTGCGCGAGAAGCCCGAGCACTTGCTGATCATCGGCGGCGGCCCGATCGGCATGGAGATGGCGCAGGCGCATGTGCGCCTGGGCTGCAAGGTCACTGTGATCGAAGGGCTGAAGGCGCTGGGCAAGGATGATCCGGAGGCCGCAGCGCTGGTGCTTTACAGCTTGCGCGCAGAAGGCGTGGAGATCGCCGAGGGCGCCATGGTCTCGCGCATCACCGGCCAGGCAGGGGCCATTGAGGTCGAGACCAAGGATGGCAGCACCTTCAAGGGCAGCCACCTGCTGATGGCGGTGGGGCGTAAGGCCAATATGGAGCAGCTGAACCTCGCTGCCGCCGGGATTGAAACCAAAGGCAACGGCATCAAGGTCGATGAGAGCCTCTTGACCACCAACAGACGTGTTTATGCCATCGGCGACGTGGCCGGCGGGCTGCAGTTCACCCATGTGGCGGGCTATCACGCCGGCATTGTCATACGCTCGGCCCTGTTCGGCCTGCCGTCCAAGGCCGGGATCAGCCATATCCCCTGGGCCACCTATACCGACCCGGAACTGGCACAGGTCGGCCTGACCGAGGCGCAAGCGCGGGATATCTACGGTGTCAAACTGGAGGTGGCACGGTTCGACTACCATCACAACGACCGTGCCATTGCCGAACGCAGGACCAAAGGCTTCATCAAGGTGATGGTGTTCAAGGGCCGTCCCGTGGGCGCCACCATCGCAGGCCATCAGGCGGGAGAATTGATCACCCTGTGGTCGATGGCGCTGGCCAACCGTTTGAAAATGAGCCAGATTGCAGCCATGGTTGCGCCTTACCCCTCCATCAGCGAGATTAACAAACGGGTTTCCGGGGCCTATTTCACCCCGCGGCTGTTTGAGAGCGGTTTTGTCAAACGCGCTGTGCGCGTGGTGCAGCGCTGGATTCCTTGAGGTAAAGGCGGCGGGATGCTCAACACGCTTTCGGGCAGATTTCTGATCCTGACAACTGTCTTTGTGATGCTGGCCGAGATCCTGATCTTTGTGCCTTCGATTGCGCGGTTCCGCGAGGATTTTCTGGCCGACCGGTTGCAGCGGGCGCAGATCGCGTCGCTGGCGCTGCTGGCTGATGACATGCTGGCGACGGAACTGGAAGCGGAGCTTTTGGAGAACGCAGGTGTCTATAACGTCGTGCTGCGCCGCGACGAGATCCGCCAGCTGATGCTGGCCTCGCCGATTCCGCAGCAGATCACTGGCACCTATGATTTGCGGATGGCCGGGGCAATGACCCTGATCCGGGATGCAGTGCTGCGGCTGTCCCGGCCGGAAAACGAGATTATCCGGGTGATCGGCGCGCCGGTGCGCGATGCGGGAATATTGATCGAAGTCACCATGGAAACCGCGCCATTGCGCATGGCGATGATAGATTACGGGGTGCGGATCCTGGTTCTGTCGGCGGTGATTTCGGTTTTTACGGCGCTGTTGCTGTTTGTTGCGGTGCGGATTGTGCTGGTGAAACCGATCAAAAGCGTCGTCGGCTATATGCAGCGCTATGCGGCGGCGCCTGAGGATGCGCGCGGCATCATCCACCCGAGTTCCAGCGTGGTGGAGCTGCGCGAGGCAGAAGAAGCGCTGATGCAGCTGCAAACTGAGCTGACGCACGCGCTGAAGCAGCGCGAGCGACTGGCCCAGCTGGGCGGTGCGGTGGCCAAGGTGAGCCATGATCTGCGCAACATCCTGACCTCGGCGCAGCTGTTCACCGACCGCATCGAGATGAGCGAGGATCCCCTGGTGCGCCGGCTGGCGCCGAAGCTGGTGAATTCGATCACCCGTGCGGTTTCCCTGTGCGAGGGAACTCTGGCGTTCGGGCGCGCCGAGGAGCCGTCGCCCACCTTTGCTGTGGTCTGCCTGCATGAAATCACAGCGGATATTGCCGAAAGCGAGCTGCTGGCTGCGGACAGCGCATTGGTCGGGATCGTCAATGCAGTGCCCAAACCGATGATGCTGCGCGCTGATTCCGAACAGCTGTTCCGCATTGTTATGAATCTGGTGCGCAACGCCCGTCAGGCGATCACCGCCACCGGGAAACCGGGCAGGATCACGGTCGGCGCGTATGAGGAAGAAGACGCCTGGTATATCACCGTTTCCGACACCGGCCCCGGTTTGCCGAAAAAAGCGCAGGACAATCTGTTCACCCCGTTCCAGGGCGGTGCCCGCAAGGGCGGCACCGGGCTGGGATTGGCCATTGCGGGCGAGCTGGCCCGCGGCCATGGCGGATCGGTCGTGCTGAAGGAAACCAGCCCGGACGGCACCGTTTTCGAGATCTGCCTGCCCAAGGGCGATGGCACGATTTGACCGCGGCAAGCAAGCTGACGGAATTATGCCGGCCGGAGGAAACTAATTTTGAGTTTTGGGGTTGCGACTCTCCAGCGCTATGATTACACCCCGCCGCAGTGGACCGATAGCTCAGCTGGATAGAGTACTTGACTACGAATCAAGGGGTCGGGGGTTCGAATCCTCCTCGGTCCGCCACTTTTTACATTGTGTCAGATGCCAAGCAAAACCGACTTTTGTGACAGGTAACTGACCCAGTCGGCGAAATATCCTGAAATCATAGCGACGTTGCTCAGTTGAGCTGGTGATCGTAAGATCCAGCCAAACCAGCCCTTGTCTGATCCCGGAAGCCTCGCTTGGTCAAAAGCTTACCTGCCACTCCCGGAACGAACTTCCCGCAGTTACCGCTGACGGTGCCGCACGCCACGTGCGAGCCGGCATCTTCCTTGTTGTCGCGGCTTGCGGCCAGGAACGGCGCCATTTCGATGCAGAGGTTTTGCGGCGACATTGCCTTTCCGATCGACCCGTTCTTTCGTGGAGAGAAGGTAGCAATCAAGCAATTGGCTTAGCTGGCAGGGTGTGACGTGACCGCACTGGAGCGGGTTTCTATCCGCCAACTCGGTAAGGGCCATTTTCGACTTCGGGATGAATTTGCCTCTCTTCAGAGCTTTCAGCGCTCGCGCATCCGCGTCTGCCCGGAGTGCATACGGAGCGAAATGCCGTCAGCAGCAGAGTCCTGGCGTGTGCCGCGTCGCCCCAGTGGAAATTCTCGTCTATCAGGAGCTGCCCGAAACACAGCAGCATGCTCGCATGCCTTCCAGCCGAGAAATTCAACAAGGACGCCAGAGATTTCGCGGCGCAGCTGCAAAAACACCATGGTTGGATTTTGGATCAGCCGGTGGTCCAGGCAAATTCCAGCCCTTTCGAGGCGTACCTCACGAACCGCATCCTGAGCGGGCGGGGAGACCGATGGATCGACCGTCTTGAACTCAACGTGGCGTCTCGCGCATGCGAGGTGCTGGGCCTGCGTATTGCAAAGGGGCCAGATGCTGCGCTGGCGGGGCACAGCGAGCCAGACTGGAGGAGCTATGGTGTCTTGGGCTACCACGTACTGAAAGACGGTCCTGCAGCTCTTTCCGACTGTCTTGCCGCTTTGGCTCGCGAGGACGGCGCGGACAGCAGGTTCTTCGGTCGACTCTTTGGCCCCTGGATTGTGTGGCTGAAAAGCCGGAGCCTCGGCGATGAGTTCGAGCCCCTTCGTGACGTTGTGCGGCGACACGTCTTCGGCAATTTTTCCGTCAGAAAAGGCGTGCTGGTGCTGGGCGTGCCTTCGGAAGGAACAGCTTCTTCGAACCCACAGAAGTCGGTTTCGCTGACTGGGTTCGCCAAGCGCAATGCCGAAGACCTGATTTGCCGAGGTCTCGCAACGCGTGACGATGGCGGCAGTATCGCACCGATGAATTTTGTAACTCAGCAAATGTTCGACGCCTACGAGCGCGAGAAGAAGTTCTTTCGAGCCGGGCAAAGTTCGTATGAAAAAGCTGAAAGTAGCGTATATGGTGCCGATAACGCTAGGGCGTCGGGAGAGAGCCGCCTTTCCTTCGGTGACGCCGCCCGGCAGTTAAAAGTGACGGTCAAAACAGCAGGGTATTTGATCCAGCATGGAATGCTGTGCGGTGTGGATACCTCAGAGCTCTACCGCCGGGGGGCGACTGTTGTCACCGCTGATAGTCTGACGCAGTTTCAGAAGAGCTTCACTTCCTTGGGCGAGCTCGCCGAGATCACGCAGCGCCCACAAGGTGCATTTTCGATGAAACTTAGAAATGCCAACGTGGCCCTGTTGGCGATGCCCCATGATCTAAGCCGGATCTACTGGCGCGAGGATGTGAGTGCCGACGTAACAACCGAAAAATGACCTTCTCGGTCCTTTGTTGCCTTTGGCCACTGCTTTCCTTCGCTGCACTGCGGCCCGTAATTGCGGACATTCGCTGCGACGCCGAAATCTGATTCTGGGTGAATTCACACACTGCGGGACTATGCGGACATTGCCCTTCCAGGCGTTTGCTGACGCAGCATTCGCTTGCAGGTGCGGCAAGCTCATCGCTGCGTTGCAGCCGTTGTCGCGAAACCGGCTATTCAAAGCCACTCTGAGGTGCGGAATTCAAACCGTCCTTTCGCTGCAACCTGGTCAGACCATCTAAATGCGAACTTTTCTGTCGTTCGCCG
Source organism: Leisingera sp. M658 (assembly GCF_025144145.1). Taxonomy (NCBI): domain Bacteria; kingdom Pseudomonadati; phylum Pseudomonadota; class Alphaproteobacteria; order Rhodobacterales; family Roseobacteraceae; genus Leisingera; species Leisingera sp. M658. Next base: position 279,890 of record NZ_CP083546.1, read on the forward strand.
CAGTCGCGAACAAGACCGCGCCCATTGCCTTCTATCGGTGGTAAACCGCCAAAGCTCACCTTAGTTTACGGCATGTTCGAGCCAAATTCATCTGCTGTTGCGATGCGCTCGGATGCCGTCTCAGCAGATCATACAGCTAGAAAACATCCATGTACTCATCACGAATTTTGGCGGTCGCGAATTCGAAGAATGCATGAACCCTGGCGCTTCGTCGAATATCGGGATGTGCCAGCATCCAGAGACTTGTGTTGTTTTTGGGGTCGGGCGCGTGCAGCCGCTGCAGTTCCGGGCAGCTTTGGCCAAGGTAGCAGGGCAACACAGCAATACCGAGGCTTGCCCGGGCAAGGTCGAACATCCCCATAACCGCACTGGTTAGTGTTATTGGCGCATGCTCCGCCTTGTGCACCGCTGTAATCCGGTTCATCGGTGATTGCCGCAAGGTATCGTCCAGCTGCAGCCAGCGGTGCTGCTCCGGCGGCAGGTCCCGCATAGCCTCCACGTAATCCGTATGGGCATAGACTGCATAGGAAACCGGCAGCAGGTTGCGCCCTATCCAATGTTCGGGAGGGTTCATTGTTGGCCGCAACGCAATATCAGCGTCACGCTGCATCAGGTCTAGTGGCCGGGTTCCGGAGAGCAGGCGCAGTTCAACATCAGGGTATTTTTGCTGAAAATACCGGAACACTGGCGAAAACATGTGCAGCAAAGAGTCTGTCGTCGTAACGGTAAGAATGCCCTCCAGGCGCAAATCCTGACCGCTCAGTTCGCGCTGAATAAGGGTCATGCGTTCCCGAAGCTTCAGCCCATGCTGAAGAAAATACTCACCCGCCGCAGTCATGACATAGCCGTGCGATTGGCGCTCGAACAGGGTGACGCCCAGCTTGCTTTCCACGTTTTCGATGCGCCGGAAAACGGTGGAGTGGTTCACTCCTAACCTGCGGGCCGCGCCGGACAGGCTTCCGGTTTCGCAGACGGCCAGCACAAAAGGAACATCGCTCCATTCAAAGTTTTGTGCGTCCATGCAAGAAGCCTTTACGGTGATGCCAAATCTCCTTGCAAGTATTAACGCCTGAACGCCGCTCAGCAAGCATTTCGCCTGGCCAAAGGGAGGCCTGCTTTCTGGCGCAGCTTTCGAAATTCAGCCCGCATGGCCTGGTTGCGATTTTAATCTGTGCTTTTGTGCAAGCATGGCTTGTCTAGATCGCTAATTACTATGCGCAGTTGCGCAGGCTATCTTCTGAGCACACCGAACTGGAGAAACGCCATGAGCAAAACACTGAACCTCCCGAAGCGCGTTGGTCCGAAACCCGACACCACCCACGGGCTGCCGCATTCCCAGGTCACTCACCACGGGCCTGACCACATCGTTGACCAGATGCGCGAATGGGCCTTTACCCTGCCGTGTGTCGAAAACCGCGACAGCCTTGTTTCCGTTCCCGGAGCCCGCGCCATGGTCATGCACGATGGAGCCGCCTGCAATCACGACGCCTTCATGATTGGCCGCGAGTTCGCCCACATCCACCCGCATCCGGACAATAGCAGCATGCACGTGCAACTGCCCCACGACGATGCCCTGGAAGTTGTCGAAAAAGGCTGGGGTGAGCACCACACTCTGGTCCTGGCAGGCCGCCGTCCGGTCGGGCTGGTGATGGTGTTTTCACCCCGTGATGAGGTTGAGCTGGACATCATTAAAACGATCCTCAGCCGCTCCTACGAAGCGGTGACCGCTCAGAAAATCGCGGCGTAATCCCTCAACCCATACAGAAAGGATAATCCAATGAAACACGCACTTATTGGTGCTGTTGCAGGAATTCTCTTTGCCAGCTCGGCACTCGCAACCGAAATCGAAACCAAATCGCTCGAAGAGCTTTATGCCGAAGCCGTTGCGGAAGGCGGCGAGCTGGTCATCCGCGCGGGCGGTGATAAGGACGATCAGGCCGACTACTACCTGGATATGTTCAAAGAGCGTTTTCCGGAAATCAATGTCACGCACAGTGTTGACCTAAGTTTCTATCACGCATCCCGCTATGACAATGCGCGGGAAGATGACAGCAAAGCCGATGTGCCGGACATCATCCAGTTTCAAACCCTGCACGACTACGACTACTATGCTGAGCGCGGGTTACTGGAGCGATACAAGCCGAAGAACTGGGAGAAGGTCTACCCGGATTACAAAGATCCGCACGGGCGTTGGATCGGCCTGTTCGGCGTGGCCTTCACCAACGTATTCAATTCCGACCTGATTAATGAAGATGACGCTCCGCGCGATGCGCTGGATTACCTGGACCCGGCGCTGAAGGGCAAAGTCATCCTGACCTACCCGCACACCGATGACGCCGTTCTGTACCAGTTCTGGAATCTGAAAGAGCAATACGGCTGGGAGTATCTTGAACAGCTTGTTGCCACTGAACCGACCTGGGTGCGCGGCACGTCGATGCCCTATGTCGCGATTGACAACGGATGGTATGGCGCGAGCTTCACGACCTCCTGGGCATTTGTGCCATTTGAAGGCAGCGATACACGGCTCGTACTGCCCGAAGAAGACTACTTCCTGAGTTGGTTTCAAACCGCAGCTATTCCGACGGATGCAAAACACAAAGCCGCGGCCAAACTCTACCTGAACTGGATGCTCTCTGAGGAATTCCAAGGCAAGTGGCTGCAGTTCCCGGTGCGCATGGATGTTGAATCACCCGATGGCTACAAATCGCACCTGCACTACAACACCTCTCCTGCAGACTTCCACCGGTTCATGCTGAAACGCGATCAGGTCGAGCGTTTCCGCCTGCAGATCGAACAGCTCGTCGGTCCAGCTGAAGGTCCAGCCCCTCTCGAACTGGACTACAGCGTCAAACCATAACCCCGCTCACGGCTTCGCGTTGCGACTAGAACGCGGCAACGCGAAGCCCTTCAATATCGGAGAAAATCCATGAAAATCCTTATCGTAGGCGCAACCGGTCTCATCGGCGGCGCAGTCGCAAATGCCCTCTCGGCCAACCATGAAATCATCAGCGCCGGATACAGCGACGGTGATGTGAAGGTCGATCTCGGTTCCAAAGCCTCCATCGAGGCGATGTTCCAGGCCATCGGCACCGTTGACGCCGTGATCAGCACCGCCGGGCTTGCCGGTTTTGCGCCCTTCAACGAGCTGGACGACGCAGCTTACGACCTTGCGCTTGGCAACAAGCTGATGGGCCAGATCAACCTTGTCCGCGTTGGGCAGAGTCATATCAGCGATGGTGGATCGTTCACGCTCACGGCTGGCATTCTGTCCCGCGATCCGATGCCGGGTTCTGTGGTGATCAGCATCGCCAACGGCGCGCTGGAATCCTTTGCCAAGGCAGCAGCACTCGAACTTGATCGCGACCTACGGGTAAACACCGTCAGCCCCGTCTTCGTCAAGGAAACGATGGAGATGTTGGGCATGGACTCAAGTTCTGGCCTGTCAGCTGCAGATACTGCCAAAGCCTATGTCGCTGCTATCGAAGGCACTATGAGCGGTAAAACGTTGGATGCACCTGACTACGTGTAGCCATTGAAACCAAAATGCCGGTTCCTTCCTGCCGTTGCGTTTCCAAAACGGAATGGCAGGAAGGAACCGATTGCGACGTACTGCATGTGCAAAAGAATGCCATGGGACGAACGGCTGCAAAGGGCTCGTTGCCGCCTTTCGCCGACTTCTGCAGCCAGGAATCCAGAAAACGCCCGACACTAACGGCTGTATCGCGGGACAAAGTTGCCGTTCAAGTCGTTTGTGCGAAGGTCCGGAACTGCGCGCATACTGGACCTACAGATTATTCTTCGTAACCATGCAGGCACGCCAGACGCCTCTTGCTAAATCCCAAAGGCACAGATGCAAGAGGAACTGCTTCGCTCACATAGCGGAACTACTGCAACGCTGAACATAGCTTGCTTTGTTTGCGCAGAAAATGACATATATTCTGTCAAGATAGTAAAATGTAATGCAAGAAGGTGTTCACTCGATGTCCAACCACATGCTCCATGAGCGGCTGCGGTACATAAACGAAAATATCATTCAGCTGAATTCATTCGCGAACGCCAGGCTTATAGCGTACATATCTATCTTAGCAGGTTGGATTGCTATATCTTCTGCTGCTGCTTCTCTCGCGGAGACTGGGTATATAATATGGGTAGTGTCGGCAGTTTTTTTTGTTCAGCAGATTGCAGATATCCTGTCATGGTGGGCATACCGGCGCGAACAACATTCATTGGATCCGACTCATAACAAGTGCCCGTCAATTTTACGAGTTTACAGGTGGAAAGAGTTTTATATTCTGCTGATCTATTCTCTTGCTCCCTTTGTTTTGGAAATCAACTAATTCAAAAATACCCATACTTTTAGATTGCATCGTTTCGCGATTCAATGCTTGGTCGCACAGCATTCAGGAAATTTCCTCCCTCTTCGTACGAGGATCGATTACGATACCTTCTAGATGCACTGTTACACCAGCCTTTCGCATCTCTTCTAGGAATTGAACTTCGTCATCACCGTGAAAGCCCATCGAGAGCCCATAGATGAAACTCTGGAGTCGATCGAATCCATCATCTTTTTCATTGTTTCCCAATTTTAATTTCTGCAGGATCATGAGCACGCAGCGATCAAAGTGTCGAAACGGAAGTGCTTGAAAGTAAATAACTAGAGCGCACTCCGAATGCCTAAACTCGTCGATGTCTCCGATACTATCGAAACCATCTTCGAATTCAAGCATGTGCAAATCCTGTAACAGTATTAATGGTCTACCACTTGAATAAATAGATATTGCTTCATCAATTGAAAGCGTTTTGCTCCCGGAAGAGATCAAACATTTCTCGTCGAGCACAACCGCATCATTAATACGGGCCCGAAGCCTCGCATAGGCAGTCCCCCATTCGACGTCTCGATGCTCGATCAGCCACTTACGAAAGCCATCATCCCGGCAAAGTAGTTCATCAATCTCATACTTGTCCTCCCGACGGGCACTCATGGGCTCCATCTCAATGACACCGTTCCATCCGGCAGCTCTGCCAACTCTAAACCCATTCCAAAGGACAATCGCTGAACCGTGCGTCGAAGGCTGAAGGTATGCTGCCCGTGCCGTCTTTGACAACTTCTCGGAGAAGAATACCGGCGCTGAAGGATCAAATTTTAGCCGCGGTGTCGCATACGTGTCCCAACCCCGCTCATCATGTTCTCGTGTATCAGTCGGTTTTCTCCAGTCCTCCGCTGGAATTAGCTTTTCCTCTCTACCAAGGATTATTCTGATATCCACTAGTGGGAATGGGCAGATCTGACGAATCGAGTTTCGAAAATACTCAATCGAGAATCCACCTCGATTGTCGTGAAATGTGGACCCTCTAACCCAATCGAAGCGATTGAACGTAAGCGAAATCGTCGTGCCGTGAAGCGCAAAGTGCGCATCATTTAAGTTAAGAATCGGAGGGGATCTCAATCCGTCATTAAACTCTAAATGTACTTCGTCTACACTTCCAAAGGACTGGCTCCGAATACCAATATTGTCAGACCACATAAAAACACTCAAGAATCCAATACCAAACTTCGCAATATGGTTTGACGTATCGTGTACAACCCTTTCTTTATAATCGGACACAGCAGCAGTTTCAGACCAATGACTCTTGTTCACTGATAAAAGACCTGATTGCACATCTAGTAATGACATACCGATGCCTGAGTCCTTTACTTCTAAGGTATAGTCACCTACGAAGCTTCGGATCTCGTCCTTCGAAAGTTCTTCCGGATAGTCTGGTTGTACAGTGATCACGACTTCTTGCTTGCTGACCCTTCCAGCTACATCAGGTAGCATTAAAGTGGCTTGCACTGCATTCTGTAGCAACTCTCGAAGTGGTACTAACTGGGCGTCGCCATAGAGCGCTCGACCTCCGAGGGTCGAGACAATCTCGGAGATACTATCTAGTCTGAAGCTCAAGTCGCTCGGGAGCCAGTCCACCGGCTTTAGTGTTTGGCTGGCGGCATCTTCGGGTGTTTCGACATCCGCAACTCCTTCTGCTTTCAAGGTAGTTCCATTATTGCTGCTGCGGAGAACTTTATTAGTATCTTTTATCTCTAAATCGACATCCTTTAGCATATGATATGAAGCCCACCACACTGGGCTTTCACTCCGCTCATAGCCCTCGCGAGAATTGTAAACAAGTTTTGACCCGGAGAGGCGTGGAGCCCTCAACTTTCCTTGCTTCTTCCAGTGGCTCAGTGAAACGGGATTCATCTTTGAGCGCACGTTAAACTGACTAAGTGGCGCTCGCCTCGCGTCACAGTGAGCGATATCCGCTATTCGAAGTAGTGAGGCCAAGTTTAGTGTATTGATTGTCCATTCACTTGGGCAGGCGGGCAAAATGTTTATTGGCGCGTTCACTAGTCTCCGATCGACGAGTCTCTGTTTGAGTTCTGGCGTGCTCCACCAGTGGGACGCACATATCTCAGATATTATGTCGGCAAACTCTGCTCTGAATTCGGGATCAGGAATTATGAAGTAAGAGGCAGATCCAACGCCTATCGGCTCGCGGATCAGATCTCTGACCTTCGCGGCATGGTTTTCTCTTAGAATTTCTGCGGCGTTTTTATGGTCTAGTTGGTTTTTGAATTCGTTCTCAAAATCTTTGTATGCTGCGCGTGACTGCGCTGAATCGTGAAGTACGAAGCAGCAACCAATGACGAATATTTCAACCGGATTCATTGGGTAATCATTATCAATCAATTGATCGACAACTTGCCATAAAGCGTCAACATGCTTTATTGAATGGTCTGTGTGTTCGGGTAAGTCGAGCACGATAGCATTAAGGAGCGGCTCGCAGTTTCGACGTATCTGTGAAAGGCTCTGTGCGAGAACATCCCAAGTCTTCAAATCACCGCCTGTCAGTGAAAGAATTCTTGAGCGATAAATGTTCGAGCTCGTGAATTCTATTGGAAGGTCGTACGGCATGGATTTTCACTACCTGATTAATCAACGAAAAACGTAAAGACTAGCACGATGCTAAACTTGCTGGGGTTTTGAGTCGATAGGATCACAACCTCATAAACCTTGCAAGCGAACGTCAGCTTTGGCGCTTTTTGCGGACGTAGGTGCTTCCTGCAGCATTTGTCAAATTTGGGCTCATAGCTGGCCTCGGGTGCAACGCAGCATCAGGGCAATAGAAACAACTTCCACCGGCGAGAACGGCCCATAGCAGCCGCTCCGTCCATCGCCAAATTCTGCGGCGCAGCTTCACCACACCAGCCATTCGCCGCGACCGCACATTGCCTCGTGGTCATTAAATAATATGCGCGGTCATGGCGATCTCGGAATCCACGATGTCAGAAGGGCGGTTTCTTCGGCCAGGGGAAGCTCCAGACGTCACGAAGCGCGTGATCATATAGCTCGCCCCCCCTCGAACTGGCTACGTATCCTGTTCCAGGAATACCGGTGTGTTTTGCGTATACTAGTGCCTGCATCGGCGGATATCCGTTCTCTCTGAACCAAGTCTGCATCACCCCAAGAAACCAGCGGGCGCTGCGGTGGTGAAGTCCAAGCGGATCGGTGAGGTCCTTGTATGTAATCCGCTGCCCCTTCCGAGCGCATCGGCGCAGTATCTTGTAAGCGCGCCGGGCACGGGCCGTATGGTCAATCATATTTGGCATATGTCTTCTCCTGCGGCTCATGATGTGGACGGAGATCTCGTGAACCGCACGCCGAAGACCTCCTCCGCGAAAGCGGGGGTTGGGTCAGCGGCCATCGGTTGATCCGACGGTTCGGCTCCTGAGTGTACAGGCGGCTCTTTTTGCGATGCGGTATTTTGCATCGGCCCTGATGGTTCGCAGATATGACGCTTCGGCGAATATGCAAGAGCGGCAAGAGCAGTTCCAAGTAAAAAACCTTGGACCTACCCCCCCCTCATCAAAAATAAGGAAGTAAGAAATGTCCGGGGTCTTTAGCCAGTAGACACCATGGCTATTGCCGACGGCCATGAACGGCAACCTCGGCCAACTGCCGTCGAAGCCGGTAATTGATGCTGCGGCGCAGCTTCCGCAAAGCGGTCATCCAAAAAGCGAGTAGAAATCAGAAGCAACCAACTTCTTCTTGGAAAACTTGGTTGAAATGTCCGATCCCTTCGGAAAACGGAAGTCCGCTCCGAGCGGTTTCGCTTCTGAAAGGCGACCAAGCCATGTAGCATGTGAGGCGAGGAAGTTAAATCTTGACGTATTGACAGCGCCAAGAACATAGTGACGCAACCACTGCGAGTATCTCCGCAACATGATTGAAAAATATCCGCGTGACTGGGACGGAACCGAATGGGAGCAGTTCAGCTTACGGCTTGTCCGGGAACGTCATGGCGCTGAAAATGTGCAGCCGATACCGGCTCGCGTGAACGGTGATCTTGGCATCGAATGCATCACTACCGACGGGTGCGTTTACCAGAGCTACGCACCTGAGGAGACCGGAGATACCAGCAAAGCAGCGAGCGCCATGCGTGCAAAAGCCAATCGTGATCTCAATAAGCTGACAAAAAACCAAGACAAAATCTCGAAGCTACTGAGCGGTACCAAAGTGCGCCGTTGGATATTGTTGTGCCCGTTCTTGGATGACAAAGACGTCGTGACAACGGTAGCAAACAAAGCACACGAAATTCATGAAACAGGTTTGCCCTTTCTGGACGCTGATTTCCGTGGGCTTGTTCACTGTCAGGAGGATTTCTCGAGGGAGATTGAGAAGATCAGGTTGGAAGCGTGCGGTGCCAGCCTAGACCTGAAAACTCCGGACGCTGACGAAATAGCGGATACCGGCAATGCAATTGATGAGGTGCTGGATCAAAAAATTGGACGCGGGTTTCCGCAGCTCGAACCAGACCAAGCGGTTAGGAGGAAGCACCGATTCATTAGCACTCATATCAGAGCTGAGAATGCTCTCGAGAAATTGAAACGTGACGTACCCGAACTCTGGGAAAAGGCAACGACGGCCATCGTCCTGGAAGAAGACCGGCTCGAAACGTCCGGTACCGTATCAGGGCCAGCCGGGGATCTCCTGACCGGCGAGCAAGATCGATTGTATCAGGCACTTGTTTCTGCACTCCCAACTTTGGAGACGAATGCCATCCGCGCGATTGCGATGGGACAGATCGGAACGTGGCTTATCGAGTGCCCACTCGACTTCACAGCATCCGCGAAAGGTTCATCGCAATGAACGACCCTGACTCCAGCTTTGTCTTCAGGGAGCGTCCCAAACCCTGCGCGGGGGATATGCGGATATCTTGGCGTATATCTGTCACCCTTCTAGCCTTGTTTCATTCACGCGGGAAAAAAGCCTCATTTGCCAAACTGCATGTCCTTAACGACGCCCTTCGCTCACAGGCGTCGCGAGAAAAACTCGAGGCGATATTGGAAGAAAGAATACCAGCATACACGTGGCGTTTGCGCGTGGAGCCGGCATTTACACGCGCTCTCGACTTTCTCGTTGGAGAAGGCTTCGCTGATTGGTCTGTCAGCAGCAATCGGACAACACTCTCCCTGACCGAAAAAGGGATAGAAGCGGCAAAAGAAATTGATTCCATTGGCGATGTGCTGGTCGATGAAAGGCCTTTTATGAAAGGGCTAGCCGTGAAAATCACCGAGGGAATTGTTCAGAAAATGTTATTGGTAGGAAAACGCCTTCTATGATCCAAATCCGGCACATTAGGCTCCGGTCGATAACCGCTGAGAATACATATGGTGTTGATGTCCCATTGTCGTCTGGCCTCAACGTCATTCAGGCTGACAATACATCAGGAAAATCTACTACCCTTGAGCCTCCCCCAAAGAAGTGGTCCGCCCCTATGATTAGGAAACGGAGGACCATAGATGGCGACCAAGAGGCCCAAGCCTGAAGAGATTGTCGTGAAGTTACGGCAGGTTGAAGTCTTGATGGGGCAAGGCATGCCCCGCATAGACGCGATCCGTCAGATCGGCGTTACGGAACAGACCTACTATCGCTGGAAGAAGAAGTACGGCGGAATGGGCACGGAACAGCTTAAAGAACTAAAGCGGCTGCAGAAGGAAAACGAGCGGCTTCGCCGGGCGGTTTCGGACCTGACACTGGACAAATTGATCCTGTCCGAGGCCGCAAAGGGAAACTTCTGAGCCCCTCCCGCCGCCGGTCCTGCATTGATCATGTGCGCAGCCAAATGAAGGTTTCCGAGCGTCGCGTTTGCCGCGTTCTGGGCCAGCACCGGTCCACACAGCGGCAATTGCCTCAAGGGCGTGCTGATGAGGAACGCCTGGTCGCCGATATGATCGAGCTGACACGTCAATACGGCCGATACGGCTACCGCCGGGTTGCGGCCCTGCTGCGGGACGCTGGCTGGCCCCTCTCGGCGGTGTAAACACCGCCTGCCGGCAGCGGGTGAATGATAAACGTGTCGAACGTTTATGGCGGCGGGAGGGGCTGAAGGTTCCAATGAAGCAGCCCAGGAGGGGACGGCTCTGGCTCAACGACGGATCATGTGTCCGGCTGCGTCCCGAATATCGCAACCACGTCTGGTCGTACGACTTTGTTCATCACCGAACGGATGATGGCAGGGCTTTCAGAACATTGAACATCCTGGACGAACACAGCCGGGAATGCCTTGCGATCCGAGTGAAGCGGAAGCTGAATGCAAACGAGGTCATCGATGCACTGACGGACCTGTTTATCCTACGTGGCGTACCAGCATACATTCGGTCGGACAATGGCCCTGAGTTCATTGCTGAGGCCGTCAGAGGCTGGATCAAAGCTGTCGGGGCCAAAACCGCATACATCGAGCCTGGATCGCCCTGGGAGAACGGATACTGCGAGAGCTTCAATGGGCGGATGCGAGATGAATTGCTGAATGGTGAAATCTTCTATTCGCTACGCGAGGCCCAGATCATTATCGAAAGCTGGAGAAAACACTACAACACCAAAAGGCCCCACAGTGCTCTGGGCTACCGCCCGCCTGCGCCAGAGGCCATCGTCCTGATAGACCAAAGGCCAACCATGCACTAACTTTCAATTTGGACCACTCAAGTGGGGCTAGGTCAGACCCTCCCGCACCGGCCGCTCATAAGGCCAGATGCATAGCCACATTTCGTCCAAGGCCGACCTTCAATAGCGCCGCCAAGAGGATGACGGATCAGCATCTGTTCAAGCGTAACCGCATTGAGCAACCTTCCCGTAAACAGAGCATGTAATAGCCGTGCAGCGTCTGCAGCAGTTCCAGTAAGACATCCATGATATACCCATCCTGGATGATACCTCTTTGCTCCATCCCAGTGAACGCGTGAGAGGTGTTTTCTAGCCGTCGCAAGCTCAATGCTGTCCAGCCCGAGAGGGTCGCAGATCATCTCACTGACAAGGTTGGAGAATGACGAACCAGCGACGTCTTCAATTAAATCGCGGGCCAGCATGTAACCAAGGTTTGAATAGGCCCAGCCTTCACCCGGTGTAAACAAACTGCCTTGCGCCATCGTGGCATTGAACAGGTGCTCAGCAGGCCAAGGTTCTTCATCATTCGCAACCGCTTTCCTGTAGCCCGGCAGGGAATAGTAGTCCGGCAAGCCAGCGGTGTGATTCAGTAATTGGCGAAGCGAGAAGTCATGGTCTGCGAGATGTTCGTCCAGATCGAGCTTGCCCAGTTCCACGATCTTTAAGGCACAGATTGCGACTACGGTTTTGGTAAAACTCCAATAAGGAAAAACCTCTGCGCCCGAGCTTCGTTGAACACTCAAATTGGGGCCGGTTTCACGATGGGAGAAGATTTCTTGGTTCTTATTCATCGGTCCTAGTAACCTTGTTGGTGCAATCGCCACAATGGGCTCGATCCTGCCGCCCGCTGAAGTAGGCTTAGGCTGGTGGGAGCCCATTGCTGTCACGGCCACCTGGCAGACTTTTGCATGTGCGGCAGGGCGTGAACGGCGCTAAGCCGACGTCCACCGATCGTTAAGACACATCGCTAAGGACGTCGTTATCTGCCGACAAAGAAGCCGTATTGCTCTGCCAAGACATGCCGTGCCTCCGCTTCAAGCGCTTTGGCCGCGTGAAAGGGCCAATGCGGATTGCGCATCATCGCGCGGCCGAGCAGCACTATATCGGCGGTCTGGCTGGAGACCAGCGTTTCAGCCTGATGGGGATCGGAAATCCCGCCAACCGCCATTACCGGAAGGCCTGAGCCGCGCCGGATTTCCCCGGCCATCCCTGGCTGTTCCGCCGTACGGTTGCCAATTGCGCCGCGTGCTTCCGGGACAGCACCGCCGCCAGAACAGTCGAGGATATCCACGCCGCTCTCTTTCAGCCATTGCCCGACCTGCGAGACGTCTTCGGTTGTCAGGCCGCCCGCCGCAAAGTCATCCACCGAGAGCCGCACCGCCAGCACCCTGTCTTCTGGCCAAACGGCACGGACCTTTTCGACCGTTTCCAAAAGCAGCCGCGCCCTTCCGCGCAGGTCTCCGCCGTAAGCATCGCTGCGCTGGTTGACCAGGGGGGTGAGAAAGGAATGCAGCAAATAGCCATGCGCGCAGTGAACTTCGAGCAGATCATACCCAGCCAGCAGTGCCATTCTAGCGGAGTTGACGAACTGACCTTGAACCTCTTCAATTTCAGAGGCCTGGAGCGCGCGCGGGGCTTTCCAAAGGCGCGTGCCATCGGGATCGAAAGCGCTGTCAGTCGGGGCAACCGTTTCCCAGCCGCCCTCAGCCTCGCTGATATGGCTTCCCCCTTCCAACGCCGTCGCGGCGCTTCCTTTGCGCCCGGAATGCGAAATCTGGATGCCGGTGACCGCCCCAAAGGACTTTTGAAAGGCCACGATGGGTGCCAGGCGCTCCGCCTGCTGCTCATTCCAGAGGCCGGCGCAACCATTGGAAATCCGCCCCTCGGGAGAGACTGCGGTGCATTCGGCCATAATCAGCCCGGCACCGCCAACAGCACGCGCGCCCAGATGGACCATGTGCCAATCCGACGCCACCCCGTCCCTAGAGGAATACTGGCACATCGGCGACATGCCGATCCGGTTCTTGAACTTAACGTTCTTGATTTCGAAGCTGGAAAACAGTGCGCTCATGATATGCCTCGCAGGTGCCGGAATTTCCGTCTTTATTGACGATTCCTGCTGCTGCGCCTAGTGAATTAGCCTGTCAAACAGGTTAGCTTTTCTATGCAATGAAACATCTCCCGCCACTCAATACGCTCAAGGCCTTTGCGCAGCTTGCCGAAACCGGCAGCTTTGCGGAAGCTGCGCGCCGCCTTAACGTCACCTCTGCAGCGGTGTCCCAGCAGGTGAGGAAACTTGAGAAATACCTGAACAAGCCGCTGGTCCAGAAACATGGGCGCGGTGTTTTGCTGACCGAGGAAGGGCAGATCTTGTCGAGAGCGCTCAGTGAAGGCTTTTCCAGGATCCGCCGGGGAGTAGACCTGGTTGCAAAGCACAACCGCCCGCGGGTTATCAGGATAACCACATCCCCCAGCTTCGCGTCGCATTGGCTGATGCCGAAAATTTCCGAGTTCCAGCTCCTGCACCCTGACATTTCGTTTCAGCTGGATTTGTCCAGTATCGCCGTTCCGCTGAACCAATCCGATTTCGACGTCGCTATCCGGTTCTGCCACCGGAACGCACTTCCTGCTGGAATTGAACCGCTTCTGAACGTCTCGCTGAATGTGTTGGGCGCACCCGGGTTAAGCGGCGCGTTTCCTGCGGATATACCAGCGCTTGCTCAGCTCAATTGGCTGCAAGAGGCCGGCACGTCAGATGCGCAGGATTGGTTCAACCGGCATGGGGCCGCCGGCCACAGCCCCGCACGCCTGTCCGAAATGCCGGGGAATTTGATTATCGAGGCCCTTAAACGCGGAGAGGCGGTTGCCTATACCGTTTGCGACTGGGTGCAGGATGACATCGAACGCGGCGACCTGCAGGATCTCTGGCCCGACCGGGAGGAGGGCGCCTATTATGTGCTGTCGAATTCCGGTGATTTGGACGGCGGGAAGGCGGCGTTCCTGAATTGGCTGCACAGCGCCAGGGGCTAAAGACTGTCTTCAGGCGCGCGGGCGAGCCGCTGAAGCCCATTAGCCTACCATTGCAGTCCGCCATACTTCGATCGCCACTTGTAGAAGGTCGCATTGCAGAAGCATTGCGTGCGGCACAACTCTTTCGCGCCCAAGATGTCTGAGCTGGAGGGAGAGAAGGTCCGCCTGGAGGCGGTCATCGCGGACACCCCGGAACCCTCAGCCCTGCGGCTGCATCCGAGACTGCCGGCGCGGTGCCGGGTGCTGATCGAAGATCTTGCCGGCGCCCTGAACGCGCCAGAAGTGCGGCGGGAGGCGACGGCGTCGCTGCAGGCGCTGATTTCGGAGGTGCGGATGGTTCCGGACGGTACTGCGCCAGGCGGGCATCAGCTTGAACTTGTTGGGGAATTGGCAGGGCTGATGGCTTTGGGGCAGCCGTAATCGAAAAAGCCCCCGCATTTTGCGGAGGCTTGGTTGGAAACGTTGGTTGCGGGAGCAGGATTTGGACACTGTTTCATTCAAGTTCAATAACTTGTGGCTACGTTGCCAGCCGCCATCCTTGCAAGCTTTGCTTGAGTATCTTCCTACATCCGTTTTGCGCAGGAAGCTGCCGCTGCAAAGTTTCGAGCTGCCGGCGCCCTTCGAAACCTGGCCGGCCCCGAGCTATCGTTCACCTCACCTTTGGCCGCGGCCGTGCAGCTTCACTAGACCAGCCGCGCAAGTGCCACGCTGCATTTGCCAAGATCAAAGGTCTGCTCGCCGGGCAGACCCGCCGCTTTAACCACTTGCTCGGGAAACCCGCTCTGGTTCTCAGACCGCTTCCCGCACTGCGCTCAGGAATTGCTGTGTCCGCTCCCGCTGCGGGTTGCCGAACAGTTGCGCGGGCGGGCCCTGCTCCTCGATCTTGCCGCCATAAAAGAAGCATACCCGGTCCGAGATATCGCGGGCAAAACCCATCTGGTGAGTCACCATCAGCATGGTCAGGTTATGTTCCGATACCAGCTGGCGGATCACGTTGGTCACCTCGCCGATCACCTCCGGGTCTAAGGCCGAGGTGACCTCGTCGAACAGCATCACCTTGGGCCGCATCGCCAGTGCGCGGGCAATCGCCACCCGCTGCTGCTGGCCGCCCGACAGGCGCGAGGGATGCTGATCCTTCTTGGAGATCATGCCGACCAGTTCCAGCAATTCTTCTGAACGATCACGTGCCTCGGCCTTGGACAGGCCCAGGACCTGCACCGGCCCTTCCATGCAGTTTTCCAACGCTGTCATATGCGGGAACAGGTTGAAGTGCTGAAAGCACATGCCGATGTCGGCGCGGCGGCTGCGCAGGTGGCGTTCGCTGGCAGGCACCAGCTGGCCGCCCTTGGGCATTTGCGTCAGCGGCTTGCCGTCCACATAGATCACCCCGCCGTTGATCTGCTCAAGCGTCATCAGCATCCGCAGCACGGTGGTCTTGCCCGAGCCGGAGGGACCGATGATCGAGACCATTTCCCCTGCCGCGACGTCGAGATCGAGGTCGTCCAGCACAGTGAGCGCCCCATAGGATTTGTTCACCTTGCGAAAGCTCACCATCGGCGTGTCTTCACCGGTGATTTCAAGCGGAAAGCCAGTATTGTCCAGCATCGTTACAGTCCCAGTTTGCGGCGCACATACCCTTCGAACAGCCGGATCAGGCCCGCTGCCGGCAGGGAGATTGCCAGAAAGATGATGCCGACCATCGTGTAAGGCTCCAGAAAGCGGTAGTTTTCCGAACCGATGGCATTGGCGGTATGGATAAGCTCGGCAACCCCGATCACCGACAGCATCGGCGTGTCCTTGAAGATGCCAACCAGGTAGTTGCCCATGCCCGACAGAGCGGGCGGGATGGCCTGCGGAATAATTACCCGGCGGTACTTCTGCGCGGTGGACATGTTGAGCGCGATTGCCGCCTCCCACTGGCCTTTCGGCACGCTTTCAATACCGCCGCGAAAGACCTCAGACAGGTAGCAGGCATAATGCAGGCCGATGGCGATCATGCCGGACATCCACGGGCTGAGCCGGATGCCGAACTGCGGTCCTACATAGAACACAAAGAAGATCTGCAGGATCAGCGGGGTAGAGCGGATGAACTCGACGAATTCCCGCACCGCAAAGGTCACCGCTTTGGAGGGGGTCCGCTGCGCCAGTGCCAGGGCCATGCCCAGCACTACCGCAATCGCATAGCCCGCGAGGGCCGCAACCAGCGTGTTGCCGGTGGCAGTGATCAGGCGGGGTAGAATCTCCCAGGTGAAATCCCATTGCCAGTCAAACATGGCTTACGCCCTCCCCATCTTGCGCGCCATGTGGCGTTCCAGCCAGCGCATGAACGGCGTCACGAAAAAGCGGGCCAGGATGTAATAGATGACCAGTGCCGCGCCAAAGACTTGCGCCGACAGGAAGGTCGAGGCGTTGATCTGGCGGGATTCGAACATAAGGTCGGCAACCGAGATCAGCGAGACCAGCGCGGTGCCTTTCAACAGCTCGATCATCAGGTTGCCCCAGGGCGGCAGCATGCTGACAAGCGCCTGCGGCAGGATAATCCGCCGCATCCGCTGCGCCGGGCTCATGTTAATGGCAAGCGCCGCCTCCCACTGGCCCTTAGGTACCGACAGGATGCCGCCGCGCACCAGTTCCGCCCCGTAAGCGCCGATGTTCATGCCCACCGCCAGATAGCCGGCAGTGAATTTTTCAATCGTCAGGCCGAACAACGGCAGGACAAAGAAGATCCAGTAGAGCTGGACCACAAGCGAGGTGCCGCGGAAGATTTCGATATAGGTGACAGCTGCACCATGCAGCAACCGGTTCTGCGAAAGCTTCATCAGGCCCATGCAGAGCGAGATCGCGATGCCGATTGCAGCAGCAAGCAGGAACTGTACCAAAGTAACGCCCGTTCCAGACAGGAGCCGCGGCCAGTACTGGACCAGGAATTCGTAAAAACCCATCAGTAATCCGTATTGCACGAGGAGAATTTCAGGCGGCGGCACCCAAGGCGCCGCCGCACAGCCGGATCAGCGGTTCGCGCAGGTCCATTCGGTGGTCTTGTCACCGGGCAGGGTGCTTTCGGTGTAGCCGTACTTAGCGACGGTCTGCATCATCTCCTCGGAACCGATGTAGCCTGCCAGCGCTTTGTTGAACTCGGCCAGGAAATCACTATCCGCATCACGGAAGCCAACGCCGACCCAGTTCAGCGTCCATTCCGGCAGCGCGCTGGGATCGGTCACATCGACGGCCTCGTCGCTATCGGCCAGATGCGCGGCTTCGAAATAGGTCATGCCGGCAGCATCCGCGCGGCCGGCCTTAACGGCTGCGAGCATTTCAGTGGGCCCTGGCACCTGCATGATCATCGCGTCGGTCAGTCCTTCCTTCTTGGCGGCCTCCACGGTGTTGTAGCCGGATCCGGCAGCCAGCACCGCTTCGGCGGACAGGATATCCTGATAGGTCTGGATCCCCTTGGGATTGCCGGCCGGAACGATGAAGGCGTCACCGGATTGTGCAATCGGCTCGGAGAAGGCAATGTTCTCGCAGCGGCTGTTGAGGATATAAAGACCGCCGGTGATCATGTCATAGCGGTTCGCCTGCAAGCCAGGGATCAGACCGCCCCAGTCGGTGACGGTGGCCTCGACGTTGTCGTGACCCATCTTTTCCAGGATGCCGACGGCAATCTCGTTCACAAACCCCTTGGCGTCGCCGTTCTCGTCCGGGTAGCCCCAGATTGGGATATTGGAGAAGCCGATGCGGAGCGGCTCACCCGCAGCAATCCGGTCATCAATCGGCCCGGCCAACGCCGCAATCGAGCTGACCACGGTTGCAACTGCCGCTGCGCCCAGAGTGTTGAGTAGTTTGTAAGTCATGGTTTCCTCCCAGAATTTAACCTGTCTTCGATATGGAACCCGCGCCTGTTGTTTGGCTGGGGCGGCATCTCCATTGCCACGGTCCTGAGCTTTAGCCGGTGATGAGAGCGGGACACCGGGGATGTGCATCAGGACCGTGAACTCCTCCTTGGTGCCGGGCGCCCTTAGGCGCCGGACAGCATCCGTTTGCTTTGCGGGTCATAGAACGGGGTCAGGCTGACATCAGCCTCGATGCTTTCGCCCTCCACCAGGACCGTGAATTGGCCGTTCTCCACCGCTGCCTTGTCTGTTTCGCCGTCCGGCAGGTTCAGCAGGCACAGGCCGACAGCCGCCCCGACCGTCTGTCCCCAGGCGCCGGCGGTCACGTAGCCCGCAATCTTGCCGTCCCGTAGAACAGGTTCGTTGTGATGCAGCAGCGGTCCGGGATCGCGCAGTTTGACCGAGCACAGGAACGGCCCCTTGTTTTCCGCCTTGCGCGCCAGATAGGCATCGCGGCCGATAAACGGGATGGGCTTCTTGGCCTTGCAGACAAATTCCATGCCCATCTGATGCGGTGCTTCGGTATAGGCCATATCGTGGCCCCAGTGGACAAAGCCCTTTTCCAGCCGCAGCGCATTCAGCGCCTCGCCGCCGATCAGGCGGAGGCCGAACTGTTCACCGGCCTGCATCAGAACTTCGAACACATGCTCAGCGAAATCCGGGGTGATGAAGATTTCCCAGCCCAACTCGCCGGAATAGGACAGACGCTGCGCAAACACCGACGCGTGGCCAATGTGGAAATGCTGCGAGCTGTTGAACGGGAACGCTTCGTGCGACACGTCGGCATCGCTGACGGCCTGCAGCAGTTCGCGGCTCTTCGGTCCCATGATCCCCAGCACGCCATAGGCAGTTGTCGCATCGCGCAGGCGCACATCTTCGTCCGGCTGGATCAGGTCGCGCAGATGCAGATAGTCGCGCCGGGTGTGCGAGATTGAGCTCATCACCATAAAGCTGTCGCCGCCATGACGCGCAACCGTGACATCGCTTTCGATGCCGCCGCGTTCGTTCAGCATAAGCGTATAGGCAACCCGGCCATTGGCCATTGCCATGTTGTTGGTGCAGACCCGCTGCAGGAAGTTTTCGGCGTCGCGGCCCTCGACCATCAGCTTGCCCAGCATGGTGTAGTCGATCATCGCAACCGCTTCACGCGCGGCTTTCTGTTCCTCCTGCACATGCGGGAACCAGTTCTGGCGTCCAAAGCTGTATTCGTACTTCGGCTCAACCCCTTCGGGCGCGAACCAGCCGGGGCGTTCCCAGCCCTGGGCCTCGGTGAAACAGGCGCCGCGGGCCTTCATCGGGTGATAGAACGGCGTGCGGCGCAGGTTGCGGACGGTCTCGCGCTGGCGGTTCGGCCAATGCATCGCATAGGTCAGCACCAGCGTTTCCGGGCAGCGTTCCTGCAGATAAGGGTCACGCGCCTGGAACTCCTCGCAGCGCTTGGGGTCCATTTCGCTGAGGTCGATCGGCGGATGCCCGTCGATGATCCATTGCGCCAAGGCCCGGCCCGCGCCGGAACCCGACTGGATCCCGGTGGAGTTCACCCCGCCCAGCACAAAATAGTTCGGGATGTCCGGTGCCTGCCCCAGGATGAAACGGCCGTCATAGGAATAGCTTTCCGGCCCGTTAAAGAAGGTGCGGATACCGGTTTCCTGCAGCAGCGGCACCCGGTTCATTGCCAGTTCCAGCACCTCCATCACATCGTCCTCGACAAACGGCAGGCTGTCGAACTCGAAGTCCTCGGAAATGCCTTTCATGCCCCAGGGTTTGGCCTGGAAATGGGCAAAGCCGAACAGCAGCTTGCCGGCGTCTTCCTTCCAATATGTGCCGTCACAGTAGGAGCGCAGCACCGGCAGGTCGCTGGGCAGGTTTTCAATTGCTTCGGTTACCAGATAGTAATGCTCGCAGGCGTGCAGCGGCACGCCAACACCGTTCTGCCGGCCCAATTCCCGCGCCCACATGCCGCCGCAGTTCACCACGTAATCGGCGCTGGTCGTGCCCTGATCGGTGCGCACGCCAACGGCCTTGCTGTCACGGGTCAGAACTTCTTCGACTTTGATGTTCTCAAAGATCTTGGCACCGCGCATCCGCGCGCCCTTGGCCAGCGCCGTGGTCAGATCCACCGGGTTGGCAGAGCCGTCGCTGGGCATATAGATACCGCCCAGCACGCCGTCGGGGTTCATCAGCGGCCAGCGTTCCAGGATTTCGGCGGTTTCCAGATACTGCGCCTCGATCCCGAACAGCGCCGCAAAATCCGCCTTGCGCTTCAGCTCGGCCATCCGTTCATCGTTCACCGCAACCGAGATTGAGCCCGACCGCCGGTAGCCCGGGTTCTGACCGGTTTCCGCCTCGATCTCTTCCAGCAGCTCAATACCGTATTTGGCAAAGGCGGTGGTGGCATGGCTGCCCTGCAGCTGCCCCACAAGGCCAGCTGCGTGCCAAGTGGTGCCGCTGGTCAGCTGCTTGCGCTCCAGCAGCACAACATCGGTCAGCCCCTGTTTGGCCAGATGATAGGCCACCGAGCAGCCGTGAATGCCGCCGCCGATGATGACAACCTGCGCGTGGGACGGGAGTTGTTTGGTCATTCTGGTGAAACCTGTGGCTTATGTGATGATCGGAAGCTCGCGCGCAGCACGGCGCGACAGCAGTTCGGCGCCATCCTCATGGATGACAATGTTTTCCTCGTGCAGCATCATCTTGTTGCCGCCAAAGGCGAAACCGGGCTCAAGCGTCAGCACCATGCCCGCTTCGATAACGGTATCGTCGCCGGGCATCAGCGAGGGCCATTCGGTCACCTGCATCCCCAGCCCGTGGCCCATCCGGCCGATCTGATGGCCGCTGCAGCCGCCCGCCTCCAGCACCTTGGCCATCGCGCCCCACAGATCCGCGGTGGTGATGCCGGGGCGCGCCGCCTGCAGGCCGGCCTCGGTTGCGCGCCAAGCCAGATCATAGGCGGATTTGGCCGCGTCCGAGGCATGGCCAAAGGCATAATTCCGGTCAAAGTCGCAGCTGTAGCCACCCCAAAGGGAACCGGTATCCAGCAGCAGCATGTCGCCGTCTGCGATCACCCGGTCGGTGGGCCGGTTGATCACGTCCGAGAACCCGCCGGGGCCGGAGCTGCCGACCAGATACGGCACGTCATCGGCGCCTTGCTGGAGCAGATCGATCTTGAACTTGGCAAAGGCCTGGCGTTCGGTATCGCCTGCCCGGATATGGTTCCGCAGATCTTCAAAGGCCGAGGAGGCAATACTGCAGATGCGCGCAATCTTGGCGATTTCAGAGGGTGATTTCACCATCCGCAGGCTGCGCACCACATCCGCGCCGTCAGCAATCGAAATGCCGTCCAGCCTGCCCAGTAGCCGCTGAAAGTCAGCGGCGGGCATCCGCACATGGGTTTCATGCCCCATCGGCAGACCCAGGGTGCCGCCGCCGGGCATCACCTCGCGCAGGGTATCGGCCAGCAGGGAAATGCCGTCATCTTCCGGCTGCGGTGCCAGCCAGGTGCGGATATCGGAAACCCAGGTCAGCGACATGCTGGGACCGCCGATTTCCGGGATCACCGCAATGGGTGCGCCGCTGGCCGGGATCACCACAAACCAGGGCCGTGTCGGGCTGAGCCAGAAAATCGTATCGAACCCAGTGAAATAGCGCACTTCCGGCTCGGTGGTCAGCAGCAGCGCATCCAGCCCAAGGCCCGCCATGATCTTCTGGGCGGCTTGCGTGCGCTGTTCGAATTCGCTGGTAGAGAAGCCGCGTTCGGCGGCGGGATGCACATCCGTCATCATTTTAATCCTGAGGCTTCAATTGGGTGTGAAAAAGCATGCCCGCACCGGCGACGCTGTCGCGCAGCCCTGCCAGCCGGGCAAGGTGCCAGGCGGTGACTTGATTGCTGGACAGAACCGGCTTGCCCAGGGCTTCTTCGGCTTCAGCGATAATGGGCAGCGCCCGCAGGCTGGTGCAGGACACAAATACGCCATCGCAATCATCGCGCCGGCCGACTTCCTTGACCGCAGCCAGAATGCTGTCCGAGGAAATCCGGGCGACCTTGAAATCATCCGATTGGTTGAAGGTTCCAATCGCATTCACCTCGAACCCTGCCGCAGCCAGATTGTCCCGCATTTCAGTGGTCACCTCGGGGGCGTAGGGGGTGATCAGTGCGATCTTTTTCACCTTCAGGGCTTGAAGCGCGGCCTTGCAGGCCGTCAGCGGATTGGTGATTTTTGCCTTCGGATGCGCTTTGCTCAGTATGCTGTCCACCCGTGCTTCGCCAATCATCGTAGCGCCGGATGTGCAGCAATACCCAATTGCGCCGAATTCAAACGCCGGCGGCAGCAGCTCAGCCGCAGCCGGAAGATCGGCCTCCATCTTGCGCAGCGTGCCACAGGTGACTTCCATCTCGTTCGGGATCCGCGCGTGATAGACAGCAACATCCTTGCGCCGCAGCAGCGTGGCAAACTCATGCTCAAGCGTCTGATCGGATTGCAGCACGATCAGTCCGATCCGCGCCCTTGCGCCCAGACCGCCGTCCGCTGTGAACCCCAGTGTCTGAATATCCGGCACCACGTTCATAAACCTGCCTCTAGAAAAAACGGGCGTCAGCCCTTCCCCCTGCTCCATCGCCTTGCATTCCATGGGCACTCCATGCAGTCAGGAGATGAAACTCTCGCTTGCTGGTATATACCAATGATCTGGTATATACCAAACATAAAGTTGTGGGAACTGGACACATGGGCGCTAATGATCTGACCTCGGAAAAGAAAATGCCTGCCTTTCAGAAGGTTATCGACCACCTGCGAGATCAGATCCGCAGTGGAAAGCTGCCTGAGCATAGCGCGCTGCCCTCTGAAAGAGCCATCGGCGAGCAATTCGGCATCAGCAGGATGACCGCCCGCCGCGCACTTTTAGCGGTTGAACAGGAAGGTCTCGCCTACAGTTCCGGGCGCCGCGGCCGATTCGTCTCTCCGCAGCGGCTGACCTATGACATCAGCAAGACGGTCAGCTTCTTTGCCCATGCAGAAAGCGGCGAACTTGGCCTTAAGATTGAACTGATCTCTAAACAGCTGACCCAAGCCGACGCCGCCCTGGCGGCCAAGCTTGCAGTGGCCGAGGGCGACACCCTTTACAAGTACACACGGCTGTTTCTGCTCAAAGGGCATCCTGCCTTTGTAGAAGAGGAATTTGCCGTCGCGCATTTGTTTCCGGATCTTTTCAGCCACGACCTGCAGCAATCAACAACGCTGCTCATGGAGCGGGAATACGGTATGCCGCCTCATTCCGGCGACATTTCCATCCGAATGCGCGCATTGAATGAGGAGGAGGCAGGATTGCTCGGGTTGCCGACCTATAATGCAGGGATCGAGCTGGAACAGGTGATCTATGATGCGGGTGGCCGGCCGTTCTGCTTTGACCGCCAAATCTGGCGCGGCGAACTGGCCGAATTCACCGCCCATGCAATCGTGCGGGACCGCCATCTTCCAACTCCAGATATAGCTTAAACAATTCATCGCTTCTTGCGAGCACTGAATCGCATCAAAGGTGGGCCCGGAAGGTTATGTTTCCGCTTCCGGTTCGACGCGACATAGGCAACGGTCGCGGCGATTTCACGGGCCTTCTGTCGGGCTCTTTTGTGCTTGGATAGAGAGATCTTTCGAACAATCCGGCAGGGTGTGCATTTGGGCCTTGGCGGGCAAGCGGCACAGTCCTGTTTTCGGGCCTGATAACGTTTGACCCTATCCTTGTCGAATTTTGGCCTGCCTTGCGGGATGTCGCGCCAGTAGGGACGCAGTTCACGGCCGCCGGGGAATTGATAGGCATCTGTGTCTGGATCATAGATGAACTCAGTGTATGGGAAAGCTCCATCCTTGCGGGCGGGTTTATCAAAAACAGGAATTTGCGGCTCGATACTTTGTTCCTTCATCAGCCAACCGGGCATCCCGGCGGTGCCTTAGGCCGTATCCGTTCAGGAAACAGATCGAAGCGCTCCCGCCTGCGCTCCAGCATCTGGCGTACGGAACTTACTTCGGCCTGGCGGATGGGCACCGTGGCCTCAACATCGACGATGACTGCATGATCCAAGTCGACCAGATAGATTGTGCTGTATTTAAAAAAGGGTCAGTCGCCGTTTGCGCTGGTGTAACGTGAAGCGGGATCTGATGGCGAGATCGCATTGGGCTTCACTGGCGTTGCCGCGCCAAAAGCACTGTCATCGAGTGTATCAGGACATTCTTGGGTTGCTCGGGCAACCGCATCCGGGGCAGTTATTCCTTAAAATCAACCTTGCAGTAGCGGCTGGTATCTGCCTTGACGAGCGATGCATCCGCCCCAATTGCTTCACCGCCGACAAGCCCTTCAGCGATACATCGCGCCACCACATCCTCGATCAGATGACGGGGCAGATCACTGTTGCGGAAACGACCATGGCAGTTCTTGGAAAAGGTGGAATGGTCGGGCACACGATCGCTCAGATCCAGGCGGCAAAACCAGTGGCAAGCCAGGTTCAGATGCACCTCATCACAAAGCCGCCTCTCTGACCGGATGCCAAAGCAATAGCCTACGATCAGCATCCGGATCATCAACTCGGGATCGATGGGTGGGCGGCCTGTATGGCTGTAGTGCTCCGAAAGACGTGAGCGGATGCTGGCCAGATCAACAAATGGATCAATTGCGCGCAGCAGGTGATCCCTGGGCACATGATCTTCCAGGGCGAACCCGTAAAACAACGCGCCTTGTGCCTCTTGTCGCTGCCCCATCATCGCCAAATCCCCCGCCCTATGCAGGAATTGCATCAATTACCTGCAGGCAGATCAAGGAAGACTTTTTCAACGCAATCTGCGTGAAGCGGGCGCGCAAGACTGTTCTGGCTGCGCCTGCAGCGAATGACGGCTCCGTCCCGTAACCTGGGAGTTCGGGGGACAGATCTCGCTGCAGCATGCTTGAACGGCTGGTTTTCACGCCGCGTAGCGGCGCTGAAAAGATGCGTTTGCGGCGATTTTCGTGCTGCGATCGCGCGCAGCAGAAAAATCTAAGGTACAAATAATGGGATGTACCGGCTGCTTCACCCAGCAGGTTCGGCTAGGCCTATTTCTGCACATGGAGAATTAGTATGGCGAAGAATGATCTTGATGAGCCGATGTCTGTCGGCATCGATATCGGTAAGGACGTGTTTCATCTGGTTGGTTTCGATCACGATGGTCAGCTTGTTCTCCGCAAGAAGATCAAACGGCTGGCTCTTGTGGCGGCCTTTGA
The DNA here is from genome assembly GCF_025144145.1 of Leisingera sp. M658. Taxonomy (NCBI): domain Bacteria; kingdom Pseudomonadati; phylum Pseudomonadota; class Alphaproteobacteria; order Rhodobacterales; family Roseobacteraceae; genus Leisingera; species Leisingera sp. M658. Next base: position 305,034 of record NZ_CP083546.1, read on the forward strand.
GCAATTGCCACGCTGTATCGTTGGAATGGAAGCCTTTCAACAAGGGTCAAAAGAACGACTACAACGATGCCGAGGCGATTGCAGAGGCCGCATTGCGCCGCAATCTTAAGACGGTTTTCTGAGAAGACGCAGGACCAGCTTGACCTGCAAGCTCTGCATCGCGTCCGGTCTCGCCTTGTGTCGCGGCGGACGGCCGCGATGAACCAGATCCGGGCCTTTCTGATCGAACAGGATATCACCGCCCGGCGCAGCGTGCCTGCCTTGCGCAACTCGCTTGAAGCTATCCTCGGCAATCGCAGCGGCGAGATGTCCCTGCGCATGCGCAACTGATCTTAGGCCTCCGGCAGGGCTGGATCTGGCTGGACAAACGGATCGAGATGACCACGGCTGAAATCATGGAGGTCAGCGAAACTGAGCCGGGTTGCCAGCGGCTTATGACGATCCCAGGTATTTGGCCCGTTGATCTCAACGGCGATGGCTGCTGCCGTTGGCGAGGGCGAGGCCTATGACCGGGGACGCGACTTTGCAGCCTGGCTCGGATTGGTCCCGAGGCAAAGCAGCACCGGCGGGCGCACGATATTGGGGACATCACAAAACGGGGCAGTCGTTATCTGCGCATGCTCTTTGTGCAGGCCGCACAGGTCATCATGATGCGCCCCAAGAACTGGCACAAGTTCAGCTTTGGTCCGTGGCTGGAAGCAGCGTTAATGCGGATGCAGCACAACAAACTTGGTGCGGCACTGGCCAACAAGCTCGCCCGGATCGCCTGGAGCGTCCTCAGCTCCGGCAAGGACTTTGATTGGAAAGGACAAGAGATAGCGGCTGCGGTCTGATCAGGCCAATGCCGCAAACAACGTTCGTAAACCTCAACTGCATGGAACGGAATTAAGACGCACCCAAAGTCTGAGAGTCCAAATGGTCATCAATGATCTGGCAAGTAATGAGACAGCGGCGCGTGCGCACTCCCAACAGGGCCACGGCAAACAATGAAGCCGATACAAAGACCGGATGCATATCAGCGGCTTCCAGAAGACATGCGATTGATCACTTGCGAACAGCAGCCGGTACATACATTGGGCTCAATGCTGACCTCGAATGCGCTGCAGCATCCACGGGCTCCAGATCGCCCGGCTAGGCGCGACCGGCCCAACTAGAGGTGGTCGCGGGAATTCAGACCAGTTGCCAATATGGATCGCATGATGAAAGTGACGATCCAAAATGACGGAACGCAAGAACCCTTCTCCCGCATTCAAAGCCCAAGTTGCGCTTGAGGCGATCCGCGAGGAGAGGGTACTGGCAGAGTTATCGAAGACGTCCGGCGCGCATCCGAACATGGCCAGCGGCTGGAAACGGGCGGCGATCAAGAACATGGCCTGAGCCTTTTCCAAGAGGACCGGCGCTGCGGCTAAATCCAACGGGGCTGAGATCGGCAAGCTGCATTCCAAGACCGGCCAGCCTGTGGCTGAACGCGGTTTTTTGAAACGCGCCCGGGATCGTTAAGCAAGGATCACAGGCGGATGTGCATTGAAAAGGATCATCCGAAGATCAGCGTTCGCCGTCAGTGCCAGATACTGTCGCCGGCCTGTTCGAACCTTGTTCACACGCCAAAGGGCGAGAGCGCCGGGAACCTGCGGTTCATGACAATCATCCGCTGCCCGGCAGGCGGTTTGCTGCCGCAAATCCGCCGGGAGGGACAGGCCATTTCTTGAGACACCGTGGTACGGCTCCCGCCAGATGGCCCGCTATTTGCAGCGGCAGGGCCAATAATGCGGCCGTCACCCTGCGCGCCGCCTGATGCGGCTCATGCGCCTTGCTCCGGTCTGTCAGACGCCGAAGACCAGCAGGAAACACCCGCAGCACAAGATCTGGCCGTAGCTTTTGAAGGCGCTGGCCATCAGCCGCCCCAGCCAGGTCTGGTGCGCCGGTATCAGCTGTATCCCCCTCTCGGCAGATTGCTTTGCAATCGCCTGCCGGGCAGTGGATGCGCTGGGGCTTTCTCGTATCTGGTAGCGGTCATGGGCTGGGTCAGCCGCAAGGTTCTGGCCTGGCGGCTCTCCAGCATGGAGGCTGGCTTCTGTGCCGGGGCTTTGAAAGAGGCGCTGGCCGGATATGGCGCCCGAGATCATGAACAGCGGCCAGGGCAGCCAGTTCACCGGCTTTGAGTGGACGCAGGCACGGAAAGACGCCGATGTCCGTATCTGCCCTCTCGCGCATGTAAACATGCGCTGCCGGACAGTGAATGGATGGCCGGGGCCGTTGGATCGGCAACCGGACGGTTGAGCGGTTGCGGCGGTCCCTGAAGGGCGAATGTGTCTGCCTAAACACTTTTGAAACCGGCTCTGAAGCCCGTGCGGGGATCAGTACACGGATGGCCTGTTACAACGCCGAACGCCGGCATTCGACCCATGGCATCTTGCCCCCCGGATGAGGCCTGTGAAAGCAAAATAGAACCCATGAGAATGGCAGCCTGATGTGAAACCCTGATCCACCTTAAACGGGCTGCAAACAGGTCAAAAAAGCGGGACCACCTCTACTGATCATCACGGCACTGAAAAGCAAGCCAGACATCGATAACAGCAATCCCGTAAAAAACGGGCAAAGCGGTTCAACAACAGCCGCCCGGCGTGATCATCCGTGCAATAAAAAATGACATCGCGTGCTTCCAATGCGTCCCAGGTGCTGGACTCACCAGTCCAAGCATCGAGGTTCACCAACGACATGCCGAGACCGGCTTTCGCTACAGTGCGCGCATGAATTTCGGCCTTTGGTTCTTTGGCTGACACATCGTCGTATCGCGCACCGTGCAGCCTGTTGAGATTTGTATCTTCGACGCGATCTTTCTCGAACATGACAGCTTCGCGAACACCGAGGCGCATTAGAAGGGGTAACGCTGCGCTCCCGGTGGCCCCCCCACCTGCAATGCCGCACCGGAACTTCGTGATCATCGTCTGCTTCAGCCGTCAGCCTCAAACGCGGTCCCATATACAGAATACAGCCGGGAATGTCTTGCTGCCCGGGTAAAGCGCGAGCTGAACTCAACCGAAGTCGTTGATGCACTAACTTTCAATTTGGACCACTCAAGTGGGGACGCTCACTTTTGCCCTGGGCATTGGTTTCGGGAGGCAGGGGCCGGAGGTTCAAACTCTCTCGCTCCGGCCAATATAACAAGGCGCCTTAGGGCGTCTTGTTATATTGAAGCGGTGCTTAATGCTTCCGGGAAATGAGGGTCAAACCGTTTCCAGCGCCGACATCCGCAGCTTTTTCCACAGAACATCCAGCGTAGGCTTGGTGCTGCGCGGATCGCGGTAAAGGCGGATTTCCAGATCTGTCGCCAGCCGGTCGTCCACCACCGCAAAGCGCCCCTGCTTGATTTCCTCACGGCACAGGCTTAGCGGCAGCCAGCCCATGCCAAAGCCCTCTTGGATCATCGCCTTGACGCTGTTTGCCAGCGCGTTCTGGTTGACGACAAAGACTTTCTGGCCGGGCAACAGCTGCGCCAGCGCAAATTCCTGAACCGAGCGCAGCGCCGAGACCGCGCCATAAGACAACAGCGGCACCGCGTCCTTGCCGCCCTTGGGAAAGGAAAATTCCGGCACGCCGTCAGGGGTTGTGCGGGAAGCCGGCACATAACGGTCGGTGGACAGGGTCAGATGCTCGAAGTTGGCGACCTCCAGAGGCCCAAGGAAATCCATCGACGGATGCCAGTAGGTCAGGATCACATCGCAATAGCCCTGCTGCAGCGCGCTGACGAACTGGTCGGCGGCCCAGGAGGTGGAATTTAGGTCGGTATCCACCCCGCCCTCGCTGGCCAGGGGCGCGATCAGCGTCTTGTAATGCGTCATGTAAAGCGACTGCGAGGCGGCAAAGCGGATCACGTTTTCGCCCGCCGCATCAATCGTTTGGCAGCGTTCGATGGTTTCCTCGTAGGTGCGCAGCATGATGCGGGACTGGGACAGGAACACCTCGCCCGCCGGGGTCAGGGTCAGCGGCAGGGTTTCGCGGTTGATCAGCCGCACGCCGATCTCATTCTCCAGCGCCCGGATGCGGCGGGAGAAGGCCGGCTGGCTGACATTGCGCTCCTCGGCCGCGCGCGAGAAATTCTTGCACGCGACCAAAGCCTCGAAATCCTTAAGCCAGATGATGTCCAACTGGGTGTCCCGTCTTAACCGGCGGCCACCGCATCCAGCCTGTCTTCTTCGACAGCATGGCAGGCGACTGTGCTGCCATCGGGCTGGTGAATGGCTTTTGGCTGTTCACTCTTGCATCGTGCGTCCGCAAAGGCGCAGCGGCTTTGGAAGGGACAGCCTTGCGGCAGATTGATCGGCGTCGGGATCTCGCCCTTGAGGCGGATATGGTTCGGCCGGTCATCCTTCAGCTGCGGTACTGCGGACAGCAAGGCCCGAGTATAGGGGTGTTTGGGGCTGGAGAACAGCGTTGCCGTATCCGCAACTTCGCAAACCGAGCCAAGGTACAGAACCGCAACACGGGTGCCGAAATGCTCCACCACGCTCAAATCATGGGTGATGAACAGATAGGTAAGGCCGCGGCTTTCCTTGGCTTCCAGCATCAGGTTCAGCACCTGCGCCTGGATCGACACGTCCAGCGCGCTGATCGGCTCATCAGCGATGATGAATTCCGGGTCCACCGTCAGCGCACGGGCAATCGCGATCCGCTGGCGCTGGCCACCGGAGAATTCATGCGGATAGCGCTTGGCCCAGCTGGGATCGACGCCCACCGACAGCATCACCTCGGTCACCTTGTCGCGCACCTCGGCGGCCGAAGCATTGGGGTTGTGATGGCGCACCGGTTCTTCCAGCGCTTGCCGGATGGTCATGCGCGGGTTGAGCGAGGCATAGGGGTTCTGGAAGATCATTTGGATCTTCTTGCGCAAGGGCTGCATGGCGCCGCGCGACAGATCGTCAATGCGCTGGCCATCATAGTGGATTTCGCCTGCGGTGGGGGTCAGCAACCCCGCCACCAGCCGCGCCACAGTGGATTTACCGCAGCCCGACTCGCCAACCACACACAGCGCCTCGCCGCGGCCTACCTCCAGCGAGACATTGTTCACCGCATGGACCGCACGGCTTTCCCGCACGATCTTGCCCTGTTTGAACTTCAGCGTCTCAAGGAAGCCCTGATCCAGATCGAACCGCTTTTCAAGGTTCTTGATCTGCAGCAGCGGGCGGTCAGTCTTTGCGTCTTTCATGCCCGTGCCTCCTTACGGTCTTCGTCGCTGTGCAGGCGCTGCACCTCGTGGCAGGCCACCGCGACATCGCCGTATTGCACGATGTCCGGCATCCGGCTGCGGCACAGGTCAGTGGCGTATTTGCAACGCGGATTAAAGGCACAGCCTGCGGGTGCATTGGCAAGCCCGGGCATGTTGCCGGGGATCTGCTTCAGCCGCTGGCCTGGCACAGTCTGCTGCGGCAGCGCGTTGATCAGCCCCTGAGTATAGGGGTGTTGCGGATCATTGATGATTTCCCGCGTGCGCCCCGCCTCGATGATGCGGCCGGCATACATGACCAGCGTGCGCTCGGTCATCTGGCTGACCACGCCCAGATCATGGGTGATCAGGATCAGCCCCACCTGGTTCGACTGGCACAGTTCCAGCAGCAGCTCCATGATATCGGCCTGGATGGTCACATCCAGCGCCGTTGTCGGTTCATCCGCGATGATCAGCTGCGGGTCCAGCAGCAGTGCAATGGCAATGATGATCCGCTGGCGCATGCCACCCGACAGTTCGTGCGGGTATTGCTCCAGCCGTTCTTCCGGCGACGGGATATAGACCTCGCGCAGCTTGACGATGGCAATCTGGCGCGCTTCCTCGCGGCTCAGCTTGCGGTGCGCCAGCAGGGTCTCAACCATCTGCTGGCCGATGGTCAGCACCGGGTTCAGCGTCACCATCGGGTCCTGAAAGATCATCGCCATCCGGTTGCCGCGCATGGTGCGCAGGCGCTTGTCGTTCATCTGCACGACGTCCTCGCCATCGAACAGGATCTGGCCGTTATCGATGTAACCGGGGCGGCTGAGCAGGTTCATCAGCGAAAACCCGGTGATCGACTTGCCCGCACCGCTTTCGCCGACAATGCCGAGGCGTTCGCCCTTGGCCAGGTCAAAGGAAATGCCGTTGAGGGCAGTGACCGTCTCGTCGCGCATGGCGAATTTCACGGTCAGGTCGCGAACGGAAAGAAGGCTCATCGCGTCACCCCTTGTAAAGTTTTGGGTTCAGGACGTCGCGCATCCAGTCGCCCAGCAGGTTAATGACCAGGACCAGCACCACCAGCACCACGCCGGGGATGGCGGTGATCCACCAGCTGCCCGAAAAGATGTAATCAAACCCCGAGGAAATCAGCGAGCCCAGCGACGGCTGGCTGGGCGGCATCCCCAGCCCCAGGAAGGACAGCGAGGCCTCGGAAATGATCGCATTGGCGACCTGCACGGTGGAGATCACAAAAATCGGCGACAGCGAATTCGGCAGGATGTGCCGCACCATGATCCGCATCGGGCCAAAGCCCAGCACGCGGGCGCTGTCGACATATTCCTTTTTCTTCTCAGCCAGAACGGTGGCGCGCACGGTGCGGGCATATTGCGGCCATTCCGCGACGCCAATGACGGCAATCAGGAACACGACAGCATAGCGGTTGAAGGTGTCAGTCCCGAACATCGCCTGGGTCACGGCCAGAAAGATGATCGCAACCATCAAGGTCGAGAACGACAGCTGGATATCGGCCAGACGCATCAGCAGACTGTCCAGGCGGCCGCCGACATAGCCGGCCACCAGCCCGATGGAGATGCCCAGAAAGGCCTGCAACGCAACCGCGCAGATGCCGATCAGCAACGACAGCCGGGTGCCATACAGGATGGTCGACCACAGATCGCGGCCCTGATCATCGGTGCCCAGCATGAATTCCGGCAGTGAACCGCTGACCCAGGCCGGCGGATACTCCGAGTTCATGATATCAATGGACCCCGGATCGTATGGGTCAAAGGGCGCGATCAGCGGTGCCAGAAAGGCGGCTCCGGCAATCAGCAGAAAGATGATCATGCTGACCATCGCCACCGGGTTGCGGCGGAAGCTGTAGCCCATGTTGGAATTCCAGGCCTTGGACCAGCGCGACGGTTCGGATTTCGGGGAAAGCGTTTCGGTGCTCATGCGCCCATCCTCGCAATATTCACGGTCGGGTTCACCAGCCCATAGATCAGGTCAACGATGGTGTTGGTGACCACAAAGATAAAGCCGACAACAATCAGGTAGGCCACGATCAGCGGGGTATCGACGCGGTTTACCGCCTCAAGGAACATGAACCCCATGCCCGGCCACTGGAACACCGTCTCGGTCAGGATGGTATAGGCCACCATGGTACCGATCTGCACACCGCCAACAGTGATCACCGGCAGCAGCGTGTTTTTCAGCGCGTGGACAAAATAGATGCGCCACGGGCTGATGCCCTTGGCCTTGGCGTATTTAACGTATTCGGATTGCAGCACTTCCATCATCTCGGCCCGGATCAGGCGGACAAACAGCGGCAGCATGATCGAGGCCAGCGCAATCGACGGCAGGATGATGTGCAGCCATCCGTCAGCAGTGGCAAAGTTGGTCTGCCAATAGCCCCAGACCTGCACGGTATCACCGCGCCCGTAGGAGGGCAGCCAGCCGTATTCCACCGAGAACACAAAGATCATCAGGATCGCGGTCAGGAACACCGGGATCGAAATGCCAATGATCGACAGGCCCATGATTATGCGGCTCAGGATCGAATTGGGCTTGATCGCGGTGTAGACACCCAGCGGCACCGACAGTCCGACGATGATCAGCGTGGCACCGAACACCAGCTCCAGCGTTGCCGGCAGTTTTTTCAGGATCACGTCCAGCGCCGGCTCCTTGAAGAAATAGGAGGTGCCCAGGTCACCCTGCAGCGCATTGCCCGCAAACCGCAGGTATTGCGTCACAAAGCTGTCGTTCAGACCCAGCTCATCGCGCAGCTGCTGACGTACTTCTTCCGAGACCGACTGCCCGACCAGCTCGCGCAGCGGGTCGCCCAGGTTGCCCTGGATGGCAAAGGCAATCAGCGAGATGACGAACATCACGGCAATCGCCTGGATCACTCGCTTGGCGAGATAGGCAAACATCGTCCTGACCTTTGTAGAGTTTGGTTACAGCGTAAAACACCGTGTTCAAGGGAACCGCGGGTTCTGCATACACGGCTTTGGCGGCCGCTTGTTGTATTGGCGGCCCGGGCCGGCCGGAGGAGACCGGCCCGGGTTAGATCAGCGGCTTAGCTGCCGGTTTCGACGATCAGGTCACCGAAATAGGGGAAGTTCAGCGCATTCACGATGTCGCCTGCGTTCATGCCGGACTTGGCGCCCCATGCCAGGTTCTGCCAGTGCAGCGGAATAAAGGCGGCCTCATCATACAGGATGCCTTCCAGCTTCTGCAGCAGTTCCGTACGCTTGGCCGGGTCTGTTTCCGCGTTGGCGGCGTTCATCAGCGCGTCGGCTTCCGGGTTGCAGTAGTTGCCGGAATTGTACTGGCCATTGCCGGTTGCTTCATCCGGGCAGGCGGTCAGGAACTGGTGGAAGTTGGCGGAATCTTCGGTATCCGCGTGCCAGCCGATCATCATCATGTCTGCTGCGCGCTCGTCAAACGTCGGCCAGTACTGCGCCTTGGGCATGGTTTGCAGGTCAACTTTGATGTTGATCTGCGCCAGCATCGAGGCAACAGCCTGGGCGATTTTGTCGTCGTTCACATAGCGGTTGTTCGGCGCCATCATGGTGATCGAGAATCCGTCAGCATAGCCTGCTTCGGCCATCAGCGACTTGGCTTTTTCCAGGTCAAAGCGCGGCGCATAGCCTTCGCTGTAACCCAGATAGCCGGCCGGGCTGGCCTGGCCGCCCACGGTGCCGAAGCCGCGCATGATGCGGTCAACGATACCTGCGTTGTTCACCGCATAGTCGATCGCCTGGCGGACGCGGGCGTCCTTGAAGGCTTCGACACGGTTCTGGTTCATCTGAAAGGTGATGATACGGGTGCCGGGCATGGTGATCAGGTCAACGCCCTGGGCCTCAGCCACGCGCTTCAGGTCGGTCGGCGGAACCGGCGCAATGAAATCAACATCGCCGGACAGCAGCGCGGCCACGCGTGTCGGGTCTTCCTTGATCGGGGTCAGCACGATCTTGTCGACGTTGCCGGCATCAGTATCCCAGTAGTCGGCGTAGCGGTCGAACACCACGCGCACGCCCTGCTCACGCTCGGAGACGATGAAGGGGCCGGTGCCGGATACATTGCGCGAGGCAAAGCTGTCGCCATGCTTGACGATCTCGGCCTTTTCCTTGCCGTCGGCAGTGGTGCCGGAATAATAGGCGCTGTCCATCGGGAAGATGTAAGTCGCGGAGTGCAGGACCAGCGGATAGGGTTCCGATGTCTTAAGGTCGAAAGTCATCTCATCGACAACTTCAACGTCGGTGAATGGCGCGAAAATCGCTTTGAAGTCGTCGCTTTCCTTCAGGCGGTCAAAGGTCCAGTCGACGTCCTTGGCGGTCAGCGCGTTGCCGCTGTGGAAGGTGACGCCGCTGCGCAGCTTGAAGCGCATGGTGGTGCCGTCGATCTGTTCCCAGCTTTCAGCCAGGCGCGGTTCGAACTGCAGGTCCTGGGTCCAGCGCACCAGCGGGTCAAAGACCATGTGCGACAGTTGCAGCGTGCCGCCGGACAGCTGTTCATGCGGATCCAGCGAGACCGGGTCAGCGTCATAGGCAACGCGTACTGTTGTTTCGGCATAGGCAACCGGTGCCATTGCCGCCACAACGGCCGCGGCCGCCAGGCTTCTGACAAATTTCGTCATTAGGCATACTCCCCTGTGATTATGGCGTGAACGCTATCCGGTGGCGCGGCGTCTGTGAAATGCCGATATCGCATAGGGTATGCAGCTTGCACATTGGAGCTATGCGCATTTGGAATATCTGTTCCTTTGCAAACGCTTAAGGTCAGCAATCGGGCAAGGGCGCAGTGGAGGCCAGCACCTCCGGGGTCAGTTTTCAACGAATCTTGCGTGGTATTGCCCGGCGAAAACGCCCCGAAATTGCTCTGCCCAGCCCGAGAGACCCAGCCTGACCGGCAGCTCCACGCTCTGAACCATACTCAAACGGCCAAGGATGCCACGTTGCAGATACGTCCCTTCCATGTGCTGCCTTACCTTAGGCGCATGACCGCCTGGCCCCGCAGAACCTTGTCTGCCGCGGCTTGAAGGTCAGGCAGCCTTCCATATAACCCGCGCCATGCCTGCACAGATTTTTTCAATGGAGGCGCGGGAGAACGGCGGTGCCCGGCTCGCGCTCAATTACAAGCATATTGGCCGTAGCGGCATCCAGCGCATTTCCTGCGACCTGCCGCAGGCCGGCCTTCTGCAGCTTGTGCTGTTCGCCGAAGCGCTCAGTCTGCGCAAACGCTTCGGGCGCCTAATTGCATCGGATGTGTCAATCGACGGGCTCAAAATATCCTATGACCCGGCGCGGCGGGATCTCCACGTCGAGCGGCAGGCTGGCTACTCCAGGCAGACTGCTGGTTTGCCGATTGCGGATTTTCACTTCGAGATGGCCGGCATGACCGACATCTGCATTGCCTGGGCCGAGGTGACAAAGAATGGACCGGCTCTGAAACGCCTGCTGGCCGAATGCGCCGCGCCGGCTGAGCTTGAAGGGTTGCTGGGGCGGGACGAGGCTGATCTGGCCATGCATCAGCTGCGGGAAATTGCCCTGTTGCTGTTAGCGCAGGAAACCTCAACCCGTGGTTCAGCGCTGGCCCGCAAGCTGCGCGGGAAGAAATCCCAGGACCAAGCCCGGGAAGCGGTTAGCGGGTTTGTACTGGAGCTTGCCGCTGAACTCGTTCCGGTTTCTGCCTAATCCCGAACAGGTCGGCGCAGGGCACCACGGATTAAGGCTATGAAGACTGGCACGTTTCACTCAGAGACTGTCCGGACACGGTTCCGGCTGTGTGAAAATGCTCACCGCCCGGTTTTCGGGGCGGTGATAGCCTGTCAGCCGTCGATCCGGCTGACCGGGCCGTGCCAGGGCATCAGCCGACCATAGTCGATCTCGCCGCGGTTGCGCTCGATTTCCAGCACCACCCAATTCAGATAGCTGCGCGGGTTGATCTTGTTCAGGCGCGCGCTTTCGATGAGCGAAGAGTAGGTTGCCCAGACTTCAGCCGCCTCATGGGACCCGGCGAAAAGGGAGTTCTTCTTCGTCCGAGCGATGCCGCGAATGCCGCGTGCGACTGCGTACAATCGATCTCAAGCCGGCCATCGAACACGAACTGCTGCAGCCCGTCAAAGGCGTTGGGCGTTCATGCGGGGCATGACGCTGGAGGATGCGACAGCTTGCTTCGCTACCTCGCGCGAGACCCTGGAGAATGTCTGCCGATGCTGCAGTCCGGGTGCGCTGAAGAACGCCGCCGGGATCATGGGGTGGAAAATTTGACGTGTCTCGGCAACAAAATATGCACATCCACCGCATGAAACGCCGCGAATAGCGTTGCGGCCGATATGCTGAAAATAAAAAAGACGCCCTAAGGCGCCTTGTTTTATTGGTCGGAGCGAGAGGATTCGAACCTCCGGCCCCTGCCTCCCGAAGACAGTGCTCTACCAGGCTGAGCTACGCTCCGACCGTGGAGGGCGAAATAGCTCAGGGGGCGGGGTTTGACAAGGGCGATTCCGTAGAAAGCTGTGGTTTTCAGGAATTCTTTTTGCGGGCGCCGAAGGGGCCAGCGCGGTCATAGGAGGGGCACAAAAAAGCCCCGCGCTGACAGTCAGGCGGGGCTTTGAAATTTGCTTTGACCTGCCTCAATATCAGAGGCTTGCCTCCAAGGCGGCAAGCACGGCATCGCCCATCTGGCTGGTGGAAACCGGCTCCACGCCGTCTTCGCCCAGCAGGTCAGCAGTGCGCACGCCATCGGCCAGGACCTTCTCAACCGCAGCTTCCAGGCGGTCGGCCTCGGCGCCCTGATCAAAGCTGTAGCGCAACGCCATCGCAAAGCTCAGGATGCAGGCGATCGGGTTGGCCTTGCCCTGGCCGGTGATGTCGGGGGCGGAGCCGTGCACCGGTTCGTACAGCGCCTTGGGGCGGCCGTTTTCCATCGGTGCGCCCAGGCTGGCGGAGGGCAGCATGCCCAAGCTGCCGGTCAGCATCGCCGCACAGTCGGACAGGATGTCGCCGAACAGGTTGTCGGTCAGGATCACGTCGAACTGTTTGGGCGCGCGCACCAGCTGCATCGCACCGTTGTCGGCATACATATGGCTCAGCTCAACCTCGGGGTAGTCAGCCGAGACACGGGTCACCACTTCACGCCACAGAATGCCGGATTCCATCACATTGGCCTTCTCCATCGAGCAGACCTTCTTGTTCCGGCGCATTGCCAGTTCAAACGCGGAGCGGGCGGCGCGTTCGATCTCGCTCTCGGTGTAGCGCTGGGTGTTGATGCCGACGCGCTCGTTGCCTTCTTCAAAAATACCGCGCGGCTCGCCGAAATAGACGCCTGAGGTCAGCTCGCGCACGATCATGATGTCGAGGCCGGCCACGATGTCCTTTTTCAGCGAGGAGAAATCCGCCAGCGCGTCAAAGCACTGCGCCGGGCGCAGGTTGGAATAAAGGTCCATTTCCTTGCGCAGACGCAACAGGCCGCGTTCGGGTTTGACCGAGAAATCCAGGTCGTCATAGGCAGGGCCGCCCACGGCGCCGAGCAGAACAGCGTCGGCTTCCTGGGCCTTGGCCATGGTTTCATCCGCCAGCGGTTTGCCGTGCTTGTCATAGGCCGCGCCGCCGACCAGATCCTCGCTCACATCGAACTGCAGGCCACGCTTGCCGCCGAACCAGGAGATGATCTTGCGCACTTCGGCCATGACTTCGGGGCCGATCCCGTCGCCGGGCAGAATCAAAATCGATGGGTTGGGCATGGGAGTCCTCCTAAAAACAGCTGGCAAGGGCGTAGCGGGACAGCGGGGCAGGGTCAACAATAGGCCCTGAAATTAAAGGGGTTTGGTTGGGATTTGCGCAGGCCGGGCCGGGTCCTGGCCCTAGTCCAGCGCGATATCGGCCCAAACCAGCCGGTGGCGGCTGGCAATGGCGGCTGCTGCACCCGGAGCATCCGGCCAGACAACGCCGCTGCCGGTGACGGTCAGCCCGGCTGAGGGCAGCACATAATCCACCCGCATCCGCCCGGCGCCCTGCCACTCCACGGTTGCGGTTCCGGCTTGCGGGCTAAGCGGCTGCGGGTCCTGCAGCCGGGGATCGCCCAGCAGATGGCGGATGGCGTCCTTGCGGCCTTCACCGCGTTCGGGGTCGAGATTGGCGTCACCGGCAATTACAAAGGGCGCTTGGGGTGCGGCGCCCAGGCGGCCATCCAGCAGCAGCTGCCACAGGCGGATTTCATCGCGGTTGCGCAGCCCGTTGCGGTCTTCCGGCCCGTCAAACACTGGCGGCGTAGCGTGAAATGTCATCACGTTCAGCTGCCCGCCGCCGGGCAAATCCAGCGGCACCAGCCAATGCGCGGTGGCAGGCAGGCGCTGCACGGCCTGCACGGCGCCGGACGGAAACGGGCGCCCGTCCGGGTGCTTGGGCAGCAGCGCGCCGGGCAGGTCCCTCCACAGCAGGGCCGAGAAATCGCGGATCCCGTTACGGTCAACCGGCAGCCGGGACAAAAGCGCAATGCCGCCTTGGCCGCGAAACCGGCCGTAGCCCTGATTGTCACGCGGCCCGCCGGTTCTGCCATTGCCATCCATGTCCAGCAGGGCCGGGGGCGGCAGCCCGGTATTGGGCTGCAGAAAAACACGGTAAGGATAGGCGGCACCGGCCTCTGCCAGCAGCCCGGCCAGGGCGGCAAGGCTGCGGCCTTCATAGTCCCAATCAATCCCCTGCAGTGCCAGCACGTCCGGCTGTGCGGCAGAGATCACCTCCACCACCGCGGCAATTTGCGGATCGCTGCCGCGCTCAATGTCGCGCAGCAGCAGGCCAGGCCCGTCCCGTGACAGCTCTGTGTTGAAGGTCGCGATGCGCAGGGTGCCGGCCTGGCCTGCGCCGGCGGCAAGGATCAGAAGAAGGAGGCTCGCCGCCAGCCGCCTCATGCGGTTTGCAGCGCTTCGTCCGCGGCGCTGCCGGCGGCGCGCCGTTTATGCATGATCAGCCCGGCGATGCGCTGCATTGCCATGCCGCGCATGATCATTGAGGCAGGCACCAGCGCCCAGGCGCTGATCACCCAGATCAGCATATGCGGGGCTGCCAGAATTCCGGGATCGACCAGGCCCGAGGCCATCTTGACCGCGGCGGGCAGGACAAACGGCAGCAGCACGCCGCCGATGATATTGACCCGCGCGTCACGCTGCAGCCGCTGCACCACATCGCCGCCGGTGGTGGGGTCGAACAGCGGCAGGTTGACCCAGACATTAAAAGCGCCGCTGCCGACAGGCCAGTGGCCGACACGGATCACCAGCGCAAAGCCGGCAATCGCGGCGCCCGCGATCGCACAAACCAGCCCGGCGGCATCGCGCACTATCACCATTGTGGCTTCCGGAACCTGCGGCGGCAGCATCAGCACCGTCAGCTGCACCGGCGAATAGGCAAAGTCCAGCTGCCCGCCCAGCCAGCCGCCCAGGCGCTGCACCAGCGCGGTCAGCCCGGTCGGCTCCAGCGGATGCGCCGCCAGCAGGCTCAGCGCGCCGACAGACGCAGCACAGGCGGCAAAACGCATCCGGTTGATCGGCGGCGCATTGCGGAATTCCACAAAGCTGGGGAAGTGCGAGTTGTATTCGGTGAAGGCCAGAGCAGAGCCCAATAGCGCAATGAACAGGATGATTTCCGGAGACTCGGTGGCCGATGCCGGCAGGATCAGCGTCGGCATGGCAAACAGCATAGCCACCAATATGCCGCGGAACGCCGCGCCTGTGATGCGTGCAAACACGTCTCTCAATCCCTTCAAACTGGAACGGGCGTTTTCGCCTCTGGGTCCAGAATTGAAGCCCCCCGGGAATGGCCCAGGGCGCTCTGCCTCATTTTTGCCCCATTGTTGCCGGGCGGCGGCTTTCCGCTCAAGGCCCGGCGGCAGGGCAGGGGCCACTTTCCCCGCGGGACTGGTGCCCGATTGCATCAGGGATTTGGTGAAGAATGAGAGGGGTGGGGGGCGCCTACCAGATGCAGTGGCAGAGCGCGAGGGAAGCACAACGAGACAGCCCGTTCTGAATTGCGGCAGGAATGCGGCGCGAATCTGGCGGGCGAAAATAGAAGAGCCGCCCAGGCCGGGCGACTCTGATGTGGTCTTGGCAGAACGCGGGGGTCAGACCCAGGGACGGGCCTGCGCGGTCTTGTCCTCAAATGTCTTGATGGAGTCCGCTTTCTCCATGGTCAGGCCGATATCGTCCAGACCGTTCAGCAGGCAGTGCTTCTTGAATGCATCCACTTCAAACGCGATCACCTCGCCGTCCGAGGTGGTGATCTCCTGTGCTTCCAGGTCCACGGTCATGCGGGCGTTGGCACCCTTTTCCGCATCGGCCATCAGAATGTCGACCTGCTCCTGCGGCAGCACGATCGGCAGGATGCCGTTCTTGAAGCTGTTGTTGAAGAAGATGTCGGCAAAAGACGTCGACACGATGCATTTGATGCCGAAATCGGCAATTGCCCAGGGCGCGTGCTCGCGCGAGGAACCGCAGCCGAAGTTGTCGCCCGCCACCAGGATCTCGGCCTTGCGGTACTGCGGTTTGTTCAGCACGAAATCCTCAATCTCGGTGCCGTCGCGGTTAAAGCGCATTTCGTCGAACAGGTTCTTGCCGAAGCCGGTGCGCTGAATGGATTTCAGGAACACCTTGGGGATGATCATGTCGGTGTCGATGTTCACCAGCGGCATCGGGGCGGCGATACCCTGCAGTTTCTGGAATTTTTCCATTACTCGTTTCCTTGTTTCTGGTGCTTCAAACCGCTGAGATCAAAGCCGATCTCTTGCGCGTGGCGTGCGATGAAGCTGTGTTTTTCGGGCCGGTGCGTCTTGTGATAGCGGCGCACCATGGATGCGTAGAGATGAACGGCCAGCGTGTTTTCGGTGAGCCAGCCATCTTCCTGGCAGTGGCCGCTGAACAGCACGTCGGTCAGAACTCCGCGGATCGGATAGAACACCTCCGGCTCGCGGACGTGTTCGACCTCGCCGGTCAGGGTCAGCGTGTAGTCCAGCGCCCGGGGGCCAAGCGACGGGCGCTGCAGCTCAAAAGCTGTCAGCAGGCGCTTGCCGGGCGGTGCGGCCTCCACCTCCTTGCGGATCTTGCGGCCCAGCCAGGGCGGCACGAACTCAGGGTCCTCGAACCAATCCAGCAGATGGTTCAGCGCAGCAGAGCCTTTCGGCAGCCGCAGCACCGCGCCGTTGATCGACCGTGTCGGCTCATAGCCGACGTGATAGCCCGCGTCCGGCAACGGCCGGCAGCAGAGCATATCAGTGTCGATCCAGATCATGTCCGTCTGCTTCAGCAGATACAGGCGGAACAGATCAGACAGCATCGAGGCAGGCGCCTCCCCGTGCCCCGCCTGGACCGGGTCCCAGATTTCCGCTGCCGGGCAGGTGCGGACACCTGGCGGCACCGGCGGCGCTGCAGGCCCGGTGTGAAACAGCACAACCTCGTGGCCGCGCTGCACGAAACTGGCCAAAGACAGTTCGTGCAGCCAGTTCAGGCTGTCACCGATCCACAGGCTTGCAACTGCGGGAAGGGAAGGGCTGGATGGCATCGGAGGCCCCTCAGGCTCAGATCAGCTCACGCACATCCGTCAGCCTGCCGGTCAGCGCCGCAGCAGCTGCCATGGCAGGCGACACCAGATGGGTGCGGCCCTTATAGCCCTGGCGGCCCTCGAAATTCCGGTTCGAGGTTGCGGCGCAGCGCTCGCCCTCGGACAGCTGATCGGGGTTCATCGCCAGGCACATGGAGCAACCCGCAAGACGCCACTCGAAACCGGCGGCTTCAAAGATCCCGGCCAGGCCTTCTTCTTCGGCCTGGGCACGTACCAGGCCGGACCCGGGTACGATCATGGCGCGCATGCCGTCCTTGATCTTCTTGCCTTTCACGATCTCGGCCACGGCACGAAGGTCTTCGATGCGGCCGTTGGTGCAGGAGCCGATGAACACGGTGTCGATCTCGATGTCGGTCAGTTTCTGACCGGGGGTCAGGCCCATGTATTCGATCGAACGGCGGGCCGCCTCAACCTTGCCGCCGGTGAAATCCTCAGGTGCAGGCACCACTCCGGTGATCGGCAGCACGTCCTCAGGGCTGGTGCCCCAGGTCACAACCGGCTGGATGTCTTCGCCCTTCAGGGTGACAACCTTGTCGAAATGTGCGCCTTCATCGGTGAACAGGGTCTTCCACCAGGTCAGCGCGGCTTCCCACTGGGCGCCTTTGGGGGCGTGCGGGCGGCCTTTGACATAGTCATAGGTGGTCTGGTCCGGGGCAATCAGGCCGGCGCGGGCGCCGCCTTCGATGGCCATGTTGCAGACCGTCATGCGGCCTTCCATCGTGAGATCCCGGATCGCTTCGCCGCAATACTCAATCACATAGCCGGTGCCGCCGGCGGTGCCGGTCTCGCCGATCACTGCCAGGGTGATGTCCTTGGCGGTCACACCCGGCTTCAGCTTGCCGGTGATTTCCACCTTCATGTTCTTGGATTTCTTCTGGATCAGCGTCTGGGTGGCCAGCACGTGCTCCACCTCCGAGGTGCCGATGCCGTGCGCCAGCGCGCCGAACGCACCGTGGGTGGCAGTGTGGCTGTCGCCGCAGACCACGGTCATGCCGGGCAGGGTCCAGCCCTGTTCCGGGCCGACGATATGCACGATACCCTGGCGGACGTCATCCACCGGGTAGTAATGCACGCCGAATTCGCGGGCGTTTTTGTCAAGCGCTTCGACCTGGATGCGGCTTTCCTCGTTCTCGATGCCTTTGGCACGGTCGAGCGTGGTCGGCACGTTGTGGTCCGGCACCGCGATGGTTTTATCCGGGGCATGCACGCCGCGGCCGGCCATGCGCAGGCCTTCGAACGCCTGCGGGCTGGTCACTTCGTGGACCAGGTGGCGGTCGATATAAAGCAGGCTGGTGCCATCCTCGGCTTCATGCGCAACATGCGCATCCCAGATTTTGTCATAGAGTGTTTTGGGGGACATGGGTCCACTCCCGTATGTATTTGGGTATGCTGGCTTTGGGCTGGGCAACGGCCTTATAGGCGCGCCAGGACCGTGCGGGCGGCGCCATAGAACCGTTCGCGCAGCCGTGCGCGGTCTTGCAGTTCGATCTTTTGCGCCAATACGAGGGTCATGGCTGTCAGATACATCCGCAAGGGCCGGCAATCAAGATTCGTTCTAACGCCGGGGCGAGCGGGTTCTGATCCGGAAATCTCGCGTCCGTCCGCCCCCATGGGCAGGCACTGCCCTTGTCTGTTCTTGATCAAAGCATTCAGGAGCGGCACACTGCCTGAAAAACGGGAGGCTTGATGGAGCCGGAAGAGCAGACCCTGCCAAAAGACGCAATCGCGGAAAGCACCGCAGAGGCGCTGGAGTTCGGGCAGCAGATCTGGGACTTGCTGATGCAGGGGGGCGAGCTTCTGCTCAGGCCCTGGAACGCCTATCAGGTAGGCATTGCGCTGGCGGTGTTCGTGCTGGCTGCGCTGATCGCCAAGCCGTTGGGCAGCGCATTCCATGACTGGCTGCGCGGGCGCGAGGGCTGGCCGCGCTGGCGGATGCGGGTGGGGCTGGTGCTGCACAAGCGGATCCGCGGCATCCTGTTTGTGGTGCTGATCTGGCTGGTGGTGCTGATCATGCAGGAGGCGACCTGGCCCAGCCGCTCGCGGTTGCTCGAGCTGATCGCCAACCTGTCGCTGGCCTGGCTGATTGTCTCTTTTGCGACCAGACTGGTTGGCAATCCCTTGCTGCGGAACCTGGTGAAATACGGCGCCTGGATCTGGATCACCCTGCGTATTCTGGGCATCACCCAAGAGGCAATCCATCTGCTGGACGGCGTCGCCATCGAATTCGGCGACCTTCGGATCTCGCTCTATCTGGTGGTTCAGGCGGCGGTCATTCTTGGCGTCATGCTGACGCTGGCGCGGGTGATTTCATCGGTGGCGGCCAATCGTATCCGCAGCAACGCCGATATCTCCCCGTCTATGCAGGTTCTGGGCGCCAAGATGGCGCAGATCCTGCTGTTCGGCGGCGCCTTCTTCATTGGCCTTAAGGCCATCGGCATCGACCTGACCGGGCTGGCAGTGCTGTCCGGTGCCATCGGTGTGGGTCTTGGTTTCGGCCTGCAAAAAGTGGTGTCGAATCTGGTGTCGGGTCTCATCATCCTGTTGGACAAGTCAATCAAACCCGGCGATGTGATCAGTCTCGGAGACACCTTCGGGTGGATCAATGCGCTGGGTGCGCGCTATGTCTCGGTCGTGACCCGCGACGGCCGGGAATACCTGATTCCAAATGAGGACCTGATCACCTCTCAGGTGGTGAACTGGTCGCATTCCGATAAATTCGTGCGGCTGGATTTGACCTTTGGCACCGGTTACGGCGACGACCCTCACAAGGTGCGCAAGATCGCGATTGACGCCGCATTAGGGGTGAACAGAGTGCTGAGCGCGGGCGGCAAGAAACCGGTCTGCCATATCACCGGTTTTGGCGACAGCAGCGTTGATTATGTTCTCAGAATCTGGATCGACGACCCCACCGGCGGCCTCACCAATATCCGCGGCAATGTCTATCTGGCGCTATGGGATGCGTTCCAGGCTGAAGACATCTCAATCCCCTTCCCGCAGCGCGAGGTGCGGATGCTGAACGACCCGCTGCCGGTCAGGGTTGCACCTGCCGGAAATGAGGGATAAAGCACAGGGCTTGCATCGCCGGAGCGGGGTTTCATTGAAAATTCACCATCTGGTTGCTACATTATTAATAGGCCCGGCGCCGGGGCTTGGCGGCGCGTTGCAAGGAGGACTCTGTCCTGTCACCCGTACCTCAAGCGGCGGATGCCGCTGTCAATGGGGCAGCCGTGATGGCTTCCCAGTCCCAGCCCACCAGCGAACAGCTGCTGGAGCGGATTCTTTCTTCTCTCAGCGATGACAAAGCCGAAGATGTGGTGCAGATCGACCTGCGCGGCAAGACGGCGATTGGCGATTACATGGTGCTGGCCTCGGGCCGTTCCACCCGCCAGGTTGCCGCCATGGCTGAAAAGCTGACCGACCGGCTCAAACAGGAATACCAGCTTGGCTGCAAGGTCGAAGGCAAGGATACCGGCGACTGGGTGCTGATCGACACCGGTGATGTGATTGTCCATATCTTCCGTCCGGAAGTGCGCGAGTTCTATCAGCTCGAGAAGATGTGGATGCCCGCAGGCACCGCGGCAGCCCCGTCAACCCCGGCTGCCGAGGGCTGATCCAAGGCTGATTTGATGCAGGCCCGCGCCTGGGTGCGGGCCGGATTGCTTTTGGAATTTCATGCGACTGCATATCTGTGCGGCCGGCAGGTTGCGGGCTGGCCCTGAAAAATCCCTCATCGACGACTATATTGCCCGGTTCGACCGGACCGGCCGCGCGCTGGGCCTGGGGCCTGCGCGGGTGATAGAGGTCGAGGACAAGAAGAATGGGGGCATGGCGGCGGAGGCCGCGCTTTTGCGCAAAGCACTGCCTAAGGGTGCGGTGATCTGCACCCTGGATGAGCGCGGCAAGGTGATTTCGTCCCCGGATTTCGCGGATAAGCTGGCAGGCTGGCGCGACAGCGGCCGTCAGGATCTGGCGCTGATCATCGGCGGGGCCGACGGGATTGATCCCGGCTTGCGGGCCGAGGCCGATTTCTCGATTTCCTTCGGCAAGATGGTCTGGCCGCATATGCTGGTGCGGGTGATGCTGGCAGAGCAGATCTACCGCGCCGCAACCATCCTGACCGGCAGCCCGTATCACCGGGTGTGAGCCGTCGCGGCAGGTCAGAATGCACCTGCGGCGCATGCCTGCGGCGCGAGTATTTTTTCAAAGAAGAAGATCAGGGCAGGGCGAGGGTGTATGTGTCCTGGCCCCAACCGTCCACAAGGCAGCGGGCCTGGATCTGCACCTGGGTTGTGCCCTCTGGGATCTGCACGCCGTTCAGGGACCGGGTGAAAGGCTGTTCCTGTTCATGCGGATGCGCCAGCACGCGCAGGTCCAGCTCATTGCCCGTCATGTCCAGCACCCGCCAGCCGTCGGCATAGTGATCCCAGCCGGTATCGGGATGGGACAGCGTGACGCTGAAGGTCCAGCTGTTGCCGGATTGGCGGGCGGTGGCGTTTTCGATCACCGGTTCGTCCGCCAGGGCGGGAAGCGCAACGGAGCAGAGTGCGAAAGCGGCAAGGGTCTGTTTCATGGCGCTACCTTAGACGCGTGCCCGCAGGAGGTGCAGTCACGAAACTGTGTCCCCTTTGCTGACTGGCGGAATGCGCAGCAGGATGGTGCGGGAGTGCGAGGCAAATTCCCGCCGGTACAGCACCGCAAAGGTGATCACCGCGGCGCCTGCCAGCGGCAGCGCGCCCGCCAGCCAGGCCACGGCAGCCAGAGCAAAATACGTCGCCCGCATACCGCGGTTGAAGCTGCGCGCGGCGGTGATGCTGATTTCAGCGGCCTGTGCGGCGCGGGGGTAGGCAAGCGGATCCTTGCGGTCATTCGGAACTGCGGCCATCAGCACCGCGCAATAGCCGAACAGCCGGTGCGACCAGACAAATTTCAAAAACGCATTTGACAGAAACAGCAGCACCACCAGGATCTTAACCTCCCAGACAAAGGCCGGGGCGCTGTCCTGGATCAGGTCCTCGGCCACTCCGGCCAACTGCTCGGTATTGCCGATCAGGGCCAGCCCGCCGCCAATCGCAATCATCGCGGCAGAGGCAAAGAAGGCCGTGGCCTGGCGCAGGTTGCCCGCCAGCTGCGCATCAAAGATCCGCGGATCGCGTTCGACCATCTGTTTCATCCAGTCGCGCCGGAAATCCGCCATCAGCCAGGACACCGAAGGCCGCCCCGCGGGCGGGTTCTCGATCCGCCAGCCGATCCACAACCAGCCTGCAATCAGCAGGGCAAGTGCGGCGAGGTCGTATAGTGAAAACTGCGCAAGGCGGGTGGTCCAGATCATGGGCCGACACTAGGCGGCTGATCCTGGCGCGGCAATCCGTCTCTTGCCAGATGGGGAGTATTGGTAATATTACTTTACCAAATAGGAGAGCGCCATGGAGATGCCATCCCCGAACCCCGCCATTTTGGCCCGCAAGGCGCGGCTTGCCGAGCGGCTGCTGGCTGTGCTGCCTGGTGATGCGGTGATCCAGGACGAGGCCGAGACCCGCGTCTATGAATGCGACGCGCTGACGGCCTATAAATGCCCACCGCTGCTGGCGGTGCTGCCGCGCAGCACGCAGGAGGTCTCGGACGTTCTGCGGATCTGCCACGCGGAAGGCGTGCCGGTGGTGCCGCGCGGTGCTGGCACCTCGCTGGCGGGCGGGGCGCTGCCGACAGCGGATTGCGTCATCCTTGGCGTGGCGCGGATGAACGGGGTTCTGGAAACCGATTACGGCAACCGCATCATCCGGGTGCAGACCGGGCGCACCAACCTGAGTGTTTCCGGCGCGGTCGAGGAGGAGGACTTCTTCTATGCGCCCGATCCGTCCTCGCAGCTGGCCTGTGCCATTGCCGGTAATATCGCAATGAACTCGGGCGGGGCGCATTGCCTTAAGTATGGCGTGACGACGAACAACCTGCTGGGCGTCACCATGGTGATGATGGACGGCACGGTGGTGGAAATCGGCGGAGCGCATCTGGATGCCGGGGGCTTGGACCTCCTGGGGGTGATCTGCGGCAGCGAAGGCCAGCTGGGTGTGGTGACCGAGGCCACCCTGCGCATCCTGCGCAAGCCCGAAGGTGCGCGGCCGGTACTGATCGGCTATGACAGCAATGAGGTGGCCGGTGCCTGTGTCTCGGACATCATCAAGGCGGGTGTCTTGCCGGTGGCGATCGAATTCATGGACCGCCCCTGCATCGAGGCCTGCGAGGCCTTTGCCAAGGCCGGCTACCCGATGTGCGAGGCGCTGCTGATCGTCGAGGTGGAGGGCAGTCCCGAGGAAATTGATCACCAGCTGGGGCTGATTATTGAAATCGCCCGGTCCCACAATCCGGTAGAGCTGCGCGAGGCCGGCGATGCGGAAGAGGCCGGCCGGATCTGGCTGGGCCGCAAGTCGGCCTTTGGCGCCATGGGGCAGATCAATGACTACATGTGTCTCGATGGCACAATTCCGGTGTCCTCGCTGCCGTATGTGCTGCGCCGGATCGGCGAGATGAGCCGGGAATTCGGATTGGATGTGGCCAATGTGTTCCATGCCGGGGACGGCAATATGCATCCGCTGATCCTGTTTGATGCCAACAAGCCCGGCGATTTGGAAACCTGCGAGGCTTTCGGGGCAGAGATCCTGAAGCTTTGCGTCGAGGCCGGCGGCTGTTTGACCGGCGAGCACGGGGTCGGGATCGAAAAACGCGATCTGATGCTGCATCAGTACACGGCGGCGGACCTTGAGGCGCAGTTGAAGGTCAAGGATGTGTTTGACCCCAAGTGGCTGCTCAATCCGGCCAAGGTGTTTCCGCTATCGGTGAGCGAGGGCCGCCGGGCGGCGGCATTGGCGGCTGAATGATTGGGGCTTTGCCCCAAATCCCAGAGTACTTTTGGAAAGATGAAAATGCTGACACCTCAGAGCGAGGCCGAACTGGCCGAAATGCTAGCGGGAGCAAGCGGACCGCTGTGCATCCAGGGCAGCGGCACCCGAGGGCTGGCCATTGACGGCGAAGGGCTGAGTACCAGAGGCCTGTCCGGCGTGGAGCTTTATGAGCCCGGTGCGCTGACGCTTGTGGTCAGGGCGGGCACGCCGGTGGCTGAGGTTGCGGCACTGCTGGCCGCGGAAAATCAGCAGCTGGCCTTTGAACCGATGGACCACCGCGGGCTGCTGGGCACCGAGGGCGAACCGACCATTGGCGGGGTGATCGCCGCAGGCGTCTCCGGTCCCCGCCGTATCCAGGCGGGTGCGGCGCGCGATCACCTCTTGGGGGTGCGCTTTGTGGATGGCTCCGGCCAGGTGGTGAAGAACGGCGGCCGGGTGATGAAAAATGTGACCGGATATGATCTGGTCAAACTGATGTGCGGCGCCCATGGCACGTTGGGGGTGCTGAGCGAAGTGTCGCTGAAGGTTCTGCCGCGGGCGGAGGCATGTGCGACGGTTGCCATTGAAGGCGCTGATCTGGCAGATGCAGTGGCGGCGATGTCCGCGGCCCTGGGATCCCCCTATGACGTGACCGGGGCGGCCTATGATCCAGAGAAGCAGACTGCCTTTGTCAGGGTCGAGGGGTTTGCAGATTCAACGGCCTACCGGTGCCGCAAGCTGGTTTCGGAATTGGGTGGCTTTGGCAGTCCGCAGATCGAAAACGAGGACGCCGGCCTGTGGCACGGCATCCGCGATGCCGCGGGTTTTCACGGGCGGGCAGGCGATGTTTGGCGGATTTCGGTAAAGCCTTCCGATGCCGTTGCGCTGGCACCGCGGCTGCAGGCCGAGGCGCTGCAGTTCGACTGGGGCGGCGGGCTGATCTGGGCACTGGTGCCTGCGGGCACCGATCTGCGTGCGCAGATCGGCGTGCGGGGCCATGCCACGCTGGTGCGGGCCGGCGCGGACACCCGCAAGCGGCTTGGCGTGTTCCAGCCGCAGCCCGGCCCCCTTGCAGCAATCTCCGAGGGGCTGCGGCGCCAGTTCGACCCGAAGGGAATCCTCAACCCCGGATTGATGGGATAAGCACATGCAGACCACCTTTACCGATGCGCAGCTGCAGGACCCGGGCACCCGGCGCGCCAACGAGATCCTGCGCTCTTGTGTGCATTGCGGCTTTTGCACGGCGACCTGCCCGACATATCAGGTGCTGGGTGATGAGCTCGACAGCCCGCGGGGCCGCATTTACCTGATCAAGGATATGCTGGAGAACGCGCGGGTGCCGGACGAAAAGACGGTCAAGCACATCGACCGCTGCCTGTCCTGCCTGGCCTGTATGACGACCTGCCCCTCGGGGGTGCATTACATGCATCTGGTCGACCACGCCCGCGCCTATATCGAAAAACACTATGACCGCCCGTGGAGCGACCGTGCCCTGCGCTGGCTGCTGTCCCGGATCCTGCCCTATCCGGGCCGGTTCCGCCTGGCGCTGTTTGGCGCGAAACTGGCTAAGCCTTTGAAGGGGCTGATGCCGGACGCGCGGCTGCGGGCGATGCTGGACATGGCGCCGGGGGTAATCCCGCCGGTCAGCCGCAACGACGATCCGCAAAGCTTTGCCGCTGCCGCGCCGCAGAAGAAGCGCGTGGCGCTGATGACCGGCTGCGCGCAAAAGGCACTGAACACTGATATCAACGACGCCACCATCCGGCTGCTGACCCGGCTGGGCTGCGAGGTGGTGGTGGCCAAAGGCGCGGGCTGCTGCGGGGCGCTGACACATCACATGGGGCGCGAGGATGAAAGCCACGCCACGGCGGCAAAAAACATCCGCGCCTGGGCGGCCGAGATGGACGGTCATGGGCTGGACGCCATCGTGATAAACACCTCGGGCTGCGGCACCACGGTCAAGGACTACGGCCATATGTTCCGCAACAACCCGCTGGCCGCGGATGCTGAGCGGGTGTCGGACCGCACCATGGATATCTCTGAACTGCTGATGCAGCTGGAGTTCCCTGAGGGTGCGGACAAAGGGCTGACCGTCGCCTACCACGCCGCCTGTTCGCTGCAGCATGGCCAGCAGATCAAGACCCACCCCAAGACGCTCTTGAGGCGCGCAGGGTTCACGGTGGTGGAGCCTGCCGACAGCCATCTGTGCTGCGGATCGGCGGGCACTTACAACCTGATGCAACCGGAGATTTCCACCGAACTGAAGGCCCGCAAGGTCAAGACACTGGAAGCCAAGCAGCCCGATCTGATCGCGGCGGGCAATATCGGCTGCATGATGCAGATCGGCTCCGGCACAGAACTGCCTATCGTGCACACGGTGGAACTGCTGGACTGGGCCACCGGCGGCCCGCAGCCGCCTGCACTGACCGCCTCTGGCAAACCTGCGCCGGACGTGCCGGTCCTGCGTTAAAGCGCGTAAAAGGAATCGGGCTGCATATACTGCGCATTTGCCCTAATTTTGCCTGAACGGACCCGTAATCTCCCAACTGGCGGATAAGAGGAGAGACATGTGAGGCAATGGATTCTGGCGGTTCTGGCAGCCGTGCTGCCGGCGGCGGTGATGGCGCAGGACAGCCTTTTGCAGCGGATGGACACAATGGATGCGGGCCGCAAATGGGAAGCGGTCGGGCGCCTTGATGTGAACGGCGAGGGGTTTTGCACCGGTGCGCTGATTGCGCCGGATCTGGTGCTGACCGCGGCCCATTGCCTCTATGACAGCCAGACCAAGGCGCGCATCGACCCTGCCACCATCGAATTCCTGGCCGGCTGGCGCAACGGGCGCGCCTCGGCTTACCGCAGCGTGCGGCGGGCGGTTGAACATCCCTCCTATGTCTATGACGGCGAACTGTCGACCGACCGGGTCCGCAACGACATAGCCCTGCTGCAATTGCAGCGCCCGATCCGCAACACCACCGTGACACCCTTTGAAACCGACGAACGCCCGCGCAAGGGGGCCAGCATCGGTGTGGTGTCTTATGCGCATGACCGGTCCGAGGCGCCGTCCCTGCAAGAGGTCTGCGCAGTGATGGCGCGCCAGCAGGGCGTGCTGGTGATGTCCTGCGACGTCGATTTCGGCTCCTCCGGGGCGCCGGTGTTCTCTTTCGAGGACGGCACCCCGCGGATTGTCTCGGTGATCTCCGCCAAGGCCGAAGTCAGCGGCGAGCGGGTCTCGCTTGGTTCTGCCCTGGCCGAGGAACTGACCCTGCTGCAGGCGCAGCTGACGGGTGTGAACACCCGTGGCCGCCTGCCGCCAGGCGTGGGCCGGGTGAAGGTAGGGGAGGGGCGCAGCTCCTCCGGTGCGAAGTTCATCCGGCAATGATGTTCCGCGCATTGATACTGGCCGTTGCCACCCTGGCGTACGCAGGCAGCGCAACGGCCCAGAACACCGGTCTGCGGCGGCTGACTGACCGCGATGACCTGCTGGGCTGGGAGGCCGTTGGACGGCTTGAGCTGAACGGCCAGGGCTTTTGCACCGGCACGCTGATCGCACCGGAACTGGTGCTGACCGCAGCCCATTGCGTCTATGACCGCAACAGGAATTTGCGTGCGGCGGAGCAGATCACCTTCCGCGCGGGTTTGCGCGACGGGACAGCCATAGCTGAACGCCGGGGGCTGCAGATTGCCGCGCATCCGGGGTTCAACCCGCGGGGACGGCTTGATCTGGATAACATCCGTCACGACGTGGCGCTGATCCGGATTGCCGCGCCGGTGCTCAGCGGTCAGGCAGATGCTTTTGCGCTGCACTCGGGACGCGAATACGGCAGCGATATCTCTGTCACATCTTACGGGCGGGGCCGCGCCGAGGCGTTGTCGCGGCAACGCCAGTGCAACCTGATGGGGGAAAGCGGTGACGTTCTGATGATCGACTGCAATGTCACTTTCGGCTCTTCCGGGGCGCCGGTGTTTTCCCAGGTGGGCGGGCGCGGACGCATCCTGGCGCTGGTGTCCGGCGGCGGCAATTACCGCGGCAAGCAGGTCGCCTTTGGCATGAAACTGCCGCAGCGGGTGGCAGAGCTGAAGGCACAGCTGCGCCGCAATCCGGTGGCCGCACCGGACCGGCGGATCAAGCGCATCCGGGTAGGCGGCGGCGCATCGGCGGGCGGTGCAAAATTTGTGACGGTGGGGGACTGATCCCCCTCTTGAAGCCGCATTTTGCGTTCTTATCTCAGGTCTATCCGGGCAGCCGCTGATTGGGGCCCGGAAAAGACCAGCCTGTCCCCGCGGGGAAGGCGCCCTGAAATCGCTCATGTATGAGGATGACACTATGCGTACGTTTGATTTTGCACCGCTGCACCGCGCCACCATCGGTTTCGACCAGATCGCCAGCCTGATGGACCGCGCCCTTAGCGCGGATGCCGCCCAGTCCAGCTACCCGCCCTATAACATCGAAAAGACCGACGCCGACAGCTATCGCATTTCGATTGCGGTTGCCGGTTTTGCCGATGACGATCTGAACGTCGAGGTTAAGGAAAACGCGTTGGTGGTGACCGCCAAAAAGGCCGAGGACAGCGACGGCCGCTCCTTCCTGCACCGGGGCATTGCCACCCGCGCCTTTGAACGCCGCTTCACCCTGGCCGACCACGTCCGCGTGACTGGCGCCAGCCATGAAAACGGCATGCTGCATATCGATCTGCACCGCGAGGTGCCCGAGGCGCTGAAACCGCGCCGGATCGAAATCTCCTCCTCCCGCCCGAACCGTGCCGAGATCGAGGCCACTGCGGTCAACTGATCCCGCGATCAAGGTTCGAGTGCTTCAGCCCCCTGGTTCTGCCAGGGGGTTTTTTCGTTTCACCGGGTTGTCCCCGCGGGGACAGTTGCGGGTTATGGTTGCGCGCGTAAATGTTTCTTTAGGTATTGGAAGGCAAGATCGGAGGCAGAGTAATTGGTGCCGCAGCGCAAAGGCGGATTGATGAACCCTCAGGAAGTCCAGCATGTTCAGCAAAGCTTTGCCGGGATCTTTGCCCGCAAGGCGGATCTGGCGGAACGGTTTTATGTGCATCTGTTCACCCGCCTGCCAGAGGCGCGCGGTATGTTCCGGGGGAATTTCGTAAAACAGAAAGCAATGCTGACAGCGATGATTGCTGCCTGCGTGCGCAATCTGGACGATCCGCGCACATTGGAAGACCTGGGCGGGCAACTGCTCCAGGCCCATGCCCATCTGCAGCTTGGCACGCAGGAGACCGAGGCGGCAAAGCGGGCGTTGATTGCCGCTTTGCGCGATGTTTTAGGCCCGGCGCTGGACACAGAGACGGAAACCGCCTGGGCCAGCGCCATCAGCCAGGTGGCCGGGACGATGACCCGGCACTGACACGGTATTGACCCCCTGCACCAGTCCGGTGGCGGATCAGACCGCCATGCAGATGTATTTCATCTCCAGATAATCCTCGATGCCGTGGTGGCTGCCTTCGCGGCCCAGGCCCGATTGCTTGACACCGCCGAACGGCGCCACCTCGGTGGAGATGATGCCGGTGTTCACACCCACAATCCCGTATTCCAGCGCTTCGGCAACCTTGTACACGCGGCTGAGATCCTTGGCATAGAAATAGGACGCCAAGCCAAAGATGGTGTCATTGGCCATCGCGATCACCTCGTCCTCGTCCTCGAACTTGAACAGCGGCGCGAGGGGGCCGAAAGTCTCATCCTTGGCAAAGGCCATGTCCGGGGTTGCGCCCTTGACGATGGTCGGCTGGAAGAAGCTGCCGCCCAGTTCCGACGGGTTGCCGCCCAGGATCACTTCGCCGCCTTTCGAGGTTGCATCGGCAATATGCTCCTGCACCTTCTCAACCGCTTCCATGTTGATCAGCGGGCCGAAGTGGATGCCGTCGTTCAGGCCGTCACCAACGTTCATCTTCTCGACCGCAGCTTTCAGCTTCTCCGCAAAGGCATCGTAAACGCCGGCCTGCACATAGATCCGGTTGGCGCAGACGCAGGTCTGGCCGTTGTTGCGGAAC
The DNA here is from genome assembly GCF_025144145.1 of Leisingera sp. M658. Classification (NCBI taxonomy): domain Bacteria; kingdom Pseudomonadati; phylum Pseudomonadota; class Alphaproteobacteria; order Rhodobacterales; family Roseobacteraceae; genus Leisingera; species Leisingera sp. M658. Next base: position 334,729 of record NZ_CP083546.1, read on the forward strand.
TTGCACATGATGGCGCCCTCAACCGCGGCGTCCAGATCAGCGTCGTCAAACACGATGAACGGCGCATTGCCGCCCAGCTCCATCGAGCATTTCATCACCGTGTCGGCGGCCTGGCGCATCAGGATGCGGCCGACCTCAGTCGAGCCGGTAAAGGTCAGCTTGCGCACGGCGTCGTTCTCGCAGAACTCCTTGCCAATTTCAGACGCGCGAGAGGAGGGCACGACGTTGAATACGCCCGCCGGAATGCCTGCGCGATCCGCCAGAACTGCCAGCACGGTGGCGGACAGCGGGGTCTCGGCGGCGGGGCGGGCGACAAAGGCACAGCCTGCGGCCAGCGCCGGGCCGGCCTTGCGGGTGATCATCGCATTGGGGAAATTCCACGGTGTGATCGAGGCGGCCACACCGATCGGCTGCTTCAGCACGGTGATGCGCTTGTCGCGCTGGTGGCCGGGGATGGTCTCGCCGTAGATCCGCTTGGCCTCTTCGGCGAAGAATTCAATGAACGACGCGCCATAGGCGATCTCGCCGCGGGATTCCGCCAGCGGCTTGCCCATCTCGGCGGTCAGAATCACTGCCAGGTCTTCCTGGTTTTCCATCATCAGGTCGTACCACTTGCGCAAGCAGTTGGCGCGTTCCTTGCCGGTCCATTTGGCCCAGTCTTTTTGCGCGGCTTCGGCCTGGGCGATGGCGCCGGCCACCTGGGCGCGGCTGATATCGGCCATGCTGGCAATCACGTCGCCGCGGGCGGGGTTTTTCACGTCAAAGGTGCTTTCGCCCTCAGCGAATTGACCGCCGATATAGCCGCGGGTTTCCAGCAGGCTGGGATCTTTGAGCAGGGATTTCAGGTCTGTGGTTGCGTCGAGCATTGCGGGCCTCCCGGATGTTTTGTCGCTGGAATGCAAATCAGCTGTGCTTAAATAAGTCCAGAATCATCGATGAGTCCAGAATTTGATCAAATCCGCCTCCGCGCGGTGTGGCTGGAGTTTTTCAGACGGGCAATTTGACATGTGCTGTGGCAGACTGTCAGGTAGCCGCAAAGAATAAGAACAGGGGAGACCGGGCATGGAATTGGATGATGCCTATGCCAACGGGGCATATATCGAGAATGCGGACAGCTACCCGCCGCGCTGGGCGGCCTCGGCAGAGGATTTCCGCAACAGCCTGCATGAGCGCGCCCGGCTGGACATTCCCTATGGCGAGGGCGCGCGGCAACACTTCGACCTGTTCCTGCCGGAGGGCACGCCCAAGGGCGTGTTTGTCTTTGTCCATGGCGGCTATTGGCTGGCCTTCGACAAAAGCACCTGGTCGCATCTGGCCCGCGGCGCGATGGCGCATGGCTGGGCGGTGGCAATGCCGTCGTATGATCTGTGCCCCGAGGTGCGGATTTCTGATATTACCCGGCAGGTTGCGGCGGCGGTGACCCGGATTGCTGCTGAGGTTGCGGGGCCGATTGCGCTGGCCGGCCATTCGGCGGGCGGCCATCTGGTGGCGCGGATGCTGGACCGCGCGCTGCTGCCGGCAGATGTGGGTGCTCGGATCAAGACGGTGATCCCGATTTCGCCGTTGTCGGATTTGCGCCCCTTGCTGCGCACCACGATGAACCAGAAATTCCAGATGGATTCCGCGGCTGCAATTGCCGAAAGCCCGGTGGACATGCAAGACCGCTACCCCGCAGACGTGACGGTCTGGGTTGGCGGCGAGGAACGCCCGGCGTTTTTGGACCAGGCGATCTGGCTGGTGGAGGCCTGGGAGGCCGATCACGTGATCGCCTTTGGCAAGCATCATTTCAATGTGATCGAGCCGCTGGCGGACCCGGAAAGCGATCTGGTGATGCAGATCGTGAATTGACCGCAGCTCGGTGGGCGAATTCGTCCACCCAACGGGCGCCCCCCTCCAAAAAAACCTCTTGCCAGAATCCCGTTTCCGCCGCATCTTCTGCGCAAGGGCCAGGCGATGGCGTCGCCGCATGGAATACATGCCGCCCCCAGCATTCAAAAACCGTCCTGAACGCCGGGACCTTTCTTGTAAGAAGGAAGGGTCTGATATGACTTCACGTCCTGAAATGTACCGTTTTCACAATGGTGAAAAAGCACCGCTGCAATTTGCCGTCTCCGAATACGAGGCGCGCATTGCCGGCCTGCGCAAGATCATGGCTGAGACTGGCGTAACTGCCGCTGTCTTCACCTCGATGCACAACATCTCGTATTATTCGGGCTTCACCTACTGCGCCTTTGGCCGCCCTTATGGCATGGTGGTGACCGCATCCGAGGCGGTGACCATCTCGGCCGGCATCGACGCGGGCCAGCCCTGGCGCCGGTCGTTCTGCGACAACATCACCTATACCGATTGGCAGCGCGACAACTTCTGGCGTGCAATCAAGTCGGTCAGCGGTGCGGGCGCGGTTGTCGGTTTTGAAAGCGATCACCTGACCCTGATGCAGAAGGCCAAACTGGAGAGCTTCCTGGAGCCGTCCAGCCTGGTTGATCTGTACCACCCCACCATGGTTCAGCGGATGGGCAAGTCGGCTGCGGAGCTGGACATGATCCGCGCAGGTGCCGCGGTGGCAGACGTCGGCGGCTTTGCAATCCGTGACGCAGTCAAGGAAGGCGCGCGCGAGATTGATGTGGCGATGGCCGGCCGGGATGCGATGGAACTGGAGATTGCCAAGCGATTTCCGGATGCCGAATACCGTGACAGCTGGGTCTGGTTCCAGTCCGGCATCAACACCGATGGCGCCCATAACCCGGTGACGGGCCGCACCCTGCAGCGTGGCGATATCCTGTCGCTGAACACCTTCCCGATGATCTCGGGCTATTACACCGCGCTGGAACGGACCATGTTCGTGAAAGAAGTGGATGCCGAGTCGCTGCGGATCTGGGAGGCCAATGTGGCGGCGCATGAGCTGGGCATCTCGCTGCTGAAGCCGGGCGCAAGCTGTGCAGAAATTACCCATCAGATCAACGCCTTCTTTGAAGAGCAGGATCTGCTGCAATACCGCACCTTCGGCTATGGCCACTCCTTTGGTGTGCTGTCCCACTACTATGGCCGCGAGGCCGGGCTGGAGCTGCGCGAGGATATCGATACGGTGCTGGAGCCGGGCATGGTGATCTCGATGGAGCCGATGCTGACCATCGCTGACGGCCAACCCGGTGCCGGCGGCTACCGTGAGCACGACATCCTGATCATTCACGAGGATGGCAACGAGAATATCACCAAATACCCCTATGGGCCGGAGTTCAACGTCGTCGGCTGAGGCAGGCTGATAGAGAAAAAGCAGGGGGTGCCATGCGTGCACCCCCTGTGTACCGGTCAGGCACCTGCGGGGTTGAGCCAGACTGGTTGCAGGTCTGGAAGCGGGCCGTCAGCCGTTCTTGCTGTTCAGAACCTTTGCGATTGCGGATTCACCGCAGGCCTCTTCAATGTTCGGGTCTGGCGCACCCGAAAGACCGATTGCGCCGATCAACGTGCCCTCGTGGAACAGCGGCAGACCTCCGGTTAGCAGCAGGATGTCGTCTTCCATTTTTCCCAGCTGGCTGTATCCGTCCGCCTGGGGTGCCATATTGAGAACAGATGTTGATACCTTCAGGGACGCGGCCGTATAGGCCTTCCGGAAGCTGGTATGAATGGTGTTTGCACCAGTGCCTTCTCCCCGGAAGAAATAGAGCAGCCGGCCTTGGTCATTCACGACAGAGACCGATACTGCCGTCTCTTGTGCACGGCAATCTGCAAGCGCCTCTTTGGCGACCGCTTCGGCAATTTCGGTTGTCAGAGCCGGGCGGCTCGGAATTTCGACCGCTGAGGCAGTAGCGGCCGCGAGCAATCCGGTCGCAGCCGCGCCGAAGATTACCATTTTCATCTTTTGGACTCCCTTGTAGCAAATGCTGCGGAGACTACGTGTAGGGCCGGAATGAAAAGACAATCTGGATTGTTTTCCCGATGAAAAATGTGAACTTTCGGAATTGGCTTGACCATTGCTCTGACGAAACCAGGCAAGCGGTGCATGGCAAGGCACGGGGGAGGTGCATCTCCAAAGGAGGCTTGGTTCACGAAATCGCAGATTCGGCGCAGGAATTGTACTTTATTGAAACTGGCGCGGTACGGTTCGGGGCGACACATGAGGGCGGCAAAGAGCTGATCGTCCGCGATCTTGATGCGGGGGACTGGTTTGGTTTCATCGGGTGCCTTGGGTCCGGTCAGAGGCCGAATGCGGCCTATACGGTAACGGAGACCCGGTTGCAGGTAGTCGACTGGAAAGACATCGAGGAAATAGGTCAGGCAGATCCAAGTCTATGGCAGGCGATTGCAGCTGTCCTGGCTGGGCTTGCTGGTCATTTTTATAAGAATTACGAGAATACGGTTTTTCTCTCGCTGGAACAAAGACTGAAAACCACGCTGCAACAGATTTCCATTTGGCAGAACTCGCGAAAGCTGCAAATCAGCCAGGAAGAACTGGCTGCCATCTTGGGCGTGACCAAAGAAGCTGTGGGCCTTCATCTGAACGGCTTGAAGGCCAAAGGCCAAGTGCAGCTGGGATACAGGAGCATTCACTTGCTGGAGAAGACTGGACCTTAGCCGGATGGCGGCGCGTCAGGCTAACGCCGGCATATAGTAAGACCGGCAGACGCCGGGCGCCTGAATGAAAAAAGTGTTGGCTTGGTTTTCCGGCAAGTGGCCTTCTGGCACGGACGTTGCGCCGGGGCGGGTCTTGGGGCATATGTTCCGCCACGGCATCGCCAGCCTGTATGTTACCCTCTTGCAGACGGCGCACGCTCGTGCGCCCCGCGAGGAAGAAAGAGCCACCGCCATGTATGACGCCCCGGAAAAAAAGAAATCCGAATTTGCGCTGATCCAGCTGATGCCGAACATGATGACCATTGGCGCCATCTGTGCCGGCCTGACGGCGATTCGCTTTGCGGTGTTCGGGAACTACACCCTGGCGGTGATGATGATCATCCTCGCTGCGATTCTGGACGGGCTGGACGGGCGGCTTGCCCGCGCCTTGCACAGCGAAAGCAAGATGGGCGCCGAGCTGGATTCGCTGGCGGATTTTCTGAACTTCGGCGTGGCGACACCGCTGGTGATCTATTTCTGGGCCTTGCAGGACGTGCGCGGCGCCGGGTGGATTTCGGTGCTGGTGTTTTCGGTCTGCTGCGTGGTGCGGCTGGCGCGGTTCAATGTCAGCACCAAGTCCGAGGAGGCGCCAAAGGGGCGCAGCGGCTATTTCGACGGCATCCCGTCGCCTGCCGGCGCGTTGCTGGCATTGCTGCCGATGTTTGTCGCCTTTGCCTTTGACGGCAAGGTCGTGCTGCCGGAGCTGCTGATCTGCCTGCATATGGTGGTGATCGGATTGGCAATGATCAGCCACATTCAGACCTGGTCGCCAAAGGCGGTTAAAATCTCCCGCGAGAATGTTAAGTATCTGCTTGTCGGCTTTGCCTTCATGGCTGCGGCATTACTGACCTATGCATGGACCGTGCTGGTTGTGCTATGCCTTGGCTACGTAGTGATGGTGATTTGGGGGCTGGTTTCAAAGCCAAAGGACTAGCCCATGACGTCCGGGGAGGGACGAATTGGATATCAAGGCAGTTGAAGAATCTTACGCGCGCTGGGCGCCGGTCTATGACAAGACTTTTGGCGCGGTGACGCGCTCGGGCCGCCGCCGCGCGGCCCGCTACATCAACACCCGTCAGGGCAGCGTGCTGGAGGTTGGCGTCGGCACCGGGCTGTCGCTGAAGCATTACGCACCGCATCTGCAGGTGACTGGCATCGATTTCAGCCATGATATGCTGAAGAAGGCGCAAAGAAAGGTGCAGGAACTGGGCCTGAACCAGGTCAAGGAGCTGCGCCAGATGGATGCGCGCAGCTTGGATTTTCCGGACAATTCCTTTGACACCGTGGCTGCGATGCATGTGCTTTCGGTGGTGCCGGATCCGGACCAGGTGATGCGCGAGATAACGCGCATTCTGAAACCCGGCGGCGAGGTGGTGATCACGAACCACTTCAAAAGCGGCAAAGGGGTGCGGGCGTCGCTGGAGAAACTCTCGGCGCCGCTGGCCAATGTGATCGGCTGGCATTCGGATTTTGCGCTGGAGACGGTGCTGCAGGAGGACCGGCTGAGCATCAAGCAGCAAGAAAGCATTCCGCCCTTCGGGATGATGACTTTTCTGGTTTTGGGCAAGCAGCAAACCATGTGAAACGGCACAATTCAGCGAAGCGGCCCCGGAGTGTTCTCCGGGGCTTTTCTTTGTGCGGCCTCTCTGCAACAGTGCGTCTGAACCGGGTGGAATTGCACCACCCCAGGGGATGTAAATCGTCTTTACATCCCTATATCCAGATCAAGTATTTCAGGGGAAGGAACGGATACTATGAGTGTTTCCCAATTTGAGAAGATGGTGGCGGAGAGCCAGGAGAAAGTCCGGGAGTCCCAGGCCAAGATCGGGGCGCTGACGTCACGCATTGAGACCGCGCGCAACAAGATCGAGGCGGGCGAGGATGCCAGCATCGACATCGAGAACGCGACGCTGGAGGATGTGCACGCCCACACCGACGTGATGAACGCCAACATCGCCGAGTTGATCATGGGGCTGGATGATGTGACGGCGGCGTTCTCGAAAGATTTTGACGAGATGCGGGGCAAGACCGGCTGGGAGAGCTTTGTTGGTTTTTTCAGCCGCGGCAAGTCGGACTCGATGCGGCAGGAACGTATGCGCACCGCCAGTATCGACGACAAGCTGCAGGACCTGATTGCCAAATCCGACGTGATCGTGAAGCTGCTGGAGGGCCAGCTGGCCACCCTGGAAGAGCAGCGTGAGAAGGTGCAGGCGAACCTGACGGCGACGCTGGACGACCGCGAATTCACCGTGCAGGAGCTGGAAACGGTGCGCGCTGGAATTGTGGCGCTGGACCCGGAGATCATTGCGCTGGAGAACAAGATCGCGGTTGAGCAGGACGCCGCCGCGCGTACCAAGCTGGAGACCGAGCTGGCGGATCTGAATGCCAAGTACAATGCGATGGTGCAGGACGAGCAGGTCAAGCTTGCCAAGTCCCAGACGCTGGAGCGCTATATCGAGAAGGGCAAGACCTGGGTCGACTCGTTGCAGAACCAGGCGGCGACGCAGATGGTGCTGATCAACAAGCTGCAGACGGACACGGCGCAGCGGGTTGTGCTGTATGACGCGCTGACCAAATCGCTGAAGACCGCACAGCAGCAGGATGTGGCGCACCGGATCAACGAGATCGGCGTGCAGACCGACAAGGAAGCCCAGACCGCGATGGCCGCAATCGGCACCGCCACCAATCAGAAGATGGCCGACATGCTGGAAAGCCATGAGGACAACATGGTGTTCGCCCGCGACGTGCTGGAGAAGAAGGCCAAGGCGGATGAACGCTTTGCCCGCCGGTTTGCGGCGATTGTCGAGAAGCACGACAAGAACCTGTATGGTGGGTGATGTTTCGCTTATTCGAGCAACAACACCGGCCTATTAAGATCAAAAGCCTGAAGGAGCTTGAGCCTGGTTTTAAGCCCCGGTGGTTCCGAATTTCGTTTCGCTTGATCCTGGTGGGCTTTTTGTCAATGCCAGTGATAGTGGCTGGCAGCGTGTTGAAGGTTTCACTACTAATCTGGCTGGGAGTTGCGATTTTTCACTTTGTGATGTTTGCGTTGATCGCCTTGTCAGTGGTTCCGAGGGGCATGAGGTTTGTCGGGTTCTGGTGGCCCTGGGTGGGTCTGAAAGCGGCGCAATTGGATAGTTGGCTTGAGCGCGACTTGGACTGGGGCAACTAAATGACCGATCCCTCGCATGATCACGCCGGCCTCAGCGATACCTTCGCCTCACGCCGGTATTTCAAGAAGTTCGAGACCATCATCCGGCACCTAACCCGGGTGTCGGCAGCGATGCAGGCGGAGGGGCGGCTGTCGAAATCAGATGTGAAGGTGCTGACTGCTTACCTCATGCGGCTCAATTTCACCTTCCGCGCGCTTTCCATGAAATACCTGATGGCGGGGCGGGACACCGGGCGGTTCTTTGGCAGCCTGGCGATGGACAAGCGCGACAGCGGCTTTCCGGTCGCGGCGGAGCTGATGACCATGGCCAACGATGCCCAGCAGGCAGAGCGGCATCTGGGCAATATGGCCAGCGAAGAGCAACTGAAGGACGACATGGTCCGCACCATCATCGCTGACCGCACGGTGCCGTCAAAGCTGCAATTCGCCCTGTCGCAACGGCTTTATTATCAGGAGCTTTTGAAAGGGCAGCTGTTCTGGACCCAGAATGATCCGGAATGCGAATGGCTGGAAAACCTTGGCCCGCGCCGCCGGCGCTTCCTGCTGCATTGGGCCGCCTATGACAGCCAGGTGAACCTGCCCGTGATCTACCTGATGGAGCTGGAAGACAGCGGCAAAGTGTCCTTGCCCAAGGACGAGCGCCGCTGGCCCGAGGTGCAGGCGCATCTGATGGCGCAGGCGCTGGCGGGCCTGAAGCTGGTGACCATTGCCAAGGGGTTTGACGAGGATTTCGACGATCTGCATCCCAAGCAACTGCGTCGCTATCACGTGGGGCCGATGTATTCCTCGGCCTATACCGAGCAGTCCGGCCCGTTGCACCAAGTGCTGGAGGAAGCGGAGGCGCCGGCGGGCCAGGACTGGGCGCTGGCCTGGACGCTGGAAGAGCTGGAAAGCGAAGAGGTGCGTGAAGATCGCGCTGGCTGGTTCGGCACCGTGGAGCGGGAGATATTCGCGCTTGATCCCTTTGGCGGGCGTGGTGCGGATACCGGGGCGACCCGCACCCAGCGCGCCATTATCCTGCCGCAGCGCCCGTTTCAGGTGCTGGCAGAGCTGGACCCGCCGGGGTTTGGCGATGTGCAGAAGTTCGTGGTGAGCGAGGCAGGGCAGGTGCTGCGGTATTGAGCTGCGTGCCTGCCGAGAGCGCGGGAGCCTCCGGCGGGGATATTTTTGGCAAGAGGAAAAGCGGGGTGAATTATGCCCGCAGGAGTCGGATTGAGAGGGTGAGATGAGCATTTCAGGCAATCAGATGGAGTTGCGGGAAGAGGATATCCGCAAGCATTACGCCGCTGCGGCGGCGCTGCTGGAGGGGTTTGATCACACCCCGCGGATTGCCAGGCCGGCCGTGGAGAGAAAGGCGCCGGAGCGCTCGGCGGGGATTGGCACGCGGCGGCGGTTCCGCTCGACCACGCCGGGGCTGGTGACGCGCTCCACCGCGCGGCCCGAAGGCGTGCATCTGATCGCCCGTATCGAGGCGGCGGATGAGGATGATCCGCTGACCTCGCCGCTGCAGGCGACCTTGCAGCACGCCCTGCGGCGGGCCCTGGCGATCTCATTGGCGATGGGGGAGGCTTATGCGGATGTGTCCGGTCTGGGTGAATTGAAGCGGGCCAATCTGGCCGGGTCTTTGGATGCGGCCCGCAAAGGTGAGTTTACCGATTTGCTGGCGGCGGAGGCGCTGGTGTCGGCGCATGTCTTTGCCAATGCCGCGGCGTTTTTGCTGGCGCCGCACGGGTCCGAAGCGCAGGCTGAGGTGGGCGAGGCGGAGGAGCTGCTAACGGATAATGCGCCGCTTGCCTTGCATGGGGTGCTGTGGGAGCTGGATCAGAAGCTGGCGCTGTATGCCCCCGACGATGCGCATCTGATCGCTGCCACCGCAGCTTATGCCGAGCAGCTGCTGGAGAAGGCGGCGCTCAGGGCGCAGAATGCAGGCCGGCTGGAAGCCTTCACGTCCGCTGCCTGGCGGGTGGAGGCGGATGATCTGACCATCAGCGGCTTTGACGCCGCGGCCAAGGCGAAATCCACCACCCTCACCATGGCGTTCAAGAAGCCGCATGAGGTGGTCGGCAACCATATCGCCAAATATCAGGCCCTGCGGCTGGCTAAAATGCTGATGGCCTATGATTTCGACCGCCGCCTGAACCCCTTTGCCGAGATGGGCGGGTTCATCTTTACCTTCATGGGGGACGGGAAGCCGGGGACGGGCAAGACGACGCTGATCCAGATGATGGCGGGGCTGATGCATGATTATTGCCAGAATGCGGGCTATGCCTTTCGTTACCAAAACTTTGGCATCGACAATATCGACAGCTATCAGGGCAAATCAGGCCAGAACGCCAAATCGTTCATTCAGAACGTGATCGACCCCGGCGTCATCGGCTTTGGCACCATCGACGATATCGACCAGATTGCGGGCAAGCGCGGCGACCGGCAGTCCAGCGCCGGCCAGCAGGAGGTGACGGCGGTGTTCATGGAGGCCTTTGCCGGCGCCAATACCGTGGTGCGCGGCAATTGCACCTTTGGCATGTTCTCCAACTACCCGGAGAATGTGGACGACGCGCTGCGCCAGCGGGCGGGTGCGCGGTTCCTGGTGGACGGGCCGCAGACGCGGGAGGATTACATCGACATCCTGACGCTGCTGATGGGCAAGAACCATGCGATCCCGCTGGGGGAGCATGATCTGTACGGTGCGCAGGAAATCAGGAAGGCCGTCGCGCGGTCCTTCGAGGCCTACAACCGCCCGCAGGAACCGGGGCTGGCGGAGGTATTCGGCCGGGTGCAGGATCAGCTTGGAGAGCTGGATGATCTGGCCAAGCTCGGCACCTATCTGAAGGCGATCCAAGCGGCGGATGAACGGTTCACCGGCCGCGCGATCAAGAACATCACCGATGCGGTCAAGGTGCGGGCGATGGATTTTGAGCTGCCGGATGAGTGGATGGAGAACCCGGAGCTGTTCCTGTTCAAGGATTACGACACCAAATCCGCAATGATTGCCGAACTGCGGGTGCCGATCACGGTCGATATGGTGGTGCAGGAGATCAACCGCTACGCCGATAGCGAGTTCCGCTATGCCGACAAGTCGGATGAGGTGGCGATTGAAAACATGGTGCGCGATTTCGGACGGCAGGAAGAGGCCAAGCGGCGGTATCTGGAGGGGAAGTGATCTGTGGGGATTGTTTTCGGATATGTTGCCCTTGTGGTTTCGGTCCTCACTGCGGTTTACTCAGTGGTTGCCGGGATCGCGATGGGAGGTCGGCTTGGAAGGAAAGAAGTTCCGGTGAAGCAGGCCCTTTCCGTGACATTCCTTCCTGTTCTCCTTGTTCCAATGGTGATTTTTCTAATCGTGGCAGCTTTTCAGGTTGGTGAAATGGGGCAGGGAGTACTTACCCTTTCAGGCATTCTTAGCGCTGCCATCTTTATGGAACGGATCTCAATGTCCTTTCTGATGCCGTTTACTGCCGCTGTTTTTGCGATTGCCATGACCATCGCAAGGCTACGCCCGCAAAATTCGCAAAGGGGGCTACGATGAATGTTTCGCGCAACATGAGAGCAGAGCCTGTCCGCGGGCGGAAGCGGAGCGCCCGCCCGTTTTGCCGGAGGCAAACCTTCGGTTTGACGGGGCGGACAGGCGCTGCCCGAGCCGCAAACGCCTCGGGCGGGGGGTATTCGCAACTGCTCTGGAAGGGAGTGCATCGCTTACGTGATGCGGACAGGAGGAACATATGAAACGCCTCATCCAGCATGGCCTGATGTTCGGCAACCTCTTCCATGTGGCCTCGCCTGCGCTGGTGGAGCGGTATAACCGCGCGCTGAAGCATCTGACCGGCAAGACCACGGCCCTTACAGATTTCCATGTCGATATCTCGGGGTTCTCGCCCGAGATCGGCGATGAGCTGGGGGATGATCACTATCTGAACCATGCGGGCGTGAACCGGCAGTTCATCCTGCTGTCGACCGAGCAGAAACGCTGCCCGCTCTTGCATGTGAAATTCTCCACCAGCCGGGACATTCTGCGCCGGTTTATTGAGGTCAACGAACGCCAGCTGTTTGCGCTGACGGCGACCGATGCCGTTGCCGGCGAGCTGGTGAATTCGGTGTTTGAGGTCTCGACCCCCGCCAGGCTGTTCGACATCCAGCAGGTGCGGATCGATGCGGATACCACCAAGGGCACCTTGCGCCATGCGGACCACCTGGCGCAGCTGGTGGAACGGTTCAAGACGCATGAGGATGCCTGGTTTGACGATACGCTGATCGGGGAGATGATTGCGACAGCGGAAAAGACCGGCGATGTCACCCGCAATCCGGTGCATCTGGAGCATGAGGTGTTTGAGCAGTCGAACTTCTGGACCGCGCATTTCGGCGGGTTGTATGTGTTTCAGGGCGTCGCGCATCCGGCGGTGATTGCCAGCGGGGCAAAGCCCGAGGGCGTGCCGCTGAAACATGTGTTTGATCTGAGCGAGCGCAATGCGATTGCCAAGTTTCTGGAACTGAACGGGCTGGCGGAACCGGTGATCCGGTCGCGCGGCGTCGATGGCGCGGCGATCCTGCGGCAGAAGATGGGGTTCCTGGCCGTCAGCGTGCTGACCGGGAAGGGCCGGGACCTCACTGGCCTGTCGCGCGGTGACCTGCGGCGGATGGCGGCGCGGCATGCGGATGAGCTGCCGGAGGAGTTCGAGGGGCTGGCGGCGCTGGTGCGCTGGGCCGAGGGGGGCGGCAAATGGCCGAAGATCCGCTCGGACCATCCGGCCTATTTCTATTCCTTGCGGGCGTCGGACACTGCCCAGCGGGACTTGGTGAATATGCTGCTGGCGGAGCTGTGCCCGCATGACTTCCGCCAGATGTTCATCTGCCACAAAGAAGAATTCTACCGCCAGTACCGGGGCTGGCCGGAGACGAAAAAGGCCTATGCGGCAGAGTTCCTGGCGCGGGAGTATGCGGTGGACAAAGCCGGCGCGCGCGCCGCGCTGTTCGGGCATGAGCCGGATATGGAAGGACGCACGCCCAGCCTGCCGCGAGTGCGGCGCAAGGGGATGGTTGACCGGGTCGGCCCCTGGGGCGCGGTCAGCCGGGTGAGGGACCGCTGAATGTTCGGGTTTTTTCGCCTGATCCTGATCCTGCTGGTGGTGCTGACCGTGGCCTATGGCACGGTGTCGCTTTATTCGCGTGAGATGCGGCGGGCGAAACTGAAACGCCGCTGGCAAGAGAAGGGGTTGACCGGCGACCGCTCCGCCTTCATCCAGCGGGGGCTGAAACAATACGACCGCTCGTTCCGGCGCAAGCTGATCCTGCTGGTCTATATCATTCCGCTAGGGGCGCTGGCGTTTCTGGTCTATGTCATTAACTTCATGTGAGGTGCAGCAGATGCGTTTCATCAAATGGGCTTTCCTGATTACCATCTGGGTGCTGTTCGGCGCCTTCCTGCATTATACGCTGCCGCAGTACGATGTGGTGCGGATCGTCAATACCTATGAGGAGCGGCAGGAGCTGAACGACTGGACGAGGGTTTTCTGGTCGCAGCCGGATGATCAGTCGGCGGAGCTGATCAACCGCGATGTGCAGTTCATCCAGGCGGTGCGCCCCAATGGCCGCAATATCGTGTACCGGAATGAGGATACCGGTTGGAATTGGCCGCCTTATTTCAAGTTCGATACCGCCAATCTGTATACTGATGCCAATGACAGCATCTCAACCAAGGCGAACCCGGAGTGGGTAGCGGTGATGCACTACGGCTGGCGCAATGAATTCCTGTCGGTCTTCCCCAACGCGGTGACGATCAACCCGGTTGCGGGACCGGAGGACAAGCCAACCAACTGGTTCACGATCATTGTTCTGGTGCTTCTGGCGGCGGTGTTCTGGGCCGTCTATGTGCGCTGGCGCCGCTTCCGCCGGGCGCGGATCGACCCGATGGTCGAGAATGTCGAAGACAGCCTGTATGCCGCGGGCGATGCGCTTGCCGAGCGCAGGGGGCGGTTCCGGCGCTGGCTGGACAGCTGGAAGTCGAAGTGACGAGAGGGGCCGCGGGCGGGGCGGCTCTGAAATATGCAAACGGATGCGCGGGCCCGAACGGGCCCGCATTTTTTTATTCGATACGGTCGAGCACCCAGTCCAGCGCCGGGGTGAAATCGCCAGCCGAAAGCGCCCCGCGTGGTGCCGCGGCGGCAGCAAAGGCGAAGCCGTGTGTGTAATCCACCAGCAGGCAGAGAATGGTGCGGGCCTCTGCGCCAGATACGTCTGCGGCGGTGATTTCCGTCTCGATCAGCCGGGTCAGCCCGGTCAGGGAGGAGCCGATCAGGGCCGGGTTTTCCAGGATACACTTTGCAAGCTCCGGATGCTTGGTCACCTGGGCGCAATAGCGGGACATCAGATCGCGCAGCCGCAGTTTGGGCGTTGCCGCTTCAGACGGGGTGTCTGAACCTGCAAATGCAATGGCGACGAGGGATGCAATCATCTCGTCCTTGGTTCCGGCGTGATGGGCAACGGCCATCGGGGTGACGCCAAGCGCCTCTGCCAGTGCTTTGAAGGTGAGGGCCTTGCTGCCGCCCTCATCGAGCAGCTGCAGGGCCGTTTTCAGCACATCATCCTTGCTGAGGGTCCGGCTGCCCCTGGGCGGGCGGCCCATGCGCGGGGGCATCGGTCAGGCTACCCGGAACGTGGCCTGGACCATGCCGGTGGGCAGGATGCGGGAGCTTGCCACCTGGAGGTCGATGTCCCGGTCCAGGCTGCCGAACAGCGGAATGCCGCTGCCGATCAGAATCGGGACCGTTGTGATGGTCAGATCGGCGATCAGCCCCTGGCGCAGGAAGGACTGCACCATCCGTCCGCCGTCGATATAGGCGCGGGTCCAGCCCTCTTCTTGCAGCTCCTGCATAAGGTCTGCGGGTGCGGCGGTGCTGAGGCGCACCTTGTCCTTCAGCTCATCGGGAATGTCCTGTTTGGTCAGGCTGCTGCTGAGGACCACAACGGGTTTGCTGTAGGGCCATTGGCCGAACCCGAGCAGGGTGCGGAACGATCCGGTTCCCATGACCAGCCCGTCGACACTGTCCATGAAGGCGGCAAAGCCGCCATCGTCATCTTCGGCAACAGGCTGTTTGTGCAGCCAATCCAGCGAATGGTCCTGGCGGGCCACAAAGCCGTCGAGGCTGGTGGCGATGAAGACGTGGCCGGTGGTCATCGGTTTCTCCTGTGCATGCGTTTAATTATACGGAATATAATTAAGCGCATGCCGCGTTCCAAGGGGCCGGCGCAAGATTCACTGCGTGCGAATCGATTCGGTGGATCAGCAGCGGGTAACCGCATGAAAGATAAGCGCTTGCCGCAAACGGGCTGGCGGATGCCGGTTTGAGTTTCTGGACATCCCTGTCCCGCCCGGCTCGGCAAACATGCATGTCTTTTTCCGGTTTTTGCGGGTCGGTTTTGTTTCCGATGGCGGGAAATTTTTCAGGCAATACCGCAGATAGCAAGGTGCCGTCCTTCGGGGCGGAGAATTGGGAAGCTGGTGAAACTCCGGCACTGCCCCCGCAACGGTGACCCCGGGCAAGGCATGGCAATGACCACTGAAGCCAATGGCTTCGGGAAGGTGCCAGGCCCCGCCGCCGAATGGCCCCGGGACAGTCCGGAAACCAGCCTTGCCATGAAAACGTCAACCGCGGACGGCGGCGGGGCGGTTGCGGCGCGTGTCCGCAATCCCTTTGCCTATGCCTGCGACCAAGCCAACACGCCGCGGGGATGCGGCAGAGGAGAGAAGCAGATGCTTCACGACAGCGAAATTCTGGCCAAGCTGATGGCGCGGCAGAAAAACTATTCTCTGGAACAGGCGTTCTATACCGATCCGGGTGTTCTGGACCTGGACCTGCGGCAGATCTTCTACCGCGAGTGGCTGTTTGCCATTCCCGCCTGCGAAGTGCCGAAACCGGGCAACTATGTGACCCATCAGGTGGGGTCGTATAACGTCATCATCGTGCGTGGCACTGATGGCGAAGTGCGTGCTTTCCACAACGCCTGCCGCCACCGCGGTTCGGTTGTGTGCAAGGCGAAGAAAGGCAATTCGCCCAAGCTGGTCTGCCCCTACCACCAGTGGACCTACGAGCTGGACGGCAAACTGCTGTGGGCGCGGGACATGGGGCCGGATTTCGATGCCTCCAAACACGGGCTGAAGCCGGTGCATTGCCGCGACCTGGCCGGGCTGATCTACATCTGCCTGGCGGATGAAGCGCCGGATTTTAACGGTTTTGCCGAGGTGGCCCGCCCCTATCTGGAGCCGCATGATCTGGGCAATGCCAAGGTGGCCTTTGAAAGCTCGATCATTGAGAACGGCAACTGGAAGCTGGTCTGGGAAAACAACCGCGAGTGCTACCACTGCGGCGGCAACCACCCGTCGCTGTGCCGGACCTTCCCCGAGGATCCGTCGGTGACAGGCGTTGAGGGCGGCGAGACCCCGCCGCATCTGCAAAAGCACTTTGACCGGATCGAAGCGGCAGGCTGCCCGGCGCAGTTCCGCATGGATGCGCGCGGCCAGCACCGGCTGGCACGGATGCCGCTGAACGAAGGCGCGGAAAGCTACACCATGGACGGCAAGGCGGCAGTGGCCAAGCCGCTGGGCCGGGTGCCCTTTGCGGATGCCGGCACGCTGCTGAAGTTCCATTATCCGACCACCTGGAACCACTTCCTGCCGGATCATTCCCTCGTGTTCCGTGTCACTCCGATCAGCCCGACCGAAACCGAAGTCACCACCAAATGGCTGGTGCACAAGGATGCGGTTGAGGGCCAGGATTACGACATCAAGCGCCTGACCGAGGTCTGGATGGCGACCAATGACGAGGATCGCATCGTGGTCGAGGACAACCAGAAAGGCATCAACTCCCCCGCCTATGAACCCGGTCCCTATTCCGAGGTGCAGGAAAGCGGCGTCATTCAGTTCTCCAACTGGTATGCCGAGCATCTGACCCGCGCGCTGACCGGCCGCCATCTGATTGCGGCGGAGTAAGGTCATGGGATTGCAGGCCAATTTTGAGACATTGGACGAAACCCTGGCGTGGAAGGACGACGAGATGCTGGAATGCGTCTCGGTTGTTCCGGAAGCGCCGAACACCGCCACCTTCAGCTTCCGCGCGCCGTCCGGCGCGTGGTTCAAATACCAGCCGGGCCAGTTCCTGACACTGGAATTGCCGGTGCCGGAAGGGACCGTCTGGCGCACCTACACCATCAGCTCGTCGCCCTCGCGGCCATTGTCGATCTCGGTAACGGTCAAGGCCCAGGGCGACAGCATCGGCACCCGCTGGATGCTGGACCATCTGCGCCCCGGCAGGATCCTGCGCGCCTCCGGCCCGGCAGGGGTGTTCACCCTGCCAAAACGCCCGAATGGCAAGTTTCTGTTCATCTCCGCAGGCTCGGGCATCACGCCCAGCCTGTCGATGACACAGTATCTGTTCGACCGCGGCCAGTCGCCCGACATCTGCTTTATCAACTGCGCCAAACGCCCCAGCGAGATCATCGCCCGCCAGCAGCTGGAAAGCATGGCGTCGCGGCTGCCGGGGTTGAAGCTGAACCTGGTGGTGGAAGAGGACGATCCCTATCAGGTCTGGACCGGCTACCGCGGCCAGCTGAACCAGATCATGCTGGGCCTGATCGCGCAGGATTACCTGGAGCGCGAGGTCTACTGCTGCGGACCGGAACCCTTCATGCAGGCGGTGCGCGACATGCTCAACGGCCTGGGCTTTGACATGGAGAACTACAACCAGGAGAGCTTTGGCGCGCCGGTTGAAACAGCCGCTGATGTGCCCGAGATCGACGATGTGGTGCCGGAGGAAACTGCTGCCGCCGAGATCAGCTTTGCGGCGTCCGGTGTTATGGCAACCTGCACCGAAACAGATACGGTGCTGGCGGTGGCCAAGGCTTCGGGGCTGAACATCCCGTCGGGCTGCACCTTTGGCATCTGCGGCACCTGCAAGGTCAGGAAAACCGCAGGCGAGGTGCATATGGTCCACAACGGCGGCATTTCGGAGGAAGACGTGGAGGCCGGTTACATCCTGGCCTGCTGCTCCAACCCGATTGGCCGGGTTGAGGTCGATATCTGATGAAAACGGGCGCGCGCCGGATCTGGCGCGCGTCCTTTTTTTTAAGGCCTGATCAGGCTTCCAGCGCCAGTTTGTGCACGTGGATTTCGTTGATCGGGTGGCTCTCGGCGCCGATGATACCAGGGCGGGCGTGACGGTAAAGCGAGCGCCAGTAAGGCTGGATCACGGTGCCGTCGTCACGCATGAACTGCTCAATCTTCTCCATATGCCCCCGGCGGGTATCGGCATCGGCAATGGCTGAGGCGGCCTCCAGCATGCTGTCGAACTCGGTGCTGGCGAGACCGGTTTCATTCCAGGCCACCCCGGTTTTATAGGCCAGTGTCAGCACCTGCACCCCCAGCGGGCGGTGGCCCCAGTCGGTGGAGCTGAACGGATATTTGTCCCAGTCGTTCCAAAAGGTGTTGCCGGGCAGAACCGTGCGTTTGACCTTGAGGCCGGCATCGCGCATCTGCGCTGCCAGCGCATCGGTAGTATTGCGGCGCCAGTCGTCGTCGATTGAGAACAGCTCATGCTCGAAATCGAGCATCCCGGCCTCCTCCATCAATTGGCGGGCGGCTTCCGGGTCGCGCACCGGGGCGCCGATATCGGCGTATTCCGGGTGGATCGGGCAGACGTGGTGGTTCTCCGCCAGGGTGCCGCGCCCGTCATAGCCGAGTTCCAGCAGCACCGCGTTGTCGCAGGCCAGCGCCAGGGCGCGGCGGACACGGGCATCGGCATAGGGCTGCGCCCCGTCCACTTCGGCATCGCGGTTGGTGCGCAGCACCAGAGTGTTGGCCGAGACGGATTCACTCAACTTCCAGCCGATGGAGGTGAAGATATCGACGTATTCCCCCACGGTTTCATAGACCATGTCGATTTCTTCGGCCTCGGCAGCTGACAGATGGGTGGAGCCGTCGGTGCCGAAGTCAATAAACTCGATCCGGTCCAGATGGGCACCTTCGCCCCACCATTCGTGATCGGTGTTCTTTTCCAGGGCCACTTTGACACCGACCTCGTATTCCACCAATTTGTAAGGCCCGGTGCCGACCGGGTCGGCGCCCGGATCGCCCGACCAGCCGTCCGGCACAATGGCCGCGGGGTATTCGGTCACTGCCGGGATGATGGTGATGTCCGGGCGGGTGAGCTTTACCTTCAGCGTCAGATCGTCGACCACCTCCAGCGCGCCCTCGGCGGGGCCGTCGCCGGCCTCGTTCTGCAAGGAGCCCATGCGGGCCGCCATTGAGTTGCCTTCCCATTTGCCATCGCACCAGCGGGCAAAGTTATAGGCGACGTCCTTGGCCGTCAGGGTGCCGCGGCCGTCGTTCCAGTTCACGCCGGGGCGGATGTGCAGCAAGTATTCGGTGGCATCCTCGTTGACCTCCCAGCTTTCCAGCAGCCGCGGCTCAAAGGTGCCGTCGGCATTGTATTGCACCAGGTATTCCAGGTAGCCGCGCACCAGATTGCCCAGCTGCGGCCAGTTGAACAGCGGCGGATCAAGGAGGGCGCGCACGACCTGCTGGATGCGGATGGTGCCGCCCTTTTGGGCATTGGCTGCGGCCTGCACCGGCTGGCTGAGGCCGATCATGCCATAGGCCGCGGATGCGGTCACACCCAGCGCGGTTGCGCGGGACAGGAATTCGCGCCGGTCCAGTTTGCCTTGGGCTGTTTCCTCCGCATGCATGCGCACTGCGGGGTGGTGGGTTTCCCTGTTATAGTATTTGGTCATTTTGCTTCCTTTGTTGCTGTGTTCAGCGGCGGGAAAGATGCGGGCAGCAGTGGAAAGGGTGTGACTGGCTGCCCCGCCCGCCAGCAGCCATTCGCCGGTGGCTTTATTCCGCCGGCTCCTGAGTGATGGTGGTGGCGATTCCAGCCTGCTCGCGGCGGCCGTCGTTGTAGATCGCTTTGATCAGGGCGGCGCATTGCAGCACCATCACCACTGAGAAGGGCAGGGCGCCGATCACCATAGCGGTCTGGATTGCCTTGAGGCCCCCGACCAGCAGCAGCGCCGTCACCACCGCGCCAAGCGCCACACCCCAGAAAATGATATGCGGGCGGGCCTTGGGGCCTTCGTCGCCGGCGGCGTTGATGGTGTTGACGATCAGCACCGCGCTGTCCGCTGTGGTCACCAGATAGGTCATCAGCAGAACCACGATCATCACCGACATCGCCCAGCCGACCCAGGGCGACAGCATGTATTGTACCATGGCAAAGATCTTGTCGCCATCAGGTGCCGTGGCGATCTGGCCGTCGGCGCCGCCGTAAAGCTCCAGATCAATTGCGGTGCCGCCGGCCCAGGTGAACCAGACAAAGCACATCAGCGACGGCACGATCATGGCGCCCAGCACAAATTCGCGGATTGTGCGGCCCTTGGAGATCCGCGCCAGGAACAAGCCGACAAACGGGGCGAATGCAATCCACCAAGCCCAGTAAAACACCGACCAGCCGCCCTGCCAGCCTTCCAGCTTTGTGGCCACGCTGTCCGGGGTGCCGTCGCCGGTCCAGACCCGGAACATCATGTCCGGCAATGCGATCAGGTAATCCCACAGGCCAACTACCAGCGCCTGCAGGCCAAAGAAGGTGGAGCCGAACAGCAGAAAGAAGCTGAGCAATGCGATGCTCAGCACCATGTTGATATTTGACAGCCATTTGATCCCCTTGCCGACACCCGACAGGGCCGAGGCGGTGGAGGCTGCCATTATCACCAGGATTGCCACGATCACGCCGGCGGTATTGGCGGTGCCGGCCTCGTTGGCCAGCCCATCAATGCCAATCCGGGTGAGGCCGGAGACAAACTGTTCCACTCCGAAACCCAGGGTCTGCGCCACGCCGAGGATGGTGGCGACCACGGCGACGATATCCACCACATGGCCGATGGATCCGGACAGGCGGGCGCCGAACAGCGGTGTCAGCGACGAACGCATGGTCAGCGGCAGCCCGCGGCGGTAGCTGAAGAACCCCAGTGCCAGCCCGGCAATTGCATAGCAGGCCCAGGCACCCAGCCCCCAATGCAGGAACGACCATTTGTAAGCCATGCGGATATTGTCCGCAGCACCGCCGTTGGTCAGGCCCTGGATCACTTCAGGATTGTTGTTCCAGTGATAGATCGGCTCGGCCACCGCCCAGGTCAGCATGCCGACCCCGATGCCGGCCCCGAACATCATTGAAAACCACGAAAAGTTGGAAAACTCCGGTGTGTCGCCGTTCTGGCCCAGCTTCAGCCGTCCGGCGGCGGGCCAGATCGCCAGCGCGATACAGCACAGCACGAACAGCGCCACGGTCCAGATGTACCAGGCCCCGAAAGAGGCCAGAATGAAGCCGTTGACCGAATTCAGCACCGCACCGGATTGTTCGGGAAAGGCAATGGCCCAGACCACCAGCCCGCCGATCATCAGTTTTGAAGAAATGGTGACGATCTGGCTGAAGCCCCGGTAAAATCCGCTGTCGGACGTGCCGATCGGCAGATCCGTTAAAGGAGGTTTGATTGACATGAAAAATCCCTGTTTTCTGTTGATCTGCCGGTTGATGCCGCCCGGGGCTACGGCTTAGCAGACCTTACACAGGGCATTTTCTGGTACAAAAATTCTGCCTTTTGCAGTAGGCAATAATTTATGAATGACATTAGCAGCATTAATAGGAAGCTGAGCTATAATCTGGTCGCGCTGCATAGTTTCGACCTGGTGGCCCGGCATGGTAATTTCACCGGCGCAGCCGAGGCGCTGGGGCTGACACAATCGGCGGTCTCGCAGAAGATCAAGGGGCTTGAGACGGAATTGGGTATTGCTTTGTTCCGGCGCGAGCATCGCGGCGTGTCGCTGACCAACGAAGGTGTGCGGCTGTTGAATGTGGTCCGTCCGGCGATGGCGCAGATGGGAAACTCGGTGGCGTCGCTGCTGGAGCGCAAGTCCCGCCCCAGGGTGCGGATTTCGGCGGATTTTGCTTTTGCCAGCTTCTGGCTGCTGCCGCGGCTGTCGCATTTGCGCGCCGAACTGGGCGATGAGATTGAGATCCAGATCCTCGCCTCGCAGGTAGCGCCGGACGACTATGGCGAGGATTGCGATATCAAGATCCACGTCGGCCCGCGCAGCAGTATGGGCGACGGCGATGTGATGCTGCTGCAGGAGCGGGTGGGGGCGGTGTGCAGCCCGGCCTATCTGGAACGGCATGGCCCGGTGTCTTCGGCAGCAAGCTTGCTGGATTTTCAGCTGCTCAGCCTGTCAAAACCGGCCTCGGCGGAATGGCAGACCTGGCAGGGCTGGTTCGATCGCTTGGGTATCGCGGGCGAGCGGTCGAAGAACTATATCAGTTTCAACAACTACGACATGGTGGTGCAATCCGCAGTGTCTGGTGACGGCATTGCCCTGGGCTGGCTGGGGCTGATCGACAGGCTGTTGCAGAACGGGTCGCTGGTCAGAGTGGTGCCGGATGTGGTGGTCAGCGATGCCGGCTATGTGATGTCGCGCGACTATTCCAGCCGCCTGCGGGGGCCCAGTCTGGTGTTCGACTGGATCGCCGAACATCTGGCAGGTTCTGCGGTGATGTAGGGCTGGTGCCGGATTACCAGCCGCGGCGCCCCAGCAGCGCGTGCAGCCGGTGCTGCGGAGCAAAGGCATCGACCGCGGCAGGCCGGGTCAGCCGCAGCAGCACCCGGCGCAGCAGCAGCCCGCCCAGGCAGGCAAAGATCACCCCGCCGGCCGCCTGGCCCAGCAACACCCCAGGCGCACCGTATAAGGTGCCGCCCAGAACGGCCAGCGGCCAGGTCCCCAGGGTGTGGCGGCCCCAGTTGATCCATGTGGAATAGACCGGGTGGCCCAGATTGTTGAAGCTGGCGTTTTCGACAAACAGCACCCCGTTGAAGAAATACGCCAGTGCCAGCGGCCCGCAGAACAGGTAGATCAGCGTGCGGGTCTCGCCGGTGGCCGAGAACAGATCCGCAATCGGCACCCGCAGGGCAAACAGCACCGCCGCCATCAGCAACACATAGACCGCGGTAAAGGCGATGCCGGCCAGAAACGCCTGGCGCACACGGGCAAACTGCCCGGCGCCAAAGTTCTGGCCGATGATCGGGCCGATGGCGCCGGACAGCGCAAAGATCACCGAAAATGCCACCGGCATCAGGCGCCCGATCACCGCCATCCCGGCGACCGCCTCAGTTCCGAACTGGGCGATTTCGCGCAGCACAATGGCATTGCCGAGCGGGGTCGCGACATTGGTCAGCACCGCAGGCACTGCGATCGCCCGGATCGCCCGCAGGTCGCCGCCGATCTGCCGCAGCGAGGGCCGCATGAAGCCCTGATGCACCCGGATGGCGGGCCAGAAGGCGGCCCCCAGCATACAGGCCCGCGCCAGCACTGAGGCAATGGCCGCGCCATCCAGCCCCAGTCCCAGGCCAAAGATCAGCAGCGGATCCAGCACCGCATTCAAGCCGCCGCCGTACAGCGTCGCCATCATCGACCGGCGCGCATCGCCATGGGCGCGCAGCACCGCCATGCCGGTCATCGCCAGCGCCATTACCCACATCGTTGGCAGGATGATCCAGACATAGCGCATGGCCAGCCGCAACACCTCGCCCTCAGCGCCGAGCAGCGCCAGGATCTGCTCCAGATAGGCCAGCACCAGGACCGGCATCAAAAGCCCGGTCAGCATCCCGATGGCGGCCACGCTGGTGGCATATTGCTGCGCCTGATCCGGCCGCCCGGCGCCCAGCTCCCGCGCCACCAGCGAACCTGCAGCGATGGACAGTCCGATATTGATCGAATTGGTGAAAAACAGCAGCGTTCCGGCATATCCCACCGCAGCTGCCAGCGCGTCATTTCCCAGCATCGCGATAAAGGCCATGTCGACGAAATCAACCGCAAACATCGCCATCAGCCCGATGCTGGCGGTCAGCGACATTCGGGTGACATGCCGCATCAGGCTGCCGGTCAGAAAGACGGCTTTGCGGTCCGGTTGCTCTGCCATCTTTCAAACCCTTTGATGGTTATGATCCTGTCCCGGGCGGATATCTTCCTCCCTGCATGACGACGCCACCGCCCCGGTCTTGTCAATGCGTGCCGCTGCGCGTGGCGGCCGGATCAATCTGCGAACAGGTAATGGGTCTCGGCAATCTGCATGGCTTTCTCCTCGGTCAGACCCAGGAAACCGCGCAGCTGGCCTGCGTTTTCCTCCGGGCTGCTGCTTTCCCTCATCTGGAACAGCTGGCTGAACCCGGCATCGCGGATGCGGTCGTTTTCATGCAGGATGTCGTTGCGGATAGTCGGCAGCAGCCGCTCCAGCGTCAATTGCGGTGTACGCTCACCCGCCAGCCCGACCCGGTGCGCGTGGCCGGTCAGATAGTCGTTGCTGAACTCGCATTCGATCTGCAGGAAGCGGGTCGAGGAGCGGTCGGAATGAAAATCGTTCATCAGGTCGATGGCGCCGGGATCCAGACAGATGATCAGCTGGTCGGACTCGTAGTATTCGAACAGCATCCGCATCAGCGCGCGGCGGTGCCGGGTGCGCTTCATCAGCGCCGCTTGGATGCCGCCGAGGTCGGGCAAAGGGGTGTCTTCTTCGTTGAACAGGTAGTCGATGGCCGGGATATTGGTCACTTGCCGGATCTGCTCCAGCAGCCGCTTGGCCACGTGCCATTTCTTGCAGATCACGATCAGCAGCTCGCGTTCACGCCCCAGCGAGCTTTCGGTCTCCCAGAACCGCGGTGCAAACCGGCGCCCGATCCGGCCCCTTTGGACCAGGAATGTATACAGGCTGCGCCCCTCGTTGGAGATTTGGAAGTCGACGCCTTGCGCCGCATAAAGCCGCCCAAGCCGCGACTTCAGCTCGGTCGCTTCCGGGCTGATCTTGCGGGCGAACAAAAAGTCCTGACTCAGCAGCAGGTCGTAATGGTCATTGTGGAAATTCACCGGCATGCCGTAATCGGTGAACATCAGGAAGGTGAGGGTGCGGGTCTCGATCTCGCCTTCCGGGATCAGATGGCGCACCAGGGTCTGAAAGAAAGTTTCATCCGGGATCCAGGTGGTGCGGAAAAACCGCATCACATCGCGGCGCCTGCGGGTGAATTCCAGGATCCACTCTACCGTGCGGCGGCGCAGGCACCACCACTGGCTGCCGATCTGCACCTGGATATCGGCCGGCACCTCGCGCTGCAGCCCCAGGCGTTTCTGCAGCCCATGGCTCCAGTAAAACAGCTGCTTGTGCTTGCGCTCGTTAAAAATGTGCCGGTAGATCAGCCGGTCTTCCTTCATGCCGGTTTTGATCCAGTCGCTTTCGAAGAAATCAAAGCTTTCGATGAAATCTTTGTCATGCTGATCAAGGAACCGGTGGGCATACTCCGCAGTTTTCACCGCCATGCAATCGCCCGACAGCATGTAGAAATGGGTGGCGCGCGGGAATTCATCAACCGCGCTGCGCAGCGCGTGCAGCGTCGCCTCGACCAGCGACCATTCCCCCCAGCCGCATTTGATCCGCTTTTTGGCAAAGGCCACATTGGGATTGTCCGCCAGTTCTGTTCGGATCAGCTGGTAGTCTTCCGGCGCCGCCCGCCCGTCAAAGTGAATCGCCATGTAATCGCCGGCCGCGGTCAGCCGCTCAGCCTGCTGGATGATCGCCTCGGGGTCTTTATGGCAGAGCAGAATATATGCGATTTTTGCCATGGCGTGGACGGATTGCCTTGTTTTGCCTGATTGTTTCCCTTGATAAGCGGGCTTAAGGCACGAATAAACCAGATAGTTCCCGTTTCGGTAAACATATGCGAATACTGCTGGGGACAAGGCAAGAATAAACAAGAGGGCAGCGGATGGGGTTCCCCGGCACCTGGATGACGGAAAGTGAAACTGTGGTCTACCGGGTGGTGCCGAAATGCGCCTGCTCGACGATCGGGCAGATCCTGCATTACTCCGATCACGGGCAGTTTTTCGATGGCGACATTCATGACGCCAAGGATGGCCTGCACAAATGGGCGCTGGAGCACAGCCAGGGGCCGATCACCCGCAATGTGCAGGGGCATCGGTCTTACGCCTTTACCTGTGTTCGCAATCCTTACACCCGCGTGCTCAGCTCTTTCTTTGACAAGATCTGCGGCATTCAGCGCAACGGGCGGCGCTACCGCGGCAATCTGGTGCCCAAGCTGGCCTATGAATACGGCATCGAGGTCGGCGGCGAGGACGGTAAGCAGGAATTCGACCAGATCGCCAGCTTCCGCCGGTTTCTGCTGTTCGTGCGCGACACCATCCGCTGGCGCCGCCCGATGGACCCGGACATCCACTGGTCGGCGATGTCGGGGCATGTGTCCACCTTCATTCTGAACGGCGGCCGCTACAACCGGATCTTCTGGACCGAGGATTTCAACACCGGCATGCAAGGCGTGCTTGATGCGATCGAAACGCCGCATGCCGTGGACCTGGACGCGATCCCGCGCTTCAACGAAAGCGAAGGCCACGGCCCCAAGCGCGCGCACGCCGTTGAGGACTATTTCGACGATCTGTCAATGCATCTGGTCTATGAGATCTACAAACGCGATTTCGAGCTGTTCAAATACGATTTCGAGAACCCCGGCAACAAGATGCCGGTGGGCGAGATCGACCTGGACGAGGTGCACGCCAAGCTGGGGGAGTAAGCAGGCGGGCAGGGCGCTCCCGCGCCTTGCCGCAGCATCAAAGATGCAGCGCCAAAAGCCTTGGGCCCAGCGCCGCTGGCGCGGCGCGGGCGGGTGTCGCAATCGGCCATTCGGCTTCACCTTTGGCTAAATACTCCCGCCGGAGACACGCCGCGCGTTAGCGCGGCGCTTGGCCCAACGTCGCTTGGCGTGCTGGCGTTAGTTAGCGGGGCGTAGCGGGGGCGGGAGTTTTTGCTGAAACAGGAATGTTGCTGAGAGGCGGTTCAGGGACAGGCGCAAAAGAAAACCCGCCGCGTTTTTTGCGGCGGGTGTTGAAGGTTTCGTGACTGAAGGGCTTCAGTCCTCGTCAGGCAGCGCGCGCACGGCGCCCTTGGCCGCCGATGTGGCCAGCAGCGCGTAGGCTTTCAGCGCCTTGGATACTCTGCGCTTGCGCGGTGCGGCGGGTTTCCAGCCGGCCGCATCCTGCGCTTCGCGGCGCGCGGCGAGTTCCTCGTCCGGCACCGCCAGATGGATCGAGCGGTTGGGAATGTCGATCTCGATGGTGTCGCCCTGCTGCACCAGTCCGATCAGACCGCCTTCGGCTGCCTCGGGCGAGACATGGCCGATCGACAGGCCCGAGGTGCCGCCGGAGAACCGTCCGTCCGTCAGCAGCGCGCATTTTTTGCCGAGGCCTTTGGATTTCAGGTAGGAGGTCGGGTAGAGCATTTCCTGCATCCCCGGACCGCCGCGCGGGCCTTCATAGCGGATCACAACCACGTCGCCTTCTTTGACCTTGCCGGTCAGGATGTCGTTGACCGCCGCGTCCTGGCTTTCGCAGACATAGGCCGAACCGGTGAAGGTGAGATTGCTGGCATCGACGCCGGCGGTTTTCACGATGCAGCCGTCCAGCGCGATATTGCCGAACAGCACCGCAAGGCCGCCGTCCTGGCTGAAAGCGTGTTCCTTGGAGCGGATCACACCGTTTTCACGGTCATTATCCAACTCCTTGTAGCGGTTGGACTGAGAGAACGCTTGTGTTGTGCGCACGCCGCCAGGGGCCGCCTTGAACAGCGCCTCGGCCTCGGGGTTGTTGGCAACCTTGATATCCCATTTGGCAATCGCCTCGCCCATGGTCGAGGTATGCACGGTGCTGCAATCATTATGCAGCAGGCCCGCACGGGACAATTCACCCAGGATCGAGAAGATACCGCCGGCCCGGTGCACGTCTTCCATATGCACATTGGCCGTGTTCGGCGCCACCTTGCACAAGCAAGGCACCTTGCGGCTCAGCTGGTCCATGTGGGACATGTTGAAGTCGACTTCGCCCTCATTGGCAATCGCCAGCAGGTGCAGCACCGTGTTGGTGGAGCCGCCCATGGCAATGTCCAGGCTCATCGCGTTCTCAAACGCCTTGAACGTTGCAATCTCGCGCGGCAGCAGGCCTTTTTCTTCGCCCACATAGTGACGCTTGGTGATGTCGACGATCTTGCGGCCGGCCTCCAGGAACAGGTGTTTGCGGTCCGCATGGGTCGCCAGGGTCGAGCCGTTGCCGGGCAGCGCCAGGCCCAGGGCCTCGGCCAGGCAATTCATCGAGTTGGCAGTGAACATGCCCGAGCACGACCCGCAGGTCGGGCAGGCGTTCTCTTCGATGTGCTGGACCTGCTCATCGGTGAACTTGTCATTCGCCGCCGCCACCATCGCATCGACCAGGTCGATCTTCTTCATGTCCAGATCGGCAATGTCGATCTTGCCCGCTTCCATCGGGCCGCCGGAGACAAAGATCGCCGGGATGTTCAGGCGCATGGCGGCCATCAGCATGCCCGGAGTGATTTTGTCGCAGTTGGAGATGCAGACCATGGCATCGGCGCAATGGGCGTTGACCATGTATTCGACGCTGTCGGCAATAACTTCGCGCGACGGCAGTGAATACAGCATGCCGTCATGGCCCATGGCGATACCGTCATCCACCGCGATGGTGTTGAACTCCTTGGCGACACCGCCGGCCGCCTCAACCTCGCGGGCGACCATCTGGCCCAGGTCCTTCAAATGCACGTGGCCGGGCACAAACTGGGTGAAGGAGTTGACGATGGCGATGATCGGTTTGCCGAAATCATCGTCTTTCATGCCGGTGGCGCGCCACAATCCGCGCGCGCCCGCCATGTTGCGGCCATGGGTGGAGGTTCTGGATCGGTACATTGGCATCAGGCTATTTCCCTTAGTCTTTGCCCTCAGGGACACGATTTGCGCAATAAAGGCAACCTGCCGGGGGGCTGTTCGGTAATTTTGGCGCAGTTGGCGCCGGATTTCAGCGGTGAAATGTCTCTCGGGTTGTTTCTTAGGCGCGGGCGGGCGCAGGCTCGGGGCTTTTCAGCCAGTGATTCACCGCCAGTCCCAGCACCAGCGCCCAGAACGGCGCGCCGATTCCAAAGAAGCTGACGCCGGACACTGTGGTCATGAAGGTGATCAGCGCCGCCTCGCGGCCCTTGGCGTCTGACAAAGCGGCAGACAGGCTGTTACCGATGGTCGAGAGCAGCGCAAGGCCCGCGACAGTGGCGACCAGCGCTTTGGGCGCGATCAGGAACAGGCTGATGACGGTGGCGCCGCCCAAGCCCACCAGAATGTAGACGAGGCCCGTCATGACGCCTGCCAGATAGCGGGTGTCCGGGTTCTCATCCGCTTCCGGACCGGCGCAGATCGCGGCTGTGATGGCGGCAAGGTTGAAGGCAAAGCCGCCGAAGGGTGCGAGCAGAAGCGAGGCCAGCCCGGTGACAGTGAGGCTGGCAGAGACCGGTGTCTCGTATCCGCAGGCCTTGAGTGCGACCACACCGGGCATGTTCTGCGAGGACATGGTGACGATATAGAGCGGCAGGCCGATGCCGATGAGAACCGGCAGCGAGAAGGCGGGCATCACAAACTCAGGCCGCGCCAGGGTGAGGTCCAGCGCCTCCAAGCTGCCAAAGGCGCCGGTGGCTGCGCACCAGGTCACACCTGCCGCCAGCACCGCTGGGATTGTGTAGCGGGGAAACAGCTTGCGGCCAGCCAGGAAGGTGAGACCCATCACCGCCACCAGCGCGGTGTCACTTTGCAGCGACGTGAAAGCCGAGAGGCCGAACTGGAATAGTATGCCCGCCAGCATCGCGCTGGCCAGGCTGTCCGGGATAAGGCGGGAGAGGGCGGCAAACCAGCCAGTGACGCCGGTGAGGGTCAGGAGCACGGCGCAGAGCATGAAAGCGCCGACTGCCTCAGCCAGCGGCACACCGTCGAGGCTGACAGCCAGCAGCGCCGCGCCGGGGGTGGACCATGCTGTCAGGATCGGCATCCGGTAGATCAGCGACAGGATCAGGCAGGTCAGCCCCATCCCAAGCCCCAGCACCAGCATCCAGCTGTTGGCCTGGGACTGGGTGGCGCCGACGGCCTCGATGGCTTGGAAAATGATCGCGACAGATCCGGTATAGCCGACCAGCACGGCCACCGCGCCGGAGACAAGATGCGAGAGTTTCAGATCCTTGAGCATGCGGCTTTTCCTCTGGCGCCGGATCGGCTAGGGGTGTCGTGCGTTATAGCGCACATTACACATCGTGCGTTATAGCGCACAAGTGCTTTTTGAGCGGCGGATCTTATGAGCGATGAAACCATCACCCTGAACTTGCGGAACATCCGTACGCAGGCGGGGCTTAGCCTGTCCAAAGCGGCGGAGATCACGGGCGTCAGCAAGGCAATGCTGGGGCAGATCGAGCGCGGCGAATCAAGCCCGACGATTGCCACCCTGTGGAAGATCGCCAAAGGGTTTCACCTGCCGCTGACCGCGCTGATTGGAGAGGCTACGCGGCCGGTAAGCGCGGCCACCGGTGTTTATGAGACGGTGCAGTTTCCGGGCAGTATAGGGGTCAAGATTGTCTTTCCCTTTGATCCGCTGCTTGGGGCTGAGACCTTTCAGGTCACGCTGCAGCCAGGGCAAAGCCACCAGTCCCAGCCGCATGACACCGGCGTCACCGAGGAAGTGTTTGTGCTGCACGGGTCGATGGAGGTGCTGCGAGACGGCGAATGGGTGATGCTGGAGGCCGGGCAGGGGTTGCGCTTTGCCGCCGACCAGCCGCATGGCTACCGCAGCGCCGGGACCGGCGCGGCTTTTCTCAACATGCACCACTACCGGCAGGCAGGTCTGACGCAGCGGGACTAAATCCTTCACTTGTGCATTGTCTGCGGCGGGCCTACCAATTGCCCAAGCCATTGAGTTTTCTGGATTTGAAAGGGCACCGGAATGGACACGCTGCGCGGAAGCCTGTTGATGGTGCTGGCCATGGCCACCTTTGCGCTGGAGGACATGTTCATCAAATCCGCGGCCCGCGACATTCCTGTGGGACAGATTCTGATCCTGTTCGGGTTTGGCGGCATGGTCATCTTTGCTGCGATGGCGCGTGCGCAGGGTCACGCTCCCTGGCACCCGGGTTTTGGCACGCGCCCGATGCTGCTGCGCTCTGTGGCAGAGGTCGCAGGACGCCTGTGTTACACGCTGGCGATTGCGCTGACGCCTTTGTCCTCGGCCTCGGCCATCCTGCAGGCGACGCCTTTGGTTGTGGCAGCAGGTGCTGTGGTGTTCTTTGGCGAGACGGTGGGCTGGCGGCGCTGGCTGGCGATCGGGCTGGGGTTTGCCGGGGTGCTGCTGATCCTGCGTCCGGGCCTGAGCGGGTTTGAGCCTGCCTCGTTGTTTGCGGTTGCCGGCACGCTGGGGTTTGCGGGCCGGGATCTGGCCACCCGCGCGGCGCCCAGGGACATGAGCAACAACCAGCTGGGGTTCCTTGGCTTTGCCATGCTGGTGGTGGCCGGTGTGGCCGCGCTGGGCTGGACGGGCGGGGCGGTCTGGCCAAGTCTGGGCAATTCGCTGAAAATCACGGCAGCCACGGGGATCGGCGTCATTGCCTATAACGCTTTGTCCGGGGCGATGCGGGCGGGCGAAATCTCGGTGATTGCGCCGTTCCGCTATACCAGGCTGATCTTTGCCATGGTGCTGGGGGTGCTGGTTTTTAGCGAACGGCCCGATATGCTGACCCTGATCGGCAGCGCAGTAATTGTCGGCAGCGGTGTTTTCACGCTGCTGCGCAGCCGCAAGCCGTGATGCGCGTCTTGCGCCCGCCGCCGCGCCGCCTTACATCTGCCTCCCATGGCCAATAAGAAGCAGACATCCGACCCGAATTACAAAGTGATCGCCGAGAGCCGCCGGGCGCGGTACGATTACGCAATCGAAGACGATATCGAATGCGGCATCATGCTGGAGGGGTCCGAGGTCAAGGCGCTGCGCGGGGGCGGCTCCAACATCGCCGACAGCTATGCCGCGGTGGAGAACGGCGAGCTGTGGCTGGTGAACGCCTATATCCCGCCTTACGAGCAGGCCAAGCTGTTCAGGCACGAAGAGCGCCGCCGCCGCAAGCTGCTGGTATCGCGCAAAGAACTGTCGGATCTGTGGAACGCCACCCAGCGCAAGGGGATGACCCTGGTGCCGCTGGTTTTATACTTCAACCACAAGGGCCGCGCCAAAATCAAGCTGGGCATCGCCAAGGGCAAGAAGAACCACGACAAGCGGGCGAGTGAGGCCAAGCGCGACTGGTCCCGCCAGAAACAGCGGCTGCTGAAGGACGCACGCTGATCAGGGGAGGGCGCTGCCCTCTTGGCCTGGCGGCCAATTCACCCGAGGGTATTTCCAACCAGAAAGAAGCAGGGTTTGTGCGCCTGCAAGCTGATATCGATGCGTGCATGGCTTTGGTGCTATTCTGCCTGACAATCCCCTGCAGCCGGCCGGTGCCGCCGGGGCGGGTCGTGGGGGGCAGGGATGCGTTGGGTATCTGACTGATTAGTCGGATATGCCTTGCCCCGCAGGTTCGCTTTTGGATCAAACCCGGACAGAGACCGCGGCCCGGCGGGATGTGCCGCTGCCGGTGCCGATGATCAGCGCCAGTGCAGACAGCCTTAAAACTGTACCTGTTAGGGGGTGGCTGCGATGTACTGGGCTATATTCTCTTTCCCAAGCAGGCGCCTGTGCGACTCGAAGTCAGGGCCGGCAAAGACAATCCGCAGGTTTTCAACCTCCAGCAGCGGCTGCAGCGCCTCGACGGGCAGGCCGATCGCCCGGAGAATCGAAAGCTCTTTAAGGTTCTTAAGCGGGGTGAGATCGGTGACGGCTGTTCCGGAAATGCTGAAGTCCCAAAGGGTCTCCATGTCCTGCACCGCAGCAAGGCTGGACACGGCAGTATTGGTGAGCGACAGCACACGCAGGTTTTTGCCCGCCAGAGGCGCAAGGCTGGAGACGGCGGTGTCTGTCAGGTTCAGCTTGTGCAGCGCATCCAGCCCGTTCAGCGGTGTGATGTCGCTGATCCGGGTTCCGTCCAAGGCCAGCTCCTTCAGACCGGTTGCCCCTGTTATCGGGATCAGGTCCCTCACCTGCGTGTCTGACAGGATCAGGGTGTGCAATGCGGGCTTCCCTTCCAGCCCGTCCAGGTTTTCCAGCTGGGTTCCATCGGCGCGCAGCATCTCCAGCCGGTCGGAGGCGGCCAGCGCGGCCACGCTTTTGACCGGGCAATTGGAGATCCAGGCCACCTGCAGGTTGGTGCCCGACAGCGGGCTGAGGTCAGAGACCTGAGTGTTGAAGGCAAGAAAGACTGCCAGATCAGTAAGGCCGGATAGCGGGCTTAGGTCGGACACACCGGAATCCGCAATATTCAAGCTTTGCAGCCGGGTCAGGCCGCTGGCAAAAGACAGATCGGTGACATCCCCGGCCCCCCAGACCGAGAGATGCTCCAACTGTGTCATCCGGGCCAGCGGGGTGAAATCCGGCGCGCGGACAGAATCAAGACTGAGCCGCTTCAGCCGCGGCAGCCGGGTCAGCGGTGCAAGGTCCGGTGCGGTGATGTTGACCAAGGCCAGCCTTTGCAGCTTTGGCATCGCGGCGAGGGGGGACAGATCGACGGGGTCCTTGAACCGCAGGTCGGCCATCAGTGTCAGATCAGTCAGCTCAGTGAACTGGATCAGCCCCTGCAAGTCGGGCGTGTGGTTTCCAATCCGGACCTTTGCCTTCAAGTCGTTGCTGTCAATGCATGTTTTGCCGATATCCACGCATTCCGCGCGCAAGGCACCGGGGCAGAACATGCCCGCTGCAATCAGAAATGCTGCAAGGAAACTGGGGAAACCGGACATACAATGGGCCTTTGCAATGAAATGCTGAAACTGGGGTCCATGTTATTACCGCTCCGTTAAAGGCCCGCAAGATTTTTGTAACCACAGGTAGAGGGCGGCGCGGTCTTGCACCGCTGCGCCGCCGGATGTACCCATGGCGCATGCGCAGAAAGGGAGACGCTTTGATGCAGGATGATCCGAAGACGCTGGTTTCCACCGACTGGCTGGCCGCCCATCTGAAGGATCCGGATCTGCGGGTGCTGGACGCATCCTGGTATTTGCCGCAGGAAAACCGCGACCCCAAGGCGGAATATGACGCAGCCCATGTCCCTGGCGCGCGCTTTTTTGATATTGATGATATCTCGGACCACCGCTCGGAATTGCCGCATATGGTGCCGCCGGTTGAGAAATTCATGTCCCGCCTGCGGGCGATGGGTGTGGGCG
This sequence comes from Leisingera sp. M658, assembly GCF_025144145.1. NCBI lineage: Bacteria > Pseudomonadati > Pseudomonadota > Alphaproteobacteria > Rhodobacterales > Roseobacteraceae > Leisingera > Leisingera sp. M658. The sequence continues at coordinate 368,762 of NZ_CP083546.1, forward strand.
ACGGCCACCAGGTTGTGGTCTATGACACCGCCGGGCTGAAATCCGCCGCCCGGGTCTGGTGGCTGTTCCGGCTGATGGGGCAGCACAACATTGCCGTGCTGGACGGCGGTTTCCCGAAATGGCAGGCCGAAGGCCGCCCGGTTGAAGACCTGCCGCCGGTGATCCGCGACCGTCATATGACCGTACGGGTGCAGAACCACATGGTCCGCGATGTCACACAAGTTTCGTCCGCTGCCAAACTGGGTGACCATGAAATCATCGACGCCCGCGCCGCCGAGCGGTTCCGCGGCGATGTGCCGGAACCCCGCGAAGGGCTGCGGGCTGGGCATATCCCCGGATCGAAAAACGTGCCCTTTGGCAGCTTGCTGAATGCGGATGGCACCATGAAAGATGCTGATGGACTGGGCGCCGTGTTTGCCGCGGCCGGTGCCGATCTGAACAAACCTGTGATTACCACCTGCGGGTCGGGCGTCACCGCCGCCGTCCTCAGCCTTGCACTGGAGCGCATCGGCAAGACCGATCATGCGGTCTATGACGGGTCGTGGTCGGAATGGGGTGCCTTCCCGACCCTTCCCGTTGCTACCGGAGAGAACTGATGTTCGAGACCCTGAAACCCCAGCCCGCTGACAAGATCCTGGCGCTGATGCAAATGTACCGCGACGACCCGCGTGCGGACAAGATCGACCTTGGTGTCGGCGTTTACAAGAACGCCGAGGGCGTCACCCCGGTGATGCGCGCGATCAAGGCAGCTGAGCATAAGCTGTGGGAAGAGCAGACCAGCAAGGCCTACGTCGGCCTGGCCGGTGATCCGGCCTATGCGGATGCGATGATCAAGCTGATCCTGGGCGATGCGGTTGCGCGTGAAAACATTGCGGCTGCGGCGACCCCCGGCGGCACCGGCGCCGTGCGCCAGGCGTTTGAGCTGATCAAGATGGCCAACCCCAAGGCCCGGGTGTTCGTGTCGGACCCGACCTGGCCGAACCATGTGTCGATCCTGAACTATGTCGGCATTGAAACCGTCACCTACCGCTATTTCGACCGCGACACCCGCGGTGTGAACTTTGACGGCATGATGGAAGACCTGAAAGGCGCGCAAAAAGGCGACGTGGTGCTGCTGCACGGTTGCTGCCACAACCCGACTGGTGCCAACCTCAATGAGGTGCAGTGGAAAGAAGTCATCGCGCTCTTGAACGAGCGCGGCCTGATCCCGATGATCGACATTGCCTATCAAGGCTTCGGCGACGGTCTGGAAGAGGATGCGCTGGGTGTGCGCCTGGTCGCCTCCAGTTGCCCCGAGGTGCTGATCGCAGCCAGCTGCTCCAAGAACTTCGGCATCTACCGCGAACGCACTGGCCTGCTGATGGCGGTGTCCAACGACGCGGGGGCGCAAGGGTTGAACCAGGGCACGCTGGCGTTTCTGAACCGGCAGAATTACTCTTTTCCGCCGGACCACGGCGCGCGTCTGGTGACGATGATCCTGAACGATGAAGCCTTGCGTGCCGATTGGGCGGCAGAGCTGGAAGACGTGCGCCTTGGCATGCTGGACCTGCGCCAAAACCTTGCGGATGAATTGCAGCGGCTGACCGGCTCGGACCGGTTCGGCTTCATCGCCCAGCACCGCGGCATGTTCTCGCTTCTGGGCACCACGCCGGATCTGGTCGAGAAGATGCGGGTGGACAATGGCATTTACATGGTCGGCGACAGCCGCCTGAACATCGCCGGTCTTAATGCGCAAACTGTACCTGTGCTGGCCAAGGCGATCGTCGACGCCGGCGTCTGAGGCCGCGCCGTCAGGACAAGCCGAAACGCGCTCCTTTCAGGGGCGCGTTTTTCTATGGCGGCTGCAAATCCAAGACTTTTGGAAAAGTCTTGGCAAAAGTTTTCCAAAACTTTTGCGCGCTGCAAATGCACAGACGGCGCTCCATGAAAGCGCCGTCCTCTTGTTTCAATACCGTGCAAGGGGTCAGCTCGGCGAGAATTCCGGATAGGCCTCCATGCCCAGCTCCGCCATGTCCAGCCCGTTGACCTCATCCTCTTCCTCCACCCGGATGCCGGTGGTGGCGCGCAGGATGACCCACACTATGGCCGAGGCGGCGATGGTGAAGACCCCCACCACGGCAATCCCGGTCAGCTGTTTCAGCAGCGTTGCATCAGGGTTCGACAACACGACCGCAACAGTGCCCCAGATACCGCAAAGCAGATGCACCGGGATGGCGCCGACCACGTCGTCGATCTGCAGCTTGTCCAGGAACGGCACGGCGAAGACCACGATCACGCCGCCGATGGCACCGATCAGGGTGGAGAGACCCAGGCCCGGCGTCAGCGGTTCAGCTGTGATCGCCACCAGACCAGCAAGCGCGCCGTTCAGGATCATGGTCAGGTCCGGCTTTTTGAACAACACTTGCGTCAGCACCAGCGCAGCCACCGCGCCACCCGCTGCAGCGGCATTGGTATTGGCGAAAATACGCGAGATATCGGCAACATCCCCAATTGAGCCCATCGCCAGCTGCGAGCCGCCGTTGAAGCCGAACCAGCCCATCCACAGGATGAACGTGCCAAGCGTCGCCAGCGCCAGGTTGGAGCCGGGCATCGGGATGGTCTTGCCGTCCTTGTATTTGCCAATGCGCGGCCCCAGGATCAGCGCTCCGGTCAGCGCCGCCCAGCCGCCCACCGAATGCACCACAGTGGAGCCTGCGAAGTCCAGGAAACCCATCTGCTCCAGGAAGCCGCCGCCCCATTTCCAGCTGGCCTGGAACGGGTAGATCACCGACGTCAGAACGATGGTGAAAATCAGGAAAGGCCACAGTTTGATACGCTCCGCCAAAGTGCCCGAAACAATCGAGGCAGTGGCGGCACAGAACATCAGCTGAAAGAAGAAGTCCGAGCCGGTGGCGGCATAGGAATAGTCATCTGCACCTTCCGCGGTGATCCCCACCGCCTCCAGCACACCGGGGCCGAAGACGCCGGACAGCACACCGTCAACCGCCCAATTGCCCAGCGGATACATCAGGTTATAGCCGATCAGCCAGTAGAATACGGCGGCCAGCGAGAACAGTGCCATGTTCTTGGTCAGCTGCATGGTCACATTCTTGGACCGCACCAGCCCGGCCTCCAGCATGGCAAAGCCAGCGGCCATCCAGAACACCAGGCAGCCGCCGATCAGAAACAGCAGCGAGTTCAGGATAAACACGGTGTCGGTCGCGGGATTCACACCCGGCGCAGGGCCGTCCTGGGCCAGTGCCAGACCCGGCAGCGCGGCCAGTGCCAGGGCCGCCAGGGGGAGTTTCAGGGTCTTCATAAGTCTTTCCTCCATGCCGGGCGCCTTCAGAGCGCCTCGAGGTTGGTTTCGCCGGTGCGCACCCGCACGGCCTGTTCCACGTCCAGAACAAAAATCTTGCCGTCGCCGATCTTGCCTTCACCCAGCTTCCCTGTGCGGGCGGTCTCGGAAATCGCGCTGACGGCCTGGTCGGCCTGATCGGCGGGCACCACAAGTTCCAGCTTCAGCTTCGGCACAAAAGTCACCTCGTATTCGGCGCCGCGGTAGATTTCCGTGTGCCCGGCCTGGGCGCCAAAGCCTTTGATTTCGGTAACCATCAGCCCGCTCACGCCAAGACCGGTCAGCGCCTCGCGGACCTCGTCCAGCTTGAAGGGTTTGATGGCGGCTATGATCATTTTCATCTCTGCATCCCTTGGTTTCCGCGCTGCTCCGGCCCCAAGCCGATGCATTGTGCACCTGCAGCAAAACCCCCGGCCCGAGTCGTGCAAAGCCCAAGGCCAGCAAGTTTCCGCGTGTCATTCTGCGCACGCACAATAATTTTGCGCCTTTTGCCCGCTTCGCTTAAAAACCGGCCATCTGGCAAAGGGGGAAAGCTCCGGATTCTGCCCCCTCTACAAACCGGGGCGGGCAGGGTATTGTCCCGGGAAACGGGCAAACCGGGCAGGACATGACGATGGCACAAGGATCCGGGCGCAAGCCTTTGGTGGCAGAAAAACGCTATTCCGCAGGCGGCAAGGGCAAACCTTCCGCTGCGAAAAAGCCTGCGCGCAAGAAACCCGCACGCAAGGCCAAACCCAAGAAGACCGGCCTGTTCGGCCTGTTTTTCCGCAAGAAGACACGGGCGAAACCGGCCCCGAAGAAGCGCGGCTTCACCGGTCTCTTGCTGGCGCCTTTTGTCTGGGTGTTCCGGCTGGTCTGGGGCTTCAGCTGGCGGGTCGGCATGGTGGTCTGCCTGCTGGTCGGTCTGGCTGTGGCGTTGCAATATGCCAAACTGCCCGAGGTTTCGGCTTATCTCGACGGGCGCGCGCGCGGGTCGGTCACCCTGCTGGACCGCAAGGGCGACGTCTTTGCCTGGCGCGGCGATCAGTTTGGCGGGGTCATCCGGGCCGATACGGTTTCGCCGCACCTGAAAAACGCGGTTGTCGCGACCGAGGACAAGCGGTTTTACCGCCACTTCGGCATCTCCCCGCGCGGCGTTGCCAGCGCCATCCGCATCAACCTGCGCGAAGGGCGCGGGCCGCTGTCAGGCCATGGCGGCTCCACCATCACCCAGCAGGCGGCGAAGCTGCTGTGCCTGGGCCGGGTCTATGATCCCACCGAATGGAAAAGTGAAAGCGCTTACGAGGCCGACTGCCGCAAGGGCTCGCTGTGGCGCAAGGGCACCGAGGCGATCTTTGCCCTGGCGATGGAAGCCAAATACACCAAGGACGAGATCCTCTCGATCTACATGAACCGCGCCTATATGGGCGGCGGCGCATACGGTGCCGAAGCTGCGGCGCAACGCTATTTTGGAAAGTCTGCCAACCAGCTGAACCCGGCCGAGGGTGCGATGCTGGCGGGTCTGCTGACTGCGCCCTCGACGCTGGCGCCGACCAACAATCTGCAACGTTCACAGGACCGGGCGGCCACCGTGCTGCGGCTGATGCAGGAGCAGGGCTATCTGACCGCCGCCGAGATGCAGCAGAACCAGAACGCCCCGGCCGTGCTGAGCGAAGCCGCGGCGGCGCGGGCGGGCGGGTATTTTGCCGATTGGGTGATGGATTCCATTCCGGATTTTCTGGGTGATCAGACCACCGAGGATGTGGTGATCCGTTCCACTCTCGATCAGCGCCTGCAGGGCGCGGCTGAGGAAGCACTGAAGTACATCTTTGAGAATAAGGTCCGCCCTGGCTCCAAGGCGCAGGCGGCCATTGTGGTGATGAGCGCCGATGGTGCCGTGCGCGCGATGGTGGGGGGGCGCAAGACGCGGGTCTCCGGCGTGTTCAACCGGGCAACCCAGGCCAAACGCCAGACCGGATCGGCCTTTAAACCTTTTGTCTATGCCACAGCGCTGGAACTGGGCTATTCGCCCTACGACCGGGTGCTGGACGCGAAATACTGCATGAATATTCCCGGCTCCGGCCAGTGGTGCCCCGAGAATTATACCCGGAAGTATTATGGCGAAGTCACCCTGGCCCGGGCGTTGCGGGATTCCCTGAATGTGCCGGCGGTGAAAGTCTCCGAGGCGGTGGGCCGAGACAAGGTCAGCATCGTGGCCAAGGATTTCGGCATTGACAGCGATCTGGCCGCAGGCCCGGCGCTGGCGCTGGGGGCCTCGGAAAGCACTCTGCTGGAGATGACCGGAGCCTATGCGGGCATCCTCAATGGCGGTTCCTCGGTAACGCCCTACGGGGTGACCGAGCTGAAGCTGGTGAACGACAGCGACGCGCTGATGGGCGCCAGCGGCGGCATCGGCGAACGGGTGATCCGCCCCGAAGCCGCCCAGCAGCTGGTCTGGATGATGGAAAAAGTGATTTCGGGCGGCACCGGCAAGCGGGCGCAAATCCCGGGCTGGCAGGCGGCAGGAAAATCGGGGACGACTTCTGCGGCCAAGGATGCCTGGTTCATCGGGTTTACCGCGGATTATGTGGCGGGGGTCTGGATGGGCTATGACGACAACACGCCGCTATCGGGTGTGACCGGCGGCGGCCTGCCGGCCGAGATCTGGCGCGAGACCATGGTGCGGGTGCATGACGGTCTTACTCCCAAGCCGCTGCCGATGCTGGAGCCTGCCCCGATCGCCCCGCCGCCGCAGCAAACCCGGCGCGAGCGCCGCCGCCGTCAGGGGCCGCAGCTGGGCAAGGAACTGGGCCGCGCGGTGGACAATATCCTGCGCGACATCCTGGGCAACTGACTGAATTGCAGCAAACGTGGGGCTCCCGCCCGGTGAAGGCCCCCCTGAGGGGTGCCTACGCCAGTTGGGTCCGGCGCCGCACCTGACGGTGCGGCGCACGCCCTGCCCGCCGGGCAGGGCGCCAGGCCCAACGGGAGCGCAGCATCCAGGATGCTGCAGCGACGGGCGGGAGTTTTCGCCTTTGCTCCGCAAGGCACCGGACTGACCCGCCAAATAGAAAAGGCTCCCCGCAGGGAGCCCTTTGACCGTCATTCGTTATGTGCGTGTTTCAGCTCAACCGCTTCAACTCTGCAATCAGCGCGTCGATGTCGCCCTTGTGGCTGTCCAGGATGGCGCCGATCTCGGTGCGTTCGGTCAAGAGCAGGTTCACACCTTCGATGAACATATTGAAGAACAGATCCTGGCCGGAGCGGTCCGACACCAGGAAGGTCACTTCAAACGGCGACTGGCCCTTGAGGTAGGCTATGGTGCTCACCTCATACCATTTCTTCACCTTCTTGACGCCTTTGACTTCCAGCTTGCCGCCGATGAATTCGCGGAAGCGCTTGCCGTATTTGCGCGAGATATAGCCCTGGAACGCCTTGGAAAAGGCCTTCTTCTGGGACGAGGACGCCCGGCGCCCGTCCACACCCAGCGCATAGGCGGCGATATAGGAGGTGTCGCTGTAACGCTGGAAGATCCGCTCAAACTCGCGGAACATGGCGTTCTCGCCCTTGCCGGAATCGATCACCCGGTTGATGTCGCCAACCAGGCTGTTGATCAGCGTGCTGGCGCTGTTCTCGGTCAGCGCCCACAGGGCTTGCGGTGCGGCAATCAGAGCAGCGGCTCCGGCGCCCAGGCCAGTCAGGAATTTGCGGCGGTCCATATTCAAAATCCTTCAGTGTTCAGTTCGAACGGATCGATCTCCTGGATCTCCTCGCCATCGCCCAGCTGGAACCGGCGGTTCTGCAGATAGATCAGGCGCGATTGCGCATAGCTGTCGGCGCTCTCGTAGAGAATCGAGTCGATCGTGTCGGAATAGTTGCCACGATCGCCCATGCGGCGCACGATCTCAGCGTAAATTGTGATATTGTCGGCAGTATTCTGCTCGGCGTAGCCCAGCGGGTTGGTGAAGAAATCGACGGCAACCCCGACCGCGTCGCGGCTGGTGGAAGGGCCCAGCAAGGGCAGCTCCACATAGGCGCCTTCGCCGACGCCCCAGGTGTGCAATGTCTCGCCGAAATCGGTATCGACCGCAGGCACATTGAATTCGCTGGCCGGGTCGGCAAGCCCGGCAAAGCCAACGGTAGAGTTGATCACAAACCGCGAAAAGGCATTGCCGGCCAGTTTCAGATCGCCCTGCAGCAGCGCGTTGACCATCTGTCCGGGCATCGACAGGTTCTCGGCAAAATGCGAGAAACTGGTCACCATTGGCGCGGGCACGATTGCCACATAGCCTTTAGAGGCAGGCCGGAAGGCCAGCCGGTCAACGCCGCGGTTGAAGGCGTGAATTCCGCGGTTGGTGCGCTCATAAGGGTCAAAAACTTCACCCGAGGCCCGCGCAACCGGATCCTGTTTTGCGCAGCCGGCCGCAAAAACGGCCAAAATCAGCGCAGATACAAATTTCAGCGGTCGCAAATGAAAAGGCATTCGGGTAAGTGTCCAATTGATGCTGGAACAGACGGGTCGGAGGGCAAATAAGGGTTCCTCAGCCTATTTCCAGTGCGATTACATTTATTCACCAGCTTGTGTCTGTTCTGATACAAATTCAGGCACTACCAATGGCCCGGGAACTTCTATTGCAGACTGACCATGAATAAAAGCATTTATAAGAGCGGTTATGATGAGCTTCGGGCGGTGCGGCAGCAGAGCCGGGGGCTGTACTGGTTCACCGGGATTTTCAGTTTCTTCGTGAACCTGCTGATGCTGACCGGGCCTCTGTATATGATGCAGGTCTATGACCGGGTGCTGGGCAGCCGCTCGGAGGCGACGCTGCTGGCGCTGTCGCTGCTGGTGGTGTTCCTCTACGGCATGATGGGGCTGTTGGATTATGCCCGCGGCCGGATCATGGCGCGGGTCGGGGCGCGGCTGCAGGCGGCGCTGGACCACCGGGTGTTCGATGCGATGATCCGGCGCTCGGCGGTGGCGCAGGATCCGGCGGCGCAGACCGGGCTGCAGGATCTGGAATCGGTGCAGCGGCTGATCTCCTCGCCGGTGCTGACCGCCGCCTTCGACCTGCCCTGGACCCCGGTCTTTTTGGCGGGCATTGCCCTGTTCCATCCCTGGCTTGGGCTGCTGGCCCTGGGCGGCGGCGCAGTGCTGGTGATGATTGCGATCCTCAACCAGCTGTTCACCCGGCTGCCGGTGCAAAAGGCCAATATGACCGGCCACAAGGCCAACCTGATGTCCGAGGAGATCCGCAACGAGGCCGAGATGATCCAGTCGATGGGCATGCGCGGCGCGGCTTTCGGGCGCTGGAAGCAAGGCCGCGATGCGGCGCTCACCGACAGTGTGACGGCCAATGACACCGGCGGCGGCTTCACCACGCTGACCAAGACGCTGCGGCTGTTCCTGCAGTCGGCGATGCTGGGGCTGGGCGCCTATCTGGTGCTGCAGGGCGAGGTGACGCCGGGGGCGATGATCGCGGGGTCGATCCTGATGGGCCGCGCCCTGGCGCCGATCGAACTGGGCCTGGGCCAATGGGCGATGGTGCAGCGGGCGCTGAAGGGCTGGCACAGCCTGGCCGAACTGCTGGCCAAAGTGCCGGAGGAGGCCGAGCGCACGGCGCTGCCGAAACCCAAGGCGCTGCTGGAAGTGCAGGGCATGGCGGTGGTGCCGCCGGGCAGCAAGACGCCGCTGCTGCGCAATGTCAGCTTCCGGGTGCAGCCAGGCCAGGCGATCGGGGTGATCGGGCCGTCGGGCTCGGGCAAATCGACCCTGGCGCGGGCGCTGACCGGGGTCTGGGCGCCGGCCGCGGGCTCGGTGCGGCTGGACGGTGCGGCGCTGGATCAATACGCGCCGGATGTGCTGGGCGGCCATATCGGCTATCTGCCGCAGCGGGTGCAGGTGTTCGACGGCACCATTGCCCAGAACATCGCCCGGCTGCAGCAGCAGCCGGATGCCGAAAAAGTGGTGGAAGCCGCCAAGAAGGCCGCCGCCCATGAAATGATCCTGAAACTGCCCGAAGGCTATGACACCAAGGTCACCGCCACCGGCGGGCGGCTGTCGGGCGGCCAGATGCAGCGGGTCGGGCTGGCCCGCGCGCTGTATGCCGATCCGGTGATCGTGATCCTGGACGAGCCGAACTCGAACCTCGACAATGAAGGCTCGATTGCGCTCAATCAGGCGATCAAGCAGATCAAGGCCGAGGGCCGCTCGGTGCTGATCATGGCGCACCGGCCCGCGGCGATCCAGGAATGCGACATGCTGCTGGTGATCGACAAGGGCACCCAGACCGCCTTTGGCCCCAAGGACAAGGTGCTGCAGGAAATGGTCGCCAACCACCAGAACATCCGCCAGGCCACTGGCACAGGAGGCGTGCGATGAACGGGCAAAGCAACTGGCCGGCCCGGCGGCCGCTGATCATCGGCCTTTTGGCGCTGCTGGTGCTGGTGGGCGGCTTCGGCTCCTGGTCGGTGCTGTCGTCGATTTCCGGCGCGGTGGTGGCGACGGGGCGCATCGAGGTCGACCGCAACCGCCAGATCGTGCAGCATCTGGACGGCGGCATCGTGGCCGAAATCCTGGTTGATGAGGGCGACACCGTGGCCGAAGGCGCCACGCTGATCCGGCTGGATGCCAATGAGCTGACCTCGCAGCTGGTGATCACCGAGGGCCAGCTGTTCGAACTGATGGCGCGCCGCGGCCGGCTGGAGGCCGAGCGCGACACCGCCGCCGCGATCACCTTTGAGCCGGAACTGCTGGAGGCGGCTGAAGTGCAGCCGGATGTCAGCGATCTGACCGAGGGCCAGCGCCGCCTGTTTGAAGCCCGCAAGGACACCACCGCCCGCGAGATCGAACAGCTGGAGAAGCGCCGCACCCAGATCCAGGAGCAGATCCGCGGTGTGGAGGCGCAGCAAACCTCGATGAATGTGCAGCTGGAGCTGATCGGCGAGGAGCTGGAAAGCCAGCAGTCGCTTCTGGACCGCGGGCTGGCGCAGGCGGCGACGGTGCTGAACCTGCGCCGCACCCAGGCCAGCCTCGAGGGGCAGCTGGGCGAGCTGGTGGCCACGGAGGCGCAGTCCGAGGGCCGCATCACCGAGATCGACATCGAGATCCTGAAGCTGGCCACCAGCCAGCGCGAGGAGGCAATCAGCCGGCTGCGCGACCTGCGCTACCAGGAGCTGGAGCTGGCCGAAAACCGCCGCTCGCTGCAGGGGCGGCTGGCGCGGCTGGACATCACCGCGCCGGTCTCCGGCATTGTCTACGGGCTGCAGGTGCAGACGCCGCGCTCGGTGATCCGCCCCGCGGATCCGGTTTTGTACCTGGTGCCGCAGGACCGGCCGCTGGTGATTGCGGCGCAGGTGGCGCCGACGGATATCGACCAGCTGTACACCGGCCAGGAGGTCACCTTGCGGTTCTCGGCGCTGGACCAGCGCTCGACGCCCGAGCTCTTTGGCCATGTCACCCAGGTCTCGGCGGATTCGTTTGAGGATCAGGGCAGTGGGGTGTCCTATTACCGCGCCGAGATCGAGCTCAACCCCGGCGAACGCGGCCGCCTGCCTGCCGGCACGGTGCTGATCCCGGGGATGCCGGTGGAAAGCTACATCCGCACCGACGCGCGCTCGCCGCTGGCCTATCTGGTCAAGCCGCTCGCGGATTATTTCAACAAGGCCTTCCGCGAAAGCTGACGGCACAAAGTAAGGCCAAGATTGCGCAAAGCCGCACTGGTGCTTCGCATTTGCTCTTTCCGAATTCCGCCTGTCCGGGTAGCGTCCCGGCCAGCAAAGACTCGGAAGGAAATCGGCCATGAGCATTGAAGCAAAACTGAAGGAGCTCGGGGTGACCCTGCCCGAAGCACCGGCACCGGCGGCGAACTATGTGCCTTTTGTGGTTTCGGGCGATATGGTTTACATCGCGGGCCAGATCTCGGCCGATGAAAACGGGCTGATCACTGGTAAGCTGGGTGCTGATCTGAACGTTGAGGCCGGCCAGGCTGCAGCCAAGCGCTGTGCAATTGCGCTTCTGGCCCAGCTCAAGGCAGCTTGCGGCGGTGATCTGGACCGGCTGGTGCGGGTCGTTAAGCTGGGTGCATTTGTGAACTCGGCCCCTGACTTCACCGGCCAGCCGATGGTGGTGAACGGCGCCTCCGACTTCCTGGTCGAAGCCCTGGGCGACATTGGCCGCCATGCCCGTTCGGCGGTCGGCTCGGTGTCGCTGCCGCTGGGTGTTGCAGTGGAAATCGACGGCGTTTTCCAGATCAAATGAAGCCCGTCCTGCCTGCCGCTATCCTGACTGTCCCGCTGGCCCACCGTGCGCTGCATGATGCCGCGGACGGGCGCCCGGAGAACAGCCGCGCTGCCATCCGGGCAGCAATTGCGGCGGGTTATGGGATTGAGATCGATCTGCAGCTGTCCAGCGACGGCTGTGCCATGGTCTTTCATGACAACGGTCTGGACCGGCTGGCGGAGGCCTCTGGTCCGGTCCGCGCCAGGACCTGCAGCGCGTTGCAGGCCATCCCGCTGAAGGGCGGTGACGGGGAAGGCATTCCGGAGCTGTCTGAAGTGCTGGAGCTGGTGGCAGGCCAGGTGCCGCTGCTGATAGAGCTGAAGGATCAGAACGGGCAGATGGGCCTTACCGATGGTGCGCTGGAGCGGGCCACGGCAGAAGCGCTGAAGGGCTATGCCGGTCCTGTGGCTGTGATGTCCTTTAACCCCAATTCAGTCGCGGAACTGGCCCGGCTGGCGCCGGATATTGCCCGCGGCATCACCACCAGCGCCTATGATCCCGCGGAATGGCCGGAGCTGCCCAGGGCGGTCTGCGACGGCCTGCGCGGCATCCCGGATTTCGCGCGCACCGGGTCGAGTTTTATCAGCCACGAAGCCGGCGATCTGCCCCGTCCGCGGGTGCAGGCGCTGCGCAACGATGGGGTGCCGGTGTTGTGCTGGACCGTGACCTCTGCGGCGGAGGAAACCGCGGCGCGCGTCTTTGCCGACAATGTGACGTTTGAACAGTACCTCTCGCCGCTAACATCTTGATCCCGCAGGCGCAGACCCCACATCTTTGAAGCGGTGCGGAGGAATTGCATGACCCAGGCGCAAATCGAAATCCGGGTGCTGGCCTCACTGTCGCAGATCGCGGCAGAGGACTGGGATGCCTGCGCCTGTCCTGAGGCGGCAGACGGCACCCGCCCGCTGGATCCATTTACCACCCACCGGTTTCTAAGCGCGCTGGAAGACAGCGGCTCGGTCGGGCCCGGCACTGGCTGGCAGCCGCAGTATCTGACCGCCTATCAGGACGGGCTGCTGATCGCCTGCGCGCCGCTTTACGCCAAGGGGCACAGCCAGGGCGAATATATCTTTGATCACAATTGGGCGCATGCTTATGAGCAGGCCGGCGGGCATTACTACCCCAAGCTGCAGGTCGCGGTGCCCTTTACCCCGGCCACGGGACGGCGTTTTCTGGTGCGCCCGGGCTTTGACGGTATCGGCCATTCGGCGCTGGTTCAGGGGGCGGTGCAGCTGGCAGCCGACAACAAACTGTCCTCGCTGCATGTGACCTTTTGCACCCAGGACGAGGCAAGGATGGGGGCGGAGATGGGGCTGATGCGCCGCTCTACCCAGCAGTTTCACTGGCAAAACGACGGTTATGCCGATTTCGAAGGTTTCATGCGGGCGCTGTCCTCGCGCAAGCGCAAGAACATCCGCAAGGAGCGGATGCAGGCGCAATGTTTCGGCGGCGAGATCCGGGTCTATCAGGGGGACAGCCTGCAGCCTGAGCATTGGGATGCCTTCTGGGAATTTTATCAGGACACCGGTGCGCGAAAATGGGGCGCGCCTTATCTGACGCGGCAATTCTTCGATATCGCCCATCACACGATGGCGCAGAATATGGCGCTGATTCTGGCAGAGCGCAACGGGCGCTATGTTGCAGGTGCCTTGAATTTCATTGGCCGTGAAACGCTTTACGGGCGTTATTGGGGCTGTGTTGAGCACCATCCCTGCCTGCATTTCGAGCTGTGTTATTATCAGGCGATAGAGCTGGCGATAGCCCTGGGGCTTGACCGGGCTGAGGCGGGCGCGCAGGGTGAACACAAGCTGGCGCGCGGCTATCTGCCGTGCGAAACACACAGCTTGCACTGGATCGGCGATCCCGGGTTTGCCGGGGCCGTCGAACGCTACCTCGAGGCTGAACGGGCCGCCACCGAGGAAGAGATTGAAATCCTGACCGATTACGGCCCGTTCCGCAAAGCCCAAGTGGAGGAGCAAGAATGACGGAAAAACTGTCCGACGCCACCCGCGGCCCGCTGCTGGAGCCGCTGTTTGCCACCGGCTGGGAAATGGTGGAGGGCCGGGATGCTATCACCAAGATCTTCAAGTTCAGCAATTTCGCCGATGCCTTCGGCTGGATGACCCGCGCCGCGATCTGGGCCGAGAAATGGAACCACCACCCGGAGTGGAGCAATGTCTACAACCGGGTGACGGTGGTTCTCACCACCCATGATGTGGACGGGGTCAGCGCGCTGGATGCCAAACTGGCGCGCAAGATGGACGGGCTGTTCGGCGAGCCGCAGACTTGAACGGACGCTCTGACGGAAAGGTCAGCAATTCTGTCCAAATGTTTCGCGCGCGAAACATTCCGGCAGGCATGCTGACCTTATTTTTCACCGTTTATTAAGGGGTTGTCCTGCGGCCGCCGGGTCAGGCAGCCGCAGCCGGACTTGGCTTCAGCCCATTGACTCCAGCAATCCTTCGCCGGCGGAAAGCTCGCATTGGCCGGGGTTTTCTTCCTTGTTGAGGACTTTCACCTCGCCGTCCTCCACCAGCATCGCATAGCGCAGCGAGCGTCCGATCAGACCGGCCGAGGGCACGTCCAGACGCATGCCGATTGCCTCGGTCAGCGTGCATTCGGCATCCGACAGCATGGTGATCCCGGCCTCGGTGGCACCGGTGTTTTCGCCCCAGATGTTCATCACAAACGGATCATTACCCGCCAGGCAGATTATTTCCTCGACACCCTTGGCGGCAAACTGATCCTTGGTGCGGATGAAGCTGGGCACATGCGCCGAATGGCAGGTGCTGGTAAAAGCGCCGGGAACCGCGAACAGCACGACTTTGCGCCCCTTCAGCTTGTCTGACAGCTGCACCTGCTCGGGGCCGTTGTCTCCGATGAGCGTCAGTGTCGCGTCCGGCAGTTGGTCTCCAACAGAAATCATCGCAGGTTCCTCTTTCTCATGATTGCGTTTTGAAGCCCCGGGTATATAGGGTCCGATGAAAGCGTGACGGGAACTGCTGAGGGAGGCAAGGGATTATGTCCCACATCGTCGTTATTGGAGCAGGGCAGGCCGGGTCCTCGCTGGTGGCAAAACTGCGTAAGGATGGGTTCGACGGGGAGATTACCCTGATTGGCGCGGAAGACGCACTGCCCTATCAGCGCCCGCCTTTGTCCAAGGCCTATTTGCTGGGCGAGATGGAGCTGGAACGCCTGTTCCTGCGGCCCGAAAGTTTCTATGCGGACAACAACATCACCCTGAAGCTGGGTCAGCGGGTGACTGGCATCGATCCGGCAGCGAAAACTGTGAGCCTGGGCGATGAGGTAATCCCCTATGACCAGCTGGCGCTGACCACCGGTTCCGACCCGCGCCGCTTGCCGGCGGCGATCGGCGGCGATCTGGACGGCGTCTATGTGGTGCGCGGATTGGCCGACGTGGATGCGATGGCACCGCATGTGGCCGAGGGCAAGCGCGCGCTGATCGTCGGCGGCGGCTACATCGGGCTGGAGGCCGCCGCGGTCTGCGCCAAGCGCGGCGTGCACGTGACGCTGGTCGAGATGGCTGACCGCATCCTGCAGCGTGTTGCGGCGCCGGAAACCTCGGATTTCTTCCGCAGCCTGCATTCCTCCCACGGAGTGGACATCCGCGAAGGCGTTGGGCTGGAGCGGCTGGAAGGCGAAGACGGCAAGGTGACCCGCGCAGTGCTGAGCGGCGGCGAAACCGTTGAGGTGGATTTTGTCGTCGTTGGCGTCGGCATCACACCCACTTCGCAACTGGCTGAAATTGCCGGGCTGGAGCTGGACAACGGCATCAGGGTGGACGCCAAGGGCCGCACTTCGGACGCTGCGATCTGGTCGGCGGGCGATTGCGCCTCCTTCCCGTTTCAGGGCAAGCGCATCCGCCTGGAAAGCGTGCCGAACGCCATTGATCAGGCCGAGGTGGTGGCGCAGAACATGCTGGGCGCGGACAAAGAGTATATTGCCACACCCTGGTTCTGGTCCGATCAGTATGACGTCAAACTGCAGATTGCGGGTCTGAACACCGGCTATGACAATGTGGTGACCCGCCAGGGCGAGGGCCAGCAGGTGTCGTTCTGGTATTACAAGGGTGATCAGCTGGTGGCAGTGGACGCGATGAACGACCCGCGTGCCTATATGGTGGGCAAACGCCTGATTGATATGGGCAAAACTGCGGACAAAGCGGTGGTGGCTGACAC
The DNA here is from genome assembly GCF_025144145.1 of Leisingera sp. M658. Taxonomy (NCBI): domain Bacteria; kingdom Pseudomonadati; phylum Pseudomonadota; class Alphaproteobacteria; order Rhodobacterales; family Roseobacteraceae; genus Leisingera; species Leisingera sp. M658. Next base: position 384,555 of record NZ_CP083546.1, read on the forward strand.
CGCCGCTGATCTGAAGCCGCTGCTGAAAGCGTGAGGATCATCGCAGGAGACTTCCGCGGCCGTGCCTTGGCCGCGGTGGGCAAGGGCGATGCGGGCGCCCATCTGCGCCCGACCACCGACCGGGTGCGCGAAAGCCTGTTCAACGTGCTGATGCACACCGGCGCCATCCCCGGCGCCCGGGTGCTGGACCTGTTTGCTGGTACCGGCGCGCTGGGGCTGGAGGCGTTGTCACGCGGCGCGGCTGAGGCGGTTTTTGTGGACGACGGTCGCGTGTCAGGCGGTTTGATCCGCAAAAACATCACCATTTGCCGCGCCGAAAGCCGCTGCACCCTGGCCCGCCGCGATGCACTGAAGCTGGGGCAGAACCCGGCGGCCCCCTTTGATCTGATCTTCCTTGATCCGCCTTACGGCAAGGGGCTGGGGGAAAAGGCCCTGGCCGCAGCTGTGGCCGGCGGCTGGGTGGCGCAAGACGCTTTGGTGGTCTGGGAAGAAAACGCACCGGTCGCCGCACCGGAAGGGTTCGAGCTGCAGGACAGCCGGAAATACGGCGATACCCATATTTCGCTGATGTGGAAAGCCGCCTGAGGCAACTTTCCTAAGGCAATTTGCTGCAAGTCCTTCACGGATAGTGGAAAACAGGGCACTTTCCGGGCAGTTCACAGCCGCTGGTCCGGCGTGTTTCCCAGTGCAGGGCCGCAGTCTTTTGGCGCATCACAGCTGCGGATCCCCGGCAGGTTTGCCAAGGCTCTTGCCGTTTCCACAGCGAAAACGATCCCTGCGAAACCTCGCAATTATCCCACCCTTGCCCCGATCTTGCCCGATTTCACCCGCATCACTGGGGGCAACACGGATACACGAGGATGGGTGAATATGGACCGACTGACCGAGATGGAGGCCTTTGCCAATGTGGTGGACCAGGGCGGCTTCACCGATGCGGCACGCAAGATGGGGATCTCGAAATCCGCAGTCTCCAAGCATGTTTCAAGCCTGGAAACCCGGCTTGGCGCGCGGCTTTTGAACCGCACCACCCGCCGGGTGTCCCCGACCGAGATTGGCCTCGCCTATTATGACCGCGCCCGCCGGGTGCTGAATGATGCAGGCGAAGCGGATGCGCTGGTTACCTCAATGCAATCTGCCCCCTCGGGGCTGCTCAGGATTTCTGTTGCTACCGATTTCGGTGTCAATCACCTGTCGCCGGTACTGTCGGATTTCCTGCAGGACTTCCCGGACATCACCGTCAACATGGTGCTGAACAACCGCTATGTGGAGCTGATCTCCGAAGGCTTCGACATGGCGGTTCGGATCGGCGAGCTGGAAGACAGCTCTCTGCGCGCCCGCAAGCTGACCGAAACCACCAAGCGGATGATTGCCTCTCCCGCCTATCTGGAAAAATACGGCCGTCCGCAAAAGATTGACGAGCTGAACAGCCACAAGCTGCTGCATTATTCCAGCCAGTCCAGCGGCAACGTCTGGAAGATCACAGCGCCGTCGGGTGAAAAACGCCAGGTGCGCACCTCAGGCTGGTTGTCGGTGAATGACGGGCAATCGCTGCTGAATGCCGCGATTTCCGGCCTCGGCATCGCCTATCTGCCCAGCTTTCTCTACTCGGAAGCGCTGGAAGAAGGGCTGGTCGAAGACGTGATGCCCGGCTTGCCGGTGGAAACCCAAGGCATCTATGCGGTCTACCCGCCCGGAAAATTTACCCAGCCCAAAGTCCGGGCCTTCATTGACTTTCTGGTGCAGGCTTTTGCCGACCGCGACCCGTCGGAATGGAAAACCTGAACCGGGTCTACGGAAAACCGGACCAAGATATCCCTCGAAGACCTGCCCCCGCACCGAATGCGGGGGCCTTTTTTGATCCGGTGACTCTGCTTTTTGCTGCAAAACACCGCGGGAAAGGCTCCCGCCCGCCCCGGATCAATCAAAGATTGACCCGCGCCCGTTGGGCCAGGCTCGGCGCATAGCGCCGAGCCTGGCCCAACACCGCCAAGGGGTCTTGGCAAAGCCAAGGTACCTGCGGGGGCGGGAGTTTTCCGGTGCGTATCCTTTGCAGGGCCTCAATCGGCGAGCAGCACAGCTTCAACTCGCCGGTTTGCTTCGCGGCCGTCCGGGATCAGATTGCTGGCTATCGGGGCTAAAAAGCCGGCGCCGGCGACCTCGATCCGTGCCGCATCCGCGCCCAGCTCCTCGACCAAACGGTCCTTCACCGATTGCGCGCGGCGTTTGGAGATACCGATGTTCTGCTGCTGCGAACCCACCGTGTCGGTATGCCCGACCAGCAGCAGGCGGTATTGCGGATTGGCGGCCAGATAGTCCGCAAGCGCGCGCAGGCTGGCATAAGTGCCGTCCTGCAGCCGGGTGGAGCCGCTTTGAAACACCAGATCCGTCAGAACCGCGTGGCCGCGCACCTCCAGCACTTTGGCCAGTTCCACCGGCCGCACCGTGCCGGGCGTCCCAGGGCCAGGTTTCACCACCGCCGGCACGGCTGTTGCCGTTGCAGCCGATCCAGGCGGATGCACTGTGATCATTTGCAAAAAAGCCGCGCCGCCTGCGCGTGATACCAGGAGCGAGACCGCCTCGTCCCCTTTGGCCGCGGACAGGAAGTGATAGCTGGAGATATCCACCATCATGTCCGGCGACGGCACCACCTCAATCCCGAAGCGGAAGCCGAAACCGCCGCAATCACGCGCGGCACAATCCAGCAGCACCTCATAACCGCCGGCCTGCAGCTGGTCCCGCAAGGGCGCCAGGATCTGCAGCACAGTGCTGTCTCCTCCCAGCCGCCAGGTGCGGCGCAGAATCCGCCCTTCGAACCGGCGCGATGGGACTTTGTCCGCCTCTTCCGGTCCGATCGGCAGCTGGTAAACACCAAGCGCCGTGACCCGTTCCGAAACAGCATCTGCACCGGCTGGCAGGATGATTTCAGCCGCCGCCGGCAAGGCCGGAAGCAGCATCACCGCGGCTGCCGAAATGAAACGTCTTAGCGGCACTGGCTGTGGTATTCCGGGTTGGGAACCATGGCAGTGGCGCTGGCCACCCGGTTGGACATGTTGAAAAAACCCGCAACATTGGCAATGTCCCAGATCTCCCGGTCGCTGAAGCCTGCATCCCGCAGGCCTTGCCGGTCCGCTTCCTCAATCTCCGCGCTGGAAGTGGTCATCTTGGCGGCAAAATCCAGCATTGCGCGCTGGCGTGCTTCCAGCGGCGCCACCCGGTAGTTCATCACCAGCATTTCACCCAAAGCCGGATCACCCGACAGCTGCGCCATGCGCCACCAGGCAATAGAAACACCGGTTGATCGCCGAGACCACCACCGCGATCATCTCCCGCTCCAGCTTGCTGAGGCCGCTGTCCGCCAGCATCAGGTCGTTGTACATGGCGGTAAAGGCATTCAGCTTGTCGATGTCAAAGGCATTGGCCTTAAGCACGTTGGGCACAAAGCCCAGCTTTTCGACGCAGATATCGAAATACTTCTGTGTCTCCGGCGGCAACGGGTCCGCCATCGGCAGATTCAGGGCTGTGGGCGGGGTTTGGTCACGCATCGGTCAATGGCCTTTCTGTAAAATCCGGTAGTGGTACTGTCCGGTGCATTTCATGCCGAGGGAAGCATAAAGCCCGTTGGCGCCCTCGTTACGTTTGGTGCACAGAACCGCCAGCTCGCCGGCACCGTTTTCCAGCGCCCAGAATGCCGCCTGGCGCATCATCCAGGCGCCCATGCCGCAGCGGCGCTGATGCGGCAGGATTTCCAGTGCGTGGACTATTGCCACCCCATTGTGAATGGCCACGAACCCGGCGCCAGCCGGTTTGTCCTTGTGGCGGGCCAGCAGCCCGGTCTTTGGCCCCTGTACCCGCTGCATCACCGCCAGGCGTTCAGGCCCGATGCCGCCCTGCTCCCAGATCTCGCGCTGGATCGCCAGCGGTTCCCAGACGCAAAAGGCGGTGACCCGCGGCACCGGGATATCCGTCAAATGCGCGGCCGGGCAGGTCCACAGGTTGACCGGATCCTTGACCGCATAGCCGCGCGCCGCCAGCTGCGCGTCCAGTTCCGTCTCGCCGTCGCGGATCATGAACAGGCCGTCCTGGCCCATCGCGCGCATTGCGTCCTCAGCCGCGGCAATCTCCGCGTCCGAGGCAGTGCCGTGTACCGTCGCCGCCGACACCCGGCTGCCGCCGCCCTGACCGTCGCGCAGGGTCACGGGGCCCAGGCCGCGGGTGGAGGCAGGCGGCCATGTCGCCTCGGTCAAAGCATAGTAACGGGGATCGGTGGTCACTGCTCCAGCTCCTTTGCCAATGCTGTCATTGCCGCATCAATGCGCGCGCCATCGGTGCCGCGGATCACGATATTGGCGCCAAAGGCACCGTCTTTTTGGAACGGGTAGCAGCCGACTGACAGATCCTCATATGCCTCGGCCAGCGTGCGCAGCGGTCCGGCAATCTCGCCCTCGCCGCGCAGTACCCGCAGGGTCTGCGACAGCATCGGCTGGCCGCCGGTCAGGGTTGGTAATACGCTGGCCACCATCGCCTGAAAGATCAGCGGTACACCGGCCATCACATGCACATTGCCAAGGGTGAACCCCGGCGCGGCCGAGACCGGGTTTTCGATCAGCGCGGCGCCCTCCGGAATGCGTGCCATCCGCAGGCGGGCCTCGTTCAATTCCAAGCCTTGAGTGTCATAATGCGCCTGCAGGATCGCGCGGGCGTCATCGCGGACGTCCAGATGCGCGTCAAACGCCTTGGCGATGCAGTCTGCGGTGATGTCGTCATGGGTTGGACCGATGCCACCGCTGGTGAATACATGGTCATATGCCCCGGCCAGCGCCTGCACTGCGGCTATGATCGCGGCCTCGTCATCGCTGACAATGCGCACTTCCATCAGGTCTATGCCGTGTTTGGCCAGCTCGCCCGCAAGATAGTGCATATTGGCATCGCGGGTGCGGCCCGACAGGATTTCATCCCCGATGACCAGCATGGCAGCTGTTGGATTGGCCATGGTCTTCCTCCCTTGATACCTCGTCTTCGCAGATATAGGCCTAAGCCCATGCGCTTTGAAACCCCTCTGATCCCCGCCGTGCTGATCCGCCGCTACAAACGGTTCCTTGCCGATTGCCGGCTGGAGGACGGGCGCGAGGTTACCGCCCATTGCGCCAATCCCGGCAGCATGATGGGGCTGGCGGAGCCGGGCATGAAGATCTGGCTGGAGCCGAACGACGACCCGAAGAAAAAGCTGAAATACGGCTGGCGGCTGGTTGAGCACGCGGACGGGCATTTCACCGGCGTTGATACTTCGGTTCCGAACCGCGCCCTGCGGGCTGCGCTGGAAGCCGGAGAAATCAGCGAACTGGCCGCCTACAAGACCGTGCGCCCCGAGGTGAAATACGGCGAGAAGAGCCGCGTCGACTTTCTGTTGCAGCAAGACGGTCTGCCGGATTGCTATGTCGAAGTGAAAAGCGTGACGCTGTCGCGGGAACCGGGCCTGGCGGAATTCCCGGACAGCGTCACCGCCCGCGGCACAAAACACCTTGGCGAATTGGCCAATATGGCGGCCCAGGGCCACCGGGCTGTGATGCTGTATCTGGTGCAGCGCACCGACTGCGACCGGTTTCAACTGGCTGCAGATATTGACCCGGCCTATGCCGCCGCCTTTGCCCGCGCCTATTCGGCCGGGGTGGAGCGGCTGGTGCTGGGCACCAGGATCACGCCGCAGGGGGTCGAGGCCGGCGCGCCGGTCGCCGCTGCACATTAGCAACGCCGGCCTTCTGGTCAGGCGGCCTTGCTGGCTGCGTCTTCCTGGCTGGCAGGGTCTGCGTGAACAAGCGTGCGGGTCGGGAAGGGAATATCGACCCCGGCAGCATCCAGCGCTTCTTTGACCTTGCGCTTCATATCGGCCTGATACTGAAAGTGCTCGGCTGCATCGACCCAGACACGCACCAGAAAATCCACCGAACTGCTGTTCAGCGCATTGACCTGAATGAAGGGTTCCGGATCGCTGTGCGAGCGGCTGTCGGCCATGATTGTGTCGCGGATCACCTGTTCTGCCGTGGCCAGATTGGCGCCATAGCCGACACCAAAAGTCCACTCTGCCCGGCGGGTGTCGAAGGCGGAGTAATTGGTGATGGTATTGCCCCAAACCTCGGAGTTGGGGATGATCACCTTCAGATTGCTGAGGCTGGCGATGACAGTATTGTTCAGGGTCATTTCATGCACCGTGCCCGTTTCGCCGTTCACATCGATGAAGTCACCCAGCTTGAACGGGCGGAACAGGATGATCATTACGCCCGCTGCCACATTCGACAGCGCACCCTGCATGGCCAGGCCGATCGCCAGGCCGGCGGCACCGATGGCCGCCACAATCGATGTGGTCTTGACGCCAAAGGTATTCAGAACAAACAGCACCGCAAAGGCGAGAATGACATAACGTGCCAGATTGCCGAGGAAATGAAACAGGGTCACATCGAGTTTGGCGTGGGTATCACCCAGGGCCACGATCCGCCGCTTGACCCAGCGCGCGGCGATGAAGCCCGCCAGAAGAATGGCAATTGCGGCCAGCACGTTGCCCAAGGCCTGCGCCAGAAATTCCAGCGTCACCAGATCTGCCAGTGATTTTCCTCCGTAAATCTCAGTCTTCATCAGGTCATCAATGTTATCCATGCCGCTGCATTCCTCCTGGCTTGTGCTGTTTCCGCTCTCCCGGCCCAACGCAGCAGGGTTGAAAAAGTTCCCAGAAGCCGCCGCTGCCCCCTCTGGCCCTTTTGGCCAAGACCCCTTAGATAGCTACGGAACAAAACCCGATGGAGCTCCGCCTGATGAGATCGAAAGACGGCCGCACAACCAAGGACGGCATCCGCATTCATGAAGCCGGCGACTTTGCCGGCATGCACAAGGCGGGTGCCTTGGCGGCGCGTATTCTGGACGAGATTGCCGCGCATGTGTTTCCGGGCCAGACCACTGGCGAGATCGACCGCCGTATCACACAGATGGTCGAAGATGCCGGCGCCAAATCCGCAACCATCGGTTACAAAGGCTATCAGCACGCCAGCTGCATCTCGGTGAACCATGTGGTTTGCCACGGCATCCCCGGCGACAAGAAGCTGAAGGATGGCGACATCCTGAACATTGACGTGACTGTGATTGTCGACGGCTGGTTCGGCGACACGTCGCGGATGTTTGTGGCCGGTAAGCTGCCGCGCAAGGCCGAGCGTCTGATCCAGGTCACCCATGATTCGCTGATGGTGGGCATCGAGGCGGTGAAGCCCGGCAATACCTTTGGCGACATCGGCCATGCGATCCAGGTCTACGCCGAAAGCCAACGGATGAGCGTGGTGCGCGATTTCTGCGGCCACGGATTGGGCACGGTCTTTCATGCGCCGCCCAACGTGCTGCACTATGGCCGCCCCGGTACCGGCCCGGTGCTGGAAGAGGGCATGTTTTTCACCATTGAACCGATGATCAACATCGGCCGCCCGGAGACCAAGATCCTGGCGGATGAATGGACAGCCGTGACCCGCGACAAGTCGCTGTCAGCGCAGTTTGAGCATTCGATCGGGGTCACTGCAGACGGGGCTGATATTTTCACCCTGTCGCCGGCCGGGAGATTCCACCCGACCTACGGGTAAGCTGTCAGGGCGGCGGCGGGGGCCGGCCCCCGCACCCCCGGGGTATTTTCAACCAGAAAGAAGCAGCAGCGGGCTTTGGGACTAACCGTCCCGGTCCTCTGCTTCCTGCTGCCGCCACAAGGCCAGCAGCATGGTGCTGCCCGCCCATGGGGTTACCGCGTCCTGAATGAACAGCGGTGCCCGCAGCGGTTTCGGCTTGGGTCTTGTCTTGGTTTCAGTCTCTGCAAGGGAGGGCAGAAACGGGGTGCGCAATGTCTGCTCCATGCGGGCGACAGTACCACGACGGTCTCAGATCGACAAAAGGGCCGGTACCTCTGCCATATCGTTGAACACTTCAGCCCCCAGCGCGGTGAGCCTGCCGCCGCCGCCTTGCGGAGCATACCCGAGGCAGCGCATGCCCGCGCGCACCGCGGCGGTGACGCCGCTGCCGCTGTCCTCGATCACCAGGCAATCGCGCGCCTGCACACCGAAGTGGCTGGCGGCGGCCAGGAACAACCCCGGTTCCGGCTTGGCCACACCCAGGGATTGGGCTGAGAACATCGCCTGCGGGTGGAACCGCTCCCACAGCCCGTTCTGGCCCAAAGTGATGCGCATCTTTTCCTCGCTGCCGTTGGAGGCCACGCAGGCCGGAATGCCATGTGCATCAAGCCTTGCCAGCAGATCAGGAATGCCCTGTGTGAGCGGTATGCCTTCTTTCAGCCGGGCATAGGTCTCGGCATGGATTTCCGCGATCCAGTTTTCCGGAAGGTCCGCGCCCAGGCTGCGGGCCTTTGCCATCACACCCGCCATGGTGCCGCCGGTAAAATGCGCCATTGCCTGCTCTAAGGTCAGGTCCAGCCCGTGGTGCGCGAGGTTGTCCGCCATCGCCTGGTTCGAGACCGGTTCACTGTCCACCAGCACGCCGTCGCAGTCGAAGATCACCAGTTTCGGGGTCGGAAAGGTCTTGGGCAAGACGGTCTGCCTCTATTCGGAAATGGCTGCAGGTTACAAGTTTACCCGTCATGCCCGGCTGCGGCAAAGAACAGAAACAAAAAATGCAGGAAGAAGACCCCCTGCATTCCTGTTTATACCCCGAAACTCAAGCGGCTTCGAACTTGCAACGCTTCTTCTTTGCCAGACTGACCAGCACTTCGTGACGTTTGTTTGCCGCATCCAGCGCCTCGTTTGCGTTGGCATAATTCCCAATCACGGCCGGCCAGAACAGCAGTGCCGCCGCAACGTTCTTTCCAGATGCCGTCTTGCCTTTTTTGGCCTCGGCACGGATTTCATCAAGCTGGCCCATCTGGGTCTTGATTCCTTCGCAGGTCAGCGAAGCGTCATCGACATTATTTGTGGTGACAACGTCCGGTGAAACGCAGCCCGACAGGAACAACGAACCTGCCGCGAGCAGGCCAAGAAACGATGCAGTTTGCATATTGGATCCTTTGAAACCGCAGGAAAAGGCGGCGGTTTGGGTTAATTCACCAGCCGACTACAATCTCTGATCTGATCCTGCAAACAAAAATCACGCATTTGGTGAAAGGCCGATCAGATAGCACCGGCTGCGCTCCGGCGCCACATGCTGCAGCTGGTGCCGAGCAACGCTGGCCATGTACCGCACGCCACGCCGGTTGTTTCTGAACTGATCACCATCACTGTGGAGTAACGTTTCGATCTGCACCGAAGCATCCAAGAGGCGGTGCGGGCTAGGCAGGAGGTCCTGAACAAACTGAGGACTTTAACATGCTGACCTGCATAATCCGTTACCGCATCGACCCTGCCAAGAGGGCGCAGTTCGAACGCTACGCCCGCAACTGGGGGCAGGCGATCCCGCGCTGCGGTGCGGATCTGGTCGGGTATTTTGCGCCGCATGAAGGGTCGTCGACACTGGCTTATGGCATCTACAATGTGGAGAACCTTGCTGAGTATGAAGCTTATCGTGCCCGGCTGGCGGCGGACCCCTTAGGGCGCGAGAACTATGAGTTTGCGCAGAAAGAGCGGTTTTTGCTGCGCGAGGACCGGACCTGGCTGAAACTGGCCTCGGCGCCGCATGGGGCTGGTTGAGGGGGTGGATATGATAGCTGTGATGTTCGAAGTGGAAATCTCCGAAGGGCAAAAAGAGATCTATCTGGAGACTGCGGCCGCGCTGCGAGAGCAACTGGAACAGGTGGACGGGTTTGTCTCGGTTGAGCGGTTCCAAAGCCTGAGCGCGCCGGAGAAGCTGTTGTCGCTGTCCTTCTGGCGGGATGAAGCTGATGCCCGTTCCGGGGGAACCCGGCCGGGAGGCAGCTTGTGGCGGCTGCGGAAAAAGACGGTGCACCGGGTGGCGGCTCCCGCCCGGCTTAGGAGCATGAAACATGCTCTGCGCCCGTTGGGCGTGGCAGCGCGCCTTTGCGCGCTGCCATCCGCCGCGCCGCAGGCGCGGCCGGACCCAACTGCAGGCCGGGTCCGTCAGGACCTGGAGCGGCAGGCGGGAGCGCCTTGCCTGCCTTTAGAGTTCCGCCGCCAGCCGCGTGCCCTGGTTGATGGCGCGCTTGGCATCGAGTTCCGCGGCGACGTCGGCACCGCCGATCACATGTGCAGTAATGCCATGCTCTGCCAGATCATCTGCAAGCGACCGTTCGGAGACCTGGCCGGAGCATAGAACGATGGTGTCCGCCGGAACCAGGGTGGGATTTTCGCGCGCGTCGCCAAAGGAGACATGCAGCCCGTCCGCATCAATGCGCTCGTAGTTCACGCCGCCCAGGAATTCCACGTCCTTCATCTTGAGCGTAGCGCGGTGAATCCAGCCGGTGGTCTTGCCCAGCCGTTTGCCATGGCGTTCCGCCTTGCGCTGCAAGAGTGTTACGCGGCGGGCAGGGGCGGCAGGCTGCGGGCCTTCAGGGGCGAGACCCGCGCGGTGCTCTGCCGGGTCGGTGACGCCCCATTCCTTCATCCAGGCGGGCAGATCGGTGGCGGGGCTGTGGCCCTCTTCCAGCAGGAATTCCGAAACATCAAAGCCGATGCCGCCGGCGCCGATCACCGCAACCCGCTGTCCGGCCGGTTTCTTGTGGCGCAGCACGTCGATGTAGCTGAGGACATTGTCCTTGTCCTGGCCGGGAATGGCCGGATCGCGCGGGATAACGCCGGTGGCGACAACGACCTCGTCAAAACCGGTCAGGTCCCCGGCGGAAACTTCGCGGCCCAGTTCCAGCGTGACGCCGGCCTCGGCCACCATGGTGCGGTACCAGTCGACCAGGCCCCAGAATTCCTCTTTGCCCGGCACCTGTTTGGCCATGTTGAGCTGGCCGCCGATTTCATCTGCCCGGTCGAACAGGGTGACCTGGTGGCCGCGCTGGGCGGCGGTGACTGCAGTGGCTAGGCCCGCGGGGCCTGCGCCCACGATGGCCACCGTTTTCGCCGCCGCGGCGGGTTCGATCACCAGCTCGGTCTCGTGGCAGGCACGGGGGTTGACCAGGCAGGACGTCAGCTTGCCGCTGAAGGTGTGGTCGAGGCAGGCCTGGTTGCAGGCGATGCAGGGGGCGATATGGTCGGCCTGACCACCCTTGGCCTTGGCCACGAAATCCGCATCTGCCAGCATCGGCCGCGCCATCGACACCATGTCGGCGCAGCCCGTTGCCAGCACGTCTTCGGCAACTTCAGGCGTGTTGATACGGTTGGAGGTGATCACCGGAATGCCAACTTTGCCCATCAGTTTTCTGGTAACCCAGGCAAAGGCGGCACGGGGAACCGAGGTGGCAATGGTCGGAATCCGTGCCTCGTGCCAGCCGATGCCGGTGTTGAGGATGGTGGCGCCGGCCTTTTCAACCTCTTGCGCCAGCTGCACAACTTCCTCGTGGGTGGAGCCCTCAGGCACCAGGTCGATCATCGACAACCGGTAGATGATGATGAACTCGCGGCCCACAGCCTCACGCGTGCGGCGCACCACTTCGATGGGCAGCCGCATCCGGTTCTCATAAGACCCGCCCCAGCGATCGGTCCGCTTGTTGGTGCGGGTGACCAGGAACTGATTGAGGAAATAACCCTCGGACCCCATGATCTCGACCCCGTCATAGCCTGCCTCCTGCGCCAGGCGGGCGGCGTTGACGATGTCGGCGATCTGCTTCTCAATACCGTCCTCGTCCAGCTCATGCGGCGGAAAGGGGGAGATCGGCGATTTCACCGGGCTGGGGCCGACGCATTTCGGGCCATAGGCATAGCGGCCAGCGTGCAGGATCTGCATGGCGATCTTGCCGCCTGCTTCGTGCACGCGGTCGGTCACCACGCGGTGGTTCTCGACGTCTTTGGCCGAGGTCATCATTGAGGCACCGGGCAGCACCGAGCCTTCGAGGTTCGGGCCGATACCGCCGGTGACCATCAGTGCGACCCCGCCGCGGGCGCGGGCAGCATAGAATTCGGCAACGCGATTCCAGTCGCCGGTTTCCTCCAGCCCGGTGTGCATCGAGCCCATCAGCACGCGGTTCTTCAGCGTGGTAAAGCCCAGATCCAGCGGGGCAAGCATGTTGGGGTACGCAGTCATCTGAAACTCTCCCTGGCAGTTGCCGCTTAGGATCATGGTGCGGGGGCTGCTTGTCACGTGCAAACGCCGCGTCACCCCCTTGCGTGCCCCCGCGGCAAGCGGTCTAAGGTTGAGCAATGAATGCCTAGGAGAGCCTGATGACGCCAGAAGAGATTGCCAAGCTGCCCTACCGCCCGAATGTCGGAGTGATGCTGATCAATGCCGAGGGCGCGGTCTTTGTCGGTCAGCGCAAGGACCGTTACAAGGACGCCTGGCAGATGCCGCAGGGCGGGATTGATGCGGGGGAGGACCCGCGCGCGGCGGCCTTGCGTGAACTGGAAGAGGAAACCGGGGTGGTGCCGGAGGTGGTCGAGATCATCGCCGAAAGCGATGGCTGGCTGCCCTATGACCTGCCGCATGACGTGGTGCCCAAGTTCTGGGGCGGTAAATTCCGAGGGCAGGAACAGAAGTGGTATCTGATGCGGTTTCTGGGGCGCGATGATCAGGTCAATATCGAGACGGATCACCCGGAGTTTTCGGCCTGGTGCTGGCAGCCGGTGGCGCAGCTGGTTGAGAAGATCGTGCCGTTTAAGCGCGAGGTTTATGCGCGGGTGGTAGCTGAGTTCAGGGAGTATTTGTGAGATGGAATCGCGCCGGTCTCTCTTAAGCTGTTCAGTCCGGCCGAAAGGCCGGGCAGCGCCTGACCTTCCCCGCGGGAAGGCACTTTGCACCTCCCCAAGGTCAGGCGCTGCCCTAAGCGTTCTGATCGCGGCAACGGTTGTGACGATATTCGCCAATTCTGCTGCCGCCCTCAGCTGTCTTCCCTGGGGACCGGCAGATGCCTATCTGCAGGCCGCAAAGTCGGACAGCGTCTACAACATCATCGCGGGCGAACTGCGGTTCGACGAAAGCCTGCTGCCGCAATCCCATGCTGACAACCCGAATGACACGCCGCCGCTGACCCGCATTCCGGCGCAGCTGTCAGGCAAGATGCTGGACGGCAAGTATTTCTCCGGACGGGTCAAGGTGCCGGCAGTGCTTGAGGTGGAATGCCTAGGCCCTTGGTGCGGTGGCATGGCCTCGGGTACGGATCAGGTGTTCTTTGCCGAACAGCGCGGGCAGGAGCTGGTGATCCGGGCGGGTGCCTGCGGCGGGTTTGTGTTTGCCGATACGTCTGAAGTGCGGCGGCAGGTTTTGGATTGCCACCGCGGCAAGGCGTGCGAGCCTGCAATGCCGCGGTGACCGGGGTTACTCTGCCGGGGCTGGGTGCCGTTTGGCGCGCAAGCGCAGCCGCGACTGGCCAAGCCACAGGCTGAACAGGGCCAGCAGGGCGCCCAGCATCTGGTTGGGCGTCAGGGTCTCACCCAGCAGCAGCCATCCCAGGATCACTGCCGACAGCGGGCTGAGGACGCCGAGCAAAGACACCTGCGACGGTTCGATCCGGGCCAGGCCGCGGAACCACAGGATATAAGTCAGCGCGCCGCCGATCAGGCTCATATAGGCGAGGCCGGCGATGTTGGCGGCGGTGAAAACGGGGATCTCCGGCACCATCCACAGCGTCACCGGCACCAGCATCAGCCCGCCTGCGGTCAGCTGCCATGCAGTGAAGGTGAGCGGCGGCACAGGCGGCTGCCATTTGCGGCTCAGAACCACACCGCCAGCCATCGACAGCGCCCCGCCTAGGCCGGCCAGCACGCCCCATGTGTCGAGTTCGGCCGCAGGGGTCAGCACCAAAAGAGCAACGCCGGCGATGCTTAGCAGGGCGGCGGCAACGGCGGCGGCGCGGATCTGCGATTTCAGCAGCAGGGCTGACAGAAACACCACGGTCAGCGGCTGCACCGCACCCAGCGTCGCGGCAACGCCGCCCGGCAGGCGGTAGGCGGATACAAACAGCAGCACCCAGAACAGCGAGAAATTCAGCGCTCCCAGCACCGCCAGGCGCGGCAGCCAGTTGAGCGGCGGCAGCCGGCGCACCAGCAGCAGCAGCAAAAGCCCCGCAGGCAGCGCCCGCAGCAAAGCCACCACCAGCGGCGAATGGCCGGGCAGCAGAGATGTCGTTACGATATAGCTGCTGCCCCAGATGGCAGGGGCAAGCGCCGTCAGCAGAAGGGTCCGGATGGGCATGGGTTTCTCCTTATCTTGATGTCGAGATAATGGATTTTATCTTGACGTCAAGATGTAATCTTTTAAACCGGGGATATGGACCATGTGGATTACATTACCCAGCAATGGGAACGGGAGCGGCCGGATCTTGATGTTACGGCCATGGGCGTGATTGGCCGGGTGGCGCGGCTGTACCTGGCGTATCAGCGCGGAATGCACACGACCTTTGCAGAGTTCGGGCTGAATGCGGCCAAATTCGATGTGCTGGCCACGCTGCGCCGTTCGGGAGATCCTTACACATTGTCACCGGGCGAATTGCTGAAGGCAACAATGGTGGCCTCGGGCACGATGACCAACCGGATCGACCGGCTGGAAGCGGACGGGCTGGTCAAGCGCGACGTGAACCCGGAGGACAGCCGCAGTTTTCTGGTGGGGCTGACTGAGGAAGGCCTTGCCTTGGTTGACCGGGCGGTAACCGCGCATGTGCAGACGCAGGCGCGGCTGCTGGAGGGGCTGGGGACACAGGAGGTTGAGACCTTCAAGGCGCTTTTGAGCAAAGCCCAGGCGGCGGCTGACAGCTGACGCCAAAAGTTCAAAAAGTCCAAATACGCTGAAGTAAGGGGGCTGCGCGGGCTGGCGCCCTTGCGTCCTGCGGACGGCGGGGCGGGGGTGGCGCAGAGCGGCAAAGCCGCTCTGCGCCACCCCCAACGGGAGAGACTGCACCGTCAGGTGCTGGTTCGACGGGCGGGAGAACGCCGCTGAATTCAGGCCAGTCCGGCTTCTTCCAGCAGGTGCAGAACATTGGTTTCCGGGCGCGGGCCGATATGGCGGATCACTTCGCCTGCACAGATGCAGCCCATCCGGGCACAGATTTCCATGCTGCGGCCAGTGGCCATGCCGAACAGGAAGCCGGCGGCAAACTGGTCGCCCGCGCCGGTGGCATCGACAGGCACAATGGCTTCGACCGGGACGTCGATGCGCACGCCGTCATTCAGCACGGTCACCCCGTCGCTGGACCGGGTGCAGACCACCAGCGGGCAGATTGCGGCGGTCTTGGCCATCGCGGCCTCCAGGTCATCGGTTTCAAACAGCGCGCAAATCTCGTCCTGGTTGCCGATCACAAAATCCAGTTCGTTGCCAATCAGACTCAGGAAGCTGTCCCGGTGCCGTTCAACGCAGAACGGGTCGGAAATCGACAGGCCGACCCGGCCGCCGCCCTCGCGGCATTTGCGGGCCGCTTCCATGAAGGCGGTCTTGCCCTTGTCCTTGTCGAACAGATAACCCTCCAGGAACATGATCCTGGCCTTCCCGGCGGCGTCTTCGGGAACATCCGCCGAACTCAGTTCCGAAGAAATCCCCAGATACGTATTCATTGAGCGTTCACCGTCGGGCGACACAAAGATCATTGACCGTGACGTCGGCTGCTCGCCATCCGTAACCGGCGGGTTCACAAAGGCGACGCCTTCGTTGTTCATCGCATCGGCATAGAATTGTCCCAGCGCATCGCCGCGGACCCGGCCGATAAAGGCGGCCTGCAGCCCCAGCGCGCCTGCGCCGGCAATGGTATTGGCGACCGAGCCGCCCGGGGTCAGCACCCGGTTGCCCATCGCAGCATAAAGATCCTCGCAGCGCTCGCGCTCGATCAGCTGCATGATGCCTTTTTCGATGCCCTGTTCGGCCAGGAAGCTGTCTTCGCATTGTGCAATCACATCGACGACGGCGTTGCCGATACCGACGAGCTGATAGGTTTTGGTCATGGTCCCTCCTCGGGAAAATCCGGAGCGGTTCCGGTTCGGAATATATGCCGCGCCAAAGGTTTATAGGTTCTTGTCTTCATACATGCAGAGGTCGCGGATCAGGCAGCTGCCGCACATCGGTTTGCGCGCCTTGCAGTGATAGCGGCCATGCAGGATCAGCCAATGGTGGGCGTGCTGCTGGAAATCCGCCGGGATGTTATCCTCTACCGCGCGTTCCACGGCGTCCACATCCTTGCCCGGGGCAATTCCGGAACGGTTGCCGACGCGGAAGATATGGGTATCCACTGCTTGTGCGGGCTGTTTCCACCACATGTTCAGCACCACATTGGCAGTCTTGCGGCCCACCCCCGGCAGGGATTGCAATGCGGCGCGGGAATTGGGCACCTCGCCGCCGTAGTCATCAACCAGGATCTGGCTGAGCTTGATCACGTTCTTGGCCTTCTGGCGGAACAGGCCGATGGTTTTGATGTGTTCGGTCAGCCCTTCAAGGCCCAGATCCAGCATTTTCTGCGGGGTATCGGCGATCTTGAACAGCGCGCGGGTTGCCTTGTTCACACCGGCATCGGTCGCCTGCGCCGAAAGCGCCACTGCCACCACCAGCGTGTAGACATTGACATGTTCCAGCTCGCCCTTGGGTTCGGGCTCAGCTGCCTGGAAGCGCGTGAAAATCTCTCGCAGCGTATGATAGTCGAGTTGCTTTGCCATGGCAGCGTTTATGTACAGGTCAGACCTTAAAGAGCAATTGAAATTGCGGTGCCGGGGCAGTTTGCGGCGGCATGTAAGAGAGCAGGCGGGCGGCTTTTAATGCTGCGTTTGCGGCGGCGGTTTTTACAGCATTTTTCCGCCCCGCCCCGGCACTTCTATGATTGCCGCCCCGGCCCCGTTTTCCAGGCGAGTGCGCGGAGCAGGGGATTTCGCAAGTTCCGGGTCGAACGGCCGGAGCGGGCGTAGTAAGTTGGTCCGTAAGTCAGAACAGGTTGGGCCGATGAATATCGAAACACGGGAAAACACCTATCATTACGGCGTCATGCGCCGGGCGATTGAGCTGATCGACGACGGCGGCGAGGATCTGACGCTGGAGCAGCTGGCCGCCCGTATGGATATGAGCCCGGCGCATTTTCAGCGGCTGTTTTCCTCCTGGGTCGGGGTTTCGCCCAAACGCTACCAGCAGTATCTGCGGCTGGGCCATGCCAAGGCGCTGCTGCGCGAGCGGTTCACCACGCTGGAGGCTTCGCACGCTGTGGGGTTGTCGGGATCCGGCCGGCTGCATGATCTGTTCCTGCGCTGGGAGGCGATGAGCCCTGGCGAATATGCCCGCAAGGGGGATGGCCTGCGGATCTTTTGGGGCTGGTTCGATAGCCCCTTTGGCCTGGCGCTGGTGATGGGCACGGAAAAGGGCATCTGCGGGCTGGGGTTTGCTGCCGAGACCGGGGCGGAGCCCGCCATGGCGGACATGCGCGCCCGCTGGCCGCAGGCGGAATTCGTCGAGGATCCCGCAGCCCTTCACCCGCTGGCAGAGGCTGCATTTGCCCAAAAAGGCGAGACCGCGCTGCACATGATCGGGGCGCCACTGCAGATCAAGGTCTGGGAAGCGCTGCTGCGCATCCCATCAGGTCACGTCACCACATATTCCGAGCTGGCGCAGGCCATTGGATCCCCAAAGGCCGTGCGCGCGGTTGGAACAGCAGTCGGGCGAAACCCGGTCAGCTGGCTGATCCCCTGCCATCGGGCCCTGCGCAAATCCGGGGCGCTGGGCGGCTACCACTGGGGCCTGCCGGTCAAGCGCGCGATGCTTGCTTATGAGGCGGCGCGGGACGAGGAGGCTGCGGCAGATGATATGCGCGCTGCCGGCTGAACAGGCGCTGCAGCAGGCCCGGGTGTGACGGTTTGGCCGTTAACCGGGCTTCGTGGCGCTGGCGGGCGGCTTCGCGTTCCGCCTCATAAGGTTTCGGCAGGTGGTGCTGCGTGTCCCAGCGGTCCTTGCCCAGGGTGATCATGGAAATCCATTCATAAGTCAGCATAGTGTGTCTCCTTCTCGGAAGTGCAGAAAACCAGACCACTGCTGACAGGCTGTTGTCAGTGGATTGTGCTAGGGTGTCAGCAGACTGTCACTGGAGCCTGCCCATGCCGCGCACCGGCCGCTTGTTTGAAATCATCCAGATCCTGCGATCCGCCGCTGCCCCGCTGCGGGCCGAGGATCTGGCAGCAAAGCTGGAGGTTTCCAAACGCACCATCTACCGCGATATCTCTGCCTTGCAGGCGATGCGCACCCCGGTCGAGGGGGAGGCCGGGATCGGTTACATGCTGCGCAAAGGCTATGACCTGCCGCCGCTGAATTTCGACGAGGAAGAGCTGGAAGCGCTGCATGTGGGGCTGGCGATGCTGATGCGCACAGGTGACGGCGCTTTGCAAAAGGCCGCGGAACGGGTCAGCCACAAGATCAAGGATGTGCATGCCACCGCCGACTGGTTGCAGGTGGCGCCCTGGGGGGCACCGCTGGATGATCCCGAACAGGGTTGTGTATCCAAGGGTCTGCTGCGCCAGGCGGTGCGGGACAGCTGCAAGCTGCACCTTACCTATCTAAGCCCGGAGCGGGGTGAAAGCCGCCGGACCCTTCGCCCCCTGGCGCTGATCTACCACATTGAATGCACCATGCTGGCTGCCTGGTGCGAACTGCGCGGCGGGTTCCGGCATTTCCGCACTGACCGGATGCTGGCAGCGGAGTTGCTGGAGGATAGTTTTGCACCAGAGGCCGGCGCCTTGCGCAAGCTGTGGATGGAGCAGGAAGGCTGGGACTTTGCCTTTGCGCCATAACAGGAGCTTAGGCGGATTTTGCGCGGTATTTCGCCCATGATTGCGGATCCTGACTTGAGATGGCGGCGCGGCACCCCGATATTCGTTCGGAATGCCGGGCGTTGCCCGGGTCTGAGAAAACAGAAGGCAATTTGATGATGCAGATGAAACTCACCACGGCAGGTATTGTTGCCGCAGCACTGGGCCTGGGCGCCTGCACCGATCCGGCAACCGTTGGCACGCCGGGCAGCAACACTCAGCAGGGCGCAATCCTGGGCGGCATCATCGGCGCCGGCGTCGGCGCCATCGCCAATGACTCGGACCGGGGCCTGGGGGCTGTGACCGGCGCGCTGGTCGGGGCGACTGCGGGCGGGGTGATCGGCAACCAGCTGGACGCGCAGGAGCGTGAGCTGCGCCAGACCCTGGCCAATGACGACATCACCATTGTCAACACCGGCGACCGGTTGATCCTGTCCTTCCCGAACGATCTGACATTTGCCACCGACAGCGCCGCTGTGGCGCCGGCTGTGCAGGGCGACCTGCGCCGGGTGGCCGACAGTCTGGTGCGCTATCCCAACAGCACCATCCAGGTGATCGGCCATACCGACAGCGATGGCGATGCCGGCTATAATCAGGGCCTGTCCGAACGCCGCGCCAATGCGGTTGCCAGCCAGATCCAGGCCGGCGGTGTGCCCTATCACCGGATGCGCATCATCGGCCGCGGCGAAGAGCAGCCGGTGGCTTCAAACCTGACGCCCGACGGCAAAGCCCGCAACCGCCGCGTCGAGGTGGTGGTGATTCCGCAGGCGGCCTGATCCGGCACCTGACTGTATGTTCGGCAGCCCGCCCCCTCGCCGGGGCGGGCTGTTTTCGTTTCAGGGGGTGCCGGTTTACGTAACGCTGCACAGGGCCTGCGCGGTGATTGCTGTTCCCTGATACGGGCTGCTTCATACATGATAAGGGCAACAGAGACGCGAACAGAAGGAATACCCCATGGCTGATCCCGTATTGCTCACCATTTCCGGCTCCCTGCGCCGCGAGGCCACCAACCGCAAACTGCTGGCCGAAGCTGCGCGGGTATTCGGCCCCGCGACCGTGGTTGAGGCGGATCTGCACCTGCCGCTGTATGACGGCGACGCCGAAGAGGCGGACGGCATCCCGCCTGCAGTGCAGCTATTGGCGGATCAGATCGCGGCAGCGGATGCGGTGGCGATTTCCACCCCGGAGTACAACAAAGGCCCGTCCGGCATGCTGAAAAACGCGCTTGATTGGGTGAGCCGCACCGAGGGCAACCCCTGGGCGGACAAGCCGGTGGCGGTGATGTCGGCGGCGGCAGGCCGGGCCGGGGGCGAGCTGGCGCAGGCGCTTCTGCGCGGTTTTCTGGTGCCGTTCCAGCCGCGGATCCTGACTGGGCCGGGGGTGCATCTGGCGGGATCCAGCAAGGAATTTGATGAGGCGGGCAGGCTGACCAGCGATCACTATGAGGCGACGCTGACCAAACTGATGCTGAAGCTGCGCGGTGAACTGGACCGCTGAGCTTGCCTTGCCGCAGCGCGGGGTTAAGGTGACGGCATGAAACGTGATGTGGTCTCCTCTCCCGCGCAGCATTCTATGGACATGATAGACCCGGCCCGGACGGCTGCCTTTCAGGCGGCGCTGGGGCGGCGGGCGGAGATTTCGGCGGGTAGTGTGCTGCCGCCGTTTTTTCATCAGCTCTACTTCTGGACGCCGCTGCCGCCCGAGGATCTGGGCCGCGATGGCCACCCTAAGGTGGGCGGCGCTGGTCTGATCCCGGACATGGGCCTGCCGCGGCGGATGTGGGCTGGCGGGCGGCTGCGCTTCGCGGCGCCCTTGCGGGCCGGGATTGCGGCGGAAAAGACGTCGGTTCTGGAAAGAGCCGAGCAAAAGACGGGCCGCACCGGGCCGTTGGGGCTGGTCACATTGCGCCATGAAATCCGCCAGCAGGGGGCGCTGTGCCTGACGGAATGGCATGATCTGGTCTACCGCGAAGACCCGGATCCGGCAGCCGCCAGGCCGGTGCCACCGGCAGCCCGTACCGATGAGACAGAAGTGCGGCAGAACTCGTTCAACTCTACCCTGCTGTTCCGGTATTCTGCGCTGACTTTCAATGGGCACAGGATCCACTATGACCTGGAATATGCCCGCGAAACAGAGGGCTACGCGGGCCTGGTTGTTCACGGGCCGCTGCTGGCGCAGCATCTGATGCTGCTGGCGGAAGAACTGCTGGGGCCATTGGCGGAATTCTCCTTCCGGGCGTCCTCGCCGCTGATGCATTTCGAGACCGCCAGCCTGTGCTGCAATGGCCAGGACCTATGGGTGCGCGCCCCGGACGGGCGGCAATGCATGAGCGCAGTAGCCGTGCCCAGAGGCTGAAACGGGGGAGCTCCCGCGCCCCAAGCTGCCCTTTCCGGGCAGATTAGCGGCTTGGGCGTGGCGCCGCTTTGCGGCGCAGATCGGGGCGTGGTTCAGAGGTTGTCTTGCACGCGGAAACCTTCGGGGATGCTGTCCGTACCCTCCAGCAGCAGGTCCGCCATCACATGCGCCGCTTTGGGGGCCATGCCAAAGCCGATCTTGAAGCCGCCATTGGCGATGAAGTGGCTGTCGCGGCCCGGCCAGGCGCCCAGCATCGGAGCGCGGGACTTGGCGCGGGGGCGCACGCCGGCCCAGCGTTCGATCACTTCGGCGCCGTGCAGCACAGGCACCGCAGTGCGGGCACGGTCGACGATATCGTCGAGCTGGGCGTCCGTGCTCTTGCCGTCCTCAAACTCACGTTCACTGGTGGAACCGATGGCCAAGGTGCCGTCTGCGTGCGGGATGATATGCAGGCTGTCAGCATAAAGCTGCGGCACCGCACCCTCGTGAAAACGCAGGAGGGCGGCCTGTCCCTTGACTCCGCCGCCCACAGTTTTGCCGAACGCCTCGTTCAGCTCCAATAGGCCGGCGTAGCCTTTGGCGTGGACCACTTTGCCCTGATCGGCGGCCTCCGGCTGTACCTCAACCCCC
Source organism: Leisingera sp. M658 (assembly GCF_025144145.1). NCBI lineage: Bacteria > Pseudomonadati > Pseudomonadota > Alphaproteobacteria > Rhodobacterales > Roseobacteraceae > Leisingera > Leisingera sp. M658. The sequence continues at coordinate 406,322 of NZ_CP083546.1, forward strand.
ATCACAGCCAGGGCAGAGACCAGAGCCGCACACGCGCGGCGGGGATGCATCCGGGCGCTGAGAGTGTCGTGAATGACATAGCCCGTTGCGCTGGGCGGCACCCAGGGGCCGAGGCTGTCCGCCTTGCAGACGCGCCATTCGGCTGCGTCTTTCCATAACTCACGGGCCGTTACTTCGCGCTGACGGGCAAGCTCCAGCGCGCGTGCATCATTGATGGGCTGCAGCCGCCCGGTGCGGCCATAGCCGGGGGAGACGCCGCCAGTGGCTTCGACCTCTGCCCAGAAGCTTTCGGCCATCAGCAGGCTTTCCAGCTGGAATTGTTTCTTGGGGTTCCAGTTTTCCGGCACATGCGGGGCGAGCGCGCCGACAAGGCCGCCGCTGGACCCGGCGCCGGCCCCGAACGGGTCCACGACCTGCACCTGCGCGCCGCGGCGGGCACAGAGCCAGGCGATCGACAGGCCGAAAATGCCAGCCCCGCGCACCGTTACATCTGCCATTGCCATTTGAGGATCCTTTCGCCAGTGTCGCGCCGTTCCGGACAACCACTTAGGGGATTATAGCATGGCAGACCAGCAGGCCCGCCTCAGCTGGCGCGATGGCACCGTGCCGGTGTCAGATCAGTTCGATGATCCCTATTTCTCTATCCAGGACGGGCTGGCGGAGACCGAGCATGTGTTTCTGGCCGGTAATGACCTGTCTGCACGCTTTGCCCCGGGTTTTCAGATTGCCGAGCTGGGGTTTGGAACCGGGCTGAACATGCTGGCCGCCTGGCGCGCCTGGGAGGCGGCAGGGCAGGCAGGGCCATTGCAATTCACCAGTTTCGAGGCCTTTCCGATGGCGCCTGCCGACATGGCCAAGGCGCTGGAGGTCTTCCCCGCGGTTGCCCCCTGGGCGGAGCGGTTTCTGGCGAAATGGCAAGGCACTGGCACCTGTGATCTGGGCAGCCTGCAACTGGAGGTGATTGGCGGCGACGCGCGTGTGTCGCTGGCGGAGTGGACAGGGCAGGCGGATGCCTGGTTTCTGGACGGGTTCTCTCCGGCGAAGAACCCCGAATTGTGGGAAGAGGCGCTGATGGGCGAGGTTGCGGCGCATACCGCAGCGGGCGGCTCGGCGGCGACCTACACGGCGGCGGGATTTGTGCGCCGCGGGCTGGAGGCCGCAGGATTTGAAGTGACCCGCATCCCCGGCTACGGGCGCAAGCGGCATATGACAAAGGCAGTGAAAGCATGACCCAGGCGATCCCGGCCAAGGCCCAGACCAACAATGTGCCGCTGGGCATCCTGTTGATGATCGGGGCGACGGTTGTCTTTGCCTTGCAGGACGGGATCTCGCGCCATCTGGCGGGCACCTACAACACTTACATGGTCGTCATGGTGCGCTACTGGTTCTTTGCCGCCTTTGTGATGTTTCTGGCGGCGCGCGCACCGGGCGGCATCCGGGCTGCGGCGCGAACCGATCAGCTGTGGCTGCAGATATTCCGCGGTGTTTTGCTGGTCGGTGAAATCTGCGTTGCAGTTTATGGCTTCACCGTGCTGGGCCTGATTGAGAGTCAGGCCGTGTTCATCTGCTATCCGCTGCTGGTGGCCGCCCTCAGCGGGCCGGTGCTGGGGGAAAGCGTCGGCTGGCGGCGCTGGGCAGCTATTGGCGTCGGGTTGATCGGCGTGCTGATCATCCTGCAGCCGGGTATGGGGGTGTTCAACCCGGCGGCAATCATCCCGTTTGTCTCGGCGCTGATGTTTGCCATCTACGGTCTGGTCACCCGCTATGCGGCGCGCAAGGACAGCACCGCCACCAGCTTCTTCTGGACCGGAGTTGCAGGCATGGTCTTCATGACCGCCATCGGTATCTGGTACTGGGAACCGATGAGCCAGACCGACTGGTTCTGGATGGCGCTGTTGTGCGTGTCCGGCGTCACCGGCCATTGGCTGCTGATCAAATGCTACGAGATGGCCGAGGCCAGCGCCGTGCAGCCCTTTGCCTATTTCCACCTGATCTGGGCGGCGATGCTGGGCATGGCCGTGTTCGGCGAGGTGATCCGCACCAATGTCGCCATCGGCGCCGGTATCATCATCACGGCAGGCCTGTTCACCCTATGGCGCGAACGCGTGAAGGGTTGAGCCGCGCAGCTCCTCTGAAAACGGGACCGGTAGCGGCGCCTTGCCCAGCCGGGCGCGGTAGACCGGCAGGCTCTCGGTGACCCGCATTACATAGTTGCGGGTCTCGTTGAACGGGATGTGTTCGATCCAGTCGACGATATCCGGGCTGCCATCGCGCGGATCGCCATAGCGCTGCATCCACGCTGTGGGCCGGTGCGGCCCGGCGTTGTAGCCCGCTGCCATCATCACCACATTGCCGCGGAATTTACCGGCCAGCCCTGCCAGGTAATTAGCCCCCAGCTTGGCGTTGTAATCCCATTCGGCGGTCAGGCGGGAGGTCTTGTGGCCTGCCAGAATGCCCAGCTCGGTCGCCACCAGTTTGGCGGTGGCAGGCATCACCTGCATCAGTCCGCGCGCGCCGGCATGGCTGATCACCGCCGGGTCGAATTCGCTTTCGCGGCGGGCAATGGCCAGGGTCATTTCCTCGGCCATTGGCAGTTGCCGCTTGGCCACCGGGTGCAAGGGGTAATAGGCGCCTTCCAGCTCCACCCCGCCGCGGGCCGCACGTTTAGAGATCATCACTGCCAGATGCGGCTGGTTCAGCTCCACCGCCATCTGCCCCAGCTGGCGTGCCTGCACCGGCGGCAGGGTTTCGACCAGATGGGTGAAAAAACGCTCGGCCAAGGCCAGATCGCCAGCTTTCAGAAGTTCGAGCCCTGCCATGGTGACCGAGGATTTGGCAAAACCGGCCTTGCTCCAGTCCGGCAGGTCTGCCGGTTTCACCAGCGCCGGATCAAACGGGCGGCCCAGCTGTTCGGCGGCCAGCAGGCCATAGAAAGACGTCTGGTATTGCGCGCCCTTGGCATAGGCCTCATGCGCCTTGTCCGGCTGGCCCATTGCCGCATAGGCGCGGCCCAGCCAATAGCCGCCGCGTCCAATCGAAATCGGGGTCTCGACCGAGGCCAGGAACCGCTGAAAATGCACCGCGGCCAATTCCGGGTCCCGCAGTTTTTGCAGGGCGATATATCCCGCCAGCCATTCACAGTCCGAGTAGCCATAACCGTCCTCGGGCGAGGAGAAATGATAGGCGGCCAGCTGATAGGCGCGCTCGTAATCCTTGTCCCGCATCACTTGCCGCGCCAGATCGCGGCGACGGCGCAGCCATTTGGCGGGTTCACCCAGTTTTTCGGCACTGGTGCTGCGCTCCATCAGCATCTGAATGGCGCCATCCTGCAGCCGCTTGCGGTCGCGCCAGGCAAACCGGTCATAGGCAAGGCCTGCAGATCCCTTCAGCCGGTCCGGTACGGCTTCGATCTTGGCATCCACTCCGGGCGCGCGTTCCTGCAGGGCGATGCGTGCCTCCGCCAGCTTGCGTTCGCCCTCGGGCACCAGCGCCAGCATCCGCTTGGAACTGACCAGATGATCCTCCCACAACAGCCGGTCCAGCCGCGCCGCATGATGCGGTTTCAGCAGCTTTGAAAAATCCCGCAGGAACGCCTTTTGAATGGCGCTGCCCATTGGCTTGGTGCGCCAGGCCAGCACGATCTCCGCCTCGCCATCGCCGCGCCGCCCGGCGGCAATCAGCGCCTTGCCCAGGCTCAGCGCGCCTTCGGCGGTCTGCGGGCGTTCATCTGCGTAAAAGGCCAGAATGGTATCGCGGCCGGCGGCCGCAATCGCATCCTCGTTCTGGCGCCGCAGATAGGCGAGACCGGGCCAATCCCGCCGCCGCTCCAGAAACGCCATCACGTCGCGGGCCGAGCCCAGCCCGGCCCGCAGCCGGTGCCATTCGATGATATCGCGGGCGGTGCTATGCCGCTGCCCGGCTTCGCGGGCGGCCAGATCCCATTTCTCTGCCCGCATCAGATCCAGGGCGGTGCCAAGGCCGCGCGCCAGCGCCGGCGTCCCGGGAAGGGCCGCCGAGATTAGCAGAATAAGGGCCAGGATGCGTGTCATCTCTTGCATTTTCCAGCGGTCCGGGGATAGAGGCTTGAACGTTACTCATTGGCGTGCCGGTATCAACTCAAATCCCCGGCATTCTATATCTTGACGGCGGCGGATTGCCGCCTGCACCTGCAGCAAAGGGAGCGTGCCCATGTTCAAAGGCTCTATGCCAGCACTCGTCACCCCGTTTTCGAACGGCGAGCTGGATCTGGATGCGCTCAAACGCTTGGTGGAATGGCAGATTGCCGAAGGCTCCACTGGTCTTGTGCCCGTCGGCACCACCGGCGAAAGCCCGACGCTGACCCATGACGAGCACGAGCTGGTCATTGCGGAAACGGTCAAGGCGGCGGCCGGCCGGGTGCCGGTGATTGCCGGTGCCGGCTCCAATAACACCGTCGAGATGATTCGATTCGTCGAGTTTGCCAAAAAGGCCGGCGCCGATGCGGCGCTGGTGGTGACCCCCTATTACAACAAGCCGACCCAGCGTGGGATGGTGCAGCACTTTACCGCAGCCCATGACTGCGCGGAACTGCCGATCATCATCTACAACATCCCGGGCCGTTCGATCGTCGACATGACGCCTGCAACCATGGGCGAGCTGGCCAAGCTGCCGCGCATTGCGGGTGTGAAGGATGCCACCGGCGATCTGGCCCGTGTCAGCCAGCAGCGCGCCTCTTGCGGTGCGGATTTCGTGCAACTGTCCGGCGAAGACGCCACCGCGCTGGGTTTCAACGCCCATGGCGGCGTGGGCTGCATCTCGGTCACCGCCAATGTGGCGCCGAAACTTTGTGCCGAATTCCAGGCCGCGACCCTTGCAGGCGACTATGCATTGGCGCTGGAGTACCAGGACAAGCTGATGCCGCTGCATGAAGCGATCTTCATCGAGCCGGGCCTGGCTGGCGCCAAATACGGCCTGTCGAAACTCGGCATGTGCAGCGAAGAAGTCCGCTCGCCGCTGACCACGCTGGAAGACAGCACCAAGGCCGCCATCGACGCCGCCATGGGGCATGCCGGCCTGCTGTAAATCTCGGGTCACTGTCACAAAATCAAGGGCGGCCTCCGATGGAGCGCCGCCCTGTTTGCTTCTTTCTGGTCTTCAATACTCCGGGGTGAATTGCCCCTTCAGGGGCAAGAGGGGCTGGCCCCTCCCGCCCGCTCAATCCAGTGCTTTGGCTAGATGCTGCGTCTTGTCGGGATTTCGGGTCACGTAGATCCTGGAAATCCGGCCATCCCGGATTTCCAGCGCTGTTGCTTGCAGAATGCCGTCCTCTGCCCAGTTCAATATGGCCGGCAGGCCGTTCAACTGGCAGAACCGCCAGCGGTCCGGCGTCCTGCGGCCGGATTTGCGAGCAAGCCCTTCAAGCAGCCGCAGCACCTTGTCCCGCCCGTAGATCGGGTTAAGGGCCGCCATTGCCTTGCCGCCGCCATCGGAGATCAGCTGAACCTCCTGGGTCAGCAGCTGGGTCAGCGCCGCAGTGTCGCCGGTCTTGGATGCGCGGAAAAAGGCTTCGGTCAGATCGCGTCCCTGGTCCGGGTCTGCGGGGGCATGCGGCCGAAGCTGCTGCACCTTGCGCCGGGCCCTTGCCGCGAGCTGGCGGCAGGCCTCCGGGGTTCGGTTCAGCGCTGCGGAAATGTCCTCATAGGCGCTGTCGAAGATATCGTGCAGCAAAAAGGCGGCGCGTTCCAGCGGCGACAGGGTTTCCAGCGCCAGCAGCAGGGCAACGGTGACATCGTGATCCAGAAGCTCGGTCGCGTCTTCTGTCAGAATCGGTTCGGGCAGCCATTCGCCGGGGTAGGTCTCGCGCCGGGCGCGGGCTGATTTCAGCTGGTCCAGGCACAGACGCGTGGTGATCCGCATCAGATAGCCGGCCGGATCCTGCACCTGCGCCTGCGGGGCTGCCTGCCAGCGCAGAAAGGCGTCCTGCAGAATGTCCTCGGCGTCGCTTACGCTGCCCAGCATCCGGTAGGCGGCCGCAAACAGTCGCGGCCGCGCCTTCAGAAACGCATCGGTTTCGTCCGTTTCGGGGTTTGCAATCACGCGGCAGTTGCCTCCTGTCCGGCAGGATGCGGGGTGCGGAAGCCGATTGCAATCCGGTTCCAGGCGTTGATGGTGGACACCACCAGTGTCAGCGCCGCCTGTTCACGGGGCGAAAACTGCTGTGCGACCAGATCATAATCCGCGTCCGGCGCTGCGGTGGTTTCAATCCTTGTCAGGGCTTCGGTCCAAGCCAGGGCGGCCTGTTCCCGCGCGGAATAAAGTGAGGACTCGCGCCAGGCATTCAGGAGATGCATCCTGTCTTCGCTCTCACCCTTCGAGCGCATGTCATGCGTGTGCATGTGAATGCAGTAAGCGCAGCCGTTGATCTGCGAGGCCCGCAGTTTCACCAATTCAATCAGGCTGTGTTCCAGCCCGCTGTCTTTGAGCGTGGCTTCAAGCGCCAGCATCGGCTGAAACAAGTCGGGGGCGGCGGCGAAGTAATCAAGGCGCTGGGTCATCATTCTGTTCCTTTTCAGATGGCTTCAGGAACAGGACGAGACAGCAAGGCCGTTTGTGACATGCCGCCGTAAAAATACACGAAATAAATCGGGGCGCCGCAGTGGGCGCCCCGGAAGATGTCAGCGCTTGCCGTAGTAGAGGCCGACCACATGTTCGGCCTGCGCAAAGAACAGCCAGCGCGATACGGCGATGCCTGCGATGTGCGAAAGGACCGCGAGAGCAGCAAACAGATGTTTGACCAGAACTCCCTGAACCGGGGTCAGGATCAGCAGCAGGGGCAGGGCAAAGCCCAGCACAAATGCAATCATCCGCAGCTTCTGCGCGTGTTTGCGGCCCACCACATGCACAAATTCGCGCAACAGGTAGTTCGACCCGGTGTGCGGCGGCTCAAACGCACGGACCGCGCCGCGCTCGCCGAGGCCGGTGGCAGTGCCGATGTCGGTGCCGGAGGCCTCCAGCGCGCGGTCGCCCTTGGCCCAATAAGCCAGTTGCACAGCACCTGCGATGGCCAGCAGCCAGGGCGCCACGGCCTCGGCCCCCGCCAGCAAGGCGCCACCAGCAAGGCTGAAGGACAGGAACATGACCGGTGTCAGTTCCATATTCCAGCGCGGGATGGTTTTAAGCTGGGTATAGATCATCGAGGTGGTGAATACCGTGGCAAGGCTGAGAGCGGCACCGATCCAGCCCAGCAACGTCCACTGGCTGTCCAGGAACACCGCGCCAAGCGCATAAAGCCCCATGACGATGAGGGCGCCAACGGCACAGACACCCTCGCGCGACAGCCAGCTGGTTTTCCACTGGGTGAAAGCGCGCCATGCACGCTCCGGGCGGCCAAGGTGGAAGGTAGAGGCCATTAGGCCGCCGCAAGCCAGGCCAAAGGCGATGGCGTAAAAGACAAAAGCCACCGTGCCGGTCACTGCGGGCTGGCCGAGGCCAAGGAAGGCCAGCAGGCCAAAGCCCAGCCCCGACAGGGTGGTGAAGATGATGACGGATGGTGCGGGATGCATCAGTTCGCCCCCCCTGAAGATCGGCCTGAAGATTGACCTGGAATTTTGTCGAGTGCTTTGTCCAGCCAGCCCAGGAACCCCTGAGGTTCTTCAGCGACTGGCGCCAGCAGCGGAGCGAGGATGTCGATCTCTTCTTCGATCGTGTCCTTGGGCCGGGGCGGCAGGTATTTGTTCACCGGTTTGGTGCCCATTTCCGGCATCAGATCCATGCCGCCGCGCTCCGCCACCAGTTTGGAGACATCGCTGCCGGGATCGCCAAGGTCGCCGAAATGGCGCGCACCTGCCGGACAGGTCCGAACACAGGAAGGAACTCGGTCCACTTCCGGCAGGTTCTCGTTATAGATCCGGTCCACGCAAAGCGTGCATTTCTTCATCACACCTGCGGCCAGGTCCAATTCGCGTGCGCCGTAAGGGCAGGACCAGGCACACAGGCCGCAGCCGATGCAGTGGTCCTCATTCACCAGAACGATACCGTCTTCGACCCGTTTGTAGCTGGCGCCGGTGGGGCAGACGGTGACACAGGGCGCGTCCTCGCAGTGCAGGCAGGACTTGGGGAAATGGATCAGCTGCGCTGCCGGGTCCGGCTGGCTGCTGCAGGGTGTGAGCTTCACCTCATAGGAATGCACCCGGTTCAGGAAGGTGCCCGAAGGGTCGCTGCCATAAGGGTCTTGGTCCGATAGGGGGGCACCATAGTTTTCGGTGTTCCAGCCTTTGCAGGAAATCACACAGGCATGGCAGCCGACGCAGGTGTCCAGGTCGATGACCAGACCCATTTTGCGGTCGGTCTTGGCGGGAAGCTCAGTCATTGCGTACTCCGTGTGCGGCTTGCGGAGCCAAGAAAATTCGAATTTTCTTGGCAATTTTCTTCGAAGAAAATTGCGCCCGTCATTTGCCTACTTTCCACTTCAGTTCTTTCGGGCCGGTGCCAACGGGCGACTCCTGAGCAGGGAAGGCCGGCTGGCTTTCCTGCAGGTCAGCCGGGGCGGCGGCCTTTTCGATTTTGACTTTCAGGTCGAACCAGGCCGCCTGGCCGGTGATCGGATCCGAGTTGGCCCACCGCATGCCGTCGCCCTTGGGCGGCAGCAGCTCGTGGATCAGGTGATTGAGCAGGAAGCCTTTAGTGGCCTCCGGTGCGTCTTCTTCCAGCGCCCAGGCGCCTTTGCGTTTGCCGATAGCGTTCCAGGTCCAAACCGTGTTGTCGTTCAAGGCCGCCATCTCCATCACCGGCACGGTGATCGACCCATGCGGCGAGGTGACCTTGGCCCAGTCGCCGTCCTGCAGGCTGTTCTCGCGCATCAGTTTGGTCGGAACATACAGCGGGTTGCGGCCGTGCAGCTGGCGCAGCCAGGCGTTCTGGGTGCCCCAGGAGTGGTACATCGCCATCGGACGCTGGGTCAGCGCGTTGACAGTGAAGCCTTCATTGCCCTGCTGGTCGGTCTCGTACCAGATCGGCAGCGGGTCCATCACGTCCTTGACCCGCTGGCGCAAATGGTCCGGGGGCTGGCGGTCGCCATGGCCTTCGGCGGCGAGCTGGAACTTGCGCATCGGCTCAACGTACAGCTGGAACAGATAGGGTTGCGGGCTGTCATAGATACCCATGTCCACGGCCCAGTCCTGATAGGCGGTGTTCCAGGGTTTGTAATACCCTGCCTCTTCGGGGATGTGGGCCACATGGAAGCCGCCGTTTTCGATGTATTGGTTCAGCTGTTCCGGGTTCACTTCGCCGCGGCCGGTTTTGCTGCCGTCTGTGCCGCGGAAACCGGACAGCGGGCCAATCCCCGGCTTGCGCTCGTGGTTGACGATGTAGTCAGCGTAGTCTTTCCACTTGGCGGTGCGGTCTTCATTGGTGAAGCCCGGCAGCTTCATCCGGTTGGCCAGCTGGACCAGCACCGTCTGGAAGCCGCGCACGTCGCGGTCCGGCTCAATCACCGGCCAGCGGATGGCATCGGCTGCCGCATCCGCCTCGCAGATCGGGCGGTCCAAGAGCGAAATACAGTCGTGGCGCTCCAGATAGGTGGTATCGGGCAGGATCAGGTCGGCAAAACTCACCATTTCGGAAGAATAGGCGTCCGAGTAGATGATGTGCGGGATCTTGTAGTCGCCGTTTTCATCCTTGTCGGTCAGCATCTCCATCACACCTTTGGTGTTCATGGAGGAGTTCCACGACATGTTGGCCATATACATGAACAGCGTGTCGATCTTGTAAGGGTCGCCCGCATGCGCGTTGGAGATCACCATATGCATCAGCCCGTGGGCCGACATCGGGTTTTCCCAGGTGAACGCCTTGTCGATCCGCGCCGGGCTGCCGTCTTCTTTCAGCGCCAGATGTTCCGGTCCGCGGACAAAGCCCAAGTGCGGGCCGTCCAGCGGGGTATCGGGGGTTGCCTTGCAATGCGGGGTGGGGTGCGCCTCGACCGGTTTGGGGTAGGGCGGTTTAAAGCGGAAGCCGCCGGGAACCTCAACCGTGCCAAGCAGGATCTGCAGCACATGCAGCGCGCGGCAGGTCTGGAAACCGTTGGCATGTGCCGACACCCCGCGCATCGAGTGCATGGAGACCGGGCGGCCGGTCATCTTGGTGTGTTTTTCGCCACGGAAGTCGGTCCATTCCACATCCAGCTCAAACGCCTCGTCAAAGGCGACGCGGGCCAGCTCGCCCGCAATGGCGCGGATGCGCTTGGCCGGGATGCCGCATTTGTCGGCGATGGCTTCGGGGGCGTATTCATCGGCCAGATAGCGCTCGGCCATCTGGTGGAAGACCGGGCGGTGGGTGATGCCGTCTTTTTCATAGACTGCCGACAGATCGGGCCGCACGCCGGGCTGGTCGAACGGGGTCAGCTTGCCGGTGGTGCGGTCGATCACCAGCATCTTGCCGTCGTCGTCCCGCAGGAACAGGCCTTTGTCCGGGCCTTCAGATGCATTCACCAGCACCGGCGCGTTGGTGTAGCGGCTGAGATAGTCCAGGTCGATCTTGCCAGCCTTCATCAGCACGTGGATCATCGACAGGATGAACAGCCCGTCGGTGCCCGGCGTGATGCCGACCCATTCGTCTGCAATCGCGTTATAGCCTGAGCGGATCGGATTGACCCCGATCACCCGCGCGCCGCGTTTCTTGATTTTGCCCAGACCCATCTTGATCGGGTTGGAATCGTGGTCCTCGGCCACGCCGAACAGCATGAACAGCTTGGTGTGGTCCCAGTCGGGCTGGCCGAACTCCCAGAACGCGCCGCCCATGGTGTAGATGCCGGCGGTTGCCATGTTGACCGAGCAGAAACCGCCGTGTGCCGCATAATTCGGGGTACCGAAGCTTTGCGCCCAGAAGCTGGTGAAGCTTTGCGACTGGTCGCGGCCAGTGAAGAACGCCAGCTGCTCGGGCGCCTCGTGGCGGACCGGCTCCAGCCAGCCCACCGCAATTGCCAGCGCCTCGTCCCAGGAGATTTCCTTGTACTGGCCCGAACCGCGCGGGCCGGTGCGGATCATCGGCGCCTTCAGGCGCGACGGGGCGTTGACCTGCATGATGCCGGCCGACCCTTTGGCGCAGAGCACGCCTTTGTTCACCGGGTGGTCGCGGTTGCCCTCGATATAGGCGACCTTGCCGTCTTTCATGTGCACGTTGATGCCGCAACGGCAGGCGCACATGTAACAGGTGGTCTGCCGGATCTCGTCCGAGACCTTGGGCGACGTGTTCAGGATTGGCTGCTGATGGGTCATGGGCGGGTCCTGTTGGGTGTTTCGGGCGACCGTATGACGGAAAGCCTCAATTTGGGAATAGTGTTCTGCGAGGGTTCGGGTTTTTGGGAGGATGGTTCAAATATCCGGACCCGGGGCGCCTGCGGCCTGCAGGATGGTGACGGCGATAATCTGGGTGACGTCTTCGGCGCTGCAGCCGCGCGACAGGTCGTTGGCGGGTTTTGCCAGCCCCTGCAGAACCGGGCCGATGGCGGAATAACCGCCCAGCCGCTGGGTGATCTTATAGCCGATGTTGCCGGCATCCAGATTGGGGAAGATCATCACATTGGCCTGGCCTGCCACGCTGGAACCCGGCGACTTGCGTTCCCCGATCGCGGGCACAAAGGCGGCGTCGAACTGCAGTTCGCCATCGGCCTGCAGATCAGGGTGGGCGTCCTGAAACAGGCTCAGCGCCTCGGTCACCTTGTCCACTGCCGGATGCTTGGCACTGCCCTTGGTGGAGAAGCTGAGGAAGGCCAGTTTCGGATCCACCCGCAGCAGCGCTTGTGCGGACCGGGCCGAGGCGGCGGCGATTGAGACCATCTCGGCGGGGTTCGGATCAATCACCAGACCGCAATCAGAGTACAGCATCGCCCGGGCGCCATCGCGGGCGCCTTCGGGCGGGTACATCAAAAAAAAGGAGGAGACCATGCCCGCATCCGGCGCCATGCCGATCACCTGAATGGCGCTGCGCACCACATCGCCGGTGGTGTGAACCGCGCCGCCGACGGTGCCGGTGGCATGGCCCAAACGCACCAGCATAGCGGCATAGACCAGCGGGGTTTCGGCAGCGGCGCGGGCGGCGGCGGCGTCCACGCCCTTGTGCTTGCGCAGGCTGTGGTACTCAGCCGCGAAGGCCTCGGTCAGCCCGGATGTGGCCGGGTCATGAACCGCGACGCCCTCGCTTGCGCTGGCGCCTTCGGCTTGCAGGGCGGCGGTGACGTCGGTTTGGGGGCCGATCAGGATCACATCGGCGATACCGGCCTGATGCGCCGCCAGGGCGCCGGCCACGACGCGGGGGTCAGTGCCTTCGCTAAGGGCAACAACAGGACGGGCGGCCGGGGCTTCGGCCTGCAGCAGTTCGAGGGGCGAGAGTGTTTTGGTCACGGGCATTGGTCCTGTAGCTGCGGTTAGGGGCGTCGGGCGTTCAGAACGCCAGCCGCGCAATATTGATCAGCGAAAAGGCGGTCAGCATCAGCACCACCGCGCGCCGGAACAGTCTTTGCGAGACAGCATGAAAACCGCGGGAGCCGGCCCAGATGCCAAGCCCCAGAATGGGAAAAGCCAGCAAAATGCCGGTTAGCGTTTCCGGGCCTACCAGCCCGTTTGCGGCCATCACCGGCAGCGCCATCAGGTCGATGCCGGTCAAAAATACGATCATCGTGGCGCGGAACACCGCAGGCGGCACCGGTTGCGCGGTCAGGAAGGCCGCCACCGGCAGCCCGCCGACACCGGCGCTGTTGGCGATGCCTGCGATGGCGCCGGCGCTCGCGGTGCCATTGCGCCCGACCGGGCGTTCCAGCTGCCAGCCGCTTAGCAAAACCAGGCTCAGCACCAGGATCAGGCAGGAGATCGCCATTCGCGCCTCATCCTCGCCCAGCCGGGCCATGATGGCGATGGCGGGAACAGTGGCGACGGCGGCACCGGCCAGCAGGGCAAAGGCGCGGCGCCAGTCGATATGCGGGCGGATGCCGCGTGCCTGAAAAATGGTCATGGCGATTTCGCAGGAAAACACCACCGGGATCAGCGGCAGCGGATTGGTGGTCAGCGCTGCCAGAATGATGAAGATCGCGGAGAACCCGAAGCCGGAAAAACCGCGGATGACGGCCGCCGCGAATAACGCGGCGGCCAGATAGGCCCCCTGGCCCATTGTCAGATCAAAGGGCAGGGGCATCAGGTTCAGACCTGCTGCGGACGCATGTCGTCTTTGCTGATGCCAGCAACGGCGACCGGTTTCTTCATTGCGTCGCGGCGGAACGGCTCACCCAGTTCCTGGTTGATCATCGCTTCGATCAGGGTGGTGATGCCTTTCTTCTGGTCTTCGCAGGCCTGACGCAGGGCGTCGGTCAGCTCGTCCTGGGTGCGGGCAATCACCCCTTTCAGGCCGCAGGCATTGGCAATCCCGGCGTAAGAGACCTGCTGGTCCAGCTCGGTGCCGACAAAGTTGTCGTCGAACCACAGGGTGGAGTTACGCTTTTCGGCGCCCCACTGGTAGTTGCGGAACACAACCTGGGTCACGGCGGGCCATTCCTCGCGGCCGATCGCGGTCAGCTCGGTCACGGCGATGCCGAAGGCGCCGTCGCCCGAGAAGCCGACAACCGGAACGTCCGGGCAGCCGATTTTCGCACCGACAACCGCCGGCAGGCCGTAACCGCAGGGGCCGAACAGGCCGGGGGCCAGGTATTTGCGGCCGTCTTCAAACGACGGGTAGGCGTTGCCGATGGCGCAGTTGTTGCCGATGTCCGAAGAGATGATCGCGTCTTTCGGCAGTCCGGCCTGGATCGCACGCCATGCGCGGCGCGGGCTGAGCCAGTCGGGCTTGGCATCGCGGGCGCGCTGGTTCCAGGTGGTGCCGGGATCGTCCTGCTCGCTGTCCATCGAGGACAGTTCCTGGGCCCAAGCCGACTTGGTGTGCGAGATCAGCGCCTTGCGCTCATCACGGCCCGCGTCGCCTGCGGTATCCGCCAGCTGGCTAAGGATGGTGTCTGCAACGGTCTTTGCGTCGCCGACGATGCCCACGGAGACTTTCTTGGTCAGGCCGATGCGATCCGGGTTGATGTCAACCTGGATGATTTTCGCGTCGGTCGGCCAATAGTCGATGCCATAGCCGGGCAGGGTCGAGAACGGGTTCAGGCGGGTGCCGAGTGCCAGCACCACGTCAGCTTTGGAGATCAGCTCCATGCCGGCCTTGGAGCCGTTATAGCCCAGGGGGCCAGCAAACAGCGGGTGCGAGCCGGGGAAGGCGTCGTTGTGCTGGTAGCCAACGCAGACCGGGGCATCCAGACGCTCGGCCAGGGCCATGGACGCGGGGATCGCGCCGCCGATGACAACGCCGGCACCGTTCAGGATGACCGGGAACTTGGCGTTCGACAGCAGCTCAGCTGCCTGGCTCACCGCATCCGCGCCGCCGGAGGGCAGTTCAAAGTCGACGATTGCAGGCAGGTCGATGTCGATCACCTGAGTGAAGTAGTCGCGCGGCACGTTGATCTGGGCCGGCGCCGAGTTGCGCTTGGCCTGCATGATCACGCGGTTCAGGACTTCGGCCATGCGCGAAGGGTCGCGCACTTCTTCCTGGTAGCAGACGCAGTCGGCGAACATGCGCATCTGTTCCATTTCCTGGAAACCGCCCTGACCCATGGTCTTGTTCGCGGCCTGCGGGGTGACCAGCAGCAGCGGGGTGTGGTTCCAGTAGGCGGTTTTCACGGCGGTCACAAAGTTGGTGATGCCGGGGCCGTTCTGGGCAATCATCATCGACATCTTGCCGGTGGCGCGGGTGTAGCCGTCCGCCATCATGCCGCCCGAACCTTCATGGGCGCAATCCCAGAAGGTGATGCCTGCCGGCTCAAAGATATCGGAAATCGGCATCATGGCCGAACCGATGATGCCAAAGGCGTGTTCGATGCCGTGCATTTGCAGGGTTTTGACGAAGGCTTCTTCGGTGGTCATTTTCATGGCGGGTTCTCCTGAGTGAGACGCGGAATTCCCCCGGGCGCAGTGCCGGGAATTGACTCTGGTTTAGGGGGCGGGGGGAGGCCGGGTTAGGGCCAGTTATCAGGCCCGGATAGGTCCAAAACTGGCGTGATGAAAATAGCAAAGGGGGATTTTCATATACGCTTCAGCCGGTCACGCTGTGCAGGCGCATGAATGCAGCTGACGCGGCAAATGATACGTTTGGTATCATTTGCCGCGCCATTCGCTGCGGGCTTCTGGATTCAGCCTTGCTTCAGTGCCTTGGCAATCAATGCCAGGCCAGGCTCAATCCTTGTGACGGGAATCGAAGAATAGCCAAGCCGGTAATAATTCTGCCGTCGGTGCTCGGCATCAAAAAACGGTGCGCCGGGCTCGATGATAACGCTTTTTTCCTTCAGCCGTTCTGCAACAGCGGTGGTATCCACCCCCTCCGGTGCCCGCATCCACAGGGCCGAGCCGCCAAAGCTGCCGACGCCGGCAATGGTGAGGCCGTGCTTGCCGATGGCATCCTCGATCACGGCGCGGCGGTCATGCAGCACCTTGGCGGTGCGGCGGATCTGGGCGTCGTAGTGGCCCAGCGACAGGAAATAGGCGACGGTGCGCTGGACGTGGCCCGGCGGGTGCCGCAGCACGCTGGCGCGCAAAGCCCTGGCCTGGCGGATAAACGGCTCCGAGCCGACCAGATACCCAAGCCGCAGCCCGGGAAACAGCGACTTGGAAAAACTGCCGGCATAGATCACCCGCCCTTCGGTATCGAGAGACTTCAGCGAAGGGGAAGGCGCGCCCAGAAAGGACATCTCGAATTCGTAGTCATCCTCGACGATCACCGCGTCGATTTCACTGGCCCGCTGCAGCAGCTCCTTGCGCCGTTCCATCGGCATGGTGAAGGTGGTCGGGCTTTGATGGCTGGGGGTGCAAAAGATCACATCGGTGTCTTGCGAAATCCGCTCGGGCGGCATCCCGCCGTCATCGACCGGAATGCAGTCCACCTGGCAGCGGGTCTGCACCACCTGGTCGCGCAGGGTGTAATAGGCCGGATCCTCGACCGCAGCCCGCCGCCTGCGGTTCAACAGCAGCTGGCAGGTGATCCACAGCGCATTCTGGGCGCCCAGGGTGATTAAAACCTCTTCAGGCCGCGCAGTGATCCCGCGCCGCGGCAGCGTGTGGCGGGCGATGTATTCGATCAGCAGCGGATCGTCCTGGTCAAAGTAATCATTTGCCAGCGCGGCAAAATCTTTCTGCCCCAGCGCCCGCAGCGCGCACAGCCGCCAGTTGGCATGGTCAAACAGCGAGGCATCGGCTTGCCCGTAGATGAACGGATAGCGGTACTCGCGCCAGTTCTGGGGTTTGCGCGGGGTGTCGCCGCCGGTAAAGCTGCGCGCCAGCACCTTGCCCCAATCCATCGCATCGCCGGACTTCTGCTGCGGCGTGTAGGAGGGCGGCACCGGCGCATTGTCGGAAACAAAATAACCCGACCGCCCGCGCGAGGTAAGGTAATCATTGGCCAAAAGCTCGGTATAGGCCAGCGTCACGGTGATCCGGCTGATCCCCAGATGCGCCGCCAGTTTGCGCGAGGACGGCAGTTTTTCCCCGACCCGGAACCGCCCGGACAGAATGCCCTCGGCAATCATTTCCTGGATCTGCGCTTGCAGAGTGCCCTGGGCGTCAGGGTTGAGGAAAAAGGTATCGACGGAAATGCCCATGCGCGCCACCTTAGGGTGGACTTAAACGCGGTGCAATCTGGACTTAGGGCCAGTTTCGGGAAATCTGCTGCTTGCTTTGGTTCGGCCGGGAGTGGCAACTTGCCGCCATGCTTAAAGTACTAGGCCATTTGGCAATTGTTGTTCTTTTTACGATTCTCAGCCAGTTGGGCGGCATCGCCTGGTTGACCGCGCTAGCCTTCCGGCGGCGGCTGTTGGCGTTCCTGATCTTTTACGCAGGCCTAAGCATGGCTGCCGTTTGGGCCGCGCCGTATTTCGGCCGGATAGCACTCAGCTGCGGAGGACGCGGGCCTTTGCAGGTGCAATCCTGGGTCTATTGCGCCTTGAACCGGAACTACGTGACGCCAGAACTGGCAGAGTTGCTGCAGGACACCGCCGCGGTTATGAACCAGACCTTTCCCGGTACGGTGACACAAGTACTGGACGCGAATTTCCCCGTGCTGCCCGGGTTCCCGTTGCTGCCGCATTTGTCCCATGACGATGGCAACAAGGCCGACCTTGCCTTCTACTATGCGGATGCCGAGGGGTATGCGCCTGGGGTAACCCGGTCGCCCTTGGGCTATTTTGCCTTTGAGCAGGGACCAACGGGCTGTCCTGGCAACAAGCTGACTCTGCGCTGGGACTTGGACTTCTTGCAGCCGCTCTGGCGGGACCTGAAGCTCGATGCAGGCCGGACCCGCCATCTGCTGCAGATATTGGCAGCAGATAAGCGCACTGGAAAGATCTTTCTGGAGCCGCATTTGCAGGACCGCCTGAAGGTGCGCTCCAGCAATTTGCGCTTCCAGGGTTGCCGGGCGGCGCGGCATGACGACCATATTCACTTGCAACTCTGATCCGTGCTGCCTGCTTAGTCTTCTCCGGGCACAACGTCCCATGCGCCCAAGAAACATCAGGTGAGCCGGGCGGCTCCGGTGTTTTGACCCGTTTCTTGCGGTTTTAATCACCCGGCGGCGGCAAGCGCAAGAAACGGGTCGAGCGCAGCTGGGTGGGGCGCTTAGGTCAAGGCCAGCTAACCAATGGAGGCTTTGACGATGGAACTGAAAAACAAGACACTCATCATTACCGGCGCCAGCAGCGGCATTGGCGCCGCCGCGGCACTGCTGTTTGCAGCAGAAGGGGCCAATGTCGTGCTGGGGGCCAGGCGGCAGGCGGAATTGCAGACCCTTGCCGGGCAGATCAACCAAAGCGGCGGCAAGGCGGCCTGTCTTGCCGGCGATGTCACCAGCGAAGCTTATTCGGCAAACCTGGTGGCTCTTGCCGTGGAAGAATTCGGCGGGCTGGACGGGGCTTTCAACAATGCGGGCATGATGGGCGAAATGGGGCCGGTGGAGCATATGGACGCCGCCAATTGGAACGCGGTAATCGCGGCCAACCTGACGGGGGCATTTTTTTCGGCCAAGGCACAGATCCCGGCGCTAAGGGCGCGGGGCAGCGGGTCGATTGTCTTTACCGGATCTTTTGTCGGCGTCAGCAACGGCGGCATGCCGGGCATGGGGGCCTATGCCGCGTCAAAGGCCGGGCTGGTGGGGCTGGTTCAGTCGCTGGCCTCTGATCATGCGGCGGAAGGCATCCGGGTGAATGCCCTGCTGCCGGGCGGCACCAAGACCGCGATGGCCGGCGACGATCCGGAGACGCACAGCTTTATCGCCGGGCTGCACCCGATGAAGCGGATGGCCGAGCCGTCCGAAATTGCCCAGGCCGCAGTGTTCCTGTTGTCCGACCGGTCCAGTTTCGTAACCGGAACGCCAATGGCCGTGGACGGCGGGGTTGCCGTGCGGCTGGTCTAGGCGCCAGCACTTAAAACGAAAAAGCGCCCCGGAAATTCCGGGGCGCAGTTTGATCGTCCAACAGGGAGAGATGTCAGCCGAATACTTTGGTCAAAGCCTTGTCGACCGCATCGCAGATCTGGTCGATGTCGTCTGCGGTGGCGATCAGCGCCGGGCTGAAGCACAGGGTGTTGTTGCGGCCCGGCAGCGAGCGGTTGGTGACGCCGATGATCACGCCTTGCGCGCCGCATTCCGCGACAACCTGCTGGGCCAGTTTCTCGTCCACCGGCTCCTTGGTTTCGCGGTCGGCAACCAGTTCGGCGCCCAGGAACAGGCCCTTGCCGCGCACATCGCCGATAACTGCGTGCTTTTCCATCAGTGCGCGCAGATTGCCCAGCATCCGCTCGCCCATGGCATTGCAGTTGTCCAGCAGGTTTTCGTCTTCGATGATTTTCATGTTTTCCAGCGCCGCGGCGGGACCGGCGGTGCAGCCGCCAAAGGTCGAGATGTCGCGGAAATAACCCATCGGGTCCGAGGCATCTTCCTTGAACATGTTGAAGACTTCCTCGGTGGTCACCATGCAGGCAATCGCCGCATAACCTGAGGCCACGCCTTTGGCCATGGTCACAAAGTCCGGCTTGATGCCGTACTGCTGGTAGCCGAACCACTTGCCGGTGCGGCCAACGCCGCAGACCACTTCGTCGATGTGCAGCAGCACGTCGTGCTTCTTGCAGATCTCCTGCACGCGCTCCCAGTAACCTTCGGGCGCTTCGATGACACCGCCGCCTGCGGTCACCGGCTCCAGGCAAAGGGCGCCAACGGTTTCCGGGCCTTCGCGCAGGATCACTTCCTCAATCGCGTCTGCCGCGGCAATGCCGAACTCGCGGCCCGACAGGTGCTCAAGCCCCAGTTCATGCTTGCGGTATTCCATGCAGTGGGGGACGCGGACAAAGTCCGGCGCAAACGGCCCGTACTGCGCATTGCGCTCGTCCTGGCCGCCCGCCGACATGGTCGCCAGGGTGGAGCCGTGGTAATCGCGGTCGCGGTACAGGATCTTGGTTTTCTTGCCGCCGTATTTCTTGTGGGCGATTTGGCGGATCATCTTAAAGGCCTTCTCGTTGGCCTCGGATCCGGAGTTGGTGTAGTAGACGCGGGTCATGCCCGGCATCTTCTCGATCAGCTTTTCGGCAAACAGCGCACCGGGGATGGAGCCGGCCGAGTTGGCGAAATAGCAGATCTTCATCATCTGTTCGTAGACGGCCTTGCAAACGCTTTCGCGGCCATAGCCGACGTTGACGGTCCAGACACCGCCAGACACCGCATCCAGGAACTCCTTGCCGTTCTGATCCCAGACGCGCATGCCCTTGCCTTCGACAATGATGCGCGGGTCAGTGGTTTCCAGCGCCTTGTGCTGGAACAGGTGATGCCACATGTGGGCCTTGTCGGCCTCGACCACACGGGAGAGATCGTTTTCGTTGAACGTGCCGTCCATGACATGTCCTTTCGGCGTTAGAAGTGAATCAGGCTGCCCGGAACCCTACAGGGCTTCAGAGGCGTATTATGTACCAGAAACGTCAGATTCCGGGAATTCGTTAGGGCCAGAGCATGTGCTTGCTTAGGTCCAGAGACGTCCGGTTCAGCGAATTAGCGGCGCGGCGCCGGCTGCGGATTGCCCTGGAACAAATGTTCTGAAGTTACCGGCTTGAGAGCGGATGTCCCAAAGGGGCAAGCTGCAGGCATCCTGGGCGCGAGTCGCGGCTGGGCGGACCGCAAAGGAGGTAACCGGTGGCGGAATACAGATTGATGGTGGCCCCGAACGGGGCCCGCCGCGGGCGCGGCGATCACCCTGAATTGCCGGTGACACCACAGCAGACGGCAGCGGCGGCTGCAGCCTGTTATGCGGCCGGCGCCCAGGCCCTGCATCTGCATGTGCGCGACGATGCGGGGCGTCATTCGCTGGATGCGGGCCGTTACCGCGAAGCCCTTGATGCGGTGCGGGAAAGCGCGCCGGGGATGGCGGTGCAGATCACCACCGAAAGCGCCGGTGTCTATGACACTTCTGCCCAATTCGCTTGCCTGGAGGCGTTGCGCCCTGCCGCGGCTTCGGTTTCCGTCCGGGAAATGGCACGGGACACCAGCATCGCCACGCGGGCCTATGCGCTGTGCGCAGAGGCGGGGACGCAGGTGCAGCACATCCTGTATGGTCCGGACTGCATCGCTCAGCTGCGCGTCTGGTATCAGGACGGCACCGTGCCCGGTGCGATGCGCGATGCGATCTTTGTTCTGGGCAAATACACCCCGCCGGTGCTGGCGCACCCTGACGGGCTCGCGGCCTTTCGTGACGCAGCGGCGGATCTGCGTCTCAACTGGACTGTCTGCGCCTTTGGCCGGCATGAGCACGCCTGCCTGCTGGCCGCCATCGCCGCAGGCGGGGATGCGCGAATCGGATTTGAGAATAACATCGAAACACCGGAAGGCGGGCTGCTGGCAGACAATGCAGCCTCGGTTGCCGCCTTCGTCCAGGCCGCGCGGGATGCGGGCCATCGCCTTAAGGAGTGCTGATCATGTCTCACGTCTTTCCCCGCCACACCAAGGCCGCGCTGCCCACCGCCGTGTCCGGCGAGGGCTGCTATCTGATCGATGCAGACGGCAAGCGCTATTTCGACGGCTCCGGCGGTGCCGCGGTGTCCTGCCTCGGCCATTCCGACGCTGATGTGATCAAAGCGGTGCAGGATCAGGTCGGCAAGCTGGCCTTTGCCCATACCGGCTTCCTCACCTCGGACCCTGCCGAGGAACTGGCGGATCTGCTGGTGACCCACGCGCCGGGTGATATTGACCGGGTGTATTTTGTCTCCGGCGGTTCCGAGGCGACTGAGGCGGCGATCAAACTGGCCCGCCAGTACCACCTGGAACGCGGCGAACCGCAGCGTTGCCGCATCATCGCCCGCAAGCAAAGCTACCACGGCAACACCCTTGGGGCGCTGGCCGCAGGCGGCAATGAATGGCGCCGCACCCAATTCGCACCGCTGCTGATCGACATCTCGCATATCTCGGCCTGTTACGAATATGTTGGCAGGGCTGAGGGAGAGAGCAGTTTTGACTATGGCCAGCGGGTGGCAAATGAGCTGGAGGCGGAAATCCTCCGCCTTGGCCCCGAGACCGTAATGGCCTTCATGGCGGAACCGGTGGTCGGTGCCACCTCAGGTGCGGTGCCTGCGGTTACGGGTTATTTCAAACGTATCCGCGAGATCTGCGACAAGTACGGCGTGCTATTGATCCTGGACGAGGTCATGTGCGGCATGGGCCGTACCGGCCATCTATTTGCCTGCGAGGCCGACGGCGTGGCGCCGGATATCCTGTGCATCGCCAAGGGGCTGGGCGCCGGTTATCAGCCGATTGGTGCGATGCTTTGCACCCGGCAGATTTATGAGGCGATTGAGCACGGATCCGGTTTTTTCCAGCACGGCCACACCTATATCGGCCACCCGGTGGCGACCGCTGCGGGGCTTGCCGTGGTCAAGGCGATGCTGGAGCGCGGGCTGGTGCAGCGTTGCGCCGAAATGGGAGAGAAGCTGCAGGCAGCATTGGAGGACCGTTTCGGCCAGCACCCCAACGTCGGCGATATCCGTGGGCGCGGGTTGTTCCGTGGGGTCGAGCTGGTGGCTGACCGCGAAACCAAGGAACCTTTCGATCCGGCGCTGGGTCTGGCCAAGAGCATCAAGAAGGCAGCGTTTCAGGCCGGTCTGATCTGCTATCCGATGTCCGGCACCCGCGACGGTCAGAACGGCGACCACATCCTGCTGGCCCCGCCGTTTATCATCACCGATGAACAGATCGCAGAAGTGGTGGATAAGCTGGAGGCCGCAATCACCCAGTGCCTGCCGCAAGCTTAAGCTGTTCGAAGAAAAACTAACCGCCCGTCCGCCCCCATGGGGGCGGGCGCCGCCCTCAGCGCATTTTGCTCCCGGTGTCGCCTAGCTGCTCCAGAATGCTGGCGTAGTTCTCGACCCCTTGCGCCCCAGTCACCAGATGGCGGCCATCGAACACCATCGCTGGCACGCCGCGGATGCCCTGGTTTACCCAGAACGCTGCGCGCTGGCGCACGCTGTCGGCATGTTTGCCGCTGTCCAGCGCAGCACGAGCCTCGGCACCTTCAAGGCCAAGGCTGGCGGCTGCATCCGCCAGCACTTCCAGGTCAGAGACATTCTTGCCATCCGTGAAATAAGCTGTCAGCAACGCCTGTTTCATCTCATGGCCCTTGCCGCGTTCCTCTGCCCATTCGATCAGCTGATGCGCCTGGAACGTGTTGTATATCCGCATCCCGTCAAAGAAGCGGAAGGTGAAGCCCAAGGCCTCCCCCAGTTCCGTCAGCTGCCCCCTGACCTGCGCCGATTGTTCCGCCGTGCTGCCGTATTTCGCGGCCAGATGCTCCCGCAGGTCCTCGCCTTCCGGCGCCATGTCCGGGTTCAATTCAAACGGCTGCCAGTAGATGTCGAGAACCGCTCCGGCGCGGCGGGCAGCGAAGGCCAATTGGTTGTACCCCACCGCGCACCACGGACAAACCACGTCCGAGATGATATCCACCCGGAGGGCGGGGCGGGCTTCGGAAGTTTCCATGGCGCGGGTCCTTTGATTTTCAACGTGCTGCAGGGGAGATGGGGGCGGTGCGCCTGGAAAGCAACCTGCGCGCGGCGCCCGATCTGTGCAGAACAGACCTGGCTACGGGCTCGCCGCGAAAGGATCAGCGGACTGGAGCGGTTTGGGCGTGCGGGTATCCTTGCCGGCGGCGGCCTCGCCCGGGCCGCGATTGCGCCGGCTTGCCAGGATAGCAAATTGCGTACAGCCTGAGTTCGGGCCTGACTGCAAGCCGCCCGCTTTGCCCGGCCCCGTCAAAGGAGACTGCCATGCCCCGGACCGACACGCTCCTCTCTGCCTTCCCGCGTGCAATTCTGCTGGGAGGCCCGACACCTCTGGAACGTCTCGACCGGCTGTCCGCGGAGCTGGATATCGACCTGTGGATCAAGCGCGACGACCTGACCGGTCTCAGCTTCGGCGGCAACAAGACCCGCCAGTTGGAGTTTTACATCGGTGCGGCGCGCGCGGCTGCAGCCGACACCATCCTGATCACCGGCGCGGTGCAATCGAATTTTGCCCGCACTGCCGCCGCCGCGGCTGCAAAATACGGCATGCAAGCGGTGTTGCAGCGAGAGGAGCGGGTGCCGGATATGGATCCGCTCTACCATAGTTCAGGTAATATCTTCCTGTCGGATATCCTTGGCGCCGGAGTTATGAGCTATCCGGACGGCGAGGATGAAGCCGGCGCAGATACCGCCCTGGAAGCCCGTGCCGAAGACTTGCGCGCCGAGGGCCGCAGCCCTTACATCATCCCGCTTGGCCTTGGCCATCCGCCGCTTGGCGCGCTGGGCTATGTGCAGGGCGGGGCGGAACTGGCAGCGCAGATTGGCGGTTTTGATGCCGCCGTGGTGCCGTCGGGCAGCGGAGCGACCCACGCCGGGTTTCTGACTGGAGTGCGTCTTGCGGGCATCACCGCGCCGGTCTTTGGCATCTGCGTGCGCCGTGACGCTGCGCTGCAGAAAGCGCGGTTGGAGGCCGTGGCAGATGCGCTGGCCGATCTGATGGGCATCCCGCGTCCTTTTGGCCGCGATGATATTCTCACTTGGGACGGTGCGCTTGCCCCGGGGTATGGCCGCGCCGGCCCCGCCACCTGCGCCGCATTGCAGCGCATGGCCAGGGCAGAGGGGATCCTGCTGGATCCGGTTTATTCTGCCAAGACATTCGCCGGGCTGCTTGGCCTCTTGGAGGAGGGCAGCATCCGCAAGGGCCAGAAAGTGCTGCTGCTGCACACCGGCGGGCTGCCGGCGCTGTTTGCCTATCAAAACGACCTTGGATTTGGTGGCGCGCAGGCATCATGACCGGCTGCCAATGGATATCGTGCAGGCCCTGTGATGATCTTTTGCACCGCTGTCCCCGCGGGGACACGGCGGAGTAACTACGGGCCGTGAAAAGGCCGCCGGTCATGGCAGGAGCAGAGCTGACCGGTGGATTTTGCGGTGACCTAACCCTTGCCGAGCTGGCTTGCGTCCCGCGCAATTGCTTCTATTGCGGCCCAGTTGCCAGCCTTGACCAGATCGGCCGGCGCCACCCAGCTGCCGCCGGCGCAGACCACATTAGGCAGGCTTAGATAGGTTTCTGCATTGGCGGGGCTGATGCCGCCGGTGGGGCAAAAGGAGATTTGCGGCAAGGGCGCGCCGATCGCTTTCAGCGCGGGCGCACCGCCGGAGGCTTCGGCCGGGAAAAACTTCAGCATCCCATAACCGCGCGCCAGCAGCCGCATCGCCTCGGTTGCTGTCGCGGCACCGGGTAACAGCGGCAAGCCGATGGATTCGCAGGTGTCCAGCAAGTCATCCGTCGCACCGGGGGAGACGCCGAACTGCGCGCCGGCCTCCTTGGCGGCTTCGGCGTCTTCGGGGGTGATCAGCGTGCCTGCCCCGACCACACCGCCCTTTACCTGTGCCATCTCGCGGATCACATCCAGCGCGGCACCTGTGCGCAGGGTGACCTCAAGCGCAGGCAGGCCGCCTGCCACCAGCGCTTCGGCCAGGGGACGGGCATGGGCCGCATCCTCCACCACCAGCACCGGCATCACCGGGGCCAGGGTGCAGATCCCGCATGTGCGCAGGCTGGCGTCCTGAGGGGTTATCCGCGTCATACTAAACTCCAAAAACGCTGGCGCCTTCGTCGGCCGAAGCGACCGAGCGGCGGAACAGGGAAAACAGCTCACGGCCCGTGCCGTGCTGATAGGCGCTGAGGTCGGCAGTGGCGGTATCGCGCTCCAGCACCCCTTCGGTGAGGACTTCCATCGTGCCGCGCACCGCATCCAGCCGCAGCATGTCGCCGTCCTGGAGTTTGGCAATTGGGCCGCCGTCCAGCGCTTCGGGCACCACATGGATCGCGGCGGGGATCTTGCCGGAGGCCCCGGACATCCGCCCGTCGGTGACCAGCGCCACTTTCTGGCCCTTGCCCTGCATAATACCCAGCATCGGCGTCAGGCTGTGCAGCTCCGGCATGCCGTTGGCCTTGGGTCCCTGAAAGCGCACCACAACAATCACGTCACCGGTCAGCTCGCCTGCCTTGAAGGCGGCCTTGGCTTCTTCCTGGTCATGAAAGACGCGGGCGGGGGCCTCGATCACCTGATGTTCCTTGGCCACTGCCGAGACCTTGATCACTGACGTGCCCAGGTTTCCGGTCAGCCGTTTCAACCCGCCGGTTGCCTGGAACGGTGCGTCTGCCGGGCGCAGCACCGAGTCGTTCAGGCTTTGCCCCGGACCGGGGCGGAAGGTGAGGCCGTCTTCGGACAGGAACGGCTCCATCACGTAGTTTTCCAGCCCGTCGCCTGCCACGGTTTTGGTGTCGGGGTGCAGGCAGCCGGCCTTGAGCAGTTCGCCGATCATGTAGCCCAGGCCGCCGGCCGCGTGGAAATGGTTCACGTCAGCAAGGCCGTTGGGATAGACCTTTGCCAAAAGCGGTACAGCTTCGGACAGATCTGCAAAATCCTGCCAGTCCAGCAGGATGCCGCCTGCACGGGCCATTGCGATCAGGTGGATCAGCAGATTGGTGGAACCGCCGGTGGCCATCAGCCCGACAATGCCATTGGCATAGGCTTTCTCGTCCAGCACGTGGCAGACCGGGGTGTAGTTGTTTCCCAATGCACTGAGCGACAGCGCGCGTTTGGCGCCCTCAACCGTCAGCGCCTCGCGCAGCGGCGTTCCGGGGGTGACAAAAGAGGAGCCGGGCAGGTGCAGGCCCATAAACTCCATCAGCATCTGATTGGTGTTGGCGGTGCCGTAGAAGGTGCAGGTGCCGGGGCCATGATAGGCCGCCATCTCGGCCTTCAGAAGGTCTTCGCGGGTGATCTCCCCGGACGCGAACTTCTGCCGGATCTTGGCTTTTTCATCGTTTGCCAGACCGCTGGTCATCGGACCCGCCGGCAGGAAAACCGCCGGGATGTGGCCGAACGCCTGCGCGCCGATCACCAGCCCCGGCACGATCTTGTCGCAGACGCCAAGAAATACCGCGGCGTCGAATACATTATGGCTGAGCGCTATACCTGCGGCCATGGCAATGGTGTCGCGGGAAAACAGGCTCAGCTCCATGCCGGCCTCGCCTTGGGTGACGCCGTCGCACATGGCAGGCACCCCGCCTGCCACCTGGGCGGTGCCGCCGGCCCGGCGCACAGCGTCGCGGATCAGGGCCGGGTAGGTCTCAAACGGCTGATGCGCCGACAGCATATCATTATAGGCGGTGACAATTCCCAGATGACCCTTGGCGCCCTGGGCCAGTGTCTGCTGGTCCGCCCCGGTGGCGGCATAGGCATGGGCCTGGCCGGAGCAGGACAGATGCGCCCGCGCAGGTCCCTTGCCGCGGGCAGCAGCCATCCGCTCCAGATAGGCCGAGCGGGTGGCCTCGCTGCGGGCGATGATACGGTCGGTGACGGCGGCCAGGGTGGGGTTCAGGGTCATGGGGTGCCTTTGTAGCAAACTGCGGGGGCAAAGGGGAGGGCAGTCATCTCAGGTTCCGATACTGCGCCAGCGGCGGCCGTCGCGGTGGATCAACAGCAATGAGTCATCGGGTCCCGTGCTGCCGCTGTCATAGGGCTGCGGCGCTTCGCCCGCGTCCTCCCAGCCGGCGATGATCGGGTCGGCCCAGGCCCAGGCGGCCTCAACCTCGTCGCCGCGCATGAACAGGGTCTGGTTGCCGCGGATCACATCCATGATCAGCCGCTCATAGGCGTCCTGCGGGCGGCCCGACTCCGGCAGCTCATCTGCAAATGTCATGTCCAGATTGGCCCCCGTCAGGCGCATGCCGCCCGGGCCGGGGTCCTTGATTGTGGTCTTCAGGGTAATTCCTTCGTCGGGTTGCAGACGGATCACCAGCACATTGCCATGCACGGTGCCGGACCCTTCGAAGATGTTGTGCGGCGGGTCGCGGAAATAGACGGCGATCTCGCTCACCCGCTCGCGCAGGCATTTGCCGGTGCGCAGGTAGAAAGGGATCCCGGCCCATCGCCAGTTCGCCACTTCAACCTTCAGCGCGATATAGCTTTCAGTGCGGCTGGATGGGTTGGCAGCGTGGTCACGGTAGCTGTCACTGGATTTACCGCCGTTCCGGCTCCGGTACTGGCCGCGGGCGATGCTGGATTGGGGCACCGGGCGCAGCGCCTCGATCACTTTGACCTTTTCATCGCGCACGGCGTTTGGGGTGAATTGCGCGGGCGGCTCCATCGCAGTGAGGCACAGCAGCTGCATCAGATGGTTCTGCACCATGTCCCGCATGGCGCCGGATTTATCGTAGTATTCCCCGCGCCCTTCAACGTCGATGCTCTCGGCCACGGTGATCTGCACATGGTCGATGTGCGAGGAGTTCCACAAGGGTTCAAACAATGAGTTGGCAAAGCGCAGCGCCATCAGGTTCTGCACGGTTTCCTTGCCCAGGTAATGGTCGATCCGGTAGATCTGCCGTTCCTCGAAATGGGCCCGCAGCGCGGTGTTCAGTGATTGGGCCGAAGCCAGATCATGGCCAAAGGGTTTTTCCAGCACGATGCGGCTGTCCGGTGTGGCAATCCCTGTCTCGCTGAGGCGGCGGGCAATGTCGGTGAACAGCGACGGGCCGACCGACAGGTAGAAGGCGCGCACCGCATCGTCGCGCAGTTTCCCGTGAATCACATCCCAGCCGGCATCACCGCGTGCATCCACGGCGACATAGTCCAGAAGGGCGGTGAAAGCGGCGATTTCCGCAGGCGTGGTTTCTACATCCTGTCCGAAATCGCGGATCGCATCAGCAGTCTGGGCGCGGAACTCCTCGGCTGTCAGGGCGCTGCGCGAGCTGCCGATGATGCGGCAGGCATCGCAGAACTGGCCGATCTGGAAGCGGTGGAACAGGGCCGGCAGGATCTTGCGGCGGGCCAGGTCGCCGGTCGCGCCAAACAGCACGAGGTCAAAGGGTTCAACGGGGATGACGCGGGAAACCATTGATTTTACATCGCTGTTCTACAGAGGCCAGACCATTGTGCCGCTTGGGGCGGGGCAATTCAATTGCCTCTGTTGCCATACGGCTGGTTAAAGTTGAGTTATCGCTAACATATGGGGCCGGTGAGGGCCATCCGGAAAAATACGGCGGTCAGCGCGCTTGAAAACAGGTCAGCCTTGCTGCCGGAATGTTTCGCGCGCGAAACATTGGGTCAACAGTACTGATCAAATCTTGGCCTGTCCCGGACTTCCCGCTTGAATTGACCGCCGGCTTGGGGAATTGGGACGCCATGAGCATGTTTCACTGCCCCAATTGTGCCAGCCCGGTGATCCCGGCGGCGGCCACGGTCAAGCTGACCGCTTGCGAGGCCTGCGGCACCACCCTGTTCATCGAGGATGCGCAGGCGCGGCTCGCAGGCGATGCAGGTGTCATGCATGACGCCCCGCTGCTGTTCGGCCTTGGCAGTGCCATCCGGCTGGGCGGCCACCAGTTGCAGATCCTGGGCCACGCGCGGTTTTCCTATGGGCGCGGATACTGGGACGAGTTTTGGGCGCTGGATGACAAAGGCGCCCCCTGCTGGGTCTCGGTAGATGAGGGTGACATCGTGATGCAGCGGGTGCTGCAGCGCGCTGCCTGGCCGCGGTATGACGGTTATCTACGGCTGGGGCAGCGCATTGACTATGACAGCGTGGAGTTCGCAGTTACCGAAGAAGACGATGCCGAATGCGTGGCAGTGCGCGGCAGTTTCGATCAGCCGCTGCTGGTGGGCGAGCGCTATCGCTTTGTAAACTTGCAGGGCGATGACGGCACGCTGCTGTCAGCGGAGTTTCAGGGCAGCAGCCGCGAATGGTACCGCGGCCAGTGGTTTGATCCGTTTGAGGTCGAGGTGCTGGCATGACCCGGAACGCTGAACTGAAGGCGGTCAACTGCAGCTCCTGCGGGGCAGGGCTGGATATCCTGGGCGGCGGCCGGGTGACAGTGCATATCTGCCCCTATTGCGGCACTGAACTGGACGCGTTGGACAATTACCGCGCTATTCGCAAGTTCAACGATATCAAACGCCCGATCAGCCCGTTCGCAATCGGCATGACCGGTACTCTGTTCGGTGCAGACTACACCGTGATCGGCACCCTGCAGCACGAGGAACGCTGGGGCGTGCGGACCTGGATCTGGGTGGATCACCAGCTCTATTCCCCGACCCACGGCTATGCCTGGCTGACGATTGAGGACGGCCATTTGGTTTTCACCCGCCGCTACCGCCGCCCGGTGTGGATGTCGGTGCATTGGGTGGAGCGCTCGGAACACCGGCCAAAGGTGCATACAGGATCCCGCTCGTTCCATTACTACGATACCTCGACCAGCCGGATCACCTTTGCCGAAGGGGAGTTCACCTGGTCCCCGAAAAAGGGTGAAAAGACCACGACGGTCACTGCCCTGGCTGATGACGCAATGCTGAGTTTCGCACAAACCGGAAACGAGCGTGAAGCTTGGCTGTCGCAATACTTGCCTGCCGGGGATGCGGAAACAGGATTTGGCATCCAGACCGGGTTGAAGCCGCACGGCATACATCCGTTGCAGCCCTTTAAGGCCGGGCCGAATTTCGGCTTCATAAAATGGGCCTCAGCCGCCTGTGCCGTGATTTGCTTGATCATCGGAATGAACCTGCAAGGGCGCTCTGGCGAGATTGCGCTGAAGCGGACGGTTCTGACGGCTGCTGACCTGCCGGCAGAGCTTCCCGTGATTGTCAGTGAAGCCGGCAAGCTGACACGCATCAGACTCGCAGGAAATACAAACAACAGCTGGGCTTTTGTCGGGATTGAACTGACAGACCCGGAGGATGAGCCCGTGTTCCTAGCTGGACGCACGGTTGAGTATTACCATGGGCGGGATTCCGATGGGAACTGGAGCGAAGGCGACAACAAGGCGCAGCTGACCTTCCGGCCGCTGACGGCCGGCACCTACACGCTGAGCCTGGAGGTTGAGGAAAGCGGCCACTGGACGGAGCTGAGCTACCCGCAATCCACGCAAGCACGCCTGAAAACTGCGGCACAAAACCGGCCGGCGCTCAGCAAACTTACGGTTTCAGCGGCATCCGGATTGTCATCCGGGCTTTACATGGGCTTTCTGGCCATCGCATTCGGCCTGCTGGCCGGGCAGGGTTTCCTGCGCGCCTGGTGGCACCGCAAGGCGCGCTGGCGCGGCAGCGACTGGAGCGATGAGGATTAAGCCATGAACCTGTTCCGCGTCATCTTTCTGGTCATGTCCGGCATCTCTATCGCCGGGGCGGCCTATGTCTCGTACCAGGGTTACGGCGGTGAAAGCCGCGACCTGGACACATCCATCCGCGCCGCCAGCGGCGGGCGCTATTCAAACGGCAACGTCAAATAACCGGGAGACCCCATGGAGTATTTCTCTGCCATCCAAGCCGCTGAGCTGATCAGCACCGTGTTTTATACCTTTGTCGGCGTGGCGCTGATGGGGCTGGTCTGGAAAGTGATCGACTGGATGACGCCCTTTCCGATCATGAAGGAGATCGAACAGGATCAGAACATGGCGCTGGCGGTGCTGATCGGCTTTCTGTTTCTGTCCATCTCGATCATCATTGCGGCTGTCATCCTGTCATGAGTGATGCGGCCCCGGATGCCGGAGGCGCGCGGCTGCGCGAGTTCTGGCTGCTGGCCGCGACCTTTCTGGTGGCGGTATCGGGGCTGATATACGAGCTGATCGCGGCGACGCTGTCCAGTTACCTGCTGGGAGATTCCGTGCGTCAGTTCTCGCTGGTGATCGGGGTGTTCCTGTCGGCGATGGGGCTGGGCGCCTGGCTGTCGCGCTTTGTCGGTCAGGCGATGAGCGGCTTTATCTGGGCGCAGATCGGGCTGGGGGTGGCTGGCGGTTTTATGGCGCCGGCGATTTTCTTTTCCTATGCCTGGATGGAGAGCGTTTCGGTGCCCCTGTACGGGCTGCTGGTGCTGGTTGGTGTGTTGTCAGGGATGGAGATTCCGCTGATAGCGCGGGTGCTGAAGCAGATCGGCGCGCCGGAGTTCCGGTTCGAGAACGTGCTGAGCGTGGATTATACCGGCGCGCTGGCGGCCTCGGTCGCCTTTCCGCTGCTGATCATTCCGCAGCTGGGGCTGATGTCGGCCAGCCTGAGTTTCGGGGCCTTGAACCTGGGTGTTGCCGGTCTGTCTTTATGGGTGTTCCGCGCCGATGCCAGCCGGGTGCAGGCCGCAGTCTGGGCCGTGGTTTTTGCCGCCACGCTGGCCGCCCTGTGGCAATCTGAGCGGCTGGTGTCGGTGGCCGAAGCCGATCTGTTTGAAGACGACATCATCCTGAGCGAGGCAACGCCGTATCAGCAGATCACCGTGACCCGCTACAAGGACCGGGTGCGGCTGTTTCTGGATTACTCGATCCAATTCGATACTTTGGACGAGCATCGCTATCACGAAAGCCTGGTGCACCCGGCAATGGCGCTGGCGCCGCGGCGCAAGAATGTGCTGATCCTGGGCGGCGGCGATGGCATGGCGGTGCGCGAGGTGCTGCGCTGGGACGAGGTGGAAAGTGTCACGCTGGTGGATCTTGACCCGCGGGTGACGGAGCTGTTCCGCGGTCATCCGCAGTTGTCGGGGCTGAATGGCGGGGCGCTGAAGGATTCACGTGTGACGATCCGCAATATGGACGCCTGGACGTTTGTGGAAGGTTCCGGGCAGGTGTTTGACGTGATCATAGCGGATCTGCCGGACCCCAAGAACCTGGCGCTGTCCAAGCTTTACACCCGTCAGTTTTATGGCGCCCTGATGGAACGGCTGAGCGCGCAAGGGGTGGTGGTGACCCAGGCCGGCTCGCCCTTATATGCCCGCAGCGCTTTTTGGTCGGTGGCAATGACACTGGAAGCAGCGCGCAATCCATATCGTCCGGGAGAGGGGCTGCAGGTACTGCCGTATCACGCCTATGTGCCAAGCTTTGGCGATTGGGGCTTTGTCCTGGCCACGCCGCAGGCGCCAAGGCCGCGGGAACTGACACTGCCTGCGGGGCTGAAGTTCTTGAATGCCGCTGTCTGGCAGGCGGCGCAGGTCTTTGGTGATGACACCGGGCCGGTTGAAGTGGAGATCAACTCGCTGCAATCCCATGCGCTGGCCGGGTATTATCAGGACGGCTGGGATCAGTGGTTTGAGTAAGGCCGTATCCCGGCACGGAAAACAGCTCGGGACACATCTGTTTTTGGCGGCCGGTCTGTCACGGGACCCGGGCAAGCGTTGATTTGATCAAATCTTGCCCGGACCTGTTTCAGCCGTTAAGCATATCCAGCAAAGACCAAGGCACCAACAGGGAGGAATGCCCATGACCCCGCTAGCCGGCCTTAAGGTGGTTGAACTTGCCCGTATCCTGGCCGGGCCCTGGATCGGCCAGTCGCTGGCGGATCTGGGCGCCGAAGTGGTGAAGTTGGAAAGCCCGGACGGCGACGACACCCGCAAGTGGGGGCCGCCGTTCATTGAGCGGGACGGCGACAAGACCGCCGCCTATTTTTATGCCGCCAACCGGGGCAAGGACTGTGTAATTGCTGATTTCCGGACTGAGGAGGGTAAGCAGACTGTCCTTGATCTGATCCGCGACGCCGACATTCTGATCGAGAACTTCAAGGTTGGCGGGTTGAAGAAATACGGATTGGATTACGACAGCCTGGCGCAGATCAACCCACGGCTGATCTACTGCTCCGTCACCGGTTTTGGCCAGGACGGGCCTTATGCCAAACGGGCAGGGTATGACTTTCTGCTGCAGGGGATGTCAGGGCTGATGTCGATCACCGGCGCGCAGGACGGCCAGCCGCAGAAGGTGGGGGTGGCGATCACCGATATTGTCACCGGGCTTTATGGCACCATTGGCATTCTTGCGGCAGTGGAGCAGCGCCACACAACGGGCCGCGGCCAGCATCTGGATATGTCGCTGATGGATTGCGCGACGGCCTTGCTGGCGAACCAGGCGATGAACTATCTGGCGACCGGCGACAGTCCGGTGCGGCTGGGCAATGACCATCCGAATATTGCGCCCTATCAGGTAATGGCGGTGAAGGACGGCCATGTGATCCTGGCGGTGGGCAATGACGGGCAGTTCCTGCGGCTGTGCGATGTGCTGGGGCTGGCCGAGGCCAAAGCGGATGCGCGGTTCCAGACCAACCAGCTGCGGGTTGCCAACCGCAAGGTGCTGACTGCGGTTCTGGAGGAGGTGCTGGCGGCCTGGACGCAAACGGATCTGCTGGCAGCGCTGGAGGCGGCAACGGTGCCGGCCGGGCCGATCAACACCATCGGGCAGGCCTTTGAGGATCCGCAGATCCAGCACCGGCAGATGCAGATCGCGCCGGAAGGCGTGCCAGGGGTGCGGGGGCCGTGGAAGTTCTCGGAAGCGGAACTTGCGCTGGAGAAATCGGCACCGACGCTGCCAGAGTAACCTGCAGCCCGGCGCGCAGCAGAACGGATGCAGTTATTCCTGAAAGCCTGCGCTCAGGCTCAGCGGCGGTTGTTCTCCCAGCAGACGCCGTACCTTCGGGTCAATGCGGGGGCTGGCCTCAGGGTAAGCACCTGTTGCGGCAAGCGCCTCGCGGGCCGAGGTTCTTTCGCCGATCCGCACCCAGACGGTGTTTGTGGCGAAGGGCGCCTGGCCGGGGCCTGCGGAGATCCCCAGGGTCAGCCCCTGCAAATAGGAGATCTGCTGCGGATGGGCGGGCATCAGCACTGTTTCTGACAGGTAGCCGCCGCCGCGGCGGGGCGTTTCATACATGCAGATCCGGTTGTTGCGGAGGGTGGCCATGCCGGCATAGCGGCTGCGCTGGCGAATGCTGCCGTCGCGGGCAATGGCGCGCTCAAACGTATGGGTGACGGCGCAGCCGTCCTGCGGGCGCAGCCAGATCAGCGTGCGCACGATCTGGCCGGGCCAGGTCGGGGTGCGGAAGTAACCGTGGTAGACGCCCATGAAACGGCGCAGGCGCCGGGCCTGATCGCGGAACAGGCTGCCGAATTGCAAGGCCGGGGCCGAGACCGCGGCGGCTGCGCCCCTTTGCTGGCGAAAGTCCTGATGCGGGGCAAACAACGCCTCTTCCTCCAACCCGAAGTAACGCGCGATGCGGTGCAGATTGTGGGCCGAAGGCAGGCCGTGCCCGTTGAGATACCGGTTAAACTGCTGCCGGTTCATACCGATCTCGCGGCAGACTTGGGCGATGCTGCCGGTATCGGCGCACAGCCTTCGCAAATTGCGGGAAAAATCGTCGGGCATCGGTGCGGGCTTTCACTGAATGACTGCCTGACTGCGTACACTCGCTTACATATGCGTACAACTGATCACTTTTCATTCGATGCCGGTTTGGCAAGAGTGCCGCCAAGGGGCACCGCCCGGAACTGAGACAAGGAAGACCAAATGCCCGGCGCATTCAGCATCATTGAAAACACCTGGATCACCCTGCCGGACGGGCGCAAGCTGGCGGCGCGGATGTGGATGCCCGAAGGCGAGGGGCCGTTTCCGGCAATTCTGGAGTATTTGCCCTATCGCAAGCGCGACGGCACCGCGCCCCGCGATGAAACCACGCATCCGGTTTTCGCCACCGAAGGCTATGCCTGTATCCGGGTGGATATTGCCGGCACCGGCGACAGCGAGGGCGTGTTTGACGATGAATACTCCGAGCAGGAGCTGAGCGATGGCGAGGCGGTTCTGGCCTGGATCGCGGCGCAGGACTGGTGCGATGGCAATATCGGCATGATCGGCATCAGCTGGGGCGGTTTCAACGGGTTGCAGCTGGCATTCCGCCGGCCGGAGGCATTGAAAGCGGTGGTGTCGGTGGCCTCGACCGTGGACCGGTATGCCGATGACATCCACTACATGGGCGGCTGTTTGCTGAGCGACAACGCCAACTGGGGCAGCCAGATGTTTGCCTATCAGTCGCGCCCTGCGGATCCTGAGCTGCGCCCGGACTGGCGCGCGGATTGGATCAAGCGGATCGAAGAGATGCCTTTCATGGCCGCGGACTGGCTGCGGCAGCAGACCAGGGATGGCCAGTGGAAGCATGGATCGGTCTGCGAGGACTGGTCTGCGATCCAGGCACCGGTGCTGGCGATCACTGGCTGGGCCGATGCCTATGTGAATGCGCCGCCCGCGCTGGCCGCCAATCTGACGGTGCCGGCCAAGGCGATGATCGGCCCTTGGGAGCACCGGTATGCCCATATCGCCAAGCTGGATCCGGCGGATTTCCATGGTGAGGTGCTGGCCTGGTTCGGCAAATGGCTGAAGGGCGAGGAGACCGGGGCCGAAGACCTGCCGGATTACCGCGTTTTCATGCAGGAGCATTTTAACCCGACGATGCAGAACAAGCCGCGCCGGGGCCGCTGGGTGGCAGAGGCGCAGTGGCCCTCACCCAATGTGCTGGACCGGGTGATGCATCTGGGCGCGGGCGTGCTGGCCGGAGAGGCTGCAAACGGCACGCTGGCCGTCAGCAGCCCGGCGACGGTCGGGCAGGCGTCGGGCTATTTCTGTCCGGGGATGCGGTTTGACAATGAGCTGGCGGGCGATCAGGCAGATGACGATGCGTTGTCGGCCTGTTTTGACAGCGCACCGCTGGCAGAGCCGCTGGAGCTGCTGGGCCGCCCACGGGTCAAGGTGGCGTTCAGCGTCGGCAAGCCGGTGGCGCAGCTGGTGGCGCGGCTGTGCGATGTCTCGCCTGAAGGTATCTCGCAACGGATCACCTTCCGGCCGCTGAACCTGACTTGCCGCAACGGGTTTGAGGCGCCGCAGAAACTGGTGCCGGGCGAGCGGTATGAGGCGGAGATCGAGCTGAATGAATGCGCCCACCGCCTGAAGGCGGGGCACGTGCTGCGGCTGGCGCTGTCGACGTCCTATTGGCCGATAGTCTGGCCCGCGCCGGAAGCGGCAGAAGTCACGCTGGATCTCAAAGCTTGCACGCTGGTGTTACCCGAGCGGCGGGTTTCGCAAGAGATCGAGCCGCAGAACCCCGGCGCGCCGCGTGATTATCCGCTGTTGCAGGCGGAACAGCTGCGGGGGGCTGGCGGCAGCTCCAAGACCTGGACCCGGGAGGACGGCGCGCTGGTGCTGGATACCTTTGACGATTACGGCAAGGCGGTGGATCCCTACCACGGCATGTGCGTAGGCAGCCATGTCTCCATGCACTACGAGGTGCATCCGGATGATCCGGCTACGGCTGCCTTTGCGAGCGACTGGAATTTCGAGTTCGGGCGCGGCGGCTGGCAGGTGTCGATTGATACTGAAAACAAGGTGACCTGCGACCGGGAGAATTTTCACCTCTGGCGCCGGGTGACGGCCTATGAGGGCGTAAACAGGGAGATGGTCCTGACCAAGGAGTGGCAGGAAGTGATTCCGCGCGGTGTGCTGTAATCCGGGGCGGGATGCGGGCGGATTTTCGGCAATTCGTCCGCATTTGCCTTGGATTTGACATAGTGCGTTACCGAAAACACACAGGCCTTTAACCATTTGATTGCAAATTAAACCCTCAGCGGGCTGCCGTTGCCTTGGCCGTGCCGGATCGGCCAGTATCCTGGTTAACGAGCGGTTAACAAACAGTATTGGGGGCGAGAAAGTGAAGCTTTCCGTTGTTGTGCCCTGCTACAATGAAGAAGAGTCGGTCCCCATGCTGGTGGAGCGGCTGGTGCAGGCCATTGAACCATGGGCGCAGGACGCCGAGATCATCCTGGCGGATGATGGATCCAGCGACGAAACCTGGGCAGCGATAGAGGCGGCCCATGCCAAGTACCCTGTGGTGCGCGGCATCCGCCTCTCGGCGAACCGCGGCCATCAGGTGGCGCTGACCGCGGGGCTGGAGGCTGCGCGAGGCGCGCGTGTCTTTATGCTGGACGCCGACCTGCAGGACCCGCCGGAAATCCTGCCGGACATGATGATGATGATGGATCGCGGCTATGACGTGGTCTACGGGCGCCGGGCCGAACGGCAGGGGGAGACCCTGTTCAAGAAGATCACGGCCTATGGGTTCTACCGTTTCCTGAACACGCTGTCGGATGTGGATATTCCCAAGGATACCGGCGATTTCCGTCTGGTCAGCCGCCGCGCGCTGGCGGCGGTGCTGGCAATGCCCGAGCGCGCGCGGTTCATCCGCGGCATGTTTGCCTGGGCAGGCTACAAGCAGATCGGGCTGGAATACGTGCGCGACGCGCGGGTTGCGGGCGTTACCAAATACCCGTTCCGCGCCATGCTGCGCTTTGCAACTGATGCGCTGACCGGGTTTTCCACCAAGCCGCTGAAGATGGCGACGCGGCTGGCCTTTCTGAGCCTCTATGTGACTTTCCTGATGGCGGTCTATGTGTTTCTGTCGCTGGTCCTTCACAACACCGCGCCGGGCTGGGCGTCGATGCTGCTGGCGATTTCCTTCTTCTCGGGCATTCAGCTGCTGACGCTGGGGATCATGGGGGAATACATCGGCAGGCTCTATATGGAGAGCAAGCAGCGGCCGATGTACTTCTTGTCAGAGGAGACCGGCAGTGCGGCGGTGGCTGACCCGGTGAACATCGAAACGGCCCCCCGGCACAAGGAAGCGTCGTAAGGTGGCTGTTTTGGGGGGCGATTCCGGTCAGGTTCTGCGGTTCTCGATTGTGGGCGCGACGGTCGCGGGGCTTTATGTGCTGGGCTATACCACGCTGCTGGCATCGGGGCTGGCACAGGCGTCCGCCAATGTGCTCGCCTTTGCCGCGGCTGTCGCTGTTCAATATGTACTGCAAACGGCATGGACCTTCCGCCGCCCGCTGGGCATGCCGGAACAGATGCTGCGCTTTTCCTGCACCATCGCTGCGGGATTTGCCGTCTCGGCGCTGATCACCGGCGTGATCGGTCCTGCGTTGGGCTGGGCGGATTGGCTGTCCGCCGCTGCCGTCACGGTGATCCTGCCGGTTCAGAATTTTATCATCTTCCGCCTCTGGGTGTATTCCGCGGCTGGCTGACTATCGATTGGAGCAACTATGTCTCATATCTATTCCAACGAGTTTTACGATTACATTGACCAGGGCGCGCGATCTTCGGCGCAGGCGATGATTTCGGTGGTGCAGCCGCATCTGCACGCGGGCAGTGTGCTGGATCTGGGCAGCGGCCGCGGCGTTTGGCTGAGCGAATGGATCAAGGCCGGTGTGATGGATGTGGCCGGCGTTGATGGCGATTATGTAGATCGCGACCGGCTGGCTATCCCGCGTGAGCAGTTCCACGCTGCTGACCTGACCAAACCCTTTGATCTGAAACGCAAGTTCGATCTGGCGCAAAGCCTGGAAGTGGGTGAACATCTGCCTGAGGCGGCCTCGGAGCGGCTGGTGGATAGTCTGACCTGTCACGCCGACCGGGTTCTTTTCTCAGCCGCGGTGCCGGGGCAAGGGGGGGAATTTCACATCAACGAAAAGCCACTGTCATTCTGGCAGGAGATGTTTGCCGCGCGCGGCTTCTCTGCCTTTGACTTTGTCCGGCCCCAACTGAAGGACATCGAGGGCGTCGAGCCTTGGTACCGCTATAACACCGTTCTATACGCCAATGCCGCTGGGCGAAAAAACCTGCCGCAGGCGGTGCTGGCATCGGAAGTCCCGGCCGGGCAGAACGTGCCGCTGGCTGGCAGCCTCGGCTGGCGGATGCGGAGGGGGATCGTCTCGTTGATGCCGCAGTCAGTGGTAACCAGAATTGCCCAGGGGCGCGCTGCGGTGCTGGCCCGCCGTGCACGCCGCCTGCAGGAGGCTGCTGGATGACATTTGCCACCGCCGGCAGCACTGCTACGGGGCGACCTGCAGTGCCGCAATTGCTGGTAACAGTTGCTGCGGTTTTTGCCCTGATGCTGTTGGCCGCGCTGTTCCAACTGCATGATCCAATGATCCGGCATGACGACTATCCGGCGCTGCTGGCGGACCCATCATTGTTCTATTCCAAAACTCTGACCGAAGGACGTTGGGTCAACTATCTGTGGCATTTGCGCGGCGTAGTGACGCCGGCCTGGGTTAACTTCCTGACCTACCACCTGCTGTGGGCGATCTATCTGGGCTGTCTGGTGCATAATGCTCTTGGCCGGCAAACTGAGGTCTGGCAGCGGGTGATGGTAGCGTTGATTGCCGGGTTGTGTCTGCCATCGGTGCTGATCTCGCTGTGGTTTAACACATTGATCCCGGGGCTGGCGATTCTGGCGCTCTATGGCTGGCTTGCCACCCGGCTGAGCGAGCGGGCGTGCCGCTGGCTGATGCTGGTCTTTGTTCCGGCGGCGCTGATGTCTTATACGACCTACCCGTTTTTGATCCTCGCGATGAGCCTGACTCGCGCTGATGCCGCACGTTCGGCGAAGGACCTGGCGGGTTTGCTGGTGCTGTTCATTGCCAGCTTTGCCCTGGGTATGCTGGCAATCTATGCGCTGAACTATGCCGAACACGGGGTGTTCGGCGTGCCGATGGCAGACTGGCGCAATCCCAGCCCTGCGACGGATCTGGCCTCGGCATTGAAAAATTCCAAACTGGCCGCGGATTTCCTGGTGAACCTGGTGCTGAAAGGCGGTTACAGCATCACCGGGCTGGCGCTGCTGCAAACTGCGGTGCTTGGCTGTGCCGTGTGGGCCGTGTGGAGCCGGGATAAATGGCGGGCGCTGTACATGCTGTCCGGGGCCGGGCTGGGGCTGGCGCTGATCTGCCTGCAGGTTATTCGCAGCGGCATCGACATGCCGGTGCGGTCCGGCGGGTTTCTGTGGGCATTTGGCGCAATCTTTGTCGGCTTGTTCGCGCTTCAGCTGCGTGACAGCGGGCGGGCCCGGCTGAGCCGCAACCTGCTGTTTGGCTTCACGGCCCTGTATGTGATCTTTGCCGGGCTGACTCACTATTTCTCTACTGAATGGAACCGCCTGAGCCGGCACATGGCGGCAGATCTGGGCGGCGGCGAAGGGACGGTCTATGTCACAGGCACCTATCTGTCCCTGGAAGCGGCCAACAAGTCCGACCTGCAAAAGGATCAGTCGGTCGAATTCCGGCTGAATTACCTGACGGGGCGGGAGATCGTGATGTGCGAAAGCCGGCCTGAAGCCTGTGCCGGCCTGCCCGAGGAGTTGCGCGGCGGCTTGCTGGACGGCAGGGGCTTTGAAGTGCGCCATATCGATGGCGGTTCGGTTCTGATGCTGTCGCCCAAGGCGCTGCGGGAAGGCAAGCTGGAGGCGGCCCGGAAAAACCGCCAGGCTGACGAATAACGCCGGGCACTGGCCCGGCGGTATGATCCGGCGGTTCGGGGCTGCCTTAGAAATCGAGGCCCAGATCCAGGGTGCGCGCCGAATGGGTAAGCGCGCCGGAGGAAATGTAATCAACCCCGGTGGCAGCCACCTCGGCAATGCGGTCGAGACGCATGTTGCCGGAGGCCTCGGTCACCACCTTGCCCTTGGCGATCTCCACGGCTTTGACCAGAGTCGGGGTGTCCATGTTGTCCAGAAGCACAACATCGGCACCGCCGGTGGCGATGACTTCGGTCAGCTGGTCCAGTGTATCGACCTCGATTTCCACCTTCATCATGTGGCTGACGCTGGATTTGGCGGCGTCCAGAACGGCGCGCACCCCGCCAGCTGCGGCGATGTGGTTGTCCTTGATCAGGATGGCATCCGACAGGCCGAACCGGTGGTTGTAGCCGCCGCCGTGCAGCACTGCCTGCTTCTCGGCGATGCGCAGCCCAGGCGTGGTCTTGCGGGTGCAGGTGATGCGGGTGGCGGTGCCTTTGGTTTCGACGGCAAAGGCCGCTGTCAGCGTGGCAATGCCGGTCAGCCGTCCGGCAAAGTTCAGCGCCACACGCTCGCCCGACAGGATAGAGGCGGCTGAGCCGTCGATGGTCATCAGCGTGTCGCCCTTGCGGCATGGGCTGCCGTCGGGCAGGAGTGTTTCCACCTTGAGCCCGGCATCCACCAGGTGAAAGGCGATGCGGGCGATCTGCATGCCGGAGACCACGCCGTCCTCGCGGGCGTTCAGCCGGGCGGTATAGGCGGCGGTGGCCGGGATCACAGCGCGGGTGGTGATGTCGCCGTTCTGGCCCAGGTCTTCCATCAGCGCTGCACGCACCATCGGTTCCAGGATCAAGTCGGGCAGGGTGGCGAATTGGGTGCTCATGTCGGCTCCTTCACGGCCGGGGGGCAATCCGGTCACGGATCGCCATGGCCTCGTCCAGGGTGATGCGGGTGCGATGTGCCTGCGCGGGATCGGCTGTGGGGAAATCGTCGCGGAAATGACCGCCCCGGCTTTCCTCGCGCTGAAGCGCAGCGGCTGTGATCAGCGTGGCGGTAGCGCACATATTGGCGAAATTCTCGTCCGCGGCCTGCCCGGCTTCGAGCCGGGCAATGGCTGCCAGCGCCTGTTTCAGGCCTTGGGCGGTCCGGCGCACGCCGGCATGAGCTGTCATGGTTTCCCGCAGGTGTTTGACTGCTGCGGCGTCCAGGTCCTGCCCGCCCGGCGGGAAGCTAGGGTGGATCTCATCCACATTTACGGGGGTATCCAGCGACGCGATGTCCTGAACTGCGTTGCGGGCATAGACCAGCGCTTCCAGCAACCCGTTAGAGGCCAGACGATTGGCGCCATGCAGGCCGGTGGAGGAGGCCTCGCCGCAGACCCAGAGGTCTTTCAGGCTGCTGCGGCCCTGCATGTCGGCCTCGACCCCGCCCATGTGGTAATGTGCGGCGACGGCAACCGGGATCGGGTTTTGCACCGGGTCGATGCCGGCACGGGCGCAGGTTTCTGCGACCGTGGGGTAACGGGTCAGCACCTCGGCGCCGAGCGCTTCGGTGGTGTCAAGCATCGGGCGGCGGCCGCCTTGGGTTTCGGCAAAAATCGCCCGTGCAACGATGTCGCGGGGAGCCAGTTCGGCGTCCGGGTGCTCAGCTAGCATGAAGCGTTCACCATTCGCGTTGATCAGCACCGCGCCTTCGCCGCGCAGGGCCTCGGTCGCCAGCGGGGCGGGGTCTTCGCCGATGTCGAATGCGGTGGGGTGGAATTGCACAAACTCCGGGTCGGCAATGCGGGCGCCGGCGCGGGCGGCAAAACCGATCACCTGGCCGCGGATGCGGGGCGGGTTGGTGGTATGGGCATAAAGCCCGCCGGAGCCGCCGCCGGCCAGCAGCACGCCGGGGCATTTGATCAGCACCGGGGCAGAAGGCGTATCGGCGCGGGTGATCCAGATGCCGGTGACGGTACCGCCTTCGGTTTCCAACCGCACAGCTTGGGTGTTTTCCAGCACCTGCACGGACGGAGCTGCGCGCACGGCGGAAATCAATGTCTGCATGATCTTGCCGCCGGCCTGGTCGCCCTTGACGCGCACCACGCGGGCGGCGGAATGGGCAGCTTCGCGGCTCATCACATAATTGCCGTCCGCATCGCGGTCAAATGGCGTGCCGAGGCCGGTCAGGTCGACGATGTGCGCGCGCGCGACCCGTGTGACCATCGCGGCAACCTCTGCGTCAACAGTTCCGGCACCTGCCTGCAGAGTGTCGGCGGCGTGGGCCTCGGGCGTGTCGTGATTGGCCATGGCCGCTGCAACGCCGCCCTGCGCCCAGGCAGAGCTTGCGCCCTTGCCCAAGGCTTCAGGTGAGATCACCAGAACCGGCCGCGGTGCCAGCTCAAGCGCGGCATAGAGCGCGCCAAGACCTGCGCCGGCAATAACAATGCGGCCGGTTTCGATCACAGATCAGACGCCAAGTTTCTGGCTGAGGTCAATCATCCGCTGCACCGCCACACGGGCCTTTTCGGCCACAACTTCATCGACCACGACCGGCTCGGACATGGTGTGCAGAGACCAGAGGATCTTCTCCAGCGTGATCTTCTTCATGTAAGGGCACATGTTGCAGGGGCCGACAAAATCCACCTCGGGCAGTTGATCGGCGATGTTCGAGGCCATCGAACATTCAGTGATCAGCATCGCCTTTTCCGGCTTCTCGTCCGTCACGT
This sequence comes from Leisingera sp. M658, assembly GCF_025144145.1. Taxonomy (NCBI): domain Bacteria; kingdom Pseudomonadati; phylum Pseudomonadota; class Alphaproteobacteria; order Rhodobacterales; family Roseobacteraceae; genus Leisingera; species Leisingera sp. M658. Next base: position 449,758 of record NZ_CP083546.1, read on the forward strand.
ATTTAAGAATACCGCTGGTGGAGCCTGAGAAATCGGCCTCGGCCACCACATCCGGCGGGCATTCCGGGTGGGCGATCAGCCGCGTGCCGGGGTTCCATTCGCGGAAATCGCGAAGATCCTGGGCGGTGTATTGCTCGTGCACGATGCAGGAGCCTTCCCACCAGACCACGTTTTTCTGCGGCACCTGTTTGGCGACGTTCTGGGCCAGATACTGGTCCGGTGTCATGATCACCGTGTGGCTGTCTTGCGCCGCGACGATCTGGGCTGCGTTCGACGAGGTACAGCAGATGTCCGATGCGGCTTTCACCTCAGCCGTGGTGTTCACGTAGGACACGACCGGCGCGCCGGGGTATTTGGCGCGCATCTGTTCGATGCCCTCGGCGGTGATTGATTCCGCCAGCGAGCAGCCGGCCTCCATGTCGGGAATCAGCACGGTTTTGTCCGGGCTGAGGATCTTGGAAGTTTCGGCCATAAAATGCACGCCGCACTGGACGATCACATCGGCCTCGACGTTCGCAGCCTCGATCGCCAGCTGCAGGCTGTCGCCGACGACGTCGGAGACACCGTGATAAATCTCGGGCGTCATGTAGTTATGCGCCAGGATCACCGCGTTGCGCTGCTTTTTCAGCTCAAGAATGGCTGCAACATAGGGCGCATGGGCGACCCATTCGATGGGGTTCACCACACGGTTCATCCGCGCGTAGATATCCGTCATCTTTTCGGCAAGGGCAGGATTGGGCGCCAGATCGTACTGGCTGGCGAGTTGATCCCGCATGGATTGCAGGTCGAACATGGCAAGTCCTCAAAGTTGCGTCCAAGGGGACACTTTGGACGGGGGTTGTTTCATGTTCATTTGGCGCACGCAAGCACGCGAGAAGGCTTTTGCAGCCAAAAGCGGTGATTTGGCGCTAACAGGCGGCATCTTCGGGAAGCCGTTACTTCCCAGATGGGTATCGGGGGCAGAATTTTCCAGCCGGTTTGCCGTTTTTGGCTGTCCCGGCGTCCTCTCCTGTGATTTGGAGCCGCGCAAAGCCATGTTAGACCGGGCCGGCAGTTGGCCTTTGGGAGAGTGACCGGACGCGATGAATGATCTGTGGGCAGGACTGAGCCAGGCCTTTTGGCTGCTGGCGACGCTGGACGCGGATCTGGTGGAGATCACCCTGCGCTCGCTGCGGGTGACGCTGACCGCGCTGGCGATTGCCTGTGCCATTGCGCTGCCCTTGGCGGCTTTCCTGGCGGTTCGGCGGTTCCGGCTGCGACGGGCCACAATTGCGGTGCTGAATGCGCTGATGGGGCTGCCGCCGGTGGTGGTGGGGCTGGTGGTCTATGTGTTCCTGTCGCGGGCCGGGCCGTTTGGTGTCTTTGGCCTGCTGTTCACGCCCACGGCGATGATCATTGCGCAGGTGATCATCGTTGTTCCCTTGGTGGCCTCGGTTGCGCATCAGTCATTGCGGGAACTGTGGAGCGATTACCACGATCTGCTGATCTCGATGAACGCAACCCAGCTGCAGCGTATTCAGGCGCTGTTGTGGGACGGGCGGCGGGCGCTGCTGACTGCGGCGCTGGCTGGGTTTGGCCGGGCCATAGGCGAGGTCGGCGCGATCATGGTGGTGGGCGGCAATATCGACCACGCAACGCGGGTACTGACCACGGCAATTGCGCTGGAGACCGGCAAGGGCGAATTTGCTATGGCGCTGGGGCTGGGCTTTGTGCTGATCGCGCTGGCGATTGCGGTCAACCTGGCAATCCACTGGCTGGGCCGGACGGAGAGCGAGGGGCGCTGGTGATGCAGATGTTCCCGCTGGTGGCCAAGGGCGCCATGGTGCGCCGCCGCAGCAAGATCTTGGTCGGGCCGGTGGATCTGACACTGGGCGGGCAGGGCACTTCGATTGTGATCGGCCCCAATGGGGCGGGCAAAACAACGCTGCTGAAGATGCTGCATGGCATTGTGCGGATGAACGGCGGCAGCCTGGACTGGGCCTGCCCGCTGGAAGAGGCGCAAAAGCATCAGGCTTTTGTTTTCCAGACCCCAGTGATGATGCGGCGCTCGGTGATCGAGAACATCGCCTATCCGTTGCGGCTGACCGGCATTGCCCGCAAAGAGGCGCGTGCGCGGGCGGCGGATTGGGCCTGCCGGGTGGGGCTGGGGGCAATCCTGGAGCGCCAAGCGACTATGCTGTCCGGCGGTGAGCGGCAGAAGCTGGCTCTTGCGCGCGCCCTGGTGCGCGAGCCGCAGGTCTTGTTCCTGGATGAGCCTTGCGCGGCGCTGGATGGCCGCGCCACCCGCGAGATCGAGGATATTCTGGCCCATGCATCGGAAAGCGGCACGCGGCTGGTGATGTCCACCCACAACATGGGCCAGGCCCGGCGGCTGGCGGATGAGGTGATCTTTGTCCTGCAGGGCCGCATTCATGAATTCAGCCCGGCGAAAGATTTCTTTGCCGGACCCGAAACCTCTCAGGGACGCGCATTTCTGAACGGAGATATTGTAGAATGAAACATCTGATTATTGCTGCCGTTGCCTCAATGGCAATGGCCACGGCAGCGCTGGCGGAAGAGATGAAGATGGCGGTGACCACTTCCTTCCACAATTCCGGTCTGGCCGAGGTCCTGCTGCCGGAGATCAAGAACGATCTTGGTCTGGACGTGCAGCTTTTGGTTGTTGGCACCGGTCAGGCACTCCGGCTGGGCGAAGCCGGTGACGTGGATGCAATTCTGGTGCATTCGAAGAAAGCCGAAGAGACGTTCCTGGCTGGCGGATACGGCACCCACCGCCGCGAGATCATGTATAATGATTTTGTCTTCATTGGGCCAAAGGCGGATCCGGCCGGCGTGTCCGGCGCAGCGGATGCTGCAAACGCGCTGCAGAAGATTGCCGGGGCAGAGACCGCCTTTGTCAGCCGCGGCGATGACAGCGGCACGCATAAGAAAGAGCTGAGCCTGTGGGCCTCGGCCGGCCTTGATCCTGAAGGTTTCGGCGACTGGTACCGCGCGGTTGGTGCGGGGATGGGGGCTGCTCTGAATACGGCATCGGGCATGGACGGTTACATCATGTCCGACCGGGCAAGCTGGCTCAACTTTGGCAACAAAGGCGGCTTGGCGCTGCTGTTTGCGGGTGATCCGGTGCTGTTCAACCAATACGCCTACATTCCGGTGAACCCGGAAAAACATGGTCACGTGAAGAACAGCCTGGCGGTGCAATTGGAGGCTTGGCTGGTTTCGGACAAAGCGCAAGAGCTGATCAATGACTATCAGATCAATGGCGAGACGCTGTTTGTGTTCAACGCCAAACAGTAGCGATTTTGATCTGCCCGCTGAGCCTCTGCTGTCTGCGGGGGCTGTTCCATTGCAGTGGTACTCCCGCCCATTCCGGGTATCAAAGATACCCTGCAAAGGTTGGGCGTGGCAGCCGCGCTGTGCGCGGCAGGGGGCGTTGCAATTGAACAAACCGCAGTCGCGGCTGAAGCGGTTGCGCGCCGCGCGCCAGCGCGGTGCGCGGCCCAACTGAGAGGTGCATTTTCAAAATGCGCCGGAACAGGCGGGAGCCTCTTGCTTCAGGCCCCGCCGCCAACAGTCAGGGTGACCCGGTCGCCGGCAAACCAGGTGCGGCCAAACTCGACGGGGCGGTTCCCGGGATCAGTATTGATGCCGGTGGTGCGCAGGATCGGGCTGCCTTCGGCTATCTTCAGATGCAGGGCCTGGGTCGCGTTGGCGAGTTTGGCCGTGATCCGGGTTTCGGCGCGGGTGTAGTCCTCAACACCCTGTTTTTGCAATGCCGCGGTGACTGAGCGCAGGTCTTCCAGCGCGCCCAGCATTCCCGGAAACCGGTCCGCGGGAAAGATGCTTTGAAACAGGGCAATGGGCTGGCCGTCAGCAAGAGAAAGCCCGTCATAGACATGCACCTGGGCGCCGGGATCCAGCTGCAGCGCATTGGCTTCACGGGGCGCCGCGCCGCGGGTTTCCAGGGTCAGGATCTGTTTGGCGGGGCTGCGCCCCTCACGCGTCAGGTTCTGGTGAAAGCGCACCCGCTTGCCAATTGGATAATCCGCTGGTTTGGCCGCCACGAACACCCCGGCGCCGCGGCGCGGGTGCACCAGGCCCTGTTCCGCCATATCGGCCAGCGCCCGGCGCACAGTGTGGCGGTTCACCCCGAAACGGGCCGACAGCTGCGCCTCGGCGGGCAGCTTGCCTCCGGTTTCGTAGCGGCCTTGTGCGATGTCATCCGTCAGGGCAATGGCGATGGATTTCCAAACGGGGGTGCGGGCCATGTCATGGAACTTTCACAAGTCTTGGATTGCGCCTGCGGGGGCGACTCAGGTATCATTTGTCTAGTTGTATAGTTTATGTAGACAACCTGGCCAAGAGGCTTAGACAAATGAACACGAATTTTTCCGCAGAAGACCGCAAGGGCTGGATGAGCTTGCTGGCCTCTGCTGACGAGGGCCGGCTCGCTGAGCTGTGGCAAGAATACGGGGCTGATCCGGCTTGCAACTGGCTGCGCGCGCCAGAGGCGGGCGGCGTTATGGTCCGGGGCCGCATGGGCGGGTCCGGCGCCCCCTTTAACCTGGGTGAGATGACCGTCACCCGCTGTGCGCTGTCATTGGAGGACGGAACGGTTGGTCACGGCTATGTGCAGGGCCGCAGCAAAGCAAAGGCCGGAATGGCCGCCAAGATTGATGCGTTGATGCAGACCGGCGCGGCCGCGGGCCTGCGTTCCGCAGTGCTGGAACCGCTGGCCGCCGAACACAAGGCCCGCAAGACGGCCCGGGCCGCCAAGGCTGCGGCGACCAAGGTTGAGTTTTTCACAATGGTGCGGGGAGAGGACTGATGCCTCAGCAGTCTCAGAACACGGCCTATGCCGGCGGTTTCAGCAATCCGCCGGTGGTCTCGGCCCAAGCGTTTCGCGCAGCGATGAATGCGATGGCACGTCCCGGCCGGATCGAAGAGATCACCGGCGCTGCCCCGCCGCACGGGGTCTCGGTTGCCGCAGGCAGCCTGCTGCTGACCCTGTGCGACCCGGAAACCGGTGTCTTTCTGGCCCCGGACGTGGACAGCGAAGCCTTGCGCGGTTGGCTGGCATTTCACACTGGCGCGCCTATCGTAGCGGCGGAGCAGGCGGATTTTGCCCTTGGCAGCTGGGCATCGCTGATGCCGCTTGACCGCTTCCGCATTGGGACGCCGGAGTATCCGGATCGCTCTGCCACCCTGATTGCGGAAGTGCCGGCGTTCGACGCGCCCAATGCCGTCCTGTCCGGGCCGGGCATCAAGGATACCGCAAAGATGGCGCTGCCCGTTTTGGCGGCCTTTCAAAACAACGCGATGCTTTACCCGCTGGGAGTGGACTTCTTTTTTACCTTCGGGACACAGGTGGCTGCGCTGCCCCGGTCCACCCAGATCAGCGCGGAGGCCTGAACGATGTATGTTGCAGTAAAAGGCGGCGAGCGGGCGATTGACAACGCCCACGCCTGGCTTGCCGAGGAGCGCCGCGGTGATAGGGATGTGGCGGAGCTGTCCCTTGACCAGATCCGCGAACAGCTCAGTCTGGCGGTGAACCGGGTGATGGCAGAAGGGTCCCTGTACGATCCGGATCTGGCGGCACTGGCGATCAAGCAATCGCGCGGCGACCTAATCGAGGCGATCTTTTTGATCCGCGCCTACCGCACCACCTTGCCGCGGTTTGGTTATACGCTGCCGGTGGAAACCGGCGGGATGGCCTGCGACCGCCGGATTTCCGCGACTTTCAAAGATGCACCGGGGGGGCAGGTGCTGGGGCCGACGTTCGACTACACCCATCGCCTGCTGGATTTCAAACTGGCCGCAGATGGTGAGGTGCCCGAAGCACCGGTTGCAGAGCCGCGCAAGGAAGCGACACCGCATATCAGCGAGTTTCTGCAAGGTGAGGACATTATTGAACGCGAGCCGGTCTCGGATTCGGTGCCGGGCGACCTGACCCGCGAGCCGATGTCCTTTCCGGCGAACAGGTCTGTGCGGTTGCAGTCGCTGACCCGCGGGGATGAAGGGTTCATCCTTGGGATGGCGTACTCCACCCAGCGCGGCTATGCGCGCAACCACGCTTTTGTCGGCGAGCTGCGGATCGGCACGGTGCCCGTGGAGATGGAGATCCCCGAACTGGGCTTTGCCATTGAGATCGGCGAGGTGGAGCTGACCGAATGCGAAACGGTGAACCAGTTCAAGGGGTCCAAGACGGTGCCGCCGCAGTTCACCCGCGGCTATGGTCTGGTGTTCGGCCAGTCAGAGCGCAAATCCATCGCCATGGCGCTGGTTGACCGCGCGCTGCGCTGGGAGGAGCTGGGGGAGGACAACCTGGGCGCCGCCGCGCAGGACGAGGAATTTGTCCTGAGCCATGCCGACAACATTCAGGCCACCGGTTTTCTGGAGCACATCAAGCTGCCGCACTACGTGGATTTCCAGTCCGAGCTGGAGCTGGTGCGCAAGCTGCGCCGCGAGGCTGCTGAGCTGGCTGAGACGCTGGCGGAACGGGAGGCCGCGGAATGACTTACCTACTGTCCTTTCCGGCGCTGCGGCGCCCAAGAAAATATACAACCCCGAGAAACGCCAGACCAATGGCCAGGCCAGAACAAAAACTCACAGGATCCATGGATACCTCCGTGTGCCGGGAGAGTGGAAAATGACTTCAAATCAACGGCTGGCGGAAGCTGGCGACTACAACTTTGCATACCTTGACGAACAGACCAAGCGGATGATCCGCCGGGCGATCCTCAAAGGGCTGGCGGTACCGGGGTACCAGGTGCCTTTTGCCAGCCGTGAGATGCCGATGCCTTATGGCTGGGGCACCGGCGGCGTGCAGGTCACGGCGGCCACGCTGACGGCGGACGACACGCTGAAAGTGATCGACCAAGGGGCCGACGACACCACCAACGCGGTGTCGATCCGCAAGTTCTTTGAAAAGACGGCGGGTGTGGAGACTACCGAGGAGACGGAGAAGGCCAGCATCATCCAGACCCGCCACCGGATCCCCGAAGCGGAACTGACCGAGGATCAGATCCTGGTCTATCAGGTGCCGATCCCGGAGCCGCTGCGGTTTCTGGAGCCGAGGGAGACTGAGACCCGCAAAATGCATGCCTTGCAGGAATACGGGCTGATGCATGTGAAACTGTATGAGGACATCAGCCAGCACGGGGCAATTGCCACCGCCTATGCCTATCCGGTGAAGGTGGAAGGGCGCTATGTGATGGATCCCTCGCCGATCCCGAAGTTCGACAATCCCAAGATGGAAATGGCGGCGATCCAGCTGTTCGGTGCAGGCCGGGAGCAGCGCATTTACGCGGTGCCGCCTTATACCAAGGTCGTATCCCTCGATTTTGAGGACTACCCGTTTGAAGCCAGCAAGGCTGATCACGCTTGCGACCTTTGCGGTGCGGAGGACAGCTATTTGGATGAGGTAATCCTGGATGACGCGGGCAACCGGATGTTTGTCTGTTCCGATACCGATTACTGCCGCTCGCGGCGCGGCGCAGGCCATACCGGCCGCCTGAGTGAGGAGGCAGCGTGATGACACCTTTGCTGCAAGTGAAGAACGTCGCCAAAATGTATGGCGCGCGGATCGGCTGCACGGATGTGAGCTTTGATCTCTACCCCGGCGAAGTGATGGGGATTGTGGGCGAAAGCGGCTCAGGTAAATCGACGCTGCTGAACAGCCTGGCGGGTCATCTGGTACCGGACCGGGGAGAGGTGATCTTTGACACCCGCGCCGATGGTCCGGTGGATACCGTCACCATGTCCGAGCCGGAACGCCGGATGCTGAGCCGCACCGATTGGGCGTTTGTGCATCAGCACGCCCGCGACGGGCTGCGTATGTCTGTCAGCGCGGGCGGTAACATCGGCGAACGGCTGATGGCAGTCGGGGACCGCCATTATGGCGCGATCCGCGAACGCGCCGCCGATTGGCTGGGCCGGGTGGAGATTTCCGAAGGCCGCATTGATGACCGTCCGTCGGCCTTTTCCGGTGGCATGCAGCAGCGGCTGCAGATTGCCCGCAATCTGGTGACCGGCCCGCGGCTGGTGTTCATGGATGAACCGACCGGCGGTCTTGATGTTTCGGTCCAGGCGCGATTGCTGGATCTGTTGCGGGGGTTGGTGCGGGAAATGGGGCTGAGCGCCATCATCGTCACCCACGATCTAGCCGTTGTGCGCCTTTTGGCGGACCGGCTGATGGTGATGAAGGACGGCCATGTGGTTGAAACCGGGCTGACCGATCAGGTGCTGGATGATCCCCAGCATGGCTATACCCAGCTGCTGGTCTCCAGCGTGCTGCAAGTCTGAGGGCAGGGTGATGATTGAACTGAATAATGTAAGCAAGAGCTTCACCCTGCACAACCAGGGCAGCGCAGTGATCCCGGTGATGGAAAACGCCACGCTGCGTGTAAAGCCGGGTGAATGCGTTGGCCTGACTGGGGCCTCGGGGGCGGGGAAGTCCACCCTGATGCGGGTGATCTATGGCAACTATCTGGCAGCGTCCGGCAGTGTGATGGTCGGCGGGGTAGATGTCGCCGAAGCCGCGCCGCGTGAGATCCTGGCGTTGCGCCGCGAGACCCTGGGATATGTCAGCCAGTTCCTGCGTGTGGTGCCGCGGGTGCCGGCGCTGGATGTAGTGGCTGAGCCGCTGCTGGCAGTGGGGACGCCGCTGGAGCAGGCGCGAGATACGGCGGCCTCGCTGCTGGCGCAGCTGAACATTCCGAAACGGCTGTGGAGCCTTAGCCCGACCACATTTTCGGGCGGGGAGCAGCAGCGGGTGAATATCGCCCGCGGCTTTGCCTACGGTTATCCGGCGCTGCTGCTGGATGAGCCGACCGCGAGCCTTGATGCCAGGAACCGCGCCACCGTGCTGGACCTGATTGACCGGGCCAAGGCGCGGGGCGCGGCGATCATCGGTATCTTCCATGATGAGGCGGCGCGTGCGCAGGTCTGCGACCGGTTCGTGGATGTCTCGAAATTTGCTCCGCAGGCCGCGGCATGAACGGGGCAGCTGGCAAGGGACCGGTTATTGCTGTGGTCGGCCCTTCTGGTGCCGGCAAGGACAGCCTGATGTCGGCGCTGGCAGTATCAGGCCCGCAGCTGCGGCTGATGCGCCGGGTTATCACCCGCGCACCCGAGGCGGGCGGAGAGGATTATCAGGCGGTGACGGAACCTGAGTTTTCGGCGTTGGCAGAAAATGGGGTCTTTGCCCTGCACTGGCAGGCACACGGGCTGCACTATGGCATTCCACGCGACATTGAAATGCTGCGGGAGGGATCGGACGGCGTGCTGGTGAACCTTTCGCGTGCCGTGCTGCTGAAGGCACAGGAGGTGTTCGGAGATTTCATCGTGCTGTCGGTGACTGCTGCGCCGGAGGTTCTGGCAGAGCGTCTGCTGGCACGCGGGCGGGAAGATGCGCAAGAGGTACGGCGCCGTCTGACGCGCGCGGCCAACCCGCTTCCCGACGGGCTGGCCCGTGTGCATGAGATTGACAACAGCGGTGCGCTGAGCGCGGCGGTGCGGGCCGCGCTGGCCGCCATTCAGCCGGAAAGGGGGTAGCGATGGATCAGGTGGAACCGGCCGTCCGCTGCTTCGCCCACCAGCGCCAGATCCCGGATCACGAAGGGGGCTGGCAGCAGCGGGAGGAGATGCGTGCCGAGCGCGTCTTGCACCGCAGGCAGCTGCGGCTTGGGCAGTTTGCCGGTCAAGGTGATATGAAAGCGGAACTGGTCCAGAACATAAGGGTAGCCCCAGCGGCTGAGGTTTGCGTCCTGCTCCGGGGGCAGCCCCGCGCCGCGGCGGCGTTCCAGCTCAGCCTCAGACGCAGGCGCGCGGAACAGGTCAAGCTCTGTCACGCAGGCGGCGGCCAGCGCCTTCAGCGCGGTTTCGTCCCCAGCAGGGCGCAGGGCCAGGAAACGGCCCAACCGGGCCAGCTGCAGACCGTCGAGCGTGACCGGTTTCTGCGTGGCGGCCAGCGCCGCGCAGGTGTCTTCAAGCGCCGATCGGGTCTGCCCCCCGGCGAGACGCATTGGCGGCTTCAGGGTGGCGTGCAGCCCGTATTTGCGCGGCACATCGGTGATTGCCGTCACGTCCAGCCCGTGAACCTGCGGGTGGGGCAGATCCAGACCCGCTTCCATGTCCCAGCCCAGCCAGGCGGCGGCAAAGCGGCTCCAGTCCGCATCAGCGGGCGGGGCGTAATAGATCGCGTATCGCGTGAATGTCACATTGGCCTCCTAAACGTGGCCTTCCATAGCTTGAAAGATGTGAAGTTCAGATGACAGAAGACTTGATCCTTGCCAATGCAACACTGGTGCTGCCGGGCGAGACCCGGACCGGCAGTGTTAAGATCGCGGGTGGTGAAATCACTGATATCGCAGATGGGGCTTCGGTTCCGGCAGGCGCAATTGATTGCGAGGGTGACTGTGTCTGCCCGGGGCTGGTGGAGCTGCACACCGATAATCTGGAACGCCACATCCAGCCCCGGCCCAAGGTGGACTGGCCGCATGCCAACGCCATCATCGCCCATGATGCGGAACTGGCAGGCACTGGGATCACCACGGTGTTTGATGCCATGCGCGTGGGGTCGATCAGCCGCAGGGAAAGCCGCTATGGCGCCTATGCCAGGCAGCTGGCCTTCGAACTGCTGGAACTGCGGGCGGCAGACGCGCTGAAGATCTCGCATTTTCTGCATCTGCGGGCCGAAGTTTGCAGCGATACGCTGCTTGATGAACTGAATGCGTTTGGAGATGCGGACCGGGTTGGGCTGGTTTCGCTGATGGACCACACGCCGGGCCAGCGGCAGTTCCGCGATATTACAAAGCTTGAGCAATACGTGAAGGGAAAGCATGGGTTTGACGATGCGGCTTTTCAGGCCCATGTCGCGCATCTGAAAGATCTGCGCGATACCTACGGCGACGTGCATGAAGCTGAGGCGGTGAAAGCCGCCAGGAGGTTCGGTGCGGTGCTGGCCAGTCATGACGACACCACAGCGGATCAAGTGGCTGTATCAGCCCGGCATGGCATCAGCCTGGCGGAATTTCCGACAACGATAGAGGCGGCGCAGGCCTGTCATGGTCACGGGATCAAAGTGATGATGGGGGCGCCGAACCTGATCCGCGGCGGCTCGCATTCCGGCAATGTGGCAGCGCATGAGCTGGCGGAGCTGGAGCTGCTGGACATTCTTTCGTCAGACTATGTCCCCGCGGCATTGCTGATGGCGGCAGTCCAGCTGGGCGAGCTGTGGGGCGATATGGCGCGCGGCCTGGGCACGGTAACCCATGCGCCGGCCGATGCTGTTGCGCTGGGTGATCGCGGGCGGTTGGAAACCGGTCAGCGCGCGGATCTGATCCGGTTCCGGCTGAAGGCCGGCGCGCCTGTCCTGCGCGGTGTCTGGTCGCGCGGAGAGCGTGTGGCCTGAGCGGCCCAAAAGCCGGCAGCGGGAGGAGCGCCCGCCCTCTTGGGGCGGGGGCGTGCGCTGCCCGGCCTTCCGGGCCGGGCGGTGACCGGGATCAGCCGGCCCGGTAGAACATATAGCGCCCAGGCTGGATGCCATCCGGGCCGTCCAGTTCTTCAAAACCAATCAGCGGCTGGCCGGAGACGATGATGCCGCCGGGTGCCATGACCTGCGCGATGACGGGGGAGAGGGCGGCGGCCTCGGCGACATCCTTTTCCTTGATCCCGAAGCCGAAGTCATAATGCGCCAAGGCGATTTTGCGCCCCTCGGCTGCCAGCCGTTCCAGCATTGGTTTTGCCTCGCCTTGCAGGAAATCCTGCTCCGGCGGCACGCAGGAGGGGTGGCATTGCAGCAACCGGTCAATGACCCAGATCCGCCGGCTGGGCAGCGTTTCACGCAGGTGATCATAGGTGCGGCCGTTGCCAAGCCCCATGTCCAGCACATCGCCGCCCAGCGGGGTGACCTTATCTGCGGCCCAATTCAGCCCGTCGCGCTGGGCGGTGAGGCGGCGCAGCATGGAATCAAGACGGCTCATTCAGGACATCCTTTCGTCATAGATCCAGGCCTCTGCCGGGCCATCCAGCAGGCGCCGTGCAAGAGCGGCGGTAAAATCCCAGACCGCGTGGTCATGCACCAGGTGGTGGGTCAGAAGGCCGTAAGGCTCTGCATTGTCGGCATCCCCCTGTCGGCGGTCGCGGAGCTGGCGCGCCACTTGCGCAATCAGCTGCTCCGGTGGCAGCAAGCTGCGGGTGCCTTTCCAGTCGATGGGATCCAGGTGGGTGTTCACCCGCAGCAGGCCGGAGGCGGGTTTGGCGCTTTTGCGCGGTGTAAAAGTGGAAACTGCCGTGAAACCGGTACCCGCCAGCCACGTCAGCATTTCCGGAGAGATCCGGTTCCAGGGGGGCACGAACATAGGGCGCAGGCTGGTGCCGAATATCCCTTGCAGAGAGATCAGGCCGCGCTCGGCATCGTCCAGCAGTTCCTCCAGCGGGCGGTGGGCACCGAACTCGGCTTTCTTCTCGCCGGCGGGGGCGTGGTTCTGATGCGCCCAGCCATGCACCACCGGGATCAGTTGCGGGTGATCTGCAACAAAACGGCCAAGATCCGGGGTGACGCCGTGCGGGATCACCGCGAGATGCACAGGCAGATCCAGATCCTCAGACAGTGCTGCCAAACGCTCCAACTCGGTTGAATGGGACATCGCGTCATCATCCCGCCACCACAAAGGCAGAGTCAATCCTGCCGTCTGCCAGTGCTCCAGTTCCCGGTCCAGCCCGCTCCAATCCGGTGTCATTCGCGCCCTCCCGCAAGTTCTGCGGCAATCTCCACACTCCGGGCGGCGCCGTCAAACCTGAAACCGCCTGCAACCCGCGGCGGTGCGTGCAATACTGCCTTGACCGCAGCGCATAGCGTCCTGGCTGAGAGATCTGCGGTTTTGACCACTTGGACGCCGTTCAGGGGCGCAAGGCTGGCAGCGCGCAGGCCTTGCTCAGTTTCATTCCCGGCATCAAACGGGATCAGCACCGCAGGCGTGCCGGCTTGCAGCAGGTCCAGAGCAGTGTTGTAGCCGCACATGCTGACCGAGGCCGCGGCATGGGAGAGCATTTGGCGGAAATCCTTGCGCGCTGGTTCCAGAAGGGCGGGGGAGCCTGCCTTGGCAAAATCCGCGATGCGCGCTGCAGCGTCTGATCCGCCAACCAGCAGCCGCCAAGGCGTGTCCGGCATCAGCTTTGCCGCGTCAAGTGCTGCCTGGTATAGCGGCGTGCCCACGCTGCCGCCGCCAGCACTGACCAGCACCTCGCCTGATCCTGCCTGTGACGGATGCGGGCCGGCAGCCGGAGGGGCAACGTAACCGGTATAGCGCAGCTTGCCCGCAAGCATTCGGGTGACCGGCCAGCTGGCCTCGAGCTTTGTTGCTGCGGGGTCGGAGTGGACCAGCACCGCGTCATAGAACCGGGCGATTACGGCATCGGCTTTGTCCGCTTTTTCGGGTTTGGAGGGCGGAGCGAGAATGTCACGAATAGAGGACAGGATCACCGGCCGCCGGGGCAACGCATGTGCGGCATCAAGCAGCGCCAGGAACTCCTTGCGCAGCGAGCGGCGGCCAAAGGGGTAAAGTTCGGTAATCAGCACATCAGGCTGCATGTCGTTCAGAGCGGCACAAAGAACGTCTTGGCGCCGGATCATGTAGGCCGCGTCCGTCAGCCTTCCGTCCTCTGCCAGCAAACGGGTGAAATCCACTCCATCGGAACGCAGCGGTGGCAGCTGGATCAGCCCGATCCCGTCCGTGTCGAGCTGCGGGGCAGGGAAGCCACCGGAAACCACCTGAACCTGATGGCTGGCAGCGGTGAAAGCGCGGGCCAATGTCAGTGCACGGGCCAGATGGCCGGTGCCAAGCAGATGGGTGACGGCGATCAGAACCTTCATGGCGCGGCCTTGCGGATCAGCCGGACCGGTTCGGGCCAAGGCATAAGGGCGGCGCCGCTGATTTCCACCACAAACAGCCGGTTGCGTTTGATGCGGAAGGGGGCGGGGCCATTGAAGTCCCAACCATGTGCACGTGCCAGGATCATCCGCATGATGCCGATGTGGCAGACCGCCACTGTATCCCGCGTCAGACCGCGCAGCCAGGGTTCAATGCGTGTCCATACCTCGGCAGGGGTTTCTCCGCCGGGCGGGCGGTAGTGCCAGCCCCAGTTCTCGATATCGCGGAAACCGCTGGCTGGGTCGGCCTTCAGGTCCTGCCCCTGCAACCCCTCCCAGTCGCCCCAGTTCATTTCGGTCAGTTCATGTGCAGTGCTGGGTGCGCGGCCTGTGATCAGTTCTGCGGTCTCCGCCGCGCGCATCAGCGGGCTGGACCATAGGTCTGCCAGCGGCCAGTCAGCGGGCAGGGCGTAGCCGCGCAGCTCTTCGCGGGCCTGATCATCCAGCGGGATGTCACTGCGGCCCTGGATGCGGCCGGCGCGGTTCCAGGCAGTGTGGCCATGACGCAAAAGGGCGAGGCGGATCATACGCGGGTCTCCATCAGCGGCAGAACGGTTGCCCAGAACTGCCGGGCAGCGGCGGGTGCAAGGTGGCGGGAAGAAATGAGGTCACGTGCATCCTTGCCAGCCTCAACGCGCAGTTCGGGCTTTGCAAGCAAGCCTGTGGTAAAACCTGCAAGAGCCTCGGCCCCCTGATCCGGAGCGGGATAGCCAGCGGGCAGCAGCACATCCCGCACGCCAGGCCGGTCCTGGGCTGCGATGGGCAGACCATGGGCCTGGGCTTCCAGATAAACCATGCCAAAAGCTTCGTTCACGCCCGGCCAAAGGAACAGGCTGGCGTTGCCATAGGCGGCTGCCAGCTCCTCGCGGGAAAGCAGGCCGAGGAAGCGCACTTTGTGTCCGTAAGGGGCCATCAGTGCTTCGACCTCGCTGCGGGCGGGGCCGTCGCCGGCAATGTCCAGCCGCCAATCGCCAGGCAGATGAGACAGCATTTCCGAGATGATTTGGTAAGAGGCCAGCTTGTCACCCTGACGCATCATGCCAGCCGTCAGCATCGGGCCGTCCAGCGACGAGGCTTCGGGCAGCTGATCCAGCGGCAGGAAGGGGGGCAGATGGGCCACAGCCTGTGCGCCGCAGCGGTCGCGGTTCAATGCGAAATGGTCCTGCTCGGTGAAGTAGAAGATCACCGCGGCAGCGTCGGCAGCGGCGTGAGCAGCTATGGCAAATCCGGCCCATCGCCCGGTCAGGCGTTTCTTGGCGCGGGTGGATTCGATCTGCACATAGGGAATGCCACGGGCGCGGGCGACGGCAGGGCCGATCAGATCTGGCGCCTTGTAATAGTTGTGATAGCTGACCCAGAGGTCCGCGTCGGGCATGCAACGGATCAGTCTTTCAGCCTCAGCCTCGGCCTGATTGCGCAGGCTGGACTGCAGCGCCGCGTCGCCGGTCTTGTCATAGATCCGCAAGTCTGAAACCAGCTGCACCGCCGCACCGCTGGCGGTGAGCAGCTCCATCAGGTTGCGGGCAATCTCGCGGTCGCCGGAGGGCACCGGGTGATGCGGCGGCTTCATCGGTGCGTAGAAGGCAACCCGCTTTCCGGCTCCCGGCTGCATGGCCGGTCAGCTTCCTTGCAGCATGGCACGCAACCGCCTGGACAGCTGGGCGATGCCGGGATCCATGCCGAAATCAGTGCGCAGGCGGGCCAGCGCTGCGCCGGCCATTTCTGCCAGCCGTTGCGGGTGCCGGGCAGCATACAGCAGGGTTTCGGCCAGCGCCTCGGGGCGGTCCTCGCTCAGCAGGCCATGGGTTCCCTGAGTGATGAACTCCGGGATCGCAGAAACCGGCGTCGACAGGATTGGCAGGGATTGCGAGGCGGCCTCCATCAGCACATTGGGCAGCCCGTCGCGGTCGCCGTCCGCAGCCACCCGGCTGGGCAGCACAAACAGATCCGAGCGGCGCATCGCCTCAATCACCTCGGGCTGGTCGCAGGCGCCGCGCCAGGTGATGCGGTTGGCAATGCCCGCATCCTCAGCCATGCCCTGCAGCAATTCGCCCAATCCGCCACCGCCGATATGGGTCCAGTGCCAGTCCAGCCCTGGGGGCAGCAGAGCCATGGCGGCGATCAGCCGGTCAAAGCCTTTTTTCTCGACCAGACGCCCCACTGACATGAACTGGATCGGATCCTGCGGCTGGCGCAGACTGCGTTCAGGGGGGGCGGGGAAGCGCGACAAATCCAGCCCGTGGTAAACCAGATCAATCCGGTCGGGCGTATCGGCCATCTGTTGCAGGTGTTTGGCGCCAAAGCCGGTGCAAGTGGCGCCGAAGGCCGCGCCGTGGTGGGTGGCGGAGAGCTTTTCCTTAAGCTCCCAATCGGGCGAGGTCCAAATGTCCTTGGCGTGGGCCGAAAAGCTCCAGGGCAGCCCGCGCATGATCGCGGCATAACGCGCAACGGAGGACGGCGTGTGCAGGAAGTGGGCGTAAAGCCCCAGCACTTCCGCGGGCATTTCTGCGGCCAGCACACAGGCCTGGCCAAAGCGGCGGATGCGGTTGGGTGTCAGATCACGGCGCAGATCGGCGCGCCAGATGCGGTAGGCCTCAGCATAGCCGGGCAGGTGTTGCGCCATCGTGCGCGCGCGCCAGACCCGCTCCGGCTCATCATGGAGGTATTCGGGAAGGTAGTTCACGCGCGCCTGCAGCTGCGCATGCAGCGGGTGCCGCTTGATGTCGGTGGGGTGGCGCAGCGACCAGATCTCAAACGCGTGGCCGGCGCCCTCCAGGGCAACCAGTTCCTGTGCAATGAAGGTTTCGGACAGCCGCGGCCAGCCCTTGACCACCACCGCAAGGGGCGGACGGGCAAGGGTCATTCAGCGGCCTCTTTCCGGGTGTCCTGCAGCAGCGCGGCAACCCGGCCGGTCACGTAGTCGAGCCCGTCCAGCAGCCCCTCAGACCCGGCGGCAGAGGGCGGCGGCTGGGTGGCCAGCGCGCGGATCGCCTTGGCCAGGGATGGGGGTGTCCAGCCGTCACGGGTTTCGTCCAGCATGGTGGTAAGGCCGATTTCCTCGGCCCGGCTGGCGCGGATCCATTGCTCCAGCCGCGGCGTGGTGCGGGGCACGATCACGGCGGGTTTGTCAAAGGACAAGACCTCGCAGAAGGTATTATAGCCGCCCATGCAGACCACCCCTTGGGCGCCGGCAAACAGGGTTTCGATCTGTGATTCAAAGCCAACTGCGGTAACCCTGCCATTCAGCCGGGCGACACGCTCCTCGAAGTCCTCGCGGGTTTCCCCGGACAGGAAAGGGCCATAGACAAGCACGGCGCGCGGGGAAAGCTCCGCGTCGGCTTCATAGGCCGACAGCACCAGGTCCACCATCATCTCGCCATCGCCGCCGCCGCCAGGGGTGACCAGCAGATAGGGCTGTTCGGGCGGCTCCCCCACCTGGCCAAGATCGCGGCGCAGGTAGCCGGTCCAATGCATCCGGGCCTGCATCTGCGGGGTGAAGGGCAGCCCCGCCGTCGGATCGTACACGGACCGCGGCCCGTAGACCCAAATTTCATCATAGAAATCGCGGGTGGCCTCAACCGCGTGCTTGCGCTCCCATTCGGCGGCCAGCACCTCGGGCTCGTCCAGCACATCGCGCAGGCCCAGCACCATCTTGCAGCGGCCCCGCGATTTCAGCAGGTCCAGCGCCGGCATCAGCTCACCGCGAAAGCCGGTGGGTTCCTTGTCGGCCACCAGCACATCAGGGTCGTATTGCTCCACTGTGGAGCGGATCAGCGCAGCGCGCAGATCAGCAGTTTCTTCGATGCTCATGCCCATGGTGCGCGAGGCATAAGAGCCGTCGGTACGCTTGATCACACCCGGCAGGCGGACATGATCGACCCGGGTCGGGAAGGAAAACCGCCCCGCAACCGGTGAACCCGTCAGGATCAGCGCCGAGGCGTCGGGGTTGGCAGAGGTGAGCGCACCTGCCAGCGCACGTGAACGGCGCAGATGCCCCAGTCCGAAAGTGTCGTGGCTGTAGAACATGATCCGCGGCCCGCGGGCGCCGGTGCCCGCCGCTGCCGGTGTGGTGCTTGCGGTCGTCATTGAATTGCCTGATCGGGTTGCCGGGCGGCGGATGGCTGAAATCCGGGACCGGCGGCGCAGAAACCAGGCCAGCCGGTTTTGCCGCTCGTCCCCGGGCGCGTGCTCGTGTGCTCCGCCATCTTCCGCCTCAGTTTGCGCGCCCCTGAAGCCGGTTGCGGCGGGGGCACGGTCAGTGTTTGCTTTTGCTGCCGCTCAAGCCCGGAGGGTGTTTGCCAGCCCAGGCTCTGCAGCAGTCCGCCCAAGGGGCGGGTATATGAATTGGTATAGCCCGGAGCCTGTGTGCATGCAATCATGCGCCTTTGATGCCTGCCGCACAGGAAATTGCGTCCGCGCCATTTGCGCAACGCTCTGCTGCGTGGTTAATTTGACGCAAGTTTCCAAAAGGATAGGCGGTCATGCTGCACGTTTTGTTCCGGGTTCTCATTTGCGGCCTGCTGAGTTTTGGCCTGGCCGCTCACGCCGGCGCGCAGGAAAGTGAAGCGAACGGAGCCGATACGTTGTCCCGTGCGATCGAACAGGCGGCGCAAAGCGGTGTCAGTGTGGTCGTGGTGGACAGCAGCGGCCAGTTGCTGAACGCGCCGCCGGACGAGGAGCAGGAAGCGGACCATCCTGCATCCGACACGATGGAGCAGCCCTCGGCGCTGATGAAAGCGCAATCCAGGGTTGCCGCCTTTCGGGCAGAGCTGAACAGCCGGCTTGAAGCGCTGCCCTATTCAATTTTTGAGATGCAGTACATTCTGCGCCAAACCAGCCCGGACGGCCGCATCATGACCTATGCCGAAGTGCTGGGCTGGAGCGTTTTGTTCCTGCTGATCGGGCGCTGGCTGTCGACAGAGATTTACGGCAAACGCATCGCCAAGCGTTTTGTGGTCGCCCGGATCCAGGCCAACCCGGAAGGCTATCAGGAAAAGATGCCATTCCTTGTGTACCGCTTCCTGATGGGAATCGGCGCCACTGTTTTTGCGATGGTTTTCGCGGCTCTTATTTCCTATCTGATCTTCGGCGCTTCGGGCGACCCTTCAATCGAATTTACGGCAACGGCTGTCTATACGGCGTTTTTCCTGGCCCGCACGGTGTCCGATCTGTGGCGGATGGTGCTGTCGCCGTTCCTGGCCCAGTACCGGATA
Organism: Leisingera sp. M658; assembly: GCF_025144145.1. Taxonomy (NCBI): domain Bacteria; kingdom Pseudomonadati; phylum Pseudomonadota; class Alphaproteobacteria; order Rhodobacterales; family Roseobacteraceae; genus Leisingera; species Leisingera sp. M658. The sequence goes on from NZ_CP083546.1 coordinate 468,904, forward strand.
CCGGTGTTCTCAGACCGGGACGCAAAGCGGCTTTACATCTGGGCGTCCCTGCTGGCGACCTATGACATCTCCTCGACGCTGTTTGCCACCTGGGTCGGCGATTTCGGTCTGAACTATAATGTCTACGCGCTGGTTTACGGAGTTCTGGCGCTGGTGGGGATGCTGGGCAACCTGCTGATGGTGCTGGTCAACGGGCGTGCCATTTCCAACGCCATCCGCGCCGGCCGCGTGCCGGATAAATGTTCCTTGCTGGTGCGTGTTCTGGCAGTTGCCTGGGCGCCGGTTCTGATGGCTTACATGGCATTTGGCTGGCTTAAGCTGGCCTTTGACCTGGTGCTGGAAAAGGATATTTCGATCCCGTTGATGGCGGGCAGCTATTTTGTTCTGACCACGATCCTGATTGTCTATGGCGCGATCAACTACTTCATCGAACGCTATTTCAGCCGCACCCGGCGAATGCAGGCTGCTATGGCGGCAACCGGGCCGGAAGCAGCCGCCACGGAAGCGGAGGGTGTTTCTGAGCAACCGGGTGAAGAGGCTGTTCCGGATGAGGCGGAGACCGATGCGGAAGCCGCAGATGCACTGACTGCAAGACACCCGATTGGCACTTACCAGGATCTTGCCCGCAGAGTGGCAGGCATTCTGGCCTTTGTGGTCGGGGCCTATTCACTGGTGATCGTCTGGAACCCGGACGCCCAATGGACCGAAACCACTGCGGCTGAACGGGTGATCGATGTGACGGTGATCCTATTCATCGGCTATATCGTCTATCACCTGTTCCGGATCTGGATCGACAGCAAGATCGATGAGGAAACCGGCGATGTTTCGGAGGCTGAGCTGGGTGATGAAGGCGGTGCCGGGGGCGCCAGCCGTCTGGCCACTTTGCTGCCCTTGTTCCGGGGCACGATCCTGGCGGTTGTGCTGGTCTCGATCGTGCTGATCGTGCTGCTGGAACTGGGTATCAATGTCAGCCCGCTGTTCGCCGGTGCCGGTGTTGTCGGTCTTGCGGTTGGCTTTGGTTCGCAGACGCTGGTGCGGGATATTTTCTCTGGCGCCTTTTTCTTGATCGATGATGCCTTCCGCAAGGGCGAGTACATCGACATCGGCGACGTAAAGGGCACGGTCGAGAAGATCTCGGTGCGGTCTTTCCAGCTGCGCCATCACCTCGGTGCGCTGCACACGATTCCCTTTGGAGAGATCAAGGTTCTGACCAATTACTCGCGTGACTGGGTGATGATGAAGCTGCCGATGCGCGTCACCTATGACACTGACGTGGAGAAGGTTCGCAAGCTGATCAAGAAGCTTGGCCAGAAGCTGATGGATGACCCGGTCGTCGGACATACATTTATCCAGCCGCTGAAGTCCCAGGGTGTGATCGAGATGCAGGATTCAGCGATGATCATTCGCGTGAAATTCATGACCAAACCGGGGGATCAGTGGATTGTCCGCAAACGGGTGTACCAGGAGATCCGTGAATTGTTTGCCCGCGAGGGCATCAGATTTGCCCATCGTGAGGTCACTGTGCGGATGGCGCCGGACCAGGCCGAAGAGATGACGCCAAAACAGAAGGAGGCTGCCGCCGGGGCAGTGCAGGCGGCGATTGACGAAGATCTTCTGGACGAGATGGGCGGCCCGGGCGGCGATGACCGCTGAGCAGATACCTGACCGGCGGCCTCCCGCCCCCGCGCTGGACCGCTAGTGCGCTCCGCTTGGGGGTGGGCGTGGCGCCGCGCTGGCGCGCGCCGCTGCCTCCGGCGGGGATATTTCTCCCAGAAAGAAGCCGCCGCTGAGGGAACCGGTTTCGTTCTGGTTGAAAATATCCCGGGGTGAACTGGCTGCAAGCCAGAAGGGGCAGCGTCGCATTTTCATTGGCTATTCCGGCCAGCATGCCGGGGCGCTGCCGCAATGGGAGGCGGGCTGGCCCCAGCGCATTTTGCTGGTGTCCAGGGCAAGCGGCGCAGCAAGGCGGCGGCCCGGCCCCCAGCCGCTGTTTTCGATCTCCTGGGTGAAGTCGCTGTGAGCCGGTTTGGCGACATACGGTCCGTCGGCACATTTCTGCATTCCACCAAGCAGTTCTGCGGTGCGGGCAAGCGATAGATGCGCTGCGGGCACTGCCGCCCCTTGGGCAGCAGTTGCCAAGGCCGAGAGCACCGCTGCTGCCATCAAGTAGCCCGTGGCATGGTCCAGCGTTTGTACCGGTAAAGGCTGCGGATCGTCCGCCTTGGCCTGGACGCGGCCTGTATCGGCGATGCCTGCACTCATCTGCACGAGGCTGTCAAAACCGCGCCGCAGGGCCCAGGGGCCGGTCCAGCCATAGGCATCCAGAGAGGCTTCAACCGCATTGGGAGCGATCCGGCGGCGGGCGTCCGCGCCGTAGCCCAGACCATCCAGTGCACCGGGACGGTAGCCATGCACCAGCACATCGGCTTTGGACAGCAACGCCTCAAACCGCTGCCGGTCCGCCGTATTGCGCAGATCCAGGGAGGCCATGCGCTTACCCAGCGCAACATCGGTGATGACACCAGGCTCGTCCCAGCCGGGCGGGTCGATACGCAGCACATCTGCGCCAAATCCGGCCAGAGTGCGGGTGGAAACCGGACCGGCCAAAACCCGCGTGAGGTCCAGCACTCTCAGCCCGGCCAGCGGGCGTTCGGCCGTTGCCTTTGGCCGCTCACGCAGTTGGATAACACGGGGCGACCGCCATAGGATCAGCGGTTCCGCCGCCACAGAAAGACCTTGCGGATGCGACAGCCAAGCCGCTCGGCTGCGCATGGCGGCGGCCGCACCGCCTGCGTTTACGATTTCGTCTTCGAGATGGCTGGCCTGCCATTGTTTCATGGCAACTGCCACGGCTGCGCGGTCTCCCGCGCAGTCTAGTACTTTCAGGGCAGCTTGCCGGTGGTGCGGCAGGTTGGTGTGCAGGCGGATCCAGCCATCTGCGGTTTCATAATTGCCGGCCACCGGATCCCACAGGCTGGGAAGCTCCCAGCCCTCGGGGCGGAAACTGTAGCTGAACCAGAATGAAGCCAGGCGCTGGTCCACCGTGACGTCCGGTGCAACGGGCGCAAGGTTCAGCGCCTTTACCAGCCGCGCCAGTTCCAACCCAACGGCGGCGACTGAGGCATTGGCAAGTTCTGTCACCGCAAAGGCGCTGCGCCAGTGTCCTGTGCCGGTGAGGCGGTAGCTGCCTGGCGCCGGCAGGGCAGTGAGCAGGGTCATTGCTGGTAAGGATCCAGGCTGTCGCGCAACCCGTCACCGAGGAAATTGAATGCCAGAACAATAATCACAATCGGCAGCATCGGGATCGCGGTCCAGGGGTAGATTTCGATCGAGGCCAGGTTTTGCGCGTCATTCAGCATCACCCCCCAGCTGACCGCCGGCGCGCGCAGGCCAAGGCCGAGGAATGACAGCGCGGTCTCGCCCAGGATCATCGCCGGGATTGACAGGGTGGCCGAGGCGATCAGATGCGACATGAAGTTCGGCAGCAGATGTTTGCGGATGACGCGGCCGGAAGAGGCCCCCATCATTTCGGCAGCGCGCACGTATTCCTCTTCGCGCAGGGACAGGAATTTTGCCCTCACCGATCTTGCAAGCCCCGGCCAGTCGAGAATGCCAAGGATGATCGAGATGACAAAGAACACCGCAACCGGCGACCAGTTCGAGGGCACCGCGGCAGACAGCGCCAGCCACAAGGGCAGCTCGGGCAGGGACCGCAGGACTTCGATCACCCGGTTGATCAGCCAGTCGGTCTTGCCGCCGAAATACCCGGCCATTGAGCCAAAGAAGATGCCAAGGACGAAGGACACGGAAATGCCGATCAGCCCCACAGTAAGCGACAGCTGCGCGCCATAGGAAACACGGCTGAAGATGTCGCGGCCCAGCCGGTCGGACCCCAGGATAAAGATCGTCGCCTCTTCGGTTGCGCAGAACAGGTGGCGGTTGCTTTCGATGATACCGGCCAGTTTATAGGTTTGGCCCTCACAGAAGAATTCAAGCTTCAGCGGACGCGAGGTGTCGGGGCTGAACTCCCACTGGAAAGTTTCCAGGTTGGCCTCGGAGGTCATTGGATAAACGAAGGGTCCCACGAACGCGCCCTCGTGGAACAGCTTGATCGATTGCGGCGGGGAATACAGATGCTCTGAAAAGCGCTGGTTTGGTCCGTAGGGCGCAAGGAAGCCGGCGAACGGGATCATGAGGTAGGCGACCAATAGGAACAGGCCTGAAATCAGTCCCAGCTTGTGGGTCTTGAATTTGCGCCAGACCAGCAGCCAGTTCGGCGCGTCCAGGTCCTTGCGCTCCAGCTCCAGCAGCGAGGCCTGCGGGTCGAAAGGTTCATCATCGACATAACGTCCATCAGGCAGCCGGGTCATGCGCCGCGCCCCTCATACCGGATCCTCGGGTCAAGCAGCACCAGCAGAACATCTGAAACCATGGTGCCGATCAGCGTAAGCAAAGCAACGAACATCAGCACGAAGCCCGACAGGAACATGTCCTGGGTTTTAAGCGCCGTCAGCAGGGTCGGCCCGATGGTTTGCAATCCCAGCACCACCGACACCAGCACCGAGCCTGAGATCATTGCCGGCAGCAGGTTGCCGATGTCGGCGACAAAGGGGTTGAAGGCGACGCGCAGCGGATACTTGGCCAGCATCCGTGAGGGTTTCATGCCCTTGGCGATGGCAGTTTCCACATATGGCTTGCCAAGTTCGTCCAGCATGTTGGCGCGCAGGCGCTGCATCATCGCGGACGCTCCGGCAGTGCCGATCACGAAGGTTGGCACGATCAGGTGGACGAGAATGGACTTCACTTTGTCCCAGTTCATCGGCATGCCTTCGTATTCGGGGGCCATCAGCCCGCCGATCGGCAGGTCGAACCAGCGGTGGCCATAGTAGAACAGGATCAGTGCCAGCAGGAAGTTTGGCGTAGCGAGACCCAGGTAACCGATAAAGGCCGAGGTGTAATCAATCCAGGTGCGGGCCCGCGCGGCAGCCAGCACCCCCAGCGGCAGCGCCACTGCATAGACAAAAACCACGGCGGACAGGTTTACCAGAACTGTAAGCCACAGGCTGTCGCCGACGATATCGGCAACCGGGCTGTCGAACTCGAATGACCAGCCGAAATTTCCCTGGATCATGCCGGAGAACCCGTGCGGGCCGGGCATGAAGCCCATCCAGATCATGTATTGCTGCCACAGCGGTTTATCGAGCGCATATTCCTGCCGCAGGAATTCCGCCTTGGCGACGCCTGCGGACTGGCCGGTGGCCTGCAGCTCGGCAATCTGGTTGGACAGATAGTCGCCGGGCGGCAGGTTGATGATGGCAAAGACCAGCACCGACACCACCAGAAGCGTAAGCAGCATGGTGCCAAAGCGGTAAATGGCGTAACGCAGAATTTCCATCAGCCCTCGCCATCCTCAAAAAAGAACTCATCCGGACGGTAAAGGCCGAAATGGGCACCGGGGTCCCAGGCCCATATTGCCTGTTTGGGCACATTGCGCAGGCGGTTGCTGACCACGACGGGCTGCGGTGCGGCGGCCACAACCCCGATGGCATAAACCTGATCAGCGTGGATTTGCAGCATGGCGCGCCAGGCGGCGGCACGCTCGGCATCTGTGGTGGCCATGTTCCAGTCCTGCATCAGATCCATCAGCTGCTGTGCCGGAGCCATGTCTGGCGGCTCGCCTGCGTCGCCGCCGGTTTGATAGAACTGGCCCCACTTCGGCCAGGATAGGAACACCTGGTCTGTTGGCGCCAGATAGGCAGGCGAGGTGTAGACCTGCGGCAAGCCATTGTCCCAGCCGAACCAGGCAGAAGCCATGGTGCTGCCGGAAAACACCCGGTTGCGCAGGATGTCGCGATCCAGCGGGCGCATCACCAGTTTGACCCCGACATCACGCCAGTCGTCCGAGATTATCTGCAGTGCATTCTCGACTTCCTGACGCTCACCGGCTGTTTCCACGACCAGCTCCATCAGCCGCCCGTCGTCCAGATAGCGGATGCCATAGGCGTCTTTCTTTGTAAGGCCGGCCTCGTCCAGCAGGCGATTGGCCTGCTCCGGGTCGAAATCCGCCCAGGCAGCACGCAGGGCGGGGTCGAAAAACTCGCTCTGCTCCAGCACCGTCATGGCGCCGGACTTGGCCAGGTTGAAATAGAGCGCCCGGTTGATGGCCCGGCGGTTGATAGCCAAGGACAGCGCCCGGCGCACCCGGACATCGCGCAGCACCTCGCGCCAGACCGGATCCTTGGCATTCAGGTTCGGATAGATTGCAATCTGCGAGGCGGCACCGGAGCCCCAGAGATAAGTCTTGTAGTTTGCGCCGTCTTTCTCGCCTTTGCGCAGGATCGGAATATCCCGGAACCCCAATCCGCGGGCCTGCAGGTCGGCTTCCCCTGCGTTGGACTTGGCCGCTACCAGGCCGGCGGTCACGATTTCCATTTCCACGGTGTCGATATAGGGCAGCTGCACACCGCGGCTGTCGATCCGGTGGTAATAGGGGTTGCGCACAAACTGATGGCGGATCTTCTTGCCTGGCGAGGCGTTGATCCAGGGCTGCAGCGTCGGAAGTTCGTGGTTATCGAACTTGTACATGTTGTCGTATTTGTTGTGCAGCGCAGCCCAGCTTTTGACGCGGGCATAGTCGACTTCCTCTTCCAGCACTTCCGGGTCGGCGTAATCGGCGTGGAATTGTTTCAAGTATTCCGCCGGCCGGTAGATGAATGGCGGGCGCGCCTGGGCCAGCATGTGCAGGAAACTGGGGTTCGGGTCGTCCCATTCATAGATGATTGTGGTTTCGTCCGGGAAGCTTACGCGCGGCAGCTTGCCGTTCACACGCAGGAAATCCGGCGGACCGGCCGGGCTGAGCAGCTTATGGTTGGCGACATCTTCCCACCAGTAGCGGAAATCGGCAGAGGTGAAGGGATCGCCGCTGGACCAGCGGTGGCCGCGCCGCAGTTTCAGGGTGTAACGCCGGTTCCCTTCGTTCTCATAGCCCAGCAGAATGTCAGGCTGCAGCCGGTAGCGTTCGTCATAGCCCGCCAGGCGGGCGTAGCCGTATACCACCATCTGGCGGATATCCTTGGAACGGGTCACCATGGTGTTCAGCGTGCCGCCCTCGATGCCAAAGTCCCGGCCCTTGGCCGCCAAGTCGACCACAAGCGGCACCTCTGGCAGGCGTTTGGCCACTGGGGGCAGATAGCCCGCCTTGACTTCGGAACTCCAGAACTTGCTTTCCTGAACCTCGGGGCCGCACAGGGCAGAAAGCGGGGCAAGGCAGAAGGCAGCCGTCAAAAGGGGTTTCAGGACATCAAGCATGGCAGCGCACCTTATGGCCGGGTTCCAGGTGTTTCAGGTTTACCAGTCGCGGGGCATCAGATCCGTTAAAGCGGAATTCCTCGGGCCAGCAGTCCGGCGCGCCTGCGCCCTGGGCCACCAGTTTCAAGTCGATAGGCCGGTCAATATCGGGTTCCGGCTGGGCTGCGATCAGCGCCTTGGTGTAGGGGTGCTGAGGATTATAGAACAAGGTTTCCGGCGGTGCCTGCTCGACAATCAACCCGCGCCGCATCACGGCGACCTCATCTGCGATACGGGCGACCACGGCCAAATCATGGCTGATGAACAGATACGACAGGTTCTGCCGGTCGCGGATTTCCTCGAGCAGCAGCAGGATCTGTTCTTGCACTGAAACATCCAGCGCCGAGGTCGGTTCGTCGCAGACGATCAGCGCCGGCTCCAGCATCAGGGCGCGCGCGATCGACAGCCGCTGGCGCTGACCGCCGGAAAACGCGTGCGGGTAGCGTTTCAGCATGTCCGGGGACAGGCCAACCAGCCGCAGCATGTCCGCCGCCTTGTCCCGGCGTTCGGCGCGGGAACCGATCCGGTGGATTTCCAGCGGCTCCACCAAAGTGTCCTGAATGCGCATCCGGGGCGACAGCGAGGAGTAAGGATCCTGGAACACCATCTGGGCCTGCCGCTGAAAGGCGGTGCGCGCGGTGCGGTCCATGCTGTGCACGGTGACCGCCGGCTGGTCAGGATCAGGGCGGAACAGCACCTCGCCGCCAGGATCCGGCAGCTCTGCCCCCAAGGCAATTCGTGCCGCCGTGGTCTTGCCCGAGCCGCTTTCGCCGACAACTGCCAGGGTTTTTCCGCGGGCCAACCGCAAATCAACCTCGCGGCAGGCGTGGATCAGGGTCGGAGCTTGCCAGCCCTTGCCGGCTCTTAATGTGTAGGTCTTGGAAACCGACTTCATTTCCATGATCAGGTCATCGCGTGACGGCGGGATGGCGACGACCGCTTCATCCGGGATTTCCGGGGCAGCGTTGAACAGGGCCTTAGTGTAGGGGTGGGCAGGGGTGCGCAGCATCGGTTCCGCACGGCCGGATTCCATTACCCGGCCCTTGTGCATCACCACCACTTGCTCTGCCATATTGGCGACCACGCCCAGGTCATGCGTGACCAGGATCATCGCCATACCGGTTTCGCGCTGCAGCTCTTTCATCAGCCCCAGAACCTGGGCCTGTGTGGTCACGTCCAGCGCCGTGGTCGGCTCATCCGCGATCAGCAGGTCCGGTTTGGCCACCATGGCCATGGCGATCATCGCCCGCTGGCGCATCCCGCCGGACAGTTCGAAGGGATAAGATCTGTAGGTGCGTTCCGGATCGGAGAACCCGACCCGCTCAAAGCATTCAAGGACCTCCTTGCGTGCCTTGCGTTCGGACTTGCGGCCATGCAGCCACAGCACTTCGGACACCTGATTTCCGATCCGGTGCAGCGGGGAAAGCGAGCGCATCGGCTCCTGAAAAATCATCGCGACGGTATTGCCGCGCACGTCGCGCATCTTGCGTTCGTCAAGCGTCGCAAGGTCAAGCTCACTGCCACGGGTGTTCAGCAAAATGCGCCCGGAGCGCAGCTGCGCCACCTTTGGCAGGATACGCAGCACCGCCCGGCAAGAGACCGTTTTGCCCGAGCCGCTTTCCCCGACCAAGGCGAGTGTTTCGCCTGGCTGCACAGCAAAGCTCACGTCCTTCACGACGGAGTCGCCCTTGCCAAACCCAATGCTGAGATTTTCAACGGAAAGCAGCGGGCGCATTCAGAATTGTCCGCCCGGCTGGTTCAAGGCACTCATGAGATCGTGTTTTCCCCTGTTTTTTGGCTTCACCTTCGCGCGCTGAAGGCTGCTTAGTCAAACCCCATTTGCCCAGATGCCCGTTGTGCAAGGAAAAATTGATGGGTTTTCCGGTTGCACTGTGCGCGCCGCCCAGTGCCGTCAGCCCGCAATCGCCCTGGATATCCGGTGTTTTCGGTCCGGTGTCCCAAGGAGGAATAACAGTTTCTCACATTAGCGTGCAGGCACGTGTTTTATGGTGCAATGCAAAATCCCGCCCTCCGGAGGCTGCGGACATGCTGTGGCCCCGGCGCCACTCGGTCCTTGCCGCAAATGGCTGCAGACAGGATTGCCTTGTTGGCGCCAGCAGTCAGCCCGGCATAGGATGTCAGGGAACGCACGCATTCCGAAAGGCCGCACATGGCGCAAAAAACTGTTCTGCACCGGGACGATCCGGAAGCCGAGCCGCTGGTCGGCAACATTAAGGTCACCCGCAACGACTGGCTGAATGTCGCGATGGACGTGCTGATCTCGGACGGGGTGGAGCAGGTGAAAGTGCTGGCGCTGGCCGAGCGGATGCAGGTTTCGCGCTCGTCGTTCTACTGGTATTTCAAATCACGCCAGGACTTGCTGGATGCGCTGCTCAAGACCTGGGAGCAGACCAATACCGCCGGCATGGTCCGCCAGGCCGAGGCGCCGGCCAAGGCCATTACCGGGGCAGTGCTGAATGTGTTCCAGTGCATCGCCAACCCTGATCTGTTCAACACTGCGCTGGACTTTGCCGTGCGTGACTGGTCGCGCCGTTCCGGCAAGGTGCGCAGCCTGCTGGACCGCTCGGACCGGCGCCGGGTCGAGGCGCTGACGGCGATGTTTGCCCGCTACGGCTATGCGGACCGGGAAGCAGTGACCCGGGCCAAGGTGCTGTACTACATGCAGCTCGGCTATGAGATGGCGGATCCGAATGAAAGCCACGCGCACCGGCTGGAGGTGACGCCTGAGTACCTAAAGGTCTTTACCGGGCGCGAGCCGTTGTCCGAAGAGATGTCGGACTTTACCGAATTCACCAAACAGCACTGGGACGTCTGAGGCACCAGCCGCGGCCGCGGGCGTGTGGTATTACAGGCTGCGGAGAATATCCTCAGCCTGCGCGCGCGCCTCCTCAGCCGCTTTCAGCCGGACCGGGCCATAGCCGCGGATATCCATTGGCGCTTTCAGTACCTTCAGGCAGGCCTCATGCGCATCGGCACTGTAACGGCTGGCGATGGTCTTCAGCGCGGCCTCAAACCAGGTCAGCAGATCGCGGTGCAGGCGGGCTTCCTCGTGGTAGCCGAAGATGTTGAAGGCCGAACCGCGCAACGTTTTGCCCTTGGCCAGCAAGTGCATCGCCGGTCGCAGCCAGGCCCCAAAGGCCCGTTTTACCGGGCGTCCGCGGGTGTCCTTTTTCCAGTTCAGCAAAGGCGGTGCGAGGTGGTACTTGACACTGAAATCCCCTTCGAACTCATCCTCTAGCTGGTGCTGGAAGGCGTCGCTGGTCAGGAGCCGGGCAACTTCATATTCGTCTTTGTAAGCCATCAATTTGAACAGCGCCCGCGCCGCGGCTGCGGTCAATTCTTCCTGCGCCTTCGCAGGCAATGCGTCGCGGAACCGGTTCAGGGCAGCGGTGTAACGCCCCGCATAAGCCATGTTCTGATAGCCGGTGAGGAAAGTGGCGCGGCGTTCGATCAGCGCGTCCAGAGTTTCCGTCTTTGCGGGCGTCTCCTCAAAATGGCTGGCGACCAGTTTCGGGTCCTCCGCCATGGCGCGGCCGATGGCAAAGGCGAGGCGGTTTCTTTCAATGGCAACGCCGTTCAGCTCAATCGCCTGGTCCAGCGCCCCGGCACTGACCGGCACCAGCCCTTGCTGCCAGGCAAAACCCAGCATCATGACATTTGCCAGCACAGCGTCGCCCAGCATTGTCTCGGCGGCCTCATTGGCGTTGAAACCGGACAGGTTTTGCTCTCCGACGGCCTCGGCAATGGTTTTCTCGCGCAGGCCTGCCATCAAATCAGCATCGCGGCGCAGCACCAGATCGCCAGTGGGCATTTCCGCCCGGTTCAGCACCACCTTGGTGCCTGCGCGGTAATGGGCCGAGGCCTTGGGCGCCGAGCTGACCACCACGTCGCAGCCGATAACCGCATCCGCGCCGCCCTGTTCGATGCGCACCTGGTTTAAGGTGCCGGGTTCTTTGGACAGCCGGATGTAGCTGAGGACAGTTCCGAACTTCTGCGCAAAGCCGGTGAAATCCAGCACGCTTGATCCTTTGCCTTCCAGATGCGCCGCCATGGTGATCAGAGCGCCGACCGTGACAACACCGGTGCCGCCGACTCCGGTGACCAGCAGGTCGAACGGCGTCTTGAGAGCGGGCAGTTCCGGCGCCGGCAGCTTGGCGGTCAATGCGGCGGCGTCCAGACCAGCGGGCTTCTTCTTCTTCCGGGTGCCCCCTTCGACAGTGACAAAAGAGGGGCAGAAGCCGTTCAGGCAGGAGAAATCCTTGTTGCAAGTGGACAGGTTGATCTTGCGCTTGCGGCCAAAGGGCGTTTCCTTCGGCTCGACGCTCAGGCAGTTGGATTCAACCGAACAATCGCCGCACCCCTCACACACCAGGTCGTTGATGAAGGCAAAGCGTTTCGGGTCCTCCATCTTGCCCCGCTTTCGGCGGCGGCGTTTTTCAGTGGCGCAGGTTTGTTCGTAGATCAGAACAGTGACGCCGGAGATGTCCCGCAATTCCCGCTGTACCGTGTCCAGCGCGCTGCGGTCATGGAAGGTGGTGCCGGCGGGGAAGTCGCTGCGGACAAACTTGCCGATGTCGTCCGAGACCAATGCAATCCGTTCCACCCCCTCGGCGCGGCAGGTCTGGGCGATACCATGCACCGAGACCGGCCCGTCCACCGGCTGGCCTCCCGTCATCGCCACCGCATCATTATACAGGATCTTGTACGTGATATTGGTGCCGGCCGCGACTGCCTGGCGGATCGCCAGCGAGCCGGAATGATACCAGGTGCCTTCGCCCAGGTTCTGGAACACATGCTTGTTTCCATTGAACTGCGAGGCCACGGTCCAGGGCACGCCTTCGCCGCCCATCTGCGCATAGCCGGCTGTATCGCGGTCCATCCAACTGGCCATCACATGGCAGCCGATGCCGGAAAACGCCTTGGATCCTTCGGGCAGCTTGGTGGAGCTGTTGTGGGGGCAGCCGGAGCAAAAATAGGGCGTGCGGGTGGCGCCAGGCACGTTCAACAGCTTCGGCGGTTCCGCGGTCAGCGCTGCCGCCTTGGCAGGCAGGTTTTCTTCCGGGAAAAAACTATCGAGCCGCGCGGCAACAATGGGGGCAAGCAGCAGCGGGCTCAGCTCCCCGGTCCAGGGGATCAGAGGTTCCCCTTGGCTGTCGTATTTGCCGACCATCTTTTCGGGTTTGCTGCCGGGCCAGTCATAGAAGTTTTCCTTGAACTGGCTTTCAATGATGCCGCGCTTTTCTTCGACAACCAGTACTTCCTGCTTGCCTTTGACGAACTTCAGCGCGTCGGTGCGGTCCAGCGGCCAGACCATGCCGACTTTGTAAATGTCGATTTTCAGGCGGCGGCAGGCGGCCTCATCCAGCCCCAGAAGACGTAGCGCTTCCATCAGATCCAGATGCCCTTTGCCAGTGGAAACAAAGCCAAAACGCGCGTCCTTGATGTCGTAAATCCGCTTGTCGATCGGGTTGGCCTCGGCAAAGGCACGAACTGCATCCAGCTTGGCGTGGATACGGGTTTCGATCTCGGGGGAGGGCAGGTCGGCGCGGCGGATATGCAAGCCGCCCGGGTAATCCGCCAGCTCCGGGTAGATGAATTCGCGGTCCGGCTGCAGGTCCACCGAGCGGGCGCTTTCCACGGTTTCCGACACCGCCTTGAAGCCGACCCAAGTGCCGGAGTAGCGCGACAGGGCAAAGCCGTATTCGCCGAAAGCCAGATACTCCGATACATCTGCGGGGTTCAGCACCGGCATGAACCAGGACATGAATGCCACATCCGACTGATGCGGCATCGAGGAGCTGACACAGCCGTGGTCGTCGCCAGCTACCACCAGCACACCGCCCTTTGCGGAGGAGCCATAGGCGTTGCCATGCTTCAGCGCATCGCCGGAGCGGTCGACGCCCGGCCCCTTGCCGTACCACATGGAAAACACACCCTCGACCTCGCAATGCGGGTCCAGCACGGCCTGCTGCGCACCCAGGACCGCTGTTGCGCCAAGGTCCTCGTTCACCGCAGGCATGAACTTGATCCGGTTTGCCTGCATCCGGTCCTTGGCGCGCCAGAATTCCAAATCGACCGCGCCCAAAGGCGAGCCGCGGTAACCAGAGACAAAGCCCGCGGTATTCAAGCCGGCCTCCTGATCGCGGCGCGCCTGATCGAGCATAATCCGGGCCAAGGCCTGGGTGCCGGTCAGGAAAACCCGGCCCTGGGTCATTTCGTACCGGTCGTCCAGCTTGTAGCTGCGGAAATCGTGGCTCAGCTTGGTCATCTCGGGGAGTCCTTGCGCGGAAAAGGTGCTTTCCGGAAAAGTAATCCACAGTGTCTGAAAAGATTTGCCCGAGTTGCTGTTTTTGCGGGAATTTATGGTTTAATTGACCGGACGGCAGTTAGTTGGTGAAGAAAGTGACCGGAATATGAAACTTGACGACCGCGATTCCCGTATCCTCACCTTGCTGCAGGAAGACTCCCGCATCTCCAACGCCGATCTGGCTGAGGCCGTGGGCATGTCGCCGTCGGCCCTGTGGCGCCGGGTGCGGGCGTTGGAGGAGGCGGGCATTATCGAACGTTACGGTGCGGTGGTGAATGCACCGGCAATGGGGCTGGGGTTCCAGGCTATCGTGCATGTGCATTTAACCCGCCACGACCCGGACAAACTGGTGGAATTCATTCGCGCGGTGGAGAGCAGCCCGCTGGTTCAGGAATGTTACGCAACAACTGGGCAGTCCGACTATCACCTGCGGGTTCTGGCTCCGGATCTGGATGCCTATAACCGGTTTCTGGAGGATTTCCTGTTCCGCCTGCCAGCAGTTGCCAGCGCCCAGACCAATGTGGTGCTGCGCACGATCAAACGGGACAGGCCGGTCGTGCCTTAGAAAATTCGCTTGCGGCGGGTGTACTAGCGCAAAGTCGAAGGCGGGGCTGTCATCCAGCTTCTTCTTTGCAAAAATACTCCGGGGGTCTGGGGGCTGGCCCCCAGCTTGCGGGTGCGGTTACATCGCCGCGTATTTCACCCAGGCCCAGGCCATGGCGATATAAGTCAGCTGGTGCAGTGCCTGATCTGATCCCATGGCCTGCCAGAACATCGCTTGCTGGGGGTTCAGCTTTTTGCGCTCAGAAAACCGAGCCTTGCCGAAGTCGATGTGAAAATGCACGACCCATTCCAGCGCCGCCAGCACCAGGATGAACGGCACAGGGGCGCTGAACAACGCGTAGACAATGGCCGAGCCGATCACGTGGACACCCGCATGCTGGGCACGCCCCGCATGGACATAGGCGCAGCGGCCGGACAGCATCTTGGGGGTTTGCAGAAAGAAGTCGGCAAACAGGTGCTTGACCTGCAACGCGCAGAGCAGCAGCAGAACGGATCCGACATATTCCGGCAAACCTATTGACCTCCAGCATGGATACCTCGCTGGAACCTTACGGATTTTTCGCCGTCTGGCAAATGCCGCGCCGGCAGGGTGCCGCAACGGGACAAGGCGGTGTTCTGCCCATTGCCTGTTCCTGCCAAACCGCGCTACCCATAAGGCAGACCACATCCGAAGCCGCCATTTATGGAGCTTTCCCCATCGAACGCTCTTTGTTCCGTTTCATCTGGAAGTACTCGAAACGCGACCAGCTGGTGCTGCTGCTGGTCACGGCCTGCCTATTCCCGCTTCTTTACCTGACGCTGGAGCTGCCGAAACGGATCATCAATGATGCAATCGGTGCTGAGACCTCCACCATAACCCTGATGGGGCAAAGCTTTGATCAGCTGACCTTCCTGTGGATTCTGTGCGGCGGCTTTCTGTTGGCGGTGCTGTGCCACGGCCTGCTGAAAATGCGCATCAACACCATGAAGGGGGTGCTGGCCGAGCGGATGCTGCGCCGCTTCCGTTATCAGCTGATCGCCCGGGTGCTGCGCTTTCCGCAACCTTACTTTGAACGGGTCAGCCAGGGCGAGCTAGTGTCGATGGTCACCTCCGAATCCGAGCCGATGGGCGGGCTGATGGGGGATGCGGTCAGCCAGCCGGTGCTGCAAGCCGGGCAGATGCTGACCATCCTGTTTTTCCTGTTCCTGCAGAATTTCTGGTTCGGAATGGCAGCCATCGCGCTCATCCCGCTGCAAGGCTGGCTGATCCCGATGCTGCAACGGCAGATCAACCTGCTGAACAAAAAACGCATCAAACAGGTGCGGGCGCTGGCCACTGAGATCGGCGAAAGCGCCGCGGGCGCCGCGACGCTGCGGATCAATGGCGGCTGGCGGTACCGGATGGCGATCATCACGGCGCGGCTGGGGCGGCTGTATGACATCCGCTTCGAGATCTACCAGAAAAAATTCTTCATGAAGTTTCTCAACAACTTCATCACTCAGCTGACGCCGTTTTTCTTTTATGCCGTCGGCGGCTTTCTGGTGCTGCAGGGCAAGGTCTCATTGGGCGCATTGGTGGCGGCGCTGGCAGCCTACAAGGATCTGGCATCGCCCTGGAAAGAATTACTGACCTATTACAACCAGACCCAGGACATGGGATTGCGCTGGGAGGTGATCCTGGAGCGCTTTGCGCCGCAGGGCATGGTGGATGAAAAACTGCTGGCCGGCGAGCCGGAGGAGCTGGAGCGCCTGCGCGGCGATGTGGTCCTGGATACGGTCAATGTGCGTGACACGGATGGTAATCCGGTGCTGGAGGAGCTGAGCGCAACCTTCCCCGCAGGGCAGGTCATCGGTATTGCGGCCCCCTCCGAAGAAGACCGCCGGGCCCTGGCGGAACTGCTGACGCGGGAAATTCTGCCCGCAACAGGGACGGTGACGGTGGCCGGGCAGAACCTCAGCGGGATGCACCAGGCAACGGTGGCAGCGCGGATCGGCTATGCCACCTCGCGGCCGGTTCTGTTTCAGGGATCTTTTGGCGACAACGTGATGATGCCAATGCGGCTGCGCCCGTTGGGCGCGGCCCACAACTTGCAGCAGCTGGAAATAGCCAAACGCGCTGGCAACAGCCCGGATCCCTTTGATGCGCCCTGGCTTGATCCCAAACTGGCTGGTTTCTCCAGCGAGGCGGAACTGCGGAGCTGGTGGCTGCAGCTGGTTGAGGGGATCGGATCCGATACCGCCCTGTTCCGCCGGGGTATCGAACAGTGTTTCGAGGCACCTGCCCACCCGGATCTGGCAGAGCGGCTGGTCGGATTGCGCCCTTCGGTGCGCAAGGCGATTCTGGACGCCGGTCTGGGTGTGCACGTGCATTTTCTGGAACCAGAAGCATACAACCCGGCGCTGCCGGTTGCGGAAAACCTGCTGTTTGCAGCCTCGCAGCAAGCCATGACCGGCGAGGTCTTGCATGGGCATGCGGAATTTCTCGACCAGCTCAAGCAGCTGGGGCTGGACGAAGGGCTGGTGGCGCTGACCCGTGATGTGGTGGAGATGCTGCGGCAGATTTTTGGTATGGATGGCACTGGCCACCCGCTGTTCCGCAAGCTGGGCCTGGATGTGGGCGCCTATGAAACAGCGCTGTCGCTGGCCGACCGGCCCGGAACCGTCAATGCGGCGGCGCTCAGCCGCGAGGAGCTGGCGCAGCTGCTGATCGTGCCTTTCACCATTTCGGCGGAACAGATCGGCCCGGCCTTTGAGGAGGAAATGAAAGAGCGGATCCTAGGCTTCCGCCGCAGCCACGGGCAAAGCCTGCTAAAGGCTTTGGGCGCCGGCTTTGTGCCGTTTGCAGAAGAGGCCATCGCCCCCACGCTGACGGTTCTGGAGAACGCTCTGTTCGGCAAAATATCGGATGCTGCCGGGGCCAAGGGCGATGAGGTTCGTAAACTGGTCTCGGAACTGATGGTGCGCGAAGGCTTGCGCGACCAGGTGGTGGAGCTGATCTTTGACATGCCGATTGCGGTGGGCGGGCAGGGGCTGGCCGCCAGTTTTGCCGAACCGCTGGCCTTTTGCCGGGCCACAATCAAGAAACCGGATATCCTGATCCTCGATTCCGCAATGGCAAGCTATGATCTGGAAACCCGCGTCGCGGTGCATAAGAACCTGCGAAAACTTTTGCCCGGCACCACGCTGATCTATCTTGCCCCCAGCTTTCAGAGCCCGGATGTGTTTGACGTCTTCTTTGAACTGCGCCAGGGCCGACTGGTCAGCGACGAGGCGCAGGCCGCGGCAGCGGGCGACGGGGCGGCCAGCCAGGACCTGGCCCGCAAGCTGAGGGCACTGGAGCAGACTGAACTGTTCTCCGGATTGAACCGCCGCCAGCTTCGTCTTCTGGCCTTTGGCGCCCGCTGGTATGATGCCAAGGCGGGCGAGGTGGTGTTCCTTAAAGATGATGAAGCGTCGGACGGGGCATATATGATCCTTGAAGGCGAGGCAGAGCTTTACTTGCCGCAGCCGGGCGGCGAGGACCGGCTGATTACCACAGTCGGCCCCGGGCGGCTGGTGGGGGAATTGGGTCTGATCCGCCATGAAGCCCGGGCGCTGAGCATGATCGCGGCGACGGACCTCAGCTGCCTGCGGATCGGCGAGGAAGAATTTCTGGCAGTGGTTGAAAATGACGCCTCCACGGCATTCAAGCTATTGCAGGTGGTGGCGGGCTACGTCTCCAATTGATCCAGGAATTGAGACAGGGAACCAGAACATGAAACTGCTGCGGTACCGCGCGGGCGGCGAAGTACGGCCGGGTCTTCTGGACAGCAGAGGCGCAGTCCGGGATCTATCGGCGCATGTGCCGGACATCACCGGTGCGGTGCTGGGGGACGAAACCTTGGGCCGGCTGGCAGCGCTGGACCCGGCGGAACTGCCGCTGGCGAAAGGGCATCCGGAGCTGGCGCCTTGTGCCGGGCAGACGGGGAAGTTCCTTGGCATCGGCCTCAACTACACCGATCACGCCGAGGAGATGGGCATGGCGCTGCCAGAGCATCCGATCCTGTTCCTCAAGGCGACCTCTTCCATTTGCGGACCGGACGATGACGTGATCCTGCCGCGCGGCTCAGTGGCGGCGGATTGGGAAGTCGAGCTGGGCGTGGTGATCGGCACCGCAGCCAAATATGTCTCCGAAGACGACGCGTTGAACCATGTGGCAGGGTATTGCGTGGTCAACGATGTGTCCGAGCGCGACTATCAGACCAAGCTGACCGGCCAATGGACCAAGGGCAAGAGCTGTGACACCTTCGGGCCGATCGGCCCCTGGCTGGTGACGCGGGACGAGGTGCCGGACCCGCAGAACCTGTGGCTGACCTGTGATGTGAACGGCGCGCGGCGGCAGACTGGAACCACGGCCACGATGGTGTTCACCGTGGCACAGATCATCTCGCATCTAAGCCAGCTGATGACCTTGCATCCGGGCGATGTGATCGCCACCGGCACCCCGCCGGGCGTCGGCATGGGGTGCAAACCGCAACCGGTCTATCTGCAGCCCGGCGACGTGATGCGGCTGGAGATCGAAGGATTGGGAGTGCAGACCCAAACGGTCCGGTCTGACGTTTAACGGCCCGCAGGCGGGGTCTCCCGCCCGTTCCGGCGCATTCGCAGAATGCGCCTTCCCGGTTGGGCGTGGCGCTGCGCCATGCGCAGCGCGGGCCTGAATTCTGGGGCCCTAAAGCAGAACATGCCGAAGCTGCCTGGCTGCACGCGGCCGCGAGCGTTCACGCGCCGCTGCAAAACTGCTTGTACAGCAAGGCTATCAATTCTTGTGTGTTGCCGTCGGTCAGGGAATAGAAAACCGTCTTGCCTTCCCGCCGCGTGGCAACCAGATCATCTTCACGCAGCCGGGCGAGCATTTGGCTGACTGCGGCCTGGCGCATATTTAACAGGGCTTCCAGCTCACCCACGGATTTCTCGCCGGTGCCAAGATGGCATAGGATCATCAGCCGCCCTTCATGGGCAAGCGTTTTGAGGAAAGCAGCCGCTGCTGCGGCGCGTTCCTGCATGTCGACTGGCGTTTCCGGGTCGATGAGGTCGTTGTTCTGGGCAGGCAATATGCGGCATCCTGGCTGGTCGTCTGCCGCATATTGCCTCTATTCTCCGGGCCAAGTCACCCAGGAATTACGGCCTCAGTCCACGATCGGCGGAGAGCCACTGGCAAAGGCGTTGCCATTGGCGTAATCACAAGGCGCTTCTTGCATATTGAGGTGCAAGTCAGTTCCGGTGAACGGATGGGCACGGGCAAGGTCTTCGTCCACTTCGATGCCCAGGCCCGGTGCCTCCGGCGGGGTGATAAATCCGTTCTCTACCCGGATAGATCCCTTGATCAGCTGATCGTGAAAGGGGGTTTCGATGGTTTCCAGCAGCAGAATGTTCGGGATCGAGGCTGCCAGGTGGATGTTGGCCGCCCATTCCACCGGTCCGGCATAAAGATGCGGCGCCATTTGTGCGTTGAACACTTCGGCAATGGCCGCGACCTTTTTCATTTCCCAGATCCCGCCGGCGCGGCCCAGGGCGGGCTGCAGAATCTCGGCGGCACCAGCCCGCAGCACTGCAGCGAATTCTGCCTTTGTGGTCAGTCGTTCACCGGTGGCCACAGGAATGCGCAGATTGCGGGCAACGCGGGCCATGTCTTCGATATTGTCAGGCGGCGTCGGCTCCTCAAACCAGAGCGGGGAATAGGGTTCTATTGCCTGGCCCAGGCGGATGGCGCCGGCGGTGCTGAACTGGCCATGGGTGCCGAACAGCAAGTCTGCCTTATCGCCCACGGCATCGCGGATCGCCTTGCAGAACGCCACCGACATCGAGATGTCCGACATTGCAGGCATATGCCCGCCGCGCATTGTATACGGGCCTGCGGGGTCGAATTTCACCGCCGTGTAGCCTTCGCGCGTCTTTTGTGCCGCGGCCTCGGCGGCCATTTCAGGCGAGGTCCAGAACTCCGTGATGTCCTGATGCGGCAGCGGGTAGAGATAGGTATAGGCGCGGATACGGTCATTCATCCGCCCGCCAAGCAAAGCATGAACTGGCCGCCCGCGGTCTTTGCCCAGGATGTCCCAGCAGGCGATTTCCAGGCCCGAGAAGGCCCCCATCACTGTGAGGTCCGGACGCTGGGTGAAACCCGAGGAATAGGCGCGGCGGAACATCAGTTCGATGTTTTCCGGGTTTTCGCCCTCCATGTGGCGCGCGAATACGTCGCGGATCACATGGGTCATCGCATCGGGGCCCACTGATGACGCGTAGCATTCCCCCCAGCCGGTGATGCCGGTGTCCGTGGTGACTTTCACCAGAATCCAATAACGCCCGCCCCAGCCAGGGGCAGGCGGGGCGGTTACGATGATATCCAGATCTTGAAGTTTCATAGTTTAGGTCTCCGAAGCCTCGGCAAAGGCTGCTAATTCCTTGTCGATCTCATCAATTGCGGCCCCTGTGCTGAAAAACGCCAAGTCAGGGGCCTCTGCATCGTCCATAAAAACCTCGATCTCGATCTGCACCCGCGACCCGTCAAAGGCGCCGTCAATCCGCCAGCGGCGGGTTTCGTTCAACGCCATGTGCTGGATCGCGCCGGTAACGGAAGCGGTGAAATCCGCAGGCAGGCCGAAACGGGGATTATTGGCCAGCCGGGTCAGGAAAGGGCCGACACTGCCTGCATCAAAGTTCATCGATGCCTCAGACGTGATCGGCGGCGGCTTGGGGGCCTCGGGTTTGAAGAGGTCGGTCAAAAATTTCAGCACGCCCTGCGCTCCGCCTTGAAAGTGTCAGCCGAAGACAATCACATTGCGTTTGGCTGAACCAGTCTTGGTGTCGGCAATCGCCTCGTTTATCTGTTCCAAGGACCAGCGGCCCGAGATCAGCTCGTCCAGTTTCAACCTGCCCTGCTGGTAGAGATCCACCATCCAGGGGATATCGCGCTGGATCACCACATCGCCCATTTTGGAGCCGATCAGCCCCTGGCCCATGGCTGCCAGAACCACCGGCTCATAAGCAGCCTTGGCGCCTGAATGCGGCATCCCGATCAGCACCGCCTTGCCGCCGCGCGCCAGGTAGCGGGGGGCCTGGTCATAGGCCGGGATGGCGCCAACGGTGATCAGCACCGCATCAGCGCCGCGGCCGCCAAGCGCCTTGTATGCGGCTTTCCATGGCTTTTCTTCGGTGGCGAGCACCCCGTGGGTGGCGCCGAATTCCTTGGCGATCTCCAGTTTCCCGGGGCTCATGTCGACCGCTACAATGCGGCGGGCGCCGGCGATGCGGGCGCCCTGTATAGCGTTGAGGCCGACGCCGCCCGCGCCGATCACCACCACATCCTGGCCCGCACGCAGCTGCGCCGCATTGACCACCGCGCCCACACCGGTGATCACCCCGCAGGAAACCAGCGCCGCGGCATCCTTACCCATGTCTTCCGGGATTTTCACGATCTGGCGCTGGTCCACCACAACCTTCTCGGCAAAGGCGCCGCAAGCCATGGCCTGATCCAGCGGTTTGCCGTCCGCGGTTTTCAGCGGGCCGCGCACGGTATCATGCGGCGTTTCGCAGATCACCGGCCTGCCGCCAGCACAGGAGGGGCAGGAACCGCAGCTGCGGATCAAGGTGACAACCACGGATTCACCTTTGGCAAAACCTTGGACACCAGTGCCGACTGTGGTGACCACCCCGGCGGCCTCATGCCCGTAAACTGCGGGCAGATGCCCGCCCCAGGCGCCCTCGGCATAAGAAATGTCGCTGTGGCAGATGGCAACCGCGTCCAGCGTGACCTCAACCTCGCCCATTTCAGGCGGCGCCAGCTGCACCTCCTCGATCACCAGCGGAGCGCCGAATTCATGGCAGACGGCGGCTTTGATGGTTTGCATGTTCTTTCTCCCCGTTTTCAGGCAGCGTGGCGCGGTGGGCGCCCCGCAAGCAAGCTGGAATGCGGCAGCGGCGCCGCTGAGCGGCGCTTTTACGCGACGGAAGTCTTGCTGCGCAGGAACACTACGCAGCCGATCGCCATCATCATCAGCGCCAGCAGGAACGGCGCGCCAGGCAGGTAGAGGCCGGCGCCTTCACCGGTGAAGCGGGCAAATACCGCCGTCATCATCAGCGGTGACAGGATCATCGCCAGCGCATTGACGGCGGTCACTACGCCTTGCAGTTCACCCTGCTGATTGTCCTCAACTGCCTGTGCCATCATCCCTTGCAGCGCGGGCTGGACAACTGCTCCCAGGGCCGAGACCGGGATCAGCAGCAATGCAAGGGTGCCGCTGGAAATAAACGCGAGAATGCCAAAGGCGATAAAGTCAAACAGCTGCCCCCAGATCACCGTCCGCCGCTCGCCGAACCAGATCACTGTATAGCGCAGCAGCCAGCCCTGCACCAAAGCCATCGAGATACCGTAGACCGCCAGCGACAGGCCGATCACCTGCGGCTGCCAGCCGAAACGTTCCAGCGTGAAATAGGCCCAGATCGCAGGGTAGACATAGATCGCAACAGAATAGAGGAAATAGACCCACAACAGCGGCTTGATGCCCGGTATGCGCCCGACTGCGCGGAAGGCGCCAAACGGGTTGGCGCGGCGCCAATCAAAGGGACGGCGGTTCTTGTCCTGCACCGTTTCGCCCATCACAAACCAGCCGAAAGCGAAATTCACCAGCACCAGAACCGCGGCGGCATAAAACGGCGCCCGCGTGCCCAATTCGCCCAGCAGCCCGCCCATCAGCGGCCCCAGCACAAATCCGGCACCAAAGGCCGCACCCAGCAGGCCGAAATTGGCGGCCTTCTTTTCCGGCGGCGAAATGTCGGCGATATAGGCGCCCGCTGTCGAATGCGTCGCGGCGGTGATCCCGCCCAGAATGCGGCCCAGAAGCAGCAGCCACATAGTGCCGGCAAGGGCCATGATCAGATAGTCCAGCGCCATCACAAACAGCGACACCAGCAGCACCGGCCTGCGCCCCACCGCGTCGGACAGGCTGCCGAGGACCGGACTGAACAGGAACTGCATCACTGCAAAGACAGTGCTGAGCACACCGCCCCAAACTGCTGCCTGCGCCAGCGAGCCGCCCTGCACCCCGGTGATCAGGCCGGGCATTACCGGCATGATCAGCCCGATGCCCATGGCATCAATCATCACGGTCGCCAGGACAAAGACGAGGGATAGGCGGCTATGGCGTTCAGCCCTGCCGCCCTCGTCCGTTTTTGCCGGCAGCACAGGCAATTCTGCTCTCCTTAGCGGCTTCTATTCGCCGCCCAGTTCTTCTGTCTTCTTGGCAAATTGCAAGGCTTCCCACGGGGCCCGGCCCATCTGCTGTGCCGGATCAAACAGGGCTGCCGCGTCCAGATCCGGGTACGCCAGCGCCACCAGCTCCTGCAGCGGGGTTCGTGTGGACTGCGCTTCCTGGCACAGCATCTTGACCGCCGCCTGCGCATCTGGCCGCGGCATCTTTGCGGCGAGGGCAAAACTCAACGCCTCGGCGTGGATCATGCCCAGCCCGTCCGACAACGCGGATGCCATGGCCGCCGCATTCGGCGCGAGGCCGGCGCAGAGCGCCCTTCCGGTCTTTGCCGCGCTGGCTGCACCCAGTACAATCTGGGGCAGGCACATCCATTCGGTGAACCAGGCCGCCCCGTCACGCTGATGCTGCTGGATTGAAGCGCCCTGCAGGACGGAAAGCAGACCGCTGCCCTGCCGCGCCAGCGCCGCCAGAACCGAAGGCGCCACCGGGTTCTGTTTCTGCGGCATGGTTGAGGACGCGCCGGCACCACCCAGCGAAATCTCCCCGATACCGCTTTGCACCAGCGCGGTGCCGTCCTCTCCCAGCTTGCCGAATGCCAGCGTCACGCGCGCCAGCCAGTCCGCAATCCGCAGGACCGGGGTGCGGTTGGTATGCCAGCTGTGTCCGGGATCGCCCAGCCCCAGCCCATTGGCCATGGCCGCACGTACCTCATCTGCTTTCGGTCCCAATGCAGATGAGGTTCCCGCAGCGCCCGACAAGGACACCAGCAGGCAGGAGCGGCGCAAGCCAGGCAGTTCCTCCAGCAACCCCAGCAGCGGCGCACCCCAGCCCGCCGCCACCGCACCGAAGCTGGTCGGGGTGGCGTGCTGGCCGTAGGTGCGGGCGGCCATCGGCAGCTCTGCATGTGTTTTGGACAATGTGCCAAGCGTTTTTACTGCTGCGGTCAAATCCGTTTCTATCAGCGCCAGCACCTGGCGCAGCCGCAGCATCAGCGCGCTGTCCATGATGTCTTGCGAGGTGGCGCCCCAATGCACGTACTGCGCGTGCTCTGGCGCTTTCATTTCTTCCCGGAAGGCCGCGACCAGCCCTGGCACCGGTACGCCGTTCTGCCCTGTGGGCCGCTTCAAAACACCGGGATCAATGGCGATTTCCACCACGGCCCGGCTGATTGCGGCGGCGCTCTCCTGCGGGATAACCCCGGCCGCGCCCTGCGCCTTGGCCAGCGCGCCTTCTACCAGCAGCATGGCGCGCACTTCGGCACTGTCGGAGAACAGGCGGCCGGCATCGCCGCTGCCAAAGAGATCACCGTAAACCTGGCTGTCAAAGACGGAACCTGCCATCAGAAGTCCTTTGCGATGCGCCCGATCAGATCGGCGAGCCCGTCGGGGTCCGCAAAGAAGGGCGAATGGGATGTTTGCATGTCGTAGACTCGCTGCGGTGGCAGCTGCGCTGCCATTTGCGTCTGGTATTCCGGCGGGATCACCCGATCGCCTAAGCAGCGGATATAGGCCTTGGGCACGCCTTCGAACCGTTCAGACAGCTGGACCGCTGTGTCCTGCGGTGGGATCGGTTGCAAGCAGAGGTTCTTCAGAGCAAAGCGAACAGTTTCCACCGGGCAATCGTGATAGAATAGGTCCGGCGCGGTATCGGGCAGGAACTTGTAGCCTGTGCCGGCCGGGTTCTTGGCAGTTGCACCCAGCAGCGTCTGCCGGGGTCCAGCCTTGCGCATATCGATCAGGGACATGCCGCTGACAGGGATGTAGGCGCAAAGATAGATCAATCCGCGCAGGTTTTCAGGTGCTGCCTCAGCCGCGGCGGAAATGGGAAAACCGCCCCAGGAATGCCCCAGCACGAGGGTGTCCGGAGTGGAGGCTGATGCGATGGCTTCAGCCGTTTCTGCCAAAGTGACGCTTGCCGGATCCCGGCCGTCGCCATGGCCGGGCAGGGTGATCGCACGGGCGCTGTGGCCGGTCGCTTCCAGCGCCGGGATCACATCGCGCCAGCACCAGGCGCCATGGCAGGATCCATGGATCAGAAGAACCTCAGCCAATGTGCCCGGTCTCCTGCAGAAAAGCGGTCAGGCGCGCTGCGTAATCTTCAGGTTGCTCGACGCAAGGTATATGGCCGGCACGGCGGATCAGGTGGAACCGGCTGCCGGGGATCAGATCGACCGTCTCGCGCACCAAATCGGGCGGTGTGGCGCCGTCCTCCGATCCCGCGATGCCCAGGCAGGGAAGCCGCAGACCGCTGGTCGGCGTATAGAAATCAGTGCCCGCAATTGCCGCGCAGCAGCCGGCATAGCCATCGCGGGACTGTTGAACCAGCATGTTGTGCCAAAGCTGCAGTTGAGGCGACGCGCGATAGCCGCGGGAAAACCAGCGCTCCATCACGGCATCGGCCAGTGCCCCGATACCCCGCGCTTGCACCATCTGCACGCGGTTCTTCCACATCTCGGCGGTGCCGATCTTGGCCGCAGTGTTCGACAGCACCAGCGCCCGGATCTGGTCCAGCCGCTTCACTGCCAGCCCTTGTGCAATCATGCCGCCGATTGACAGCCCTACGAAAACACAATCGCGCACCTCCAGAAAATCCAGCAACCGCTCTGCATCGCGCACCAGCGCGCCCATCGAATAGGGGGCTGGCGGGCAGGACGACAGCCCGTGGCCGCGCTTGTCATAACGGATAACGCGCAGGCCCGCAGGCAGCAGGTCTACTACCGCATCCCAGACCCTGAGGTCCGTGCCCAGCGAATTGGCAAAGACGATGGGCGCGCCATCCGCGTCGCCGTCAATGCGGTAGTGAAGCTGGACATCGCCCAGGTCTGCGATCTGCATGAAATGCCTCATTGTTGTTCCGCCGCAATCTACCTGCGCCGGGGCGGTGAGGTAAACCAGCCGCCTGCCACAGGCGGTGGAATTTTCTTGAGGAAGAAAATTGGCCGGAAAAATCTGATTTTTCCGGTGCTCCTCAGCTGTGCAGCTCCATATGGGCCATGATCTGCCCATGGTCTGATGCCAGCTTGTTATAGGGCGCCTCCGGGTGGCTGCCGTCGGTCAGATGATCGTTGAAGACACTGTAGTACTGCATCTCCCCCAGCGCGCCGCTCCAGGCAGGGTCGAAATGGCGCGACATGTAGATCTGGTCGATGCTCTCATGCACGCCGCCAAAAGCGGTGGTGTAGACCACGTCACGCAAGCTCTTCTTCAGGAACATTTTCTCAGCCGATCGCAACCGCACCCGGTCGATGGCTTCGTGGATCTGCCTGTCTTCTTCTTCGCTGTAGCGGTCACCGCCGTGCCGGGCATCATGGCGCAGCATCCAGGCGTAGTTCTTGAATGGTGCCTCGCCCGAAATGATTTCACTGCTGACCGCGTGTTCGCCGTCATTGAAATCCCCCAGCACCATCACCGGGCGGCCCTGTTCCAACTCGTCCAGCACCGCACGGCGCAGCACCCAGGCTTCTCCCATCCGCCGTAATGCCGCACGCAAGGAGCCCAGGGCACGGCCCGCGGCGTCATATGCTGTCAGCACGGATTCCGGGGCGTAATCCGCCCCTTGCGGTGTGATGTATTCACCCAGCTTCGATTTCAGATGGCAGTTGAAGACGGTGATGACCAGATCGCCAACCGGCACGCGCACTTTCAGAATCGGGCGCGACAGGCGGCGCAGGGTATAGAACCCAGCGTCGTCATCTTCGCCCAGGCAAGCCATCGGAATGTCCAGCGGTTGCGCCAGCTCCTGGATCACCTCTGCGTCGCCTTCAAATCCGAACCGCGAAAGGACCGCAAGACCTGGGCGCCGCTTTCCAGGCTCGCCCGTGTCATTAACATTCGGAGCGAATGCCAGCGCAGCCTCAGCATAAGACCCATAGGCCAGCTTCTGAAAAATCGCCTTGCGGTGATAGCGCTTGGAGGGGTCGGGGATGCTGGCTGCATTCGCCTCGGCCCCGCGCCGGTCCGCTTCGGTAATCACCTGGCGCAGCGGTGCCTCTTCAAAGATCTCTTGAAACCCAACGATATCCGCATTCAGCGTCAGTAGCTGGTCGGCCATCCAATCTGCTTTCCAAGCGTATTCCTCGGGCGTGTAGCTTTGAAAACGGTAGTATTCCCGCTCCGGTCCGATCAGATTTTTGACATTGAACGAGGCGATGGTGAAACGTGTCATGAACGGCCCCCTTGGCTGCCGGACGGATTCCCGTGCGGTCAGAGTTCAAGCATAACGCGACAGCGCCTCCTGGAACAGCGCTGCATCCACATTGCCGCCAGTGGCGACTGCAATCACGGCTTCGCCGCCGATCTTGTCAGGGTGGAACAGGGCCGCCGCCAGCGATGCAGCCCCACCGGGTTCCAGAACGATTTTCAGCCGCAAAAAGGCCTGCGCCATCGCCCGCATCGCTTCCTCTTCGGTAATGACCAGGCCCGGCCCGCACAAGCGGCTGAGGATGGGAAAGGTGATCTCACCCGGCTGCGGTGTCAGGATTGCGTCGCAAATAGAACCGGACGGGCTGGGGTTCTGCCGGATTTCACCAGCGGCCAGCGAGCGGGTCACATCGTCGAACCCTTCCGGTTCCACCGGGCGCACCCGCAGGTCCGGTGCGCGCGCCTCAAGTGCCAGAGCGATCCCCGACGACAATCCGCCGCCGCCGCAGTTGACCAGAATCTCTGCCCTGGCGACGCCTTCGTCAGCGGCCTGTTCCGCAATCTCCAGCCCGCAGGTGCCCTGACCGGCAATCACCAGCGGTTCGTCATAGGGTTTTATCAGCGTCAGCCCGCGCTCCCCAGCTTGCCGGGCGCCAACGGCTTCGCGGCTTTCCCCGCCGGCGCGGTCGTACAAAACAACCTCGGCGCCCAGATCACGGGTGTTCTGGATCTTCAGCCGAGGCGCATCGGCGGGCATCACGATAACAGCAGGCGTTTTGTGCGCTTTGGCTGCTGCGGCCACGCCTTGCGCATGATTGCCGCTGGAATAGGCAAGCACACCCCGTGCGCGGGCCTCTTCCGGCAGCGCCGAGACCGCCGACCAGCCGCCACGGAACTTGAAGGATCCGGTGTGCTGCAGGCATTCGGCCTTCACAAACAGACGCCGTCCGGAGATTTCGTCCAAGAAGGGCGAAGACAGCAGTGGAGTGACGCGGGCATGGCCTTTCAGCCGCGCTGCCGCAGCTTCGATCATGGCGATTGAGGTCATTTGATCTGGTCCAATAGGGAATGGATGAGGGCAAGCGCCTCTGGCTCGTCCAGAAAGGGCACATGGCCGCGGTTTGGAACTTCCACGGCTTGCAGCGCGGGCAGGCGATGCTGCATTTCCGCATAGGTTCCGGCGCTCAAAATGTCCGAATTTGCGCCGCGGATGATCCCGCAGGGCAGGCCGTCCAGGGTCATAAAAAGAGGCCAGAGATCCGGGGGAGGCCCCGCCTCCGCTTGCGCCAGCAGCGCGTCCCGCAGGCGCGGATCATAACGCAGGCTGAGCCCGCCGGCGCCTTCGTCATAGAATGCTTCGGCCTCCTCGCGCCAGCGTGCAGCCGGGACACCGGGAAAGGCCGGCGCCATCAGTGCAGCAAGCGCTTCTGCAGCCTGTGCATGTGTCTTTGCAGCCGGGCGCCGGCCAACGTAGTCCATGATCCGGGCAATGCCATCTGCAGGGATCTCTGGGCCGACATCATTCAGGATCACCGCTGCAAGCCGGTCTTTGGCGATGGCGGCCAGTGTCATCGCCACCAATCCGCCGCGCGAGGTGCCCAGAATGGCAGCGCGGCCCAATTCCAAATGATCCAGCAGCTCCAGCACATCCTGCGCCTCGCGCAGAACATTGTAGGTCATAAAGTCCGGATCATGATCCGACTGCCCCCGTCCGCGGGCGTCCAGGGTGATCATCCGGCAGCCTGAGGCATGAGGCGCAAAATAGCGAAAATCGCGGCTGTCCCGGGTCAGGCCCGCCAAGCACAGCAGCGGCACACCCTCTCCGGCATCGGAGTAATGCAGCTGCAACCCGTCTGAGGTTTCAAAAAACGGCATGTGTGAACGATTATCCCTTGGCCAGATCGGGAATTGTGGTGAGGTTCGGCAGGATATGCGCCGGCTTCCAGGGCAGCCTGTCAACAGGCTCGCCCGCCCGGTTGACCCAGGCGGTGACAAACCCGTAGCCCGATGCCCCCGCCGCGTCCCAGCCGTTGGAGGAGACAAACAGCACCTCCTCGCGGGCGCAATTGAACCGGGCGCCAACCAGATCGTAGACGCGGGCGTCGGGCTTGAAGATGCCGACGCTCTCCACCGACAGCACATCATCCAGCACATCGCCCAGCCCCGCGGATTGCACCGCGCCGTCCAGCATGGCAGGGGATCCATTGGACAGGATTGCGGTGTTCATGCCGGCGGACTTCAGCGTGTTCAGCATTGCGGGCACTTCCGGATAGGCCTGCAGCTGCCAGTAAAGATCCAGCAGCCGCTGGCGCAACGCGGCATCTGCTGCCAGCCCGGCCGCCTCCATCGCCCAATCAAGGCCGTCCTGCGTTACATCCCAGAAATCGGCATGGGCATTGGTGATCGCCCGCAGCCAGGTGTATTGCAGCTGCTTCAGCCGCCAGTTGCTGGCCAGCTCTGCCCAGCTGTCCTGCAGATGCGGAAATTCCGGCTCGCTGGCGGCCTGCCGCGCCGCAGCGGCCACATCGAACAAGGTGCCGTAGGCGTCGAAGATACAAGTTGTAATTGGCATGGGGCGCTCCCTTTGCCGGAGCGTTGCACGAAGCCCCGGGCGGGCAAAGCGGGAAATTGTATCCATACGGGTTTACATCACATTCGCGGACGCTAGGCTGCGCCCCTTTATCAACCCGCAACCGATTGGAGGTCATATGACCGGGGTAAAGAACGGCGACACCGTGCGCATCCATTACACAGGCAAGCTGACGGATGGCACCGTTTTCGACAGTTCCGAGGGCCGTGATCCGCTGGAATTCACCGTCGGTGCGGGGCATGTGATCGCGGGCATGGATGCAGGGCTTGAAGGCATGTCCGTGGGAGAGAGCAAGACGCTGGATATCCCCTGCGCCGAAGGATACGGCCCGATCAATCCCGCCGCGCGCCAGGAGATCCCCCGCGAGGGCATCCCCGAGGATATCCCGCTGGAACTGGGTACTCAGCTGCAGATGCAAAGCCCGGACGGCCAAGTGCTGCCGGTGACCGTGGTCGAGGTCGGCGACGAGACAGTCACCCTGGATGCCAACCATTTCCTGGCGGGCAAAGATCTGGTTTTCGATATCGCGCTGGTCTCGGTATCCTGATGTTCGGTCTGCGGGCAGGCGGCACTCCCGCGCCCGCAGGTCTTCCGGCTGTGCCGGAAAACGCTTGGCGGCCTTGGGCGTGGCACTGCGCCAGGCGCAGTGCCACGCCCAACGGAAGCGGGCTTTGCCAAAAGCCCGGCGACGGGCGGGAGTGCGCCGGATAAGAGGCAGGCGAACGCACTGCAAAGCTTCGGCGTCCTGAAACCACTGCTGGATAAGAAAAAAGGCGCCTCCAGGGGCGCCTTTCCAGATGTCAGCGGTTTCTACCTGCTTACAGATAATCCTGCTGCGGCATTCCCAGCACGTGGAAACCGCCATCGACCCGGATGATTTCACCGGTCGTGCAAGAGCCTGCATCAGACGCAAGGTATACTGCGGTGCCGCCGACCGCCTCCAGCGTGGCGTTGTCGCGCATTGGCGCATTCTGGGCTGTATGCTTGAAGGTCTTGCGCGCGCCGCCTATGGCAGCACCGGCCAGTGTCTTCATCGGGCCGGGCGAAATTGCATTCACCCGGATGCCCTCGGGGCCCAGGTCGTTGGCCAAGTAGCGGGTCGCGGATTCCAGCGCTGCCTTAGCCACGCCCATTACATTGTAGTTCGGCACCACCTGGTTTGATCCCTGATAGGTCAGCGTCAGCAGGGTGCCGCCGTTTTCCTTCATCAGCGGATGCGCACGGCGTGCCACTTCGATGAAGGAATAGGCAGAGATATCCAGCGAGTTCTTAAAATTCGCCCGGCTGGTGTCCAAGAACCGTCCGGTCAGCTCGGATTTGTCCGAATAGGCAATTGCATGGACCACGAAATCAATCGACGGCCAGCGGCTGCCAAGCTGTTCGAACGCCGTATCAAGCGAGGCGTCGTCGGTCACATCCACGTCGACCATAAAGTCCGAGCCGACGCTCTGTGCCAGCGGCTCCAGCCGCTTGCCAAAGGCTTCGCCCTGATAGGTGAAGGCCAGCTCGGCACCGGCTTCGGCCATGGCCTTGGCAATGCCCCAGGCGATGGAGCGGTCATTGGCAACGCCCATAATCAGGCCGCGTTTGCCGGTCAGCAGTCCCGCCATCGTCACTTATCCCTTGTATTTGCTCAGAACCATCGAGCCATTGGTGCCGCCAAAGCCGAAGCTGTTGGTCATCACCGAATCGAGGCCGGCGTTTTCCACCAGTGCGGTGGCAATCTCGCCCGGCTGAATGCCTTCGGCGAGGGTATCAACATTGATCGACGGCGTGATGAAATCATTGTCCAGCATCAGCAGGCAGAAGATCGCCTCTAGCGCGCCGGCAGCGCCCTGGGCGTGGCCGGTCATCGACTTGGTCGAGGAAATCGGCGGCACCTCGCCTTCGCCGAATACACGGCGCGCGGCCTCGACTTCGCCGACGTCGCCGACCGGGGTCGAGGTGCCATGTGCGTTGATATAGTCCACCTTGCGGCCTTCAGGCAGGGTCGACAGCGCCAGCCGCATTGCCCGCTCGCCGCCTTCACCAGAGGGCGCCACCATGTCGTGGCCGTCGGAGGTGGCGGCAAAGCCGGTCACTTCGGCGTAAATTCTGGCACCGCGGGCCAGCGCGTGGTCGAGGTCTTCCAGCACAACAATGCCGCCGCCGCCGGAGATCACGAACCCGTCGCGGTCCTGGTCAAAGGCCCGGCTGGCCGCGGTGGGGTCGTCGTTCTTCTTCGAAGACATTGCGCCCATAGCGTCGAACAAGCAGCTAAGGGTCCAGTCCAGCTCCTCGCCGCCGCCGGCAAACATCACGTCCTGTTTGCCCATCATGATCTGTTCAGCCGCGTTGCCGATGCAATGCAGCGAGGTCGAGCAGGCCGAGGTGATCGAATAGTTGACGCCCTTGATCTTGAACGCCGTCGCCAGGTTGGCGGAAATGGTCGAGGACATGCACTTTGGCACGGCAAAAGGGCCGATGCGTTTGGTGGCGCCTGTTTTGGCGACCACCTGGTGCGCTGCCAGCATGGCCGAGGTCGACGGGCCGCCGGAGCCTGCCACCAGGCCGGTGCGCTCATTCACAACCTGATCTTCCGAGAGACCTGCATCAGCAATTGCCTGGCTCATCGCGATATGGGCGTAAGCCGCACCTGGCCCCATGAACCGCAGGGTGCGCTTGTCCACATGCTGGGCAGTGTCGATTTTCAGCGTGCCGGCCACCTGGCTGCGAAAGCCGTGCTCAGCCATTTCGGGGCTGGCTTCGATGCCGGATTTACCGGCTTTCAGCGCGGCGGTGACCTCTTCAGCATTGTTCCCGATGGAGGAGACAATCCCCAAACCGGTGACGACGACGCGACGCATAGGCGTACTCCTTGGATTCGATCAAACGGATAGAGGTCAGCTTTCGTCTGCCAGCCCGACCTTCATGTCCTTGACTTGATAGATTTCTTCACCATCCGCCAGTACACGGCCATTGGCAACGCCAAGCTTAAGCTTGCGGTCAATGACACGGGTGAAATCCACGAAATAGGTGAGCATTTTACGGTCGGGTTTGACCATGCCTTTCAGCTTGACCTCGCCGACGCCCATGGCCATGCCCTTGCCGGTCATGCCGCGCCAGCCCAGATTAAAGCCGGTCAGCTGCCACAGCCCGTCCAGGCCCAGGCAGCCGGGCATGATCGGGTTGCCTGGGAAATGGCAGTCGAAGAACCACAGGTCCGGGGTGATGTCGAATTCCGCAACAACATGGCCTTTGCCGAACTCGCCGCCATCCGCACTGATGTCTGTAATGCGGTCCATCATCAGCATCGGCGGTGCCGGCAGCTGGGCGTTGCCCGGCCCAAACAGCTCGCCCCGCGCGCATTTCAGCAATTCGTCCTTGTCAAAGCTGCTCGGGTAATCGGCCATTCGGGCGTATCTCCTGCCTAGGGTCTGGTCTATAAGTATATCTGGCTTCGTGTAACACCCGGCCAAAGGGTCCTGCAAGGGGACCCCGCGTCACTTCCTGCGCTGAATGTGCCACACGCACACAAGAAACACCTGCCTAGCTGCGAATGAATTTCATTTGAAAAACCCTGGGTGTTGCACCTATATATACGGTCAGCAACGCGATGCAGGATCTGCTCATGACGCCAAACAGCGAAGACACAGCCACCCGCTGGCTGACAGAGGCCGGGCTAAGACCCACCCGGCAGCGGGTGGCGCTTGCCGAATTGCTGGTCGGCGACGGCAAACACCGCCATATCACCGCCGAAAGCCTGTTCGAGTCGGCCAAGAAGAAAGGCGCCGCCGTATCGCTGGCCACCGTCTATAATACTCTGCGCGCCTTTTGCGACGCCGGCGTGCTGCAAGAGATCCCGCTGGACGGCTCCAAAAGCTATTTCGACACCAACACCCACGATCATCCGCATTTCTTCTGGGAGGATGAAGGCCGCGTCAGCGACGCGCCCGCACAGGAACTGGTGATTCACAAACTGCCGGAAGCCCCCGAGGGGATGGAGATCGCCTCAGTCGATGTGGTGATCCGCCTGCGCAAGGTCTGACCTGCCGGCACTGAGCTCTGACCTGCGGGCACTGAGCACTGTGCGCAGAATGTCACGCGCCTTAAAGGCCGGCGAAGCGTCCGGCAATTGCCTATGCGCCGCCAGAATCACCGGCTCCTCTGCGGCTTGGTCTGTGATCCGAACAGCGCACAATGGCTTGCCATCATAACTCATCCCGCCGGGCGGCAGGCTGTAGCTGATGCCGACACCTTCGCCATTGGCGGCCAGGCTGCGCAGCAATTCCAGCGAATCCGCCCGGTGGGCAATCCGCGGCACCAGTCCCTGCGACTTGAACAGTCCCAGCATGTGCTGCACAGATAAGCCTTCCTGTGACAGCACCAGCGGATGCAGCACCACCTCTGCCAGGGTAAGGCCGCTGCGCGTTGCCAGCGGATGTTCAGGCGGCACCAGCGCGTGGGGTGAAAACCGGTCCAGTTCCGCCCGGCTGAACCCGGCATCCAAACCCAGGTCATAGGTGATAGCCAGATCCGCTTCGCCTTCGGTCAGCGCATGGATCAAAGGGTCGAACCCGCAGGCACGGTGGCGGACATCCACCTCTGGCAGCGCTTGGCGCAGGGCCTTCAGCGCCGGTGCCAGCAGGAACGGCGCAAGGTCCGAGAAACAGGCCAGCATTAGCCCTCTTTGCCCGGCACCTGAGCCTTTCGGGTCTTCCAGCCGCCGGGCATGATCCAGCAGTTCCTGCGCATGTGCCGCGAAATCCCGGCCCTGCGGTGTCAATGCCAGCGCCGCCCCGCGGCGGCGCAGGAACAGAGAATAACCAAGGTGGTCTTCGATCCGGCTGAGGGCTGCAGACAGGGCAGGCTGGCTTACATGCACCGCCTCGGCCGCTGCGGACAGGCTGCCATGCTGCACCACGGCGCAGATGTATTCATAATGGCGCAACGTAAGGTATAACATGAAGTTAAGTGTATAATAGAAAGATATGATTTGAAACTAAGCCCTTTGACCGGCAGGAATGACGCATCAGAATTGCATCATTCAGCAGCGGAGGCCGCTATGGTCCACCCCCTTATCACCCCTGAACACATCGAACAGTTTCAGCGCGACGGCGTTGTCCTTATCCGCGGGTTGTTTGCCGAACAGGTTGAGCTGCTGCGCGCCGGGGTGGCCGCCAATATGGAAAACCCGGGTCCATATGCGTCGAATAACGAAAAGGCCGGCCAGACCGGACGCTTCTTTGACGACTACTGCAACTGGACCCGGATCCCCGAATTCCAGCAGGCGATCAAGCAATCCCCGGCTGCAGAAGTCGCCGCTGACCTGATGAAATCCACTTCGGTGCAAATGTTCCACGATCATGTTCTGGTCAAGGAACCGGGCACATCAATGCCGACCCCGTGGCATCAGGACGGGCCATACTATTTTGTCGAGGGGCAGCAGACCATCAGTTTCTGGTCGCCGCTGGATGAGGTGAAGGAAGCCGCATTGCGCTGTGTGGCAGGCTCCCACAAATGGGAAAAGGAAGTGCTGCCGACCCGTTGGGTCTCTGAGGAGGATTTCTTTGCGGACGAAGGGCAGTATATGGCTGTTCCTGATCCTGATGCCGAAGGTATGACCGTGGTGGAATACTCGATGCAGCCGGGTGATGCGATCGCCTTTAACTATAAGACGCTGCACGGATCCCGTGGCAACACCTCAACTGCGCGCCGCCGTGCGTTTTCGCTGCGGCTGGTGGGCGATGATACACGCTACGTCGAGCGCCCCGGCCCCACATCGCCGCCATTCCCGGGGCATGGAATGCAGCCCGGCCAGCGGCTGCGCGAGGATTGGTTTCCGGTCCTGCTGCAGCGGTAGCAGGGGAGGGGGCTTTGCCCCCTCAGGCCAGGCGGCCTTCACCCCCAGGGTACTTTAACCAGAAAGAAGCAGAAGCGGGCAGCCTTGGCCGCGCGCTTATTTTTTCAGATCACGGCGGATGCCCATGTTTTCGGCGTTGGAAAACGAACAGGTTTTGCAGATGCCGAACTGTTTGAGAAAACCGCGCTTGCGGGCGCGGGCGGCCTTATCCGAACGGTAGGCGGCAAGGAAGCCGTCCTGCTCGACATTGGGCAGCTGGATCACCTGGTCATAGTCGATACAGCACAGGCCCAGATCGCCGTTCCAGAACACCACCGACTGAAACAGCGGCACCGTGCACATCGCATGGCTGGTGTGGCGCGGGTGGCGGCGCAGCTCTTTCTGACGCGGCAGGAAATGCGCAAATTCGCGTTTCTGATCGTCAGAGGTGTAGGAGCCGATCGAGAATGTCTTGAACCGCACCCGGTCAAAACCGGCGTTGCGCGCCCAGGCTTCCATTTCGTCCATCTGCGGTTCGGAATAGCTGGTCAGCAGTGTCTGCAGCACTGTGACCGGGGTCTTGAAGCCCAGGTCCTTTTTGATGTTCAGGAATTCTTCAATGCTGGCCTTGACCTTATCGAAGTCGGAATTGACCCGGTAAGTTTCCTGCGCCTGCTTTGAAAAGCCGTCCATGCACAGATTTACGCGGGCAAGTCCCGAGCGGATCAGCCGTTCGCTCATGTCCGGAGTGAGGCGGGTGGCATTGGTCGACAGATAGGTGTCATGGCCGTTTTCATGGGCGTAGGCGATGAAATCGGGCAGGTCTTTGTGCAGGGTCGGCTCACCCGAGAAGCTGAAATAGATCGCGGGCTTTTCCCGCTGGTCCTTGAAATCGTCGATGATCTTGCGGAACACGTTCGGCTTCATCATGCCGCGTTTGCGCTGCATGGCAAAGGTGACCGGGCACACCGGGCAGCGCAGGTTGCAGCTGTTGGTGGCGTCGATGATGATGATCTTTGGCGGCCGCCGGAAATACGCCAGCGGCAGCAGCCGGGCCAGCATATGCAGAGCCCGTTCATGCAGTGCCGGCGGTTTGGCGGGCAGGTCCGGCTGCGCTGTTTCCGGCTTCAGGTCCGGAACGGGGGCTAGATCTTTCATGCGTTGGCCTCAATATGCTGCGTACGGGATCCACCTTAAGGGCCGGGAGAGGCGAGGCAAGCCTTTGCGGGGTCACATTGCGTGAGCATTATGTGAGCGGCCAAACAGCAAAGCTGCAACTGGCCTGTTCGGAGAAGAAGCCCGCAGACAGCCAGTAAAAGCTGCATTGTGTGTGGAAACGGAAATTCAAAACAGCGGTCACCGCCGGGTTTGGGCGGAATCGCTGCCTTCAATTGGTGTCAGCTGTGCGCCGCAAAGGGCAGCAATATGCTGAATGCCAAGCGACGACTGGCGGCTGCAGGCCCGGCAATGTGGCCATACCCCGGCAGAAGAGGCATCTGCGACCCGATCCAAGACAGCGTCCGGGAGCCGATCCCAGGGCCTGCCACGGACATCGTCCAGCCGCATCAGCGAAACAAGAAAAACGCGGCAGGCGCCTGCCACGAGGGTCTGCGCGCCGAAGGAAGGACAATGCCGCGCACAGCCCCCTGCCTGCGGCTGAATACGCTGATGCAGGATCCGGGCCCGGAAAGGCATCGGAGCCTGCGCCGGAACTTGCGGATTGATCTTGAGCCTCGGGATCTGGGCCTCCGGCGGGGTTGGCTGGAGCGGCAGCCTTCCGGCGGTTACTTCGAGAAACTCATAGGCAGGTTGAAGCTGATTTGATTGATCTGCAGCTTTTTCGGCGCCGATGGGAACTTGCCGGCCCGGGCGACGGCCTGCAGGGCCGCCTGATCAAAGGCTGCGACGCCCGATGACCTGGCAATCCGGTGGCTCAGCAGCTGGCCCGACCGGGAGACGGTAAGGCGCACCACAACCTGGCCTTTGCCGCTGGCGCCGGCGGGGTAGCGTTTGCGCCGTTCCACACGGGCGCGGATCTTGGCGCCCCAGATACTGCGCAGCTTGGCCCGCCGTCCGGACTCTGCTGTTGCCGCCTGTGCCCCGCCTGATTGCCCGGCCTGAGCGCCGCCGCCCGATCCGGCGGACCGCTGTTCGGCCTGGCCGGCCGAGGCCTGTTCGGATTTACGGGCCTGCTGCGGTTGCGGCTTGGGCGCGGGTTTTTGCTGCGGTTCCGGCTTTGGCTCTGGTTTCTGCGGCTTTGGCGGTGACGGTGGCGCAGTGTCGATTTGCAGATTATCCGCCCTTGCCGGCGCGGGTATTGCAATCTGTGCTGCGGCCCGCGGCGCCTGGTCAAGTGCCAGTTGCGGCAGGGAAGGGACGTTGGCCGGCGGCAACGGGTCAACAGTTTGGGCCGCGATCTGCGGGGAAGTCTGCGGCGGCTTCTCCCAGGCCTCGGCCATTTCCGCTACAGCTTCAGGCGCCGCCTGGATTGACACCATCGCCGTGCCGCCCGCGCCGTTGGATTGCGCACCGGAACCAGGCACGCGGGCAAACAGCGCCACATGGATCAACACGGCAATGCCTGCAAAAACGGTGAATTCAGCGGCACGTTTCATGGCTGGCGGACCACCAGTTCGGCCTGGCTGAAGCCTGCTGCCGCCAGCTGGCGCAGGAGGCGGGCCAGGGCTTTTGCCTCCAGCCGGGCGTCGGCGCGCAATTGCAGAACCGGGGTGCCGCCGCTGACCGCAGCCAGCCGCGTGAGGGCTTCGCCGCCTTCGGCCCCATCGAAATGCATCCGGCCTTCGGCATTGATGTACAGCACAGGCCCGGCTCCGGGGTCTGCCTCAATTGCTGCGTCCGGCGGCGCTACCTCAAACGGGTCAGGTTGCGCCAGGCGGGAGGTCATCAGGAAAAAGATCAGCAGCAGGAACACCACATTGATCATCGGTACGATGGATTCAGTCCGCGGACGGCGGGGCGCCTCTGTCAGGTCCATGCGCGGCTCCTTATTCAACCAGCACAAAATTGCTGTAGCCTGCCTGCCGCAGCAGCCCGGTCACATCGGTGATACGCTGCAAGTCGGCGCCGTCGCGGCCGCGCAGGATCAGCATATCGGTGGGTTTTTCCATCAGCGGTGCCAGTGCCTGGGTCAAGTTGCTGTCTGCCACCGGCACGCCATTCACATCCAGATTTCCCGCACCGATTCCGACCAGCCGCGGCGGCCCCGAGTAGCTGCCGCCCTGGGCCGCCAGCGGCAGCTGCAGCACCGCATCGGTGCCAAAGCGCGACGCCAGCATGAAGAACACCAGAAGCAGAAACACCACGTCGATCATGGGCGTCAGGCTTGGCTTGCGCCGCGGTTTCAGGGTTTCGGTGAACTCCATGGCTCTATTCGGCCGCCAGTTTCAGCGGCTGCGGATCATGGGCGATAAAGATACGGGCGGCACTGTCCTCAAGGTCGCGGCGGATGCGGGTGATCACCGCTTCAAACCAGGTCAGCGCGGCAGAGGCTGGGATCGCCACTGCCATGCCTGCGGCAGTGGTCAGCAACGCCTCCCAGATGCCGCCTGCCAGCAGCGCAGGATCAGCCTTGGAGCCGGCCGCTTGCAACGCCTGGAAGGCGGCAATCATGCCCAGAACGGTGCCCAGCAGGCCCAGAAGCGGGGCGATGGTGGCAATCAGCTCCAGCGCGCCAAGACCGGTGGCCGCGCTGGCGAGATGCAGTTTGGCCACCCTGGCGGTTTCCTCGCGGGCGCGGTCCTCGGGCAGGGCAGCGGCGGCGGTCAGCGCGGCGCTGACGACTTTGGAGCGCACCCCGATCCGGTTTTTGACGATCGCTTGGGCCGCGGTGCGGTCCCCGCGTTCAAAGGCTTGCACGGCCAGTCCTGCCTTGCCGCGCGACCAGGCGCCGATCAGCGCCAGGCGCCAGATCTTCCACAGAATCAGGGCCATTGTAATCACCGACAAGACGGCGATCGCCCAGATTGAAGGGCCGCCATCGCGCAGGAATTTCAAGGCCTTGGATGAAGCGTCATGTGCCACCTGTGCCAGTTCATCCTGGCTGGCGGGCGGGACTGACGGGGACACCGGGCCGGCCTCGGCTGCTGTCACCGGTTTCCCGCTTCCCTCCGGCACTTCAGGCCCCGGCGCGCTGGCTGGAAGTTGAGGCACAGAGGCCCCGGGCGCGTCCAATGCAATCTCCGGCACCGGCGCGGCAGGGGTTTCCTGGGCTGCCGCCCAGGCCGCGGTCAGCATCAAAAATGCCGCCAGCGCTGCAGGGATACGAATGGTCATGTCTGGCTCCAATATGCTGCGATGTAACTGGTTTTAGGATTTGTCTGCTCTGCCTTGAGCGCTGCGCGCAGGTGCTGGGCTTCGGCCTTATCACAGGCAAACCAAAGGGAATACCCAAGGTACCGCCCCCGCTCCGCCAGTGCGCGCTCCGCCAGCAGGACGCGGCCATTGGCGGCCTCGGGCACTTGGAACCCCAACGCCTCCAGCAAGGGGCTGCGGATGCCGCGGCTGGTATAGGCTGTGGTCTGGCCCGCCCAGCACAGGGGCGCGCTGGCGCCGTCCCATTCGGGATGTTCCTCGCGGATGGCGGATACCCGGCTCTCGATCCGGGTGATGGCGGTCTTGGTGCGTCCGGAGGTTCCTGTGGTGGCGCCAAGCGTGTGCAGCACCTCCTGCCAGGGCGTGCCATAGGAGCCGAACTCAGCCCGTGGGGCGATGGCCGGCGCAATGCGCGACAAAAATGCGTCGTCGCGCCAGGTCATATCGGACCACCGGCCAACGATGAGCTCCGGCTCCAGCGCCGTGATCTTCTCGAAATTGATTTCGCCTTGATACACCGCCGGGCGGGCGTCTTCCAGCGCATCATGGCCCCAAGGCCACACGCCGGAGCAGTCCTTGCCATGCCATTTGCGCAAGGCGATTGGGGGCTGGCCCAAGGCCAGCAGAAAATTATGCCCGAAAAAGCTGACAGAGACGATGCGTTCGGGTTTGGCAGGCACGGTGGCCAAGCTGGACTGGTGTTGTATTTCTACCGGAAACGTATCCGTTGCGGCGGGCAGAGCGGTGGCCAGCAGCATGGCCGCCGTTTGTACCGTCATTCCAATTGTCCGGTGCAGCAGGCCACAGCAAATCGGCTGCGCGGGATTGGCACCCGGAGGTTTCAGCCACAGCCTCAGCGTCACAACATCTCTCCAGCCGGCTGCCTCAGGAGGTTCTGAAGGCCATGTTCTTTGGGGGTGGCTGGACTGACGGCGGAAAAATAATCCGCCAGCGTCTTGCTGAACTTGCGCCCGTATGGCGCGCGGGAATCCATAAGAAACCCTAGTTGTTTTGTCAAGAATATTTCGCGTGCCAGCAGGCAGGGCACGGTTTCAAGCTGGTGTTCGAGGAATGCCAACACGGTTTTGCGATTGGCCTTATCCACCGGCTGTGCCGCCGCGACTTTGCTGGCACGGTCAATGGCTGCAAAGAGATGGAGCTTTCAGCCGCTTCGCAACCGTCTTCGGGGTGATGCCAAGCTTCCGGTTCAGCTCCGCGATCGAAGCCTGCGTATCTTGGGGCATTGCAGCGCAACACCCCGCCGGGTGACAGGGTGCGGCGCGGCCATCACGACGTCTGTCCCATAGTGTTTCCGTCCACTCCTACGCAAGGATCACACCATCAAACTGCGGGATCAAATGGCCGGGGCGCGCTGGGCGCCCCGGTTGCGGTTTTATTCGCCGGGTACGGCCTGAAGCTCCGGCTCATCATGGTGGTGATGCTCTTTGACCGGGCGCATCAGCAGGTTGGCAAAGAAGGCCACCGCCAGCAGCGCTGCCATGCAATACATGGTGGTATTGTAGAGGCCGGGGGTCGGATCCAGAGTGCCTGCCGGGGCGATCTCCATCAGTTTGGCGATGGTCACGGTTTTGGCCGCAACCAGCTGATCCAGCTGCGCCACGGGGGCGCCGAACTTGGCCGCAAAGGCAGCCGGGTCGACTTTGGCTGCCAGATCCTGAACCGCGCTGGTCACCGACATCTGCCGCAGCGAGGTGATGGCCAGCGGCCCAAGAACCCCTGCTGTCGACCAGGCTGTCAGCAGCCGGCCGTGGATGCCGCCCACATGCATGGTGCCGAACATATCGGCCAGATAGGCCGGGATAGTGGCAAAACCGCCGCCGTACATCGAGAAGATCAGCATTGTCGCCAGGTAGAAGCCCGCCAGATAGATCAGCGACGGATTGGCTGCAGCGGCAGAGGCGAAATAGGGGATCGACAGATACAGCGCGGTGCCCAGAATGAAAAAGCACATGTAGGTGGCTTTGCGCCCGATATAGTCTGACGCAGAGGCCCAGAAAAACCGCCCGACCATGTTGAACACGGAAATCATCAGCACATAGGTTGATGCAAAGGCGGCGGTTGCCACCAGCGGCATCACCGAACCGAAGATCTCGGACATCATGGTCTTGGCAACCCCGATCACGCCGATGCCGGCGGTCACGTTGAAGCACAGCATCACCCACAGTTGCCAGAATTGCGGTGTCTTCAGTGCCTGGTCGATATGCACGTCGTTCTGTGTCACCAGCCCCGA
Organism: Leisingera sp. M658; assembly: GCF_025144145.1. Lineage (NCBI taxonomy): Bacteria > Pseudomonadati > Pseudomonadota > Alphaproteobacteria > Rhodobacterales > Roseobacteraceae > Leisingera > Leisingera sp. M658. The sequence goes on from NZ_CP083546.1 coordinate 511,500, forward strand.
GGCGGCGGGTTTCGGTGTCCAGCCTTCCGGCGTCCAATCCTTGGCCGGAACCCGGTACTGGAAGGCGGCCAGGATCATCACCACAAAATAGACGATGCCAAGCGTCATGAAGGTCTGCGCAGCGCCGGTGCTGCCGGTGCCCACCGCATAGGCGCCGGCTTCGCCGCCAAAGGCAGCTGCCTGGGTAGCGCTGGCAAGCACCACCTCGACCTGGCCCTGGGCTGTCTGGGCAAACACCCGGCCGTTTTCGACCACAGTCTGCACGGCGTCCTGGGTGCCGAGATAGGTGGGGGCGGTCTGGTACAGGCTCAGCAGCCAGCCTTTGACCGGTGCGGCGATCATCGCGCCGCCGCCAAAGCCCATGATGGCCATGCCGGTGGCCATGCCGCGGCGGTCGGGGAACCAACGGATCAGCGTCGAGACCGGCGAGACATAGCCCAGACCAAGCCCGCAGCCGCCGAGCACGCCGTAGCCGAGATAGACCAGCCACAGCTGATGGCTGGAAATGCCGAAAGAGCCGACAATGAAACCGCCGCCCCAGAGCAGCGCGGCCACCACGCCGACCATGCGGGGGCCGACCTCTTCCAGCCATTTGCCGGCAAAGGCTGCGGCCAGGCCAAGGCAGACGATGGCCACCGAGAAGATCCAGACCACCGAAGCCAGGCTCCAGTCATCGGCGCTGGAGGCGATCACCCCCAGTTCGCGGGTCAGCGGCGGATTGAAGACCGACCAGGCATAGACCGAGCCGATGCAGAGGTGGATTGCGATGGATGCCGGCGGCACGCGCCAGCGGTTAAAGCCGGGTCCGGCAGTGATATGGGCCTTGTGCAGGATCCCCAGCCCGCCGGGTGATCGGTTGCTCATGTGTTGTCCTCCCTTGTGCTGTTCCGGCTGCTGCAACCTCCTATTGCGGCGGTCCGGAATGGCGTTCGGCAATGTGCCGTGGCTTGACAAGGGCGGAGGATTGCCACAGCTGTCAATTAAATAATTTAGCAATAACAGCGTCTTATCGTGACAGTTTGTCCGTCGGGGTCAGGGCCGCAGGGCGGTGCCGGGACATTCTGTCCGCACCTGTACGGCGGTTGCGCCGGGATTTGCGCCAAATTGTCCGGATCAGGCATCAGCCGGGCAGGGCAGAAAAATCTCGAAGCGGCTGCCCTGTCCGGGTCGCGACTGGACAGTGATCCGCCCGCCTGCGCGACTCACCAGCTGGTGGCTGATCGACAGGCCCAGCCCGGTGCCCTGCGCCTGTTTGGTGGTGAAGAACGGATCAAAGATGCGGTTCTGCAGCTCGGGCGGAATGCCGGTGCCGGTATCTGCGGCAGTCAGCAGCACGCCCTCCGGGGCATCTTCAGCGGTCAGAGTCAGGCGGCCGCCACCGGGCATGGCTTGCACTGCGTTGAGGATCAGATTGACCAGCACCTGCTGCAATTCGGTGCGCGACATCCGCACCTCGCGGGTGCTGGTCAGACGGGTCTCTGCCTCGACCGAACAGGCGTCGAGCTGATGACGGGTCAGCACCAGGCAGTCCGACAGCACCTCACCCGGGGAGATCAGTCCGGAGGCGCCGGAGTATTCTTCGGGGCGGGCGAATTGCAGCAGTTTTGAGACGATCACGCCGATCCGGTAAACCTGATCGTCGATGAGGCGGAATTCCTCCTCGACCGGGGCGGCATGTTCGCCCAGTACCGAGCGGGCGAGGTCGAGATTGCCCTGGATCACCGCCACCGGGTTGTTGATCTCATGCGCGACGGAGGCGGTGATTTCACCAACCGCGGCGAGCTTTTCAGAGACAATCAAACGTTCGGTGGTCTGTTCCAGCCGCCGGTTCGCCTCGCGCAGGTCAGCGGTGCGTTCCCCGACCTTGGCTTCAAGGCTTTCGCCCCAGTGCCGCAATTGCCGGTCGCGCTCCTGGACCTGGTCCAGAAGGCTGTCGAAATGGGCGGCCACGCGGGCAATCTCACCACTGGCAGCCTGGGGGCGGTTGCGCGCGGTGAAGTCGCCGTGTTCAACCCGGGCGATGGTCTGGTTCATGCCCTCGAGGGGGCGGAAAATACGTCCGGCCCACCGCAGGAAGATCGGCACCGACAAGGCGGCGATCAGCAGGAAAGCGCCCCCCAGCGCCAGCACCGAGCTGCGCTTGGCCTGGCGGAACGGGGTTTCCAGAAAGCCGACATAAAGCATCCCGGCCCGGCTGCCGCGGCTGTCGAGGATCGGTTCATAGGCGGAAATGTACCAGTCATTCACCACAAAGGCGCGGTCGAGCCAGATGTCGCCGCGCCCCAGAACCTGGCCGCGCACTTCGGCCGAGACCCGGGTGCCAAGCGCGCGCACGTTTTCGAACAGCCGCACGTTCGTGGAGATCCGCACGTCCTCAAGAAACAGCGTGGCGGTGCCCTGGCTGCCCTCCGGCAGGCTTTGCTCGCGGTAGACCAGCGCGTTGATGGTGTCGATGAAACCGAGATTGCGGTTCAGCAGCCGCCCGCCGGCCAGAAGCGCGGGACGGCCATCCGGCAGGGTGACCGGGGCGGCCGAGTGAATGATCATGCCGCGGGTTTCGGCGCTGCGGCTGGTGGGAACCGCAGCTTCGGTTGCGACCAGCGGGATGGCGGCGCGGGCGGCGAGGCCGGGGGCCAGCGTATCAAGCTGGGCGGCGTTCAGAATGTCGACGGCGCTTTGCCATTGCCCGGCCAGGGCACCGCTCAGAACCGGCCAGTCGGCGGGCGTAAACCCGGGCTGGCCGCCGGGGCCTGTAAGATACAGGAAATCAAGGCCGAGCCGGGCCTTTTCCTGCGCCAGGAAATCCGCCGTGCTGCCCGCCGTCAGCGCGCTGCGGAGGCGGACCGATTGCGCCACCGCGTCCAGCTGCTCGCCCGAGGTGGCGGTCAGCCGGGCCAGATACTGGTCGGCAATGGTCAGATCGCCGGTCACCTTGCTGATCAGCAACCCGTCGATTTTGTCCGACCAGCGCCAGGTGGTGAAACCCAGCAGCAGCGGCATCAGCACCAGCATCGGCATCAGGGCAATCACCAGCAACCGGACCCGGACCGATTGCAGCAGCGGGCGCAGGCGGTTCATGGGCTTACAGTCCCCAGGCCGCGCATTTGCGGTCGATTGTCTTGCGCGAGACGCCCAGCTGCCGCGCCGCTTCGCTGCGGTTGCCGCCAACGGCCTCCAGTGCCTGCAGGATCTCGCGGCGTTCGACCTCCTCCAGTGGCAGGATACTGGCCGCGGGCCGGGCGGGCGCCAGCGTGTCCAGGGAGAAGCTGCCGAAGATCAGGGAGCGTTCAATGAAGTTCCTGAGCTCGCGGATATTGCCGGGCCAGTCATGCCGCAGCAAAGCCGATTTGACGCCGGCGGGCAGCGCCAGCGGCGGCAGCTGCAGCTGGGCGGCGATTTCAGTCAGGAACAGTTCGGCAAGGTCAATTATGTCGGAGCCGCGTTCGCGCAGGGGCGGCATCGCAATGTCGATCACGTTGATGCGGAACAGCAGATCGGCGCGGAAACTTCCGGCGTCCACAGCCTCGGCCAAAGCGCGGCTGGAACTCATCACAAAGCGCAGATCAAGCTGCACCGTGCGTTCGGTGCCGATCGGGCGGATGCGCCCGTCCTCCAGCACCCGCAGCAGCGTGCTTTGCGCCGAAGGGCTGAGCTCGCCGATTTCGTCAAAGAACACGGTGCCGCCCTGCGCCGAGGCCAGCAGCCCTTCGCGGCCCGCCGGGGCGCCGGGAAAGGCGCCGGGGGCATGGCCGAACAGCTCGTATTCGATCACATCAGCCGGGATGGCGCCGCATTGCACCGGCACAAAGGGCGCCCCGGCGCGATTGGAGCGCATATGCAGGTGGCGGGCGGCGACCTCCTTGCCGGTGCCGGAGGCGCCGCTGATCAGCACCGGTGTTGAAACCTGTGCGACCCGGTCCAGGGTGCTGCAGGCCCGTGCAATTGCGGGGGAGGTTCCGACCAGTTCGCGGCGGCGGCGGCGGCCGGCGCCGGTGGTTTCCAGCTCGCGGCGCAGCAGCATGTTTTCCCGCTTTAGGCGGGCGGTTTCCAGACAGCGGCGCAGGGCATTCAGAATCTGGTTCGAGCGGAATGGCTTAAGGATAAAGTCCGACGCACCGGCGCGCAGGGCGTCGATCGCGGTTTGCAGATCGGCATAGGCGGTGATCAGTATGGTGTCGGTAAAGCCGCCGTCACGGCGTTGCTCCGCCAGCCATTCGAGGCCTTTCTGGCCAGGCATGATGTTGTCGAGAATCATCACGTCATATTGCCGGGTGTTGAGCAGGGCGGCGGCAGCTTCGGTGTTTTCGGCTTCATCCACCAGCCGGCACAGAGGGCGCAGGGTTTTTACCAGGAAATTACGCATGCCCGGCTCATCGTCCACAATGAGTATGCTTGCCAGTTCAAGCGGGTCGGTCAGCGCTGCCAAATCTGTAATTGTCATACCTGCCGCTTTTCGGTGGGGGCGGGGATGGACTATTGTCGCTTTCCAGCGGTTTGTCGAGAGAACAGATCCATCAGCCGGGGCTGGGCTGATTTGCGTAGCTGGAATGAAGCAAAGAAGTTGCCAATGTGTCTCCGCAATGAGCAGCGTGTTTGCAGCAAGTCGTCAAAATACCAATGCCTAGCGCGGCTAGATGCGTCAGGGCGCCGTTGCAGAAATTTGCGCCCGTAAGATTCACATTTAGAAACCATGCAATCAGACGGGTTTCATGACAAGGCCAACGCCTGCCCGCTACCGCACGGCAAACTGCCCGCAGCGATCCTCAACACGCCTCGTTGGCACGTTGGGCAGCATTTCCACTTCACTCCAAGATCAAGGACCCCGCAACATGGGCGCTGAAAATACCGATACCGCAGGTGTTGTTGTCGAGCGCTTGGACGCCGCCCTGCGCCTGACATTACCGGTGCCGCAAAAAAGAACGCGATAGGCAGTGGCACGTATCTCAAGATGGGTGAGGCGCTTGATGAAGCTGCGGCGGATGCCTCAATCCGGGCCGTTTGGATCAGAGGTGCGGGTGGCGCGTTTACAAGCGGGAATGACATAGACGACTGTTCGCAAACAGGTTGACGGTGACGATTGGCCGGCGGCCCGGGTTATCAACGCACTTGTCACGTTTCCCAAACCGATTGTCGCGCGGGTGGAGGGTCTGGCGATCGGCATCGGAACAACCATGCTCCTGCACTGCGGTCTGATTTGCGCGTCCAATGACACGCAGTTCCAACTTCCGTTTGTAAATCTCGGCCTGGTACCTGAAGTCGGCGCATCCTATCTGCTTCCACGGTTAACCGGGCAGGCAAAGGCGGCCGAGTTGATATTGCTGGGCGGTATGTTCGGTGCCGAAGAGGCGGTCACTCTCGGCCTGGTCAACAACGCTCTGCCTGCAGATGAAGTCGCACAGGCAGCGGAACCAGCTGTCATGGCTCTCGTCAAACAGCCACCCAACGCTGTCATCAATTGTCATTGCTGCCGGCAAAGTCAAGGAACGAACGTTGATGATTAAAAGCAAGAAGCAGAAGCCAATTTAGTTCGAAAGCATTGAAAGAACACGAAAGTCACTCTTGCGATGGGCGTTGTTGGGCAACTCGAGCCTGAGGGAACGAGCAGGTTCAGCGGCCCGTCGGCACGGCGATATGGGATTTGAATGGCAAGGGTCTTATACTGGCGGCACGGCGTTGAGTAATCGGGAACGGGCCAGTCCAGCCTCGCCAGAGGTCTGCAACAACACCGTGCAGGCCATGGTAATAGGGCGGGGCCCGGCGCGACCTCGGCCTGCGTTGGAAAACCCTCCCAAGGTGGACGCCGCACGGGCCTGGGATCAGTCTAGGGAAAAGCGCGCCGATGGCTGGAGGCGGGGCTTGCGCAGGCGCAATGGTCTGTTGGATGCGGGCTGCTCCCTCGGTGGTGCGCGCGGCATCGGTTTTTGACCGCGCCGGAAGATATCGATGATGCGCATCGGGCCGCTGCAGCACGGACAGGGTGCGCGAAGGGCGTTTTGGCGTGAGCGGCCCATTTGGTCTTTCGGAACGGCGCGAGCCAAGCGGCGAACACCTTTGCGTCTGCCAGCACCATGTAATCGCCGATGAAGGCCAGTTGGCCAGTGCGGTGCAACTCCATCAGCCCTTCAAGGAAAAGGCGCCTGAACAGTCTGGGCAGGACACGCAGATACAGAAGGAAACCCGGTTTGCAGGCCACCCGCCGGGTGCTGTCCGGCGACAGGCCTCTATCGGGGGTGATCATGCGGACGCGGGGATGATGCGCCAGCGCTGATCCCCAAGTGTGGAGCACGCTGGTCATGCCGGCGCGGGCGCCGGGGCGCTTGGGGTCTGCGGCGAGGGTCATGACTGTTCCGGCCGAGACGCGGAACAGCAGGCCGCAGACCACATGGAAGTACTGCCAAGGGCAGCAGGTCTTCGGCCCGCGCTGCCAACCAGCCGCGCGCCGCCGGCCCCTGGCACTTCGGGTAGTACCGGTTCTTGCAAGAGCTATAGGCGATGTGATGGTGGCCGCACTTGGCGCATCGGTGTTCACCTCCAGCAGTCGGGTGGCGGAACTGTGCCGCAAACTATGCAGCGTGGCGGGTTTGGAAACACTTGCCGTGTGTTTGGCCGGGTTGAATGCGCGGTTCAGTTGCCGCGATGAGATCGGGTTGACCTTCGGCTTGCCAGGAAACAGCCAACCCTCCGGTCGGGCCTCCCGCCAATTGTCGCGCAGCAGATCCAGCATTCCCGGTGACTGCATGACCTTGCGATCTTTGCCACCCTTGCCTTGGCCGGCATGGATCAGCAACCGGTCGGTTTCGAGCTCGTTCGATGAATCCGCTGCGCTGCGAATGAACGGCGGCTCTGATGAAATCGCCTGGGCAAAAAGCGTTTCGATGGATGAGGTCTACACGCTTTTTGCCCAGGCTTGCATGGTGTGATGTGTTGACTGAAACAACACGGTAGGTATCTGTCATGTCCAACTGGTAGGCACGCAAATCCTCGGGCGTGGCAGTGCCCGGTGATCGCTGTAGAAACTTCGCAAAATCCTTGGTCGCCCGGATATGTGACTTCTGCGCCTGGTCGCCCATCCCCCGGATGCGCATGTCTTCCATCATCCGCGCACGCAGCGGGGTCATCTTCTCCACTGCCATGGAAACCTCCTGTCAATTGACTGAGAAAGTCCCAATCGTCAGACCGGTTAGGAAGATCGCAAAATGCGTAGCATCCCGGGATGGTTCATTACACCAGCCACAAACGCCATTGCCGCGAAGCGGCTTTGTCCTTGATTTCGGAGCGGCCCCTTACCACAGTCGGCCTTTCGCATATTCCGCATAGCCTTCGTCATAGGCTTCGGCTTCGAACCCGGCCTCCTGCTCCTTTAGAAACTGGCCCGCGGTGGGAAGTTCCGGGCGTTCACGGTCCTGATCCCACAGGCGCGAACGCATAATCGCCTTGGCGCATTGAAAATACAGCTCGTCTATGGTGATCACGGCCACCGTGGCCGGGCGCCGCCCCTTGCGTTCAAAGGTGGTGCAGGCGGTTTCGTCGGCGGTCAGGTATGCGGTTCCGTTCACCCGCACCACATTGTTTTCGCCCGGAACCATGAACATCAGGCTGACACGGCTGTCGCGCACGATGTTGCGCAGCGAGTCGAGCCGGTTATTGCCGCGCCAGTCCGGCAGCCACAGGGTGCAGGCGTCCGCGATATGCACCACCGGGCCATCATCGCCGCGCGGGCTTGCGTCGGTGCCCTCAGGGCCGATGGTAGACAGCACCAGGAACCAGGAGGCCTCGATCCAGCGCTGGTACAGCGGTGTCAGACGAGTGGCGACTTTGCTCAGCGACCGCGGCACCGGGGTGCCGTAGATGTGCTCAAGTGTTTCGATGCCGGTGATTTTCTGCATGCTCTGGCCTCCTTTTGGGTGCAATGTAGCTTACCCTTTTACGTGTTGGGGCCATTTTTTGCTCAAATGGGCAAAAAAGAAAACATCCGGCGGCGGGGCTGGCCCCCCTCCAATGCGGTGCAGTTGCTGCCGCATGGCGGGCGTCGTTTCCGCGCCGCTATGAGGGTGGTTGATGCCGACGGCACCAGCTGGGCGGTGTCTGCGATCTCTGGTCTGATCGTGCCTGCGGCCATGCTGCATGAACACCGGATGGTGGGAGGGGGGCAGCTGTAATCGTTGTGTATTTATTCGGCGGAAACCGGCACTGGCGCGATGACGGCTTGCCGTGCCGCGGAGGGATTAAGGCAGAAGCCGCCAGTTGCATCTATACAGCTTTTGCGGGATATGGGCGCGAGCGGCCTTTCCTGTGTGTGAAGTTGTACAAGTCATCCGCATACTGTTTTTCCAGATTAGGATCAGGACCAAGGCCGTCGAGCACGAAATCCGAGGAGTTACATCATGAAGAAGATTTTCCTTTTGTTGCCCTTGCTGGCCTTGGCTGCATGCGGTGACGAATTCAGCTACCCTTCGCAGCTGGAAAAGCAGTCGCAGGCGGCAGCACAGGCCGCAGCCACCCCGGTTGACCAGATCACCCTCGAGCGCGGCGCAAGCATCAATGGCGGCAACTTCCAGGTGCTGGGCCCGGTGAAGACGTCCGTGGGCAAACTGACTGCCTTCCACCCGGCGCCGACTGTTGCGGACGCAGAGAAGAAACTGCGCATTGAAGCAGCAAAGCTCGGGGCGGATGCGGTCATTAATGCAGAGATCGGCAACGTCGGCGTCTGCCCGCTCAGCTGGGGCTGCCGGGCTGCCAGCGGTACCGCGGTCAAGCTGAGCTATTGACGCTCAAGGCGGCGGCATCCGGGTGATGCTGCGCTGGCTTGGATATTGGGGAACCGCTGCTTGGAGGGGAAGCGGTTTTCCCTATTGAATTCCCTAATCGCACTGCGGGCGGCATTGTGGCAGGTTGCGCCGGAATTGAGGTGAGTGAGGCAGCCATGAAGTTCATCCGCGATGTGATTGCGCAGTTGGAAACCCCGCGCGAGGCGCGGCCTTTGGGCAGCGGCTGGCTGTCGGGAACCATGGCGCTGCTGGCGGCGCTCACCGGGCTGCTGCTGGTGCTGCTGCGCTGGTACCCCGAGACGTTCTCGTATCCGCAGCTCGGCTTTATCCATTCCAGCGGCTATGTCACCGCCTTTCTGCGCTTTGTGCTGCTGGCGGGCTATGCGCTGTCGCTGCTGAGCCTGATCCTGAGCCGCCAGAAGGCGCTGGGCTGGGCTGCCCTGGGCTTGTCTGTTGTGGCTTCTTTGATGGCGACGGCGCAGCCGCAGCACGCAGGCGGCACTCCGCAGAGCCTGTATTTCGGGCTGGATTACTTCATCGTTAACGTTCTGCTGGTCGGCTTTTTGTTTGTGCCGCTGGAACGGTTCTTTGCAGCGCGGCGCGAGCAGACGGTTTTCCGCACCGAATGGCGCGAGGACATGTTCTATTATCTGGTCAGCTCAATGCTGGTGCAGGTGCTGACTTTCCTGACGCTGGCGCCGGCGAACTATGTCAATGCAAACGCCGATCTGGAGGGCATCCGCGCCCATATCACCAATCTGCCGTTTGCGGTGCAGGTGCTGATCGTGATGGCGGCAACGGATTTCGTGCAGTACTGGGTGCACCGCGCCTTTCATACGTTTCCGGCGCTATGGCATTTCCATGCCATTCACCATTCGGCCAAGAAAATGGATTGGCTGGCGGGCGCGCGGATGCATTTCATCGAAATCGCGGTGCTGCGCGGGCTGACGGCGGTGCCGATGTTCACGCTGGGCTTCAAGCCAGAGGCGATCCAAGCCTATCTGCTGATCATCTATTTCTATTCCAGCTTCATCCACGCCAATATCGGCTGGAAGCTGGGATTTCTGGAGCGGTTCCTGGTCACGCCGCGCTATCACCACTGGCATCACGGCAGTGAGCGGGCGGCGATCGACATCAACTATGCCTCGCATTTTCCACTCTATGACTGGCTGTTCGGCACCCATTACTTACCAGAGGAAGCCTGGCCCTCAAAATACGGTGTGGCGGGGGACACCGTGCCGAACGGTTACTGGCGGCAGTTCCTGTACCCGTTCAACCGGAAGCGCTGGAAGAAACGGCAGGACGGCGACGGGCAGGGCTGAGTTTCAGAGGCTCTTGCCATCGAAAATCTCCGACGGCAGGTGCAGCGTGTTCAATCCGTCGATACATCCTAAGTTGACGCGGAAGGTGCCGGGCGACAGTCGCGGCTCGACAAAGGTGTGGATGCCGCAGGTGCCGCAGAAATGGTGCTGTGCGGCCATTGTGCCGAACCTATAGGTCTTTAACGCATCGCCAGCCGCGGTGATTTCCATGTCACCTTGCGCCACCTTGGCGGGGGTCAGATAGGCGGTCTTGCGGATGCAGATGGAGCAGTCGCATTGCATGGCGCAGGTGATTTCCGGCGCCCGGAAGGAGAAACGGACAGCGCCGCAATGGCAGCTGCCGGAGTAGGTGTTCATGGCTTGCCTGTGTTTGTTGAGGGAACAGAGCAAGCTTGGCAGGGCAGCCGCGTCCTGTGCAAGCGGTTTTGTGCGCTTTTGACGTGATCTGCCTCAGGCTGCAACCCCGTGCGGGCCGTGGCGGATGATGGCCCATTGGCCGTACGTATCCTCCAGATCCAGCGGGATGGCGGCAGTGGATTTGCTGGAGCCGCTGCCCACTTCGGCCAGGGTGAACTCAATCCCGCCGGGGATGTCGATGCGGACCCGGTGCTCGCCGCCGCCGTGCGGGGCCTGGATCGGGCGGCCGGTGGCGTGCAGCAGGCCCTTGACGTCCACTTTTGCGGTGCGGTTTTCGATGTCGGCCTCGTAGTCGATCCGCTGAACCAGCGTGTCATGCACGGTGTCGCACATGGCGCGGAACACCCACCAATGGGTGGCTTCCTCATCCGTTTCACCGCCAAGCATCACGGTGGAAAGCGCCTCGCGCTGGGCGTCGCTGGCACGGTCGTCGACAATCAGCTGCAATGCGCCCTTGCCCTCGAAGATCGGGCCTGGCCAAGCGTAAAGAACGGCGGCGCGGGTGCCGGCGAGGTCTATTTCGCCGAAGTGGCCTTGGTCGATATGGATCACCTCAAACCCGGTGCAATTGCCATGGGTGGGCAGATCCTCGAACTGGCAGGGACAGCCATAGTTGCAGTTGCAGTTCCCGAAGCTGCGGCCCTCGATGTACCAATCCACATGCGCCATGATTGTCTCCTCCGGTTCTGCTGCTGAAAAGATGCAGGGAAACTATACCATAAAGCAGCCGCAAATTCAGGAGGGCGCAGCCCGGGGCCGCCGCGGGGCCCGGGCCGGCAGCTTCAGCCTGCAGTAATGGCGCTGGTGCTGAGCACCGTGGCATAGGCAAAGCCAAGCGCCGACATATAGGCCTTGTGAGCATCTTCGGGCACGGTGACGGCATAACCATAGTCCGCAGCGGCGCGGGCGGCAGCGTTCCCGTGCGGTCTGCCGAGACGGTGGCTGAGAAGATCGTTGCCAGCCGCGCGGGCTTCCTGATCCAGAATGCTACGGGGGCGGCGTGATGGACAAGCTGACCACTTATTCCGTCCTGTCCCGCATTCGCCGCTCTGGCGACGTCTATGAGCCGGACGGTGAGCGTACTGAAGTTGAGTTGTCTGAGAAGGAAGCGGCACCGCTGAAGCTGCTGGGCCGCATCGGTGAACCGCGCGGCCAAATCCCGCGCCTTTGCTGATGCGGTCACGGACCTCATCACACCGTCTGGTTCTATGGATTTGGGCTGGTTTGAACTGGATGATCTGGCGTAAAACGCCGCACAATCCGTTAGAAATTCAAATTTCGTGTCTCAAAGCTGGTACCGGTTTGTGCCAAAGGTGTCGCCGCGCCACAGCAGCGCGGTGACACACCCGCCGGGCTTACGCCCTGGCCCTCTTGCTTTCGCCGGCCCTTGTGGTAGCAGGGCACAAGCAGAATTCGAGGGGCCGTGATGGACGATCTTAAAGCCAAGTATCTGGGTCAGATTGCCGATGCCGCGGATGAATCCGCGCTGGAAGCGATCCGCCTTGCCGCCGTGGGCAAAAAGGGCGAAGTGGCGCTGAAGATGCGCGAGCTGGGCAAGATGACCCCGGAAGAGCGCCAGGTCGCAGGCCCGGCGCTGAACGCGCTGAAGGATGAGATCAACTCGGCCCTGGCGGCCAAGAAGGCGGGCCTGGAAGATGCCGCCCTGGATGAGCGTCTGCGCACCGAATGGCTGGACGTGACCCTGCCGACCCGCGCCCGCCGCGTGGGCAGCCTGCATCCGATCAGCCAAGTGCAGGAAGAGATCACCGCGATCTTTGCCGAACTCGGATTTTCCGTTGCCGAAGGGCCGCGGATCGACACCGACTGGTACAACTTCGATGCGCTGAACATCCCCGGCCACCATCCGGCGCGGGCGGAGATGGACACGTTTTACATGCACCGCGCGGAAGGCGACGACCGCCCGCCGCATGTGCTGCGCACCCACACCAGCCCGGTGCAAATTCGTTCGATGGAGAAGATGGGCGCGCCGCTGCGCATCATCTGTCCGGGCGGTGTTTACCGCGCCGATTACGACCAGACCCACACGCCGATGTTCCACCAGGTCGAAGGCCTGGCGCTGGACAAGGACATCTCGATGGCGAACTTGAAGTGGGTGCTGGAGGAGTTTGTCAAATCCTTCTTTGAGGTGGACGACGTCGAGCTGCGCTTCCGCGCCTCGCATTTCCCCTTCACCGAGCCGTCTGCCGAAGTCGACATCCGCTGCTCTTGGGATAACGGCCAGCTGAAGATCGGCGAGGGCGACGACTGGATGGAGATCCTTGGCTCCGGCATGGTGCACCCCAAGGTGATCGCGGCCGGCGGTATTGATCCGGAGATTTATCAGGGCTTTGCATTTGGCATCGGCATCGACCGTCTGGCGATGCTGAAATACGGCATCCCCGACCTGCGCGCCTTCTTCGACAGCGACCTGCGCTGGCTGCGGCACTACGGCTTCCAGAGCCTGGACATGCCGGCGCTGCATGGCGGTTTGTCACGGTAAATGCCGTTCTTAGGTTTCTCCGTGTCTGGCTGTATGGAATGGCTCAAGGATTGCTCAAACAGGCTGAAGCTTTGGCATGCAGTTGGTCTGTTCCTGTTAGGTTTCTTTGGCTGGGTACTCTTGATCGAATACGCACCTGATTGGGTGCATATGGCCTACTCATATGCTGTGATGCTTCCGTTGCAGGTTTTCCTACTTCTTGCGATGTGGGGTTGGATCAAACGCAGAAAGTCGGAAGACCAGAGACGCAACCTCCTTTGGGACACCAAAGCGAAGCTCAAGGACTTGAGGCGTTAGTCAGTTACTGTTCGGTGAGGCGCAGCCCCGCATCGCGCCCACCGTCGGGTCCGGCGCGATGCTTCGTGTACCATGGAAATGATAGCGCCAAGAGACTGTGGGGTTCGAACACAGGCCTAAGGCGCGGAACCAAGGCCGAGAGGCCGCCGCGCCATCGCCTGACCGCCCGCACGGGCAGGCGATTTGGTGCCGCAAGCGCACCAGTTCGGCGTCGAACGGGCTTGGCCGGCATAAATTGCCAAACACTACCGGTGGATCGCCTCCCCGCGGTCAGGCGATGGCGCGGCTTGGCAACCCACAAACTTGTGACGTGACACTTGCCCCCCCTTGGCTAGGCTCAGCCAAATGATCCGAACAGCCCTTTCCTTCTCCGCCGTCCTCCTATGGGCTTCCGCCGCTGCCGCCATGGGGCCGTCGAAACCCTCTGACTGTCATGGCGAGACGGCTTGCCAGCTCGGGGACCGTTCCTATCATGTGATGGAGCCAGAGGGCTGGGACGGGGTCACGCCGCTGCCGGTGCTGCTGCATTTCCACGGCTGGGCGCGGACCGGGGTCAATGCGCAGCGCAGCGACCGGATCGGCGCCTCAACCAAACGGCGCGGTGTGCTGCTGGTGACGCCGAACGGGCGGCGCAAGACCTGGGACTTCTGGTCGCCGGAGACCGGGGATGTCGGTTTCACCAACCAAGTGCTGCGGGACGTGGCCAAGCGCTATCCTGTTGATGCGGGGCGTATCTATGTCTCGGGTTATTCCTATGGTTCGGCGATGGCCTGGCGGTATGTGTGCGAGAGCGGCAATCATGTGGCCGCTTTGCTGGGGATTGCCGGGGCGTTTCCGTCGGGGGAGACCTGCCCCGAGGCCCCGCGCGAGGTGCGCCATGTGCACGGGGTGAGCGATACTGTGATGCCCTTTCCCGACGACGGTCCCGGCGGGCAGGCGGTGCCATTGGGGCTGTGGCGCGCCAGGATGGACTGCGGCGCCGGGCAGGCGGCGGGCGACTGGCAGGTGGTGGATTTCCTGAAACTCAGCCGCACCGAATGGCGGAACTGTGCGAGCGGGCAGGTGGTGCTGGATACCCATCCGGGCGGCCATTTCATCCCGCATGGCTGGATCGGGCGGCAATTGGACGAGCTTTTGGGGCGCACTCCCAGCTATCCGTGACTGCAAGGACGCTCGCGCCCTTGAACCTTGGCGCATTCTTTGTCATTGCCTCTGGCAAACTGCATGTCTGCCAAGGGGTCCCCGACCGATGAAATTCACGCTTTCCTGGCTGAAAGACCACCTCGACACCGATGCCTCGGTGGACGAGATCACCGAGACTCTAACCGATCTGGGTCTTGAGGTTGAAGGGGTCGTTAATCCAGCCGACGCGCTGAAGGACTTTAAACTTGGCTATGTGACACATGCCGAAAAGCACCCCGACGCCGACAAGCTGCGGGTCTGCAAGGTGGACACCGACGAGGGCGAGCTGCAGATCATCTGCGGCGCGCCGAATGCGCGGACCGGCATCACCGTGGTGGTCTGCAAGCCGGGCATGTATATTCCGGGGCTGGATATCACCATCGGCGTCGGCAAGATCCGCGGTATCGAAAGCTTCGGCATGATGGCGTCCGAGCGCGAGCTGGAGCTGTCGGAAGAGCATGACGGCATCATCGAGCTGCCAACGGGCGCGGTCGGCGACAAATTCGTGGACTGGCTGGCGGAGAATGATCCGGCCAAGGTCGATCCAGTCATTGAAATCGCGATCACCCCGAACCGCCCCGATGCGCTGGGCGTCTACGGCATTGCCCGCGACCTGGCGGCGCGTGGCCTCGGCACGCTGAAAACCCGTGCCTTTGAGGCGATCCCCGGCGATTTCGACAGCCCCATCAAGGTGACCATCGACGAAGATACCCTGGACGGCTGCCCGCTGTTTGCGGGCCGGGTAATCAAGGGCGTGAAGAACGGTCCCAGCCCGCAGTGGCTGCAGGACCGGCTGAAGGCGATTGGCCTGCGCCCGATTTCGGCGCTGGTGGATGTGACCAACTTCTTCACCTTCGACCAGAACCGCCCGCTGCATGTGTTTGATGCGGCCAAGGTTGCTGGCGGCCTGCGGGTGCACCGCGCGGCTGGCGGCGAGACGCTGAAGGCGCTCGATGAGAAGGAATACACCTTTGGCGCGGGCCAGATGGTGATCTCGGACGCCAATGGTCCCGAAAGCATCGGTGGCATCATGGGCGGCGAGGAAACCGGCTGCACCGAGGAAACCGTGGATGTGTTCCTGGAGAGCGCGTTCTGGGATCACGTGCAGATCGCCATGGCGGGCCGGGCGCTCAAGATCAACTCCGACGCGCGCTACCGCTTTGAGCGCGGCGTCGACCCGGAATACACCATCGAGGGTCTGCACCGGGCGACCCAGATGATCCTGGATATCTGCGGCGGTGAGCCGTCCGAGGTGGTGATCGCCGGCGACGTGCCGGATCACGCGCGCGCCTATAAACTGGATTCCGGCCGGGTGCAGTCACTGGTGGGGATGGAAATCCCGGAAAGCGATCAGCGCCAGACCCTGACCCGCCTGGGCTTCCGCCTGGAGGGCAACATGGCGCATGTGCCCAGCTGGCGCCCGGATGTGCAGGGCGAGGCCGATCTGGTGGAAGAGGTGGCGCGGATTGCCTCTCTGACCAAGCTGCAGGGCAAACCGCTGCCGCGGCTGACCGACGGTATCCCAAAGCCGGTGATGACACCGCAGCAGCGCCGCCAGCAAATGGCGCGCCGCACCTGCGCCAGCCTCGGCTATAACGAGGTGGTGAGCTACACCTTCATCGACAAACCCTCGGCGGCACTGTTCGGCGGCGGCGGCGATGCCACCATGCTGGCGAACCCGATCTCAACCGAGATGTCGCATATGCGCCCGGCGCTGCTGCCGGGCCTGCTGCAGGCGGCGGCGCGTAACCAAGCGCGCGGCTATATGGATCTGGCCTTGTTTGAGGCGGGTCCCGCCTTCCACGGCGGTGAGCCGGGCGAGCAGCACAACCTGATTTCCGGCCTGCTGGTCGGCCGCACCGGTCCGAAGGACGTGCATGGCGCCTCGCGCGCTGTCGATCTTTACGATGCCAAGGCTGACATCGAGGCGGTTCTGGCCGCCATCGGCGCGCCGGCCAAGGTGCAGATCCTGCGCGGGGCGCAGTCCTGGTGGCATCCGGGCCGTCATGGCCGCATCTGCCTGGGTCCGAAGAAGACGCTTGGCGTGTTTGGCGAACTGCATCCCAAGGTGCTGAAAGAGATGGGGATCAAAGGCGCGGCTGTTGCCTTTACCATCTGGCCGGATGAGATTCCGATGCCGCGTAAATCCGGTGCCAGCCGCCCGGCGCTGGATATCAGCGACCTGCAAGCGGTGGAGCGGGACTTTGCCTTTGTTGTTGATGCAGAGGTCGAGGCGCTGACCCTGGTCAATGCGGCAGCCGGGGCTGACAAGGCGCTGATCGCAGATGTGCGCGTTTTTGACGAATTCATCGGCGGTTCCTTGGGGGAGGGCAAGAAGTCGCTGGCGATCACCGTGCGGCTGCAGCCCAGCGACAAGACGCTGCAGGAAAAGGACATTGAAGCGGTGAGCGGCAAAATCATCGCCAAAGTGACTAAGGCCACCGGCGGCACCCTGCGGGGCTAAGGCGGGACCAAGACTTTTGAAGAAAAGTCTTGGCAAAAGTTTTCTGTAAAACTTTTGGGCAGCGCACCCGTTGGGGCGCTGCCCTTTCTATGCGTCACCTCGCGGAGAAGAACTCCGCCAGCAGGTCGAACACCAGCCGGATCCGGCGGCTGGTGTGCAGCTCGCGGTGGGTGGTGAGCCAGACCGGGAAAACAATCGGTTCCATGCCAGGCAGAAGCCGCTCCACCTCCGGCGCGGCGGCTGCGACGCTGTCCATCATCGGACAGATGCCAAACCCTTGTTTCACCAGCTCCCACGTGGCCAGCCCGCTGGTGGACTTGATACGGAAATTGTCAGGTGTCAGGGGAATACCCAGCGGCGCCATGAACGCGATGGAGCGCTCCACATCGGCAAAGCCCACGAAATCATGATCTGCCAGCTCTGCCGCTGATGCAGGGCGACCGCGCCGTTCCAGATAGCTGGCGGCGGCATAGAAGTGGGCGGTGGCTTCCTGCACCAGACGGGCGATCAGCTCGGGCTGTTCGGGGCGGACGTGGCGGATGGCGATATCGGCTTCGCGCCGCATCAGGTCGCGGATATCATTGGCGGCCACCACGTCGATGGTGAGCCGGGGCGCGCGCTGGCGCAGCTGGTGCAGCACCGGCGGCAGCACATGGGCGGACATCACATCCGAGGCGGTGATCCGCACCGTGCCGTCGATAGATTGCGCCTGGCCGGTGGCGGCCAGACACAAGCCATCGGCTGCCGCTCCCATCTTGCGGCTGTGGGAGTGCAGCTCGTGCCCCGCCTCGGTCAGGGCCAGGGTGCGGCCCAGGCGTTCGAACAGCAGCACGCCCAGCTCGCCTTCAAGGGCTGCAACCTGGCGCGACAACGTAGGCTGGGTGAGGCCGAGCCGACGTGCTGCCGCCGACAGCGAGCCGGTTTCAGCGGTGGCGAGGAAGGCGCGAATGTGGTTCCAGTCAGGGCTGTTCATGCAAATATGTATAACGAACTTGCGAATTTCGGCAATTTATCTGTGGTTCCTGCATGGGTAGGGTTCCGGCAACCAAGGAGATCCGCGATGACAGCCGACGCCCGATTTTGGAACAAGGTCGCCCCGAAATACGCCAAATCAGCGATCCGCGACGAAGATGCTTACCGCTATGCGCTGGAACGGACCCGGTCTTATTTGAAACCGGAGGACAGCGTGCTTGAACTGGGCTGCGGCACCGGTTCCACCGCGATTGAGCTGGCGCGCAACGTCTCCAAAATCACTGCAACCGATCTGTCGGAAGCAATGCTGGAGGTGGGCCGCGAGCGCGCGTGGGACGCTGGCGCCAGCAATGTGGAGTTTCAATGCAGCAGCGCTGGCGAGGCGCCGGAGGGCCCGTTTGATGCGGTGCTGGCGCATAACCTGCTGCATCTGCTGCCGGATCTGGAGGCTGTTCTGAATGGTGTGGCAGCGCGGTTGGCACCCGGCGGGCTGTTCATCTCCAAAACCCCCTGCCTGGGAGAGATGCGGGGCAGCTGGAAGTACCGGATGTTTCAGGTGGCGATTCCGCTGATGCGGCTTGTGGGTTATGCGCCCAGCTATGTGGATTTCATCGACATCCGCACCCTGGAGGCCGCAGTGCAGCGGGCCGGGTTCGACATCATTGAGACCGGCAACTACCCGGCGGACACGCCAGGCCGCTATTTGGTGGCGCGGCGGCGCTGATCCTTTGCCTTTCGCCTGCCAGCCCTAGGTTACAAGGCGGAGGCCTATATGTTCGAGGACCGGATATCCGCCGGGCTTCAGCTGGCCGGCCATTTGGCTGAACTGCCGGTGAAGGACCCTGTGGTGCTGGCGCTGCCGCGGGGCGGGGCGCCTGTTGCGCTGCCCATTGCGCAGGCCTTGCAGGCGCCGATGGACCTGCTTTTGGTGCGCAAAATCGGCATGCCGTCCAATCCGGAGCTGGCGGCCGGCGCGCTGGCGGAGGGCAGCAATCCCATTTTTAATAACGCATTGCTGCAGATTGCGGGCCTGAGGCCCGAGGATTTTGCAGCCCAGGTTGCGCAGGCGCGGGAGGAGAATGCCGCCCGCCGCGCCCGGTATCTGCGCGGGCGGGCGCCGGTGGAGCTGGCCGGGCGCACGGCGATCGTGGTGGATGACGGCATTGCCACCGGAGCGACCTTCATGGCGGCGCATATCTGGCTTATGGAACGCGGACCGGCCAGCGTTATTTTAGCCGTCCCTGTGGCGCCGCCGGAAGCGGTGGACGAATTGCGTCCGCTGGTGGATACTGTGATCTGCTTACTGAGTCCGGAGGAATTCCGGGCTGTCGGCGTGCACTACAGGGATTTTACGCAAACCAGCGACGCAGAGGTCATGGCTGCTTTGGCCGCGGCCCCGCAGGCTGGCGCAGGAAAGGACAGAACGTGGCATTGAAGGTTTATCTCTCAGGCGAGATTCACACCGACTGGCGGGAACAGATCATCGCAGGCGCAAAAGGGCTGGAGGTCAGTTTCAGCGCGCCGGTGACCGATCATGGTGCCAGCGATGATTGCGGTGTGGCGGTGCTGGGTGCCGAGGACAATAAATACTGGCATGACCACAAGGGTGCGATGGTCAACGCGATCCGTACCCGCAAAGGGATTGCCGACGCCGATGTGGTGGTTGTGCGCTTTGGCGACAAGTATAAACAGTGGAACGCGGCCTTTGATGCGGGCTATGCCGCAGCGCTTGGCAAGTCGGTCATTGTCCTTAGCCCGCCGGAGCATCAGCACGCATTGAAAGAGGTCCACGCAGCAGCGCTGGCGGTGGCTGAAGAACCGCGCCAGGTCGTTGAAATCCTCGCTTATGTGCTGACGGGCAAACTGCCTGCATGACACCCCCGGTTCTGGAGACGGACCGGCTGATCCTGCGCCCGCACCGGGTGCAGGATTTTGCCGATGTGGCTGCCCTGTGGGCAAACCCTGACACCGTACGCTTTATCCAGCCCGAAGCCGTGACCCCGGAGGGGGCCTGGGCCAAACTGATGTTTCATCACGGCCACTGGCAGGCGATGGGGTTTGGGGTCTGGGTGATCACAGAGCGCGGCAGCGGCCGGTATCTGGGCGAGACGGGGTTCTTCGTCACGCCGCGCCAGTGCGACCCGCTGTTGGGGGATGCGGTTGAGGCAAGCTGGGTGCTGGCGCCGGAAGCTCAGGGGCAGGGGATCGCGGCAGAGGCGGTGCTGCGGACCCATGCCTGGGCGGACACCGCAGGTCTTTGGCCGGAAACGGTTTGCCTGCTGGACCCGGAGAACACGGCGTCACAAAAACTGGCCGCGAAGACCGGGTATGAATTTCGCCAGAAGGTCCAGTACCGCGGCGGCATGTCGCTGGTGATGGCGCGCAAGACCGGGCAGCCTGGCACGGCAGCGTAAGGCTCCCGCCCCTGAAAGCGCTTCCAGAGGAAGCGCATTGCAGCGTTGGGCACGGCACCGCGCGTTGCGCGGTGCAGGCCGTGTGCCGCCGGTGTCAGTTCCCATTGCAGAATCCGGTGTAACCTTGCCGGGATTTTTTACGCCGATTTTGCGATTTACAGCGCCCCTCAACGGTTCATTAACGCCGAGTGGCCTAATTGGTCTCTTAACGCACGACGACTTTACGTAAAGTACTGCGCTCCAACGGGCGCGGGGCTTGGGAAGACTACATGACGAACCGCCGCAAACCTATTTTGCAAATTACTCCGCTGATTGAGGATGCGGGCCTGTTCAAGCGCGAGGTGCGCGATGTCCCGTTGGAGCTGGTGCCGGTGTTTAGCCGGAACAACCGCGGGGATCTGGTGGTGAAGGGGATTGTTCAGCCGGATGCGGAGATCGAGGTGATCTTTGCCGGGCGCCGGATGCGTGAAGCGGCAGGGCTGGTGACGCAAATGAAGAAGCTGCGGGTGCAGGGGGTGCGTACGGCGATGCATGGCCACGAGGCGATGAACAGTATCCGGCGGCTGCGGCTGCCAGTCCAGGTGCGCGGCACCTGGCGGCTGCGTTTTGATCGCGATGCCTCCGGCTGGGAGGTCAAGAGCTATCAGCTGCTGGCCGCGCAATGGGCCTTTGCCGATGCGGACGGGTATACTGTTCTGTGCGGCTGGCCGCCCGCCGAGCCGGAAGACAGATTGCAAGACCGCGCCCGCGCCGCGCGGGCCCAGCTGGCCGCGGCACGGGCCGCGCAAGCGGCGCGGACAGGCTAGGGCCCCGGGCGCCCAGCCGGGCTGCAGCGCACAAACGCCCCGCCAAAGGCGGGGTGCCAGGCCCAACGGGATGAGGCCCGCCGGGGCCGAAGACGGGCGGGAACGCCTCAGCCCTCCTTCTTGATTTCCACAGAATGCGGATAAGGAATAGAAATGCCCTTGGCGTCGAAAGCCTCTTTCACACCCTGTGTCAGAGCAAATTTCACTTCCCAGTAATCCGCCGCTTCACACCAGACACGGGCCGTCAGATCGACGGAACTGTCCCCCAGATTGGTCACCCGCACCCAAGGTTCAGGATCTTGCATCACCCGCGCGTCGGCGGCGGCCTGTTCGAGGATGATCGCCTTGGCAGCATCAGCGCTGTCGCCGTAGTCGATGCCGAACACCATGTCGACGCGGCGGGTGTCGTGATGCGAGAAATTGGTGATGACCGCGCCCCAGGCCTGGCCGTTCGGGACGATGATTTGCACATTGTCCGGCGTGGCCAGTTCTGTGATGAACAGATTCAGATCCTTCACCGTGCCGGAGGTGCCGCCGATATCGACATACTGGCCGATCTTGTAGGGGCGGAACAGGATCAGCATGAAACCGGCGGCCAGATCGCTGAGCGTGCCCTGCAGTGCCAGGCCGATCGCCAGGGTCGCCGCACCCAGCATGGCGACCAGGCTGGTGGCCTCGATGCCGAAGATGCCTAGGACGGCGACCAGCACCACAAGCAGCAGCACCCAGCGCACGACGCTGGCGGCGAAATTTCCCAATGTCGGGTCGATCTGCGGGGTCTTGTTGATGCGGCGGCGCACCGCGCCGCTGATCCAGCCGGCAGCGATCCAGCCGAGGATCAGCACCACCAGCGCTTTGGCGCCGCTCACCAACAGGGGCCAGTAGGCCCCCGCCTGTTCAATCATCTGTTCCATGTCCGCAGTCCCAACCGGTTTCCCTAACTGTGCCCGAATGTCGTGGATGAGGCGTGCTGAGGCAATAGGGTGCAGCGGGGAAAGATCGGGCGGCAAAGGCTCAACCTTTGGGGGAGGCAGGCCGCGAGCCGCAGGATGGTGCGGACGCGCGCCCGAGAACAGTCAGCCGGCACAGAGGAGGAGCTGGGGTTCAGCGCCCCCGCCTTGCCCTGGTTTCAGAAAACAAACAAATCAGCAGTCACATCGTCCGCGTCAAAGTTGCGAAGGGTGATAGAAACATCTGCAAACCTGATATCGACGTCTTTGCCGGTGTCGCTGATCTCCAGATCGGAGAATTTGGACGCACCGCGGTAAATCCTGATCAGGTCTTCGCTTGCGTCAAAGTTGCGGATCGTATCGTGGCCGTCGCCCCTCTTGAAGATAAACAGGTCGGCGCCGCCACCGCCATCGAGCGTGTCTTTGCCCTTGTTGCCGCGCAAGACATCCTTGCCGTTGTCGTTGTCGTTGTCGTTGTCGTTGTCGTTGTCGTTGTCGTTGCCGCTGGAGTTGGGAGCATTTCCCGCTATGCGGACGGCAGTATCTGCGCGGTGCCTGGCTCAGATGGTTTCGCTTCCGGTCACCGGAGAAACAGCGCTGCGCTGCAGGTCCCAGAGCTGATGCATGGTTGCCGCCCGGGTCCAGCAAGATGAGAAATTCCTTCCCGGGTATTGGAAAAGCCCCGCCAATCCGGCGGGGCTTTCCTCAAATCAGTGATCTGGAAACGCTTTGCTTACTGCTTCAGCGCCAGCTTCGGCGACAGCACATCCATGCCCAGAGCTTCGCCAACTGCGTAATAGGTCAGCTGGCCTGCATGAACGTTCAGGCCGTTCAGCAGGTGCGGGTCGTCCTCGCAGGCCTTGCGCCAGCCCTTGTTGGCCAGGTTCAGCATGAAGGGCAGGGTCGCGTTGCCCAGTGCCTGGGTCGAGGTGCGCGCCACGGCACCCGGCATGTTGGCCACGCAGTAGTGCATGATGCCGTCGACCTCATAGATCGGATCGGCGTGGGTGGTCGCCTTGGAGGTCTCAAAGCAGCCGCCCTGGTCGATGGCGACGTCCACCAGCACCGCACCCGGCTTCATTTCGCCAAGCTGGGCACGGGACACCAGTTTCGGCGCCGCAGCACCGGGGATCAGCACCGCACCGATCACCATGTCGGCGTCGCGCACCAGTTCGGCGGTGGCGCCGGCGGTGGAGTACTGGTTCTTGAAAGTGCGGCCGAACACGTCGTCCAGGTACTTCAGGCGGGTCAGCGAACGGTCCAGGATGGTGACATCCGCGCCCATGCCGGCTGCGATCTTGGCCGCGTGGGTTCCGACGACGCCGCCGCCGATCACCACAACCTTGGCCGGGGCCACGCCGGGCACGCCGCCCATCAGCACACCGCGGCCGCCGTTGGCCTTTTGCAGGGTGTAGGCGCCCACTTGCGGGGCCAGACGGCCGGCCACTTCGGACATCGGCGCCAGCAGCGGCAGGCCGCCGCGGTCGTCGGTCACGGTTTCATAGGCAATCGCGGTGCAACCGGATTCGAGCAGGTCGTGGGTCTGCTCCGGATCGGGGGCCAGGTGCAGGTAGGTGAACAGCAGCTGGCCTTCGCGCAGCATCTTGCGCTCAACCGCCTGGGGTTCCTTCACCTTGACGATCATGTCGGCGGTGGCAAAGATTTCCTCGGCGGTGTCGAGGATCACCGCACCGGCGGAGACATAGTCCTCGTCGGTGAAGCCGGCGCCCAGGCCGGCGCCTTTCTGGATCACAACGCCGTGGCCGTGGAACACCGCTTCGCGGGCAGCATCCGGGGTCATGCCAACACGGAATTCCTGGGGTTTAATCTCGGAGGGGCAGCCGATTTTCATGTGAGTATCTCCTCAAAACTCTCTACGGGCATTTTGCCGCAGTGTCTGCAAAATGTGCTTCTTTTTTGGGCGGAAGAAAAACATACCTTTCGAAGATTCTTCGCGTATAAAGGTGAAATAAAGCAAGGATCTTCGCAAAATGGCTCTGGACGAAACAGATCGTCGCATTCTCTCGGTGCTGCAAAAGCAGGGCCGCATCTCCAACGCCGACCTGTCGGAGCGGGTGAACCTGTCAGCCTCGGCCTGCCACCGGCGGGTGCAGCGGCTGGAGGCTGACGGGTATATCCGTGATTATGTTGCGCTGCTGGATGCGCGCAAGATGAACGTGCCGACCACGGTGTTTGTCGAGATCACCCTGTCCGGCCAAGCGGATGAGGTGCTGGACGCGTTTGAAAAAGCGGTGTCGCGGATACCGGATGTGCTGGAATGCCACCTGATGGCGGGTACGGCGGATTACATCCTTAAGGTTGTGGCGGAAAACACCGAGGACTTCGCCCGCATCCACCGCCAGCATCTGGCGCGGCTGCCGGGGGTGGCGCAGATGCAATCGAGTTTTGCGCTGCGCACGGTGTTCAAGACCACGGCGCTGCCGGTTTAATGCAGCTTTGATGCTGATGGCCGGGTCCGGGGCTTTTGCGCTTGAACCCCGGTGGAAATTCCGGTTGCCTTGGGGGAAGGCGCAGCCGGGGCCGCATGATTGCCGCCGGTGCTGCGGCGACTGCTGTCTGCTGCCGCCCCGGCCGCGTGACATCAAACAGTCGCATGCCGCCCGTATAAGGCGGCGTTTGCACGACCTGACAAGGAAGGAACCCTGCCCGTGACCCGCGAATTTGAAACCGCATCCCTGGACTGGCTGGAAGCGGAGCTGCAGGACACGCTGGACGAGGATATCGAGATTGAATTCTCGGAACCGATGCTGAGCCAGGAGATCCGCAAGATCTACCGCGAACAGCACCCGGAAATGCTCGACCGGCAAATCTATTTCCGCAACCTTTTGCGATTGCAGGCAGAGCTGATCAAGGTCCAGGACTGGGTGCAGAACTCGGGTGCCAAGGTTTGCATTCTGTTCGAAGGCCGCGACGCGGCGGGCAAAGGCGGGGTGATCAAGCGGATCACCCAGCGGCTGGACCCGCGGGTTGCGCGAGTAGTGGCGCTGCCGGCGCCGAACCGCCGCGAGCAAAGCCAATGGTATTTTCAGCGCTATGTGCCGCATCTGCCGGCGGGGGGCGAGATCGTTCTGTTCGACCGCTCCTGGTACAACCGGGCGGGCGTCGAGCGGGTGATGGGCTTTGCCAGCGACGACCAGGTTGATCAGTTCTTTCAGGACGTTCCGGAATTTGAACGGATGCTGGTGCGGTCGGGCATTATCCTGCTGAAATACTGGTTCTCGATCACTGACGAGGAACAGCAGCTGCGGTTCATGATGCGCATCCATGATCCGATGAAGCAGTGGAAACTGTCGCCGATGGATCTGGAAAGCCGGATCCGCTGGGAACAGTATACCAAGGCCAAGGAAGAGATGTTCAAGCGCACCAACATCCCTGAGGCACCCTGGTACATCGTTGAAGGTAATGACAAAAAACGTGAACGGCTGAATTGCATCGAACACCTTTTGACCAAGATCCCCTATGAGGAGGTGCCGCACGAAAAGGTGGACCTGCCAGACCGCAAGTACAATCCCGACTACGAGCGCCAGGTGCTGCCGGATGAATTGTATGTGCCCAAGATCTATTGAGGCCAGTTAAGGGCCTGGCTCCCGGCGTTGAAATTGCAAAAGGGCGCACCAAGGCGCGCCCTTTCCACGGTTGCCCGGCGAGGATCAGAACAGGAAGTCGCTGGCCTGAAGCTCCTGCTCTGTGATGCCGCTGAGCAGCAGGCTGTCGCCATCGCTGTCGCTGATCAGCAGGCCGGCATTGGTCTGGCTGGTGTGATTGGTCATCAGGTCGCTGAAGCCGGTGATACCTGTCGCCGCGCCCAGATCAATGCGCTCGCCGCTGGCATCCGGGTTGAAATCACTCACAGTGTCATCGCCGCCGCTGAAGATGAAGAGGTCGCCGCCGCCCTTGCCGGCCAGCTTGTCGTTGCCGCTGCCGCCGTCCAGGGTGTCTTTGCCGCGACCGCCGAACAGTTTGTCCTTGCCGCTGCCGCCGTTCAGCTCATCCGCGCCGTTGTTGCCGCGCAGCGTGTCGTTGCCTGAGCCGCCGTTCAATTCGTCGCCGCCGGCCTTGCCGTTCAGCTTATCCCGGCCTTCGCTGCCGTCGAGGCGGTCCTGGCCGCTGCTGCCGGTCAGCGTGTCATTGCCGCCGAGACCATCCAGGCTGCCGGCGCTGCCGAGGGTCAGGGCATCGTTTCCGGAGGTGGCGCCAGTGCCGGTATTGCCGCCGGAGCCTCCGCCATTGCCGCCGCCGGACCCGGAATCCAGCTGCAGGTCCGCGCTGGTGCGGGCGAAGTTCTGGGTGACCATCACCGCATCCCAGCCGTTGAAATTGCCCTGTTCGATGCCGATGCCGATCACCTCGACATTTGCGTTGAGGATGTTGGCGCGGTGACCGGGGCTGTTCATCAGCGATTCGTGCAGGTTGACGACATCGTCGGCCAGCCCGGCGGCGCCGCGTTCGCTTTGCCAGGCGATGTTCTCGGCCCAGGTCCAGCTGCCGGAGAACTGAAAGCCGGCATCTTTCATCCGGTCGCCGGCGCTGGAGCCGCCAGAGCCGGTGTGGGAGAAGACATCCTGCTGCAGCATCCATTCGCTGTGGTCTTCGGCCGAATCGTTCAGGCGCAGCTCCAGCTGGACCGGGTTGAGCCCGCGCGACGTGCGCTCGGCGTTGATCAGGTCGAGCATCTGGCGCTCGAGTTGGCTTGCCTGTGACATCTGTAACTGCTCCGTGAGTGTGCCGGCTGTGCGGCGGTGCTCTCTTCGGTTAACGGAAATTTAAGGCGCCGAAAGGGCCGGAAGGTGCAGCAGCGGAATTGCGGCAAAGCTCTGCCCGTCGCATGGGGGCGGATACGCGGATTCCTGCGCGCGCGGCGGCCGCGGGCAGCGCTGTGCAACTGCTGGCAGGGCATCGGCGCAATCCTGCTGCGGGGCAACGGGCCGGGCAGCGCAGGATTCGGGGGGCAGCTGCCGTCAGGAGACAGGTTTGTGCCGCAAAATCAGCCGAAGAAAGGGGGGGGCCGGGCACCGTCGGGGGGAAGCTGTCGGTGCCCGGCAATACTGAAAACCCGGAGAGGCAATGTCTTGTTTGCAGGGACCAAGACAGGCGCCGGTTCGTTTGGGGGGGGAGACGCGGCCTGCCCCGGGTTTCAATGAACCGGGTGTTCCAATCCCGGACGGCGGGGCAGTGTTTAGGGAAACGCATCAGATTTGCCCTGCCGTATACCCTGTATAGCAGAGAAAATTAACGAAATACACCCTAAAGATGTAATTCGGGCAAAATTGCGGTATTTCTGTGTATCCACTTAAGAAACGGCATTTTCTTAAGCGGCAGAAATGACAAACCCCCGAGGCAGAGCCGCGGGGGTCGTCTGAACTTAAGTTCCGGCTGGTCGCAAGACCGGCCCAGTGCTGTCCAAAGCCGGACGGCCTGCTGCTTAGAGCAAACCTTCGCGCTGGAGCTTCTTACGTGCCAGTTTCCGGGCACGGCGGATCGCTTCAGCTTTCTCGCGCGCTTTTTTCTCGGACGGCTTCTCGAAATGTTGCTTGAGCTTCATTTCGCGGAATACGCCTTCACGCTGCAGCTTTTTCTTCAGGGCACGAAGCGCCTGATCGACATTGTTGTCGCGAACACTAACCTGCATGTGGTTTTCACCACCTTTCTAAGTATGAGTTGCAAGGAAATTGCAGGAAGTGGCCGTATAGCAAAGGCCGGCTATTTTGTCTAGTAGGGTATCAGGACGCTGAAAGCGGGAGGGTGAAATGACCGACGACCAGGATCGCGCGCAGGACGATATCAAGGAAAAGCTGCTGGATGCGGCGTTGAATCATGTGCCGTTTGACGGCTGGTCCGAGGTGACATTCCGGGCCGCCTGCGAGGACGTGCAGGTGGCTGAAGTGCTGGCCCATGCGGTTTGCCCGCGCGGCGGGGTGGACCTGGCGCTGGCCTATCACGCCCGCGGCGATTCGCGGATGCTGGCGCGGCTGGACGCCGAGGACCTGTCCGGCCTGCGGTTCCGCGACAAAGTGGCGGCGGCGGTACGGTTCCGGCTGGAAGCCGTGGATGACAAGGAAGCGGTGCGCCGCGGCACAACGCTGCTGACACTGCCGCAATATGCCGGCGACGGGATCAAGGCGATCTGGGGCACTTGCGATCTGATCTGGGAGACGCTGGGCGACGGCTCGGATGATCTGAACTGGTATACCAAGCGCGCATCGCTGGCCGGGATCTATTCCGCCACAGTGCTGTTTTGGCTGGGCGATGACAGCCTGGGCCATCAGGCGACGTGGGAGTTTCTTGACCGCCGGATCGGCAATGTGATGGATTTTGAGAAGCTGAAGGCCGGGCTGCAGAAAAATCCGCTTTTGAAGCCGTTCCTGGTGGGGCCGAACTGGCTGGCCGAGCAGATCAAACCGCCCAAGGGCCGCGACGGCCTGCCGGGCTCTTTGAACCCGCGGCGGTGAGTGGCACAGTGAAAGCAAGGTTTTCGGCAGCCTGAAGCGCATTGCGCAAATGTGTCATGCTCCATGCTGCTCCCCCGGTGCAGTATTGATCATCTGCATTGGGAAACTGCATCTTTGCCGGGTGGCCGTGAACCGCCGGATCACCGTTCCATTAACCCCAATTAAATCGCTGCCGCACTATGCAGAAGTTGCTGCCGCAATGCGGATGCGGGTGCTGCTCAGCATGTGTGAAGGCTGTGCTCCGGCGGATGCCGGCCAGTTTTCGAATCTTGCAGCCGGAACCAGCAGCATCACGTGAATTCAGAAACCTAATCTGAGGGACTTATTCATGGGAAAAGTGAGCGTTAAAATCGGCGGGTTCGGACACAGCGACAAATGGGACCCGCTTGAGACCTCGGGCCTGGGCGACTGCATCTGTCTGGTGGCCTATGACAAGAACAAGCAGGTCGGCACGATGTACCACTTCGTGACGACGCCCTGCCGCAGCGGCCCTGCCGAGAATATTCAGATCGACGACAAGCCGCTGAAGGCGGCGAAGGGAAAGCTGGACAAGGCCTTTAAGGCAGGCCACCCGAAGGGGACCAAAATCACCGGATACCATGTCAAGCTTGGCAAAGAGTGGACCGCTAACAAGTACTTCAAAGGTGACCCGAACAAGGCCTTGACCGCGGCGTGCAAAAGTATCTTCAAGGCCGCTCCCAAGCTCTCAGGCGCAAAGGCCGCATTTGACTGCAGCACCGGCAAACTGACATGAACCGGGCATCCGCACTGGCGAAGCTCCTGTAAGCCTCATCGGCGTCCCGCTTGACGCGATCTCCTGCGGCGCCCCGTTTTTCTTGCGCAATTGGCAGCCTGTTGGGTTGCCAATTGCGCGTCTGTGCTTCTGCTTGCAATCTCCAAGCGGATTTCGGGACTCCGTCTGCAAAAGGCTGCTTTGGCCTGCGCGGTTGCCCGGAACCTGCCAAGGCCTTGGCCAGCTCTGTCTAAGAATTCCGGCTGCAGTCAGCGTGAGCTGCAGCGGCGACAATCAGGCAACGAGGAAACCGCGTGCAGGTTTCCGGTGCTATAGGGATTGCGGTTCAGGGCTGCATCGCTTGATCAGCAAACCGAACGGCTGCGTGACGCCAGGGAATGCAAATAAGCTGCGTTGTTCTGATAAGCAATCCCGGCGGTCCGGGCTGGCCGGGTGAAGACCACATAGAAGTATCCGGCCGGCAAAAGATCTTCCATGCGCGCCTGCATCCAATCCTGCGCCGCAGCGCCCTGGCGCTTTGGGCTTTACCGGTTGCGGCCCGGGAACGTCCAGCCTCTTGGCTGTGCCTCACGGTAGTCGCCGCGGAACAGGCCGGGCATTCCGCAAAGCAGCCTTAGCAGGGCGCCTTTGCTGTTTGCGCTCACCCGGGCGGGTGCTAGGCAAGGGGCAAGGATCAGGAGGACGAATTGCCATGACAGAGATGATGCGCGCGGTGGAGATCACCAAACCCGGCGGGCCGGAAGTGCTGCAGCCTTGCCAGCGCCCGGTGCCGCAACCGGGCCACGGCGAAGTAGTGATCAAGGTGGCCTATGCCGGGGTGAACCGGCCTGATGCGCTGCAGCGCGCGGGCGCCTATGATCCGCCCAAGGGTGCCAGCGACCTGCCGGGGCTGGAAGCCTCGGGCGAGGTGATGGCTGTGGGCGCAGGCGTCAGCGGCATCCGCGTGGGCGATCTGGTCTGCGCGCTGCTGCCCGGCGGCGGCTATGCGGAATATGTGGCTGCTCCAGCCGCCCATTGCCTGCCGGTGCCTGCCGGACTGGATCTGAAACAGGCGGCCTGCCTGCCGGAGACGTTTTTCACCGTCTGGTCCAATGTCTTCACCCGCGGCGGGCTGAAAGCGGGCGAGCGGTTCCTGGTGCATGGCGGCTCTTCCGGGATCGGCACCACGGCGATCCAGCTGGCCAAGGCCTTTGGTGCGCGGGTGTTTTCCACCGCCGGATCGGATGCGAAATGCCAGGCCTGCCTGGATCTCGGCGCCGAACGCGCAATCAACTACCGCGACGAGGATTTCGTCAAGGTTCTAAAGGGTGAAGGCGGCGCTGATCTGGTCCTCGACATGGTCGGCGGCGACTATATCCCGCGCAATGTGAAGGCAATGGCCGAAGACGGCCGCCTGGTGCAGATCGCCTTTCTGCAGGGGCCGAAGGTAGAGCTGAACTTTGCCCTGATGATGGTCAAGCGGCTGACCCTGACCGGCTCGACCCTGCGGCCGCAAAGCGACCTGGCCAAGGCGCAGATTGCCGGGGACCTGCGCGAAGCGGTCTGGCCCTTGATCGAAGCTGGCAAGGTGGCACCGGTGATGGACAGCGAATTTGCACTGGAGCAGGCCGCCGCTGCACACACGCGGATGGAAAGCTCCGGCCATATCGGCAAGATTGTTTTGAAAGTGGGCTGAAACTTCAGAGTGCCTGACACAGAAGGGCCGGCAGATCTGCCGGCCCATTTTGATATGCGGATGTCCTTACTGCACGGCGCGCCGGTACAAATGCCAGGTCGCGTGCCCCAGCACCGGCACGACAATGATCAGCCCGGCCAGGAAGGGAATTGCGCCAACCACCAGCGCGGTGCCAACGATGACACCCCAAGTCATGCAAATCACCGGGTTCTTGCGCAGCACCTTGATTGAGGTGGCCACGGCCACCGGCAGGCCCACATGGCGGTCCAGCAGCAGCGGAAAGGACACCAGGCTCATCGCCAAAGCGGCAAAGGCAAAGACCGCGCCCGTGATGCCGCCTGCAATGGCCATGATCCAGCCCTCGCGGGTGGTCACCACTTCCGCAGCAAAGCCCAGGATCGAGGCCGGCGGTTCCGGCCCCAGGGTGCGGCTGTAGATCATGTCAGCGGCCACCAGCCAAACAATGAACAGCACTGCCAGATACAGCCCAAGCACCAGAATGCCGCCAAACGCAGGCGAGCGAATGACGCCGAAGGCGTCCATCCAGCGCGGCTCGAACCCGGCTTCACGGCGCGAAGACATTTCATAAAGCCCAACCGCGGCCACCGGGCCAAGGATCGCAAAACCCATGATCATCGGCACGATCAGGGGCAGCAAATTCATCGACAGGCTCATTACGATCAGCGTGATGCCGATCAGCGGATAAAACAGCACCAGGAACATGGCATCGCTGCGGCAGGCGGCAAAGTCCTCCAGTCCGGCGGCCAGCGAATGTATGATGTCGTCCATGGTGAGGGTGCAGGCCTTGGGCAGTTCCTTGACACCGTCGCTGCCCATCTCTTCGACCGTCTGGCCGATATGCTGCCCCGTGGATTCTGCCCCCTGCAGAAGCCAGCTGAGCGGGTTCCCGATTGTCTTTGCCATGCGCTTCTTCCTCCTCGCTGACCATAACGGAAGTGCCGTTCAGGCAGGGCCGGGCGCGGCACGTTTCATTATACTAGCACAAAACCCCGGGAAGTGTGGATCACAGGCCATTTATTGCCGCGCGCGCAGCGGGGCAGGGGCACTCCCGGCAAAGGGGCCGGGGGGCGGCTGTGCGGATCACGCGGTCTGACAAAGGCGCGGGTTCTGCTTCTTTCTGGTCAAAAACACCCCAGGGTGAATTGGCCGTTAGGCCAAGAGGGGCAGCGCCCCTGTACCCGCCCTCAATCTTAGCGCACCGGCGCGAGGCGGGCGTTTTTCAACGTGCAGTCGCGGATTGCATCCCGCCCGCAAGGCACCGGCTGCAGTGTTTTCGACAGGCAGATGCGGGCTTCCTGGATGGCGCCGATGCGGCAGGTGATGGTCAGGCTGTCCGGCGCCAGACTTGGGTTTTCCTTGAGAAAAGCTTCCTCAACAACGGCGGCGGGCAGGGTCACGGGCTTGTCCAGCTTGCGAAAGACGGCGGGGCGGACCACGCGCCGGTAGGCTTCGCGCATCAGGGTGTAATAGGCCCTTGCGCTGAGGCCGGAACAGGTGCCGTGTTTCTTCCACTGATGCCAGGCCAGGCCGGGGCTGCCCATGATATCCGCCATCTCGCGGCTCATGCGGCGGCTCGGCGGCGCCTCTGCGGAACGGCAGTAACTGGGCCAGCCGCGATGGAATTGCGGCCATAGCCCGTGCAGGGTCCAGCCATAGTCATAGCGCGCCTTGCATTGCTCTGCGCGGCGTGCATCGCCTTCCTGCTCGCACCAGTTCGGCGACCAGCTGAGCGCCAGCACGTAATAGTCGAACTCCCCGGCCGGCTCGCCCTCTGCTGCGGCAAGGGTGGCAAAACCGGCCAAAACAGCCGCCAGCCCCAGCAATAACTTGCGCATTGGCCTCTTTCCTTATGCAATGAAGCCGACTATACAGGCCTGAAGTTCCCCGACAACGGAAACCAGACCCCGAAAGCGGGGCAGCCTTGATCCAGGCGGCGGGGAAGATGTGTTTTAAGGAGATGAGCGCATGGCAAAACCGTTGATGGCCAAGGCAACCGCCGTGTGGCTGGTGGACAATACCACGATCAGCTTCAAGCAGATCGCCGATTTCGTCGGCATGCACGAGCTGGAAATCCAGGGCATCGCCGATGGCGAAGTGGCCGCAGGCGTCAAAGGGTTCGACCCGATGGCCAACAACCAGCTGACCCAGGATGAGATCGACAGGGCGCAAGCCAACCCGCTGCACAAGCTGAAGCTCAAGTTCAACCCGGCTGCCGCCGGCGAGGAAAAACGCCGCGGCCCGCGCTATACCCCGCTGTCCAAGCGCCAGGACCGTCCGAACTCGATCCTGTGGCTGGTTAAATTCCACCCGGAACTCAGCGATGGCCAGATCGCCAAGCTGGTCGGAACCACCAAGCCGACCATCCAGTCGATCCGCGAGCGCACCCATTGGAACATCTCCAGCATGCAGCCGATCGACCCGGTGGCGCTGGGCCTGTGCCGCCAGTCCGAGCTGGATGCCGTCGTGCAGAAGGCGGCGGCCAAGAAAGCCGCCGAAGGCGGCGTGATGAGCGACGATGAGCGCCGCAAGCTGGTCTCTACCGAACAGTCGCTGGAGATGGACGCCGAGCCGAAGATCCCAAGCGCGATCGAGGGGCTGGAAACCTTTACCCTGGGCGGCGGTTTGAATGATGATGACCGGAAGAAGGAAGAGGAAATCCCCGACGCGGACAGCTTCTTCAACCTGCCCGCTGGCGGGGACGACGAGGAAGACGACGAAGATCCCCGCTTCTGATCCCATCCGTCCCGGCGGTGCCGGCTAAAGAAATTTATTAAAAAGCCGCAGATCCTTCACTCAGGATTTGCGGCTTTTTCTGATAGAATTGACTCTCTACGTTACAATATGTTGACTATGTACCCCTGTTTTGCGCAGCATGATGTTGCGGGGCAGTTGTGTTCCAGATTGCCCGCAAAGACCAGGGTGCGGGAAAGGCCTTTTGTTCCGGGGCATTTTCAAAAGTGTAAGGAACGGAGTGTTACTGAGTATTGCCAGCGGTCCGGCCTTGCAGGCCTGTCCGCAAAGGGATGGCAGGAGTACAAGCAATGGACGCAGCAGGGGCCGCGGCGCTTGGGGAAAGCAGCCGCTTGGATCTGGAGACACTGGCCTGTTTGAGCGGCCTGGAGTTCTGCCAGGAATTTGTGGATCAGCTGGCGCAGGCCTATGGGGCCGATCTGGTCACCGTGGGTGAGCTGAAGGTCATGGAGACCGAGCGCATCAAGGTGCTGGCCAGCTGGTTTGACGGGCTGCAGCTGGGGGATTTCGAATACGAGGCTTGCGTGACGCCGTGCCATGACGTGGTGCTGAGCGGCGATCCGCATGTCTTTCCCTGCCGGGTGCAGGAGCTGTATCCGGATGACGAGATGTTCATCGAGGAAGGCATCCAAAGCTATGTCGGGGTCGCCCTGAAAAACGCCGATGGCGAGGCGATCGGACTGGTCCAGGCCTCGTGGCGCTATGAAATCGACGGCGCGCTGGCGCAGCATATCGCATCTGTAATGCAGCAGTTCGCGCCCCGGCTAGGGGCCGAGACCGCCGGGCTGCAGACACTGGCCACGCTGTCAGTGCTGGCCGAAGGGCCAAGCGGCACGTCTCCGCGTGAGGCGTTCCGGCTGCTGGCCGCGCAGCTGCAGGGCGCGCTCAAGGTGCGCTCGGCCTTCATTGCGGAATGCCTGGGCGACAAGCCTGAGTGTTTCCGGGTGCTGGCGTGCTGCTTTGAAGGTCAGCAGATGGAAGGGGTGGAAGACACGGTTGTGCCTTTTGACGGCACCCCTTGTGCGTTTTTAAAGGGGCGGGAGAAATTCCTGGTGCCGGACGGGCTGCAGGAGGCGTTTCCAGAGCAGGCGCAGTTCCGCAGCCAGAACCTGCATTCCTACCTGGGCATCCCGCTGGCCGATGCGGATGGCACGGTGATCGGCCATTTTGCGCTGCAGCACGACCGGGAAATCAAGCAACGCAAGCTGGAGACCGACCTGATCGCGCTGTTTGCCGCGCGGATCGGGCTGGAGCTGCGCCGCCGCAAGGCCGAAAGGCGCCGCGCCCAGGCGGAAGAGGCGCTGCTGATCAAGCGCAAGACCGAGAGCCTGGGGTTGCTGGCGGGCACCATCGCGCATGATTTCAACAACCTTCTGGCCTCGATGCAGGGCCGGGCCGAACTGGCGCTGGCACATCTGGAGGCCGCGCATCCGGCGCAAGGGCATCTGCAAGTGGTCGAGCAGGGGCTGCAGGCCTCTGCCTTGCTGGTCCGGCAGTTGTTGAATTACGCAAAGGGCGGCGGCAGCCGGGAGCAGGGGCCGTGTGATCTGAACGGGATCGTGCAGGAGACCATGGCGCTGGTCCCGGTTGAGCGCAAGATGGGCAAACAAGTGGTGCTTGACATGGAAGAAGGGGCGCTGACGGCGCAGATGGATTCGTCTCAGGTGGGTCAGTTGTTGCTGAACCTGGTCTTCAATGCTGCCGAGGCGATCGGGCCGGCTGCGGGCACGGTCACGGTGAGCACCCGCAAGACCAGCCTGAGCGATGCAGAGCGGCGCAAGCTGCTGAAGGGGCGGAACATGCCGGCCGGCGCTTGCCTGCTGCTGGAGGTGCGCGATACCGGCAGCGGCATGGGCCGCGAGACCGTGACCCGGATTTTTGACCCGTTCTTTACCACCAAACCCGGCGGACGCGGCCTTGGCCTGGCCGCGGCGCTGGGGATCATCAGCCGCCATCGGGGCGGCCTGGCGGTTGAAAGCCGCGAAGGCGAGGGCAGTGCCTTCCGCTTTTACTTTCCTGCCTGCACCGCTGAGCCGGCGGCGGAAGCGTGCCCGGCAGGGCCGCCGGCGCAGCGGCGCGGTGCGGAGATCCGGCGGATCCTGGTGGTGGATGACGAGGAAACCGTGCGCCGGGCAGTGGCCGGGCTGTTGCAGCTGCGCGGCTGCGTCGTGCTGCAGGCTGATGGCTATGACGCGGCGCTGGCGCAGCTGCAGGCGGCAGGGCCGTTTGACGGCGCGGTGATCGACATGAGCATGCCGGGGCGCAGCGGCTGGGAGACTCTGGCGGGCCTGCGCAAGATCCAGCCCGGGCTGAAGGCGGTGATGATGAGCGGCTTTGCCATCAGCGCCGTGGCGGCGGGGTTTCCGGATCTGTCCCGGGTTCCGGTGCTGGACAAGCCGTTTACCAAGGAAAAGCTGTATAAGGCGGTTTTCACCTAAGGGCGGCTTTGGCGCTGGCGGAAGGCTCCCGCGCCCGCATGTGCCCCTGACGGGGCCCCTTGGCCGCCTTGGGCCCGGCGCCGCGCTGGTGCGCGGCGGGGAGCGCCCGGCAGAAATGTTGCATTTTGTTGCAGGTTATTGCGGGCAATGGCTGGTCAGCCTGCGCTAGGGCTGCTGGCGTTACGCAGCAGCCAGTCGCGGACCCGCTCGATCCGGCTGGTGCCCGTCTTGGCCTGGGGTGTCAGCAGATAATAGGCGCTGGCGGGTGTGCAGCGGTGCGGATGGGCCTGGATCAGGGTGCCCTCGGACAGCTCCCGGCGCACCAGCAGCTCCGGAAGAATGGCAACGCCATGGCCGTATTTCACCGCGTCGATCAGCATCTCGAACTGGCTGAACAACGGCCCGGTGGGACAGGCGGTAAGGCTCCCGGTCTGATCCTCGAACCAAATCTGCCAGCTAAGCGGCCGGGTGCTGTGCTGCAGGGCTGGAAATTCCAGAAGCCCGGCGGCGGATTGCAGCGGGCCATCCAGCAGATCCGGTGCTGCAACAGCAATCAGGGTCTCTGGCATCAGCAGATCCGCGCGAAAGCCCGGCCAGGGCGGATCGCCCTGCACGATGGCCAGATCCACCAGGCTGGGGTCCACCTGGCTATTGTCCAGATAGGTGATGGTATTGATTGTCAGCCGCGGCTGCGCCTGTGCCAGCGTTGCTAGGCGCGGCATCAGCCAGCGGCTGCCCAGTGTCGGGTAGGTGCCTATATTGAGCGCGCCATATGGGTTGTCGCGGGTGCGCAAGCGGTAAAAGGTGGCCTCCAGCGCTTCCAATTGCGGTGCCAGCTCCTCCTGCAGCATCCGTCCGGCACCGCTGAGCTGCACCCGCTGGCGTTCACGCTTGAACAGGGTTTGCCCGGTCAGCACCTCCAGGCTTTGGATCTGGCGGCTGAAGGCGCTTTGCGACAGGTTCATCTCCCGCGCTCCTCCGGCAAAGCTGCCGGCCCGGGCGGCAGCCTCGAAACACAGGAGGGCAGAGGTGGGCGGGATCTTGCGGCGCATGGCCCGCACTCTGCCATATGTTGCAATTTTTGCAATATGTATTGCAATAGCCCGGCTTTTTTCCGGCTTCTTGGCCTGCCAGTATCGCATTCAAAGCATCACCCCTTGCAATCAGCACAAAGAATGGGAGCGCGCGACATGAGTTTTGAACCGCAGATCAACGACGCCGATGTGCAGGCTGTCACCAGGGCCATGGGCGCCATGCCGGATTCTGCATCAGTGGCGGAGTTTGTGCCCGGACCGGGCATCCAGCGGCTGGAGCTGAAGTTTGACATCGAAAAGCTGCAGGAAGCGCTGGAGGAGTGCCTGAAGCGCGAGGCCTTTATGGGCGGCTTGCAGGACCAGGGCTTTGCCGCGCTGCCGCTGACCCAGCGGCCGGGCCAGACCGAATGGACCGCCAATGACCTGTCGGGCCGCTACTGGCTGCGCGCCGACACCCGCTATGTCGAAGAGCCGCGCGAGGATCTGGTGCCGGAAGTGGATTTTTCCGAATTCAATCCCAAATTCGCAGGCACCTATTTCGAGCATGTGCACGCAGAGCTGGCCAAGCGGTTTCCGATCGGGCGCACGCGGGTGCTGTCCAAGGGGCTGTACAATTGCAACTCCTGGCACCGCGACCCGGAGCCGCGGCTGCATATTCCGGTGGTCTCCAATCCCGGCTCATTGTTCATCGTGAATCATCACGTCACGCATCTGCCGGCCGATGGTTCGGTCTATTTCACCGATACCCGCGGCTATCACACTGCGCTGAACGGCGGCGAGACCCGGCGGGTGCATATCGTGGCGGCGCTGGCCTATGATCAGGTGACGGAATGAGCCAATACGCAGGATTGGCAGGTGCGGGCGCCAATGCGGCCCTTTGCGATCTGCGCAGCGATACGCTGACGCGGCCCGATACGGGCATGATGCGGGCGATCCAGGCGGCGGAGCTGGGCGATGACGTTTATGGTGAAGATCCCCAGGTGAACCGGCTGGAGGCCGTGCTGGCCGAGCGGCTTGGCAAGGAGGCGGCGCTGTTCCTGCCCTCCGGCACCATGAGCAACCTGGCCGGCCTCTTGGCCCATTGCCAGCGCGGCGAGGAGATCATCCTGGGCGCGGGTTATCACGTCTATGCCTATGAGGCCGCGGGGGCCTCGGTGCTGGGCGGGATATCGCTGTGCCCGGTGCCGGTGCGGGACGATGGCGCGCTGGACCCGGAGGTGATTGCCGGGGCGGTCAAGGCGGATGACAGCCATCTGGCCGTGAGCCGTCTGCTGTCGCTGGAGAACACCCATAATGGGCTTGCAGTGCCCCTGGCGGATATGGCGGCGGCGGCGGCGGCGGGCCGGACGGCGGGGCTGGCGGTGCATCTGGACGGCGCGCGGTTCTTTAATGCGACGGTGGCGCTGGGGTGTTCGGAAGCGGCGCTGGCCGGGCTGATGGATACGGTCTCCATCTGCCTTTCCAAAGGGCTGGGCACGCCGGCCGGGTCGGTTTTGGCGGGGCCTGCAGACCTGATTGCCAAGGCGCGGCGCTGGCGCAAGATGCTGGGCGGCGGCATGCGGCAGGCAGGCGTGCTGGCGGCGGCGGCGCTTTACGCGCTGGAGCACAACGTGGCGCGGCTGGCGCAGGACCATGACCGCGCGGCGGAACTGGCGGATGTGCTGCGCGGTTTGGGGGCGGGAGAGGTTTCCCTGGCCACCAACATGGTGTTCTTCACGCCAAAGGAAGGGCGCAATGATGCGTTGCGGATGCATTTGGCATCTGAGGGCGTTGTAATCGGTGGCGGCAGTTCCGGCGCCATCCGCATGGTGCTGCACAAAGATGTGGATAACGGCGCATTGGACCGCGCGGTGCAAGGGCTAAAGAGTTTCTACGGCTGAAATCAAAGGCGGGCGTGGCTCCGGAAAATTCGAATTTCCGGCCAAAATTCTTTGAAGAATTTTGCGCCCGGCTGCACCGTCAGATTTCCTTCCGCGCCCTGAGCGCTGCAGAGATCGTGCCGTCATCCAGATAGTCCAGCTCACCGCCGATCGGCACGCCCTGCGCCAGCGAGGTGAGCCTGACCTGCCCCTGCAGCTGGTCGGCGATGTAATGCGCCGTGGTCTGGCCGTCGATGGTGGCGTTCAGCGCCAGGATCACCTCGCTGATACCTTCGGTTGCAACCCGGTCCGCGAGCCGCGGGATACGCAGATCTTCCGGACCCACCGCGTCCAGCGCCGACAGGGTTCCGCCCAGCACGTGGTAGCGGCCCTTGAAGTCGCCTGAGCGCTCCATCGCCCAAAGGTCGGCCACATCCTCGACCACGCACAGCTCGCCATTGGCGCGTTCCGGGTCGGTGCAAAGCGGGCAGATCTCGCTGGTGCCGATATTGCCGCAGTTGAGGCATTCGCGCGCGGTGGCGGCGACCTCGGTCATCACATCGGCCAGGGGTGTCAGCAGCAGCGCCCGCTTGCGGATCAGATGCAGCACCGCACGGCGGGCGGACCGCGGGCCGAGCCCTGGCAGCTTGGCCATCAGGGCAATCAGGTCTTCGATATCGCTGGTGGAATTTCTGATCATGCCCCGGGCCTTTGTGTGCTTTGCCATATAGGCTGATTGCAGCAGGAAAGCGCAAGGGCAGGGCTGCAAAATGTTCGGGGTTTGTTTTGCCTCGGCACCTGCCAGGGTAAGGGCAATTGAGTTGGCGGGCGGCAGGGCGTATCTGTTGCAGCACATCTTGCGCAGGAAGGAAAAGGGGCGGCAATGGGACGGCAGGACAACACCCGACACCCGGTGCGTTTTGCCCGGCTGACCGGGATCGCGCCGCTGGAGATTGCCCGCCACATGTCAGATCCGCGGATGGCAGAGCATATGCCGCTGCTGACAGGCCCCTGGGACGAAGAAACTGCCAGAGCCTTTGTTGCCTCCAAGGAGAACTGCTGGCAAAGGGATGGCCTGGGTCATTGGGCGTTTGTGCAGCAGGGCCGGTATCTTGGCTGGGGCGGGTTTCAGAAAGAGGGCGAGGAATGGGATTTCGGGCTGGTATTGCGGCCCGGCTGTTTTGGGCTGGGCCCGGCCATTGCCCGGCAAGCGCTGGCGTTTGCCCGCCGCGATCCACGCATCCCTTATGTGACTTTCCTGCTGCCGCCGACGCGGCGCCATCTGCGGCCGCTGGCACGGCTGGGCGCGGTGCAGACCGATGAAGTGCTGCATGAGGGGCAGCGTTTTCTGAAATTCCGGTTGGAAACAGCTTGAACGAGGCAAAGAAAAAGGCGGCTCCTGACGGGCCGCCTTTAGGTCGGTAAAGCTGGCAGCGCTTAGAACGGCAGCTTGATGTCCTTGGGCAGACCCATGCTTTCGGTCAGCTTGGCCATCTCTTCCTGCGCTTTTTCCGCAGCCTTGGCCTGGGCGTCCTTGATCGCGGCCAGGATCAGGTCCTCGACCACTTCCTTGTCATCGCCATTGAAGATCGACGGGTCAATATCCAGGCCTTTGAGGTCACCCTTGGCGGAGGCCGTGGCCTTGACCAGACCGGCGCCGGCCTCGCCCGTCACCATCACATTGTGCAGCTCCTCCTGCATCTGGGCCATTTTGCCCTGCAGTTCCTGTGCCGATTTCATCATCTTGGCCATATCGCCAAGGCCGCCGAGGCCTTTGAGCATCTGTCATCTCCTGAGATTCCGGTTCGGGGCACAGATACGGGCCGCGAGGGCGTGAAACAAGGGGAGGATTGCCTTGGTGCCGGAGTTTAGCACCCTTCCGCCCGGACGGCAGGCCGGGCAGCGCCTGACCTTCCCCCTGGGATGGCGCTATCGCTCCCACCCAAGGTCAGGCGATGGCCTGGATTTCTTATGTCACCCGTCCTCGAACGGGTCCCATTCATCCTCCACCTCGGGCAGGGCCTCGGCGGCGACTTCAGCGGCCAGCTCCTGCGCGGTGCGGATGCGTTTGATCTTTGCCTTGGGGAAGCTTTCCAGCACCGCCTGCACCAGCGGATGGGCGGCGGCTTTCTCGCGCAGGGCGTTTTCAGCTGCGTCTCGGACTTCGGCAATGGTGGCCGCGTCGCCGTCGGGCGCGATGGAGACCACCCAGCGCGCACCGGTCCAGTTTTGCAGCGCCGTGCCAAGCCGCGCCGCCAAATCGCGCGGCGCCTGCGAGGACGGGGTGAATTCGATCCGTCCCGGCTGGTAGGAGACCAGGCGCACGCCGCCCTCGACCTCGACCAGCAGTTTCACATCGCGGTTGGTGCGGATCAGCTCGACCACATGTTCAAAGGACGGATAGCGCGCCAGTGCTGAGCTGACCTGCGGCGCCAGTGCCGCCATAGTGCCGCCGCCGCCATGCGCCACCGGCGCGCCGCCTGCGGGACCAGGTTGGCCGCCATAACCGGCGGGCGCGTTGCCGCCTCCGCCGCCCAGAGCCGGGCCGCCCATGCCCTGCATAGGCACTCCGCCGCCAGGGCCATTCGGCGGCGGCGGCGGGGTGTCCTGCAGCTTACGGATCAGTTCTTCGGGTGAGGGCAGGTCGGCCACATGGGTCAGCCGGATCACCGCCATCTCGGCGGCCATCATCGCATTGGGGGCTGCGGCGACTTCCTCCAGCGCCTTCAGCAGCATCTGCCACATGCGGGTGAGGACGCGCATCGCCAGCGCATCCGCCATCGCTCTGCCGCGGGCACGTTCATCCGGGCTGACGGTCGGGTCCTCGGCGGCATCCGGCGTGATCTTAACCACCGAGACCCAATGGGTGATCTCGGCCAGGTCGCGCAGCACCGCCAGCGGGTCGGCGCCTTCGGCATACTGGCCACTGAGTTCGGTCAATGCAGCCGCCGCATCGCCGCGCAGGATCATGTCCATCAGGTCCAGCACCCGGCCCCGGTCGGCCAGACCCAGCATAGCGCGCACCTGATCGGCAGAGGTTTCACCCGCGCCATGGGAAATCGCCTGATCCAGCAGCGAGGTAGCGTCGCGGGCGGAACCTTCGGCGGCGCGGGTGATCAGCGCCAGCGCGTCCTCGGCGATCCGGGCGTTTTCAGCGCCGGCAATCTTTTGCAGCAGCGCGATCATCACTTCGGGTTCAATGCGGCGCAAATCAAACCGCTGGCAGCGCGACAGCACCGTCACCGGCACCTTGCGGATCTCGGTGGTGGCAAAGATGAACTTCACATGCGCGGGCGGTTCCTCCAGCGTCTTCAGCAGCGCATTGAAGGCGCTGGTCGACAGCATGTGAACTTCGTCAATGATGTAGATCTTGTAGCGGGCCGAGGCGGCGCGGTACTGCACGCTGTCGATGATCTCGCGGATGTCGTTGACGCCGGTGCGCGACGCCGCGTCCATCTCCATCACGTCGACATGGCGGCCTTCCATGATCGCGGTGCAATGCTCGCACTGGCCGCACGGATCGGTGGTGGGGCCGCCCTGGCCGTCCGCACCAATGCAGTTCATGCCCTTGGCGATAATCCGCGCGGTGGTGGTTTTGCCGGTGCCGCGGATGCCGGTCATAATAAAGGCCTGGGCAATCCGGTCAGCGGCAAAGGCGTTTTTCAGCGTCCGCACCATGGCGTCCTGCCCCACCAGATCGGCAAAGGTTTCGGGCCGGTATTTGCGGGCCAGAACCTGATATTGGGATTGGCCGGATGCGCCGGAAGTGCCGCTGGGGGTATCGTTCATGATGTCTCGTGCCGGATTCGGGATGCGGGGTGTTTCGCGTTGCGCGCAGGGTATTGAAGCGCGGCCCGTTCGTCCACCGCCGATGGGGCTGGCACGGGGCCGCAAAAGAGCTTTGGGATTGCCCGCTTAACGCTTAGGCTGCGAAGGCAGGGGACTGCGGGGGAAATGCAGGAACGCAGCGGCTAAGGAGGCGGTATGCGATCTGAGGATATCCCGGAACCTGCGGCGCAGGACGGCGCGGCGCCGGCGGGCCTGACCATCCACGCGCTGTCAGCAGGCGGCGGCATTCTGGCGCTATGCCCGCTGCCCGGGGCGGGAGGCGATTACCGCAATGACCTGATCCAGATCTATCAGTGGAGGCCGGGGCTGGTCATCTCAATGACCACCGAGGCCGAGCACGCAGCCGCAGATGTGCCGCGGCTAGGGATTGATATTCAAAGCATGGCCTGCCGCTGGCTGCACCTGCCGGTGCCGGATTTCCAGGTGCCGCCGCCCGCTGTGGCGGCAAAATGGGCGGCGGCCAGCACGTCCGCACGGCAAGCACTGTCCGGCGGCGGCCGGGTGCTGGTGCATTGCAGGGGCGGCTGCGGGCGCTCCGGCATGGCGGTGCTGCGGCTGATGATCGAATGCGGCGAAGCCCCGGCGCAGGCGCTGACCCGGCTGCGCGCTGTACGGCCCTGCGCGGTCGAGACGGAGGAGCAGCTGGATTGGGCCTGTGCCGGT
Organism: Leisingera sp. M658; assembly: GCF_025144145.1. Classification (NCBI taxonomy): domain Bacteria; kingdom Pseudomonadati; phylum Pseudomonadota; class Alphaproteobacteria; order Rhodobacterales; family Roseobacteraceae; genus Leisingera; species Leisingera sp. M658. The sequence goes on from NZ_CP083546.1 coordinate 555,106, forward strand.
GCGCAGGCTGCCGGGCCGTGACCAGCGCCGCCACTGGGGCTAGTCGAAGCTCAGATCAAAACCTCTACCGATGATAAAAGGCGCCCGGAAGTTTTCGCCATGAAAATAGTAAAGCCCCTGCTCCGCATCTTTCACAATGGCATAGCAGCCCCATTCCGGTGTGTTCCATAATCCGGACCAGCTGGAGCAGTACTGGCCGTCTTCGATTTTATAACGTGCTTCCGAAGGGGCGGCGTCGCCTTGCTTGATCCAGAGCGTCAGTCCGGACTCCGAGAAATACTGGCGGGTATGGCTGTCGAAATGCAGCCCTTCAATCGTCTTCCCGGTCAGCAGGTCTATGATCTCCTCGGTGGACAGCGGCTGTTCGGCGGCGGCAAATGTTGCGTAGGCACTCATGACAGCGCAGGCCGGCAGAAAGGTCTTAAACATTGGCAATCCCCTTGCATTAAGTCTGAATACCGGGAATTGCCTAGAGCCGATCCGGCGGACGGGCCAGTCTGATGCCGAACACATTTGTGTCAGCCGGATATGTTTCGGGCCGCAGGGAACCGCGCCAGCCCGTTCGGGTTGCGGATCACAGTGCCATCATCCGTTCTGCTTCCCGCGCGTTCACCGTTTTCGGCAGCGCCTCCATCAGCGCGCAGGGACGGGTGTCCAGCTTTGACGCGGCAAAACCGGTTCCGTCGCGGCTGAGGATGGCATCGGCAAAGCGGTCCAGCCCCTCGCGCGGCGCCTCTTCACCCACACCGCAATACAGCCGGATCCGGTCATGGCCGGCGGCAAACTGCGCCGGGCAGCTGCGCGGGCAGCCGTCCAGTGCGGTGGTGCCGGTGATCTCGAAATCGTCTTGCGTCAGCGGTTTTGCCTTGGTCATCGCCTCGGCAAGTTTGGTGATCATCCGCTGTGCCGCGGGGCAGGGGCGCCCCAAATACTTGCAATCTGTTGCCGCATAGAAATGCGTCTGGTCGGTCCACATCATATCTGCGCCCTCCGCGCGTGGCACGGGGGTCATGGGGACAAGAGACCGGATGAAAGACGGATCACAGCCGCCGCAGCCATCAGACCCTGTCCGGACACCCCGCCCGGGTTCGAGTTACACGTCTGATGGCAGGTCTCCTGACTTGCGGGTCGATGCTTTCCCGATCCTTCCCGGCCTCGTTTCGAGGGCCAGTGGCTCTATCGGGGTCGCTCGCCGCTTACAGTTGCGGGGGCAGTCTCGGACTGGGCCAGCTTGCGCAGGCCGCACCGTGTTCCCTTTTCATCCCGGACACAAGATTCTGTGGCACGGGAACCATCAGCACAAGCGGTAGCGGTTAGGTGCCCGAGTCGTCAATTGTTTTTCTGCATCTGCAAATACAGTCCCCGGATCACATCCGAGTCGCGCCGCACCCGGGCCAGCTGCCAGCCGCCCTGCAGCAGGATGTAGAAATTCTCCGCCGCCGCGCGGGCCTCAGGTTCGGGCAGGCCCAGGCGGCGGGCGTGGCGGGTGGTTTCAGTAATCCAGCCCTCGAACAGATGCGCGGCGTGCTGGTGGAACGCCTCGTTCTCCGGCCCTTCGAACAGGGTAGCCGAAACCGGGCAGCCGCTCCATTTGCCTTGTTTGTCAAACAGCTTGGCCAGTTTGTAACAGACCGTCTTGGCCCCCTCCCGGAAGGTGGGCGCCGGGGCAAAGGACGCGTCAATCAGCAGCAGCATCTGCCCTGACGCCCAATCCGCTGCGGCCAGGGCCAGGTCGGATTTGCCACTGGGGAAATGGTGATAAAGCGAGCCCTTAGGCGCCCCCGCCTCAGCCAGCAGTTCCGCCAGCCCGGTGCCGCTGTAGCCCTTGTTGCGGAACAGGCCGGCAGCGGCGCGGATCAGCCGCTCGCGGGTTGGGGGCAGGCTGGTCCCACCTGCCTTGGCTGTCGTTACGTCATTCATGGCGGCAACTTGACAGCATTGGACCGATTGGTCCAGAGATGAATTAGACCAATCGGTCTAGATCAATCGGCTCAGGAGGCTGCCATGCTGGACAAAAGCGCAGAACATACCGCGGTTATCCGCGAGGAGGCCCTGCGGTTTGCATCTGGCACCCACATGCTGGCCGGGCGGCTGTACCACCCTGCGGGGCCGGTGCGGGCAGCAGTGGTGCTGAATGGCGCAACCGGGGTGCCGCAGCGCTATTACCGGCATTTCGCGCGCTGGCTGGCAGCAGAGCAGCAAATGGCCTGCCTGACCTATGACTACCGGGATTTCGGAGACTCGGCGCGGGGCCATCCGCGCCATTCCGACGTGACAATGGTTCAATGGGCGCTGGAGGATCAGCCAGCTGCCAGGGCCGAACTGCAACGGCACTATGCGGGCGTGCCGTTGTGGGTGATCGGCCATTCGCTGGGGGCAATGCTGATGCCCCTGCAGGATGGCCTGAAGGACGTCGCCCGCATGATCGTGGTTGCGGGCGGCTTGGTGCATCACCACGATCATCCCTGGCCCTACCGCGCGCTGGCGCTGGCTTTCTGGTTCGGCCATGTGCCGCCATTGGTCCGTGCCTTGGGCTATCTGCCCGGGCGCGCGGTGGGGTTCGGGGCCGATTTGCCTGCCGGGGTCTACTGGCAGTGGCGGCGCTGGTGCACCACGCCCGGCGGCTACTTGCCGGAAACCGGCTTGGCCTTGCCGCGGCCCAAATGGGCAGGCACCGGCGTGCCGGTGGATCTGTATGCGATGGCGGATGACGATGTTGTGCCGCCCGCGGCCGTTTGGCGGCTGGGGGACGTCTTTGGCGATGTGCCGCAGCGGCGGACGGTGCTGGTGCCGCAGGAGGCGGGCGTGCAGAAGATCGGCCACCTGGGCGCCTTTGCCCGCGCCAATGCTGCCCTGTGGCCGCGGCTGCTGCCGCCGCAATAGCACGGCGCCCCGCCAAACCTTGGGATCAGGCGGTGCGGTTCAGCCGTTCCTCGGTGATCCGGGCATAGTCGGCCAGCCGCAGCTTGAACCGGCGGGTGAGGTTGCTGCGGGCCAGTTTCAGCGATTGCACCAGCAGCCGGCCGGTCAGGGTGGTCGGCGCCAGTTTCAATTGCACCGACATCCGGGTCCGCCGCGGCGACAGCGCCAGCAGCTCAACCTCAAGCTGGCCGTCCAGGCCGCTGCCGCTGCCCGTCAGCGCCAGCCCGGTGACCGGGGTATAAGACGCCAGCGTCAGCCGGATATCGCGCTGCTTGCCGCGAAACCGAAAGCCGATATTCCAGGCCAGGCCGTTTTCCGGTTGGGCGGTGTCGCCGGTCCGCTGCACGTCGATGCCGCGCCGCAGGGCCGAGCGCTCCAGCAGTCCGAAATCGGAGACCGCGCCAAAGACGTCGGCAATCGGGGCTTCGATATCTTCTTTGCTTTGAAATTCCATGCGCGCCTGCTTTGGTTGCGCTGCCGTGCCGGCGCGCCGTTTTCGGCAATATGCTATTTAGTCCAGGGTGTCCGCAAGCCAGTTCTTGAGCAGAAAATGCGCAATTGCCCCCTGACGTGACGGCTTTAGAACCGGGTGTTCGCCGGCAAAGACCGTCATCATGTCCTGGCGGCTGACCCACAGCGCGTCTTCGATCTCAGCCGGGTCGATGGTGATTTCCGTGCTCAGCGCCTCGCCCGCGCAGCCGAACATCAGCGACATCGGAAAGGCCCAGGGCTGGCTCGACAGGTAGCTGACCGGCCCGACCTGCACGCCGGTTTCTTCAAATGTTTCGCGGCGCACGGCTGCTTCCAGCGTCTCACCCGGTTCGACAAAACCTGCCAGCAGCGAATACATCCCCTCCGGCCAGCCGGGCGAGCGGCCCATCAGCACAGCATCGCCATGGGTGATCAGCATGATCACCACCGGGTCGGTGCGCGGGAAATGCGGTGCCTTGCAGCTGGGGCAGATCCGCTGCCAGCCTGCCTGCGCCAAATCGCTGGGCGCGCCGCAAGCTGCGCAAAACCGGTGGCTGCGGTGCCAGGCCAGCAGCGCCTTGGCAGTGGCGGCCAGTTCCGCCTCCAGTGGTGTGAGGCAGGTCATCACCCGGCGCAGCTCGGCAAAGAATTGGGACGCGGGCAGATCAGGGTGCTGCTGCTCGCTGGCATCGGCAAAACTGCTGAGCGCTTCCTGATCCAGGTCTTCGGGCTGCCAGCCGCTGATATCGCAGGCAAAGCACGGCGCGCCGCCGGGTGCCAGGCCAAGAAACAATGCGGCATCCTTGCAGCCAGCGGCCAGCGGATGCGCCGGATCGGTCCAGCCCAGCCCACAAGGCAGATCCGCATCCGTTTCGCGCCGGGTCAGCGGCTTGCCGCGCCACATCAGCAGCACCTGGGCCTCCGCGCTGTTCCAGGCCGCTTCCAGCGCTGCGGTATCCGTACGCAGATGGGCCGCCCGCTCCAGCCCGCCGCCGCCGAATGTCACTTGTTCTGCGTGTTTCATTGCGGCTCTCCTTTGGCTGGCTGCGGTTTCTTTTGGGTGCCATGGATGAAATAGCGCCATCCATGGCAGCGTGCCGCAGGCGTTGCCAGCAATCGGCAGCGATCTGCGCTTGCCTGTCACTGCACCGCCACACCTGGCGGGCGGGAATTGCGGCTTTTCACTGCTGGGCAGGGCGCGCCGGCCCCTTTGAAGCCTCGGCAGCAGGAAAAAATCAAATGCAGCAAAAAGGGTTCTTTGCAAATCGTTAAAACGCTGATTCAAATAGCCGCAAAACAAGAACGGCACTAAATGGTGCGGGAAGGAGCAGCAGCAGGCAGTGTCAGCGGAATATCGGACATGACAAGCGGGGCGCGCACCTCGCAATCCCGGGCCACCACCGGGCTGCTGCACGTGCTGGCCACAACGGACCTGCACTGCAATCTGCTGAGCCATGATTATTATGCCGACCGCCCGGACGGGGCTATCGGCCTGTCCCGCGCTGCCACCTTGATCAACCGCGCGCGGGCTGAGGCTGACCGCCTGGGCGCGGCCTGCCTTCTGGTCGATAACGGCGACGGCTTCCAGGGGTCGCCGCTGGGGGACATCGTGCCGGGCGCCAAAGGCCTCCATCCTTTGGCACGCGCATTCCGGTTTTTGAAATATGATGCCGTTGGTCTTGGCAATCATGACTTTGATTTCGGCCTGGAGGCGCTGGCAGGCGTCCTGAAAGACGTGCCATGTCCGGTGCTGTGCTCAAGCCTGACGGCGCGGCAGCCGGATCTTCGGCTGCCATTTGTACCCTGGGCGGTGCTGGAGCGGGCGGTGCCTGGCTGCCCCGGTTTGCCACCGGTCCGGATCGGGCTGTTTTCGGTGCTGCCGCCGCAGACCCTGATCTGGTGCGGCAAGGCGTTGCAGCAGCAACTCGCCGCGGGCGGCATCGTTGAAACCGCCGCGGCCCAGGCCCGGCAGCTAAAGGCCCAGGGCTGCGATCTGGTGCTGGCGCTGGCGCATACGGGAATTGACAGTAACGCCGGGGCGGGCCGCGGCGAAAATGAACTGGAGCAGCTTGCCGCACTGACGGAAATTGATGCCGTTGTGGGCGGCCACACGCATCTGACGCTGCCGGATGCCGCGCATCCCTTTGCCAAACCCGTCGTGATGCCCGGAGCGCATGGCTCGCATCTGGGTATTCTGAAGCTGAAACTGGAGCATCACAGCGGGGCCTGGCGGCCTGCCGGCGGCTCGGCCAGCCTGCAGCCGGCGGGCCGCCACCGGGAAGCCGGGGCAGCCCAGCCGCTGGTGCCGGAGGACCCTGGTTTTACGGAGGCGCTGGCAGAAGACCACGCGCGCACTTTGCAACGTATGCGCCAGCCCGCGGGCTACAGCTCGGTTGCGATGCATTCCTATTTTACTTTCTTCGCGCCGGATCGCGGCCTGGCACTGGTGGGCAGCGCCCAGGCTGCTGCGGTGCGGCCGTTGCTTGAGAGTGCCGCCGGAAAAAGCCTGCCGCTGCTGTCGGCTGTTGCACCGTGCAAATTCGGTGGCCGCTCCGGGCCGCATTTTTATACCGACATTGCGGCCGGGGATCTCTGTGCCCGCAATATCGCTGATCTGCAGGTCTTCCCCAATGAGTTGCGGGTGGTCGAGGTCACCGGTGCTCAGCTGCTGGACTGGCTGGAAATGTCGGCAGGGCTGTTCAGCCGGATCACGCCGGGCAGCTCAGGGCAGCTGCTGGCCGACCCGCAGCGGGCAGGGCATAATTTCGATGTGATTTTCGGGCTGAGTTATCAGATAGACCCAGTCCAGCCGCCACGGTTCTCGGCAGCGGGCGTGCGGATCAATCCCAGCGCCCGGCGGATCCGGAACCTGTGCTGGAACGGCCGGCCGGTGGAGCCTGCCCAGCATTTTGCGGTTGCGGCCAACAGCTACCGGGTCAGCGGCGGCGGCAGCTTCAGCATGCTGCGCGAGGCCAAAGAACTGCCGCTGCCGCCGATGCGGATCCGCCAGGCAATCCGCGACTATATAGCCGGGCGGCTGCCCGCCGATCCGCTGGCAGAGGCACCCTATCCCTGGCAACTGGCGCCGGTGCCCGGCTCCCGCGCGGTTGCCGTTACCGGGCCGGGCGCCATCGGGTATCTGGAGGAACTGCCTGCCGGGCTGGCCGAACCGCTAGGGCACAGCAGTGGCGGCTTTCTGGAATTGCAGCTGCAGCTTTAAAACGCAGAAGGCAGGGCAGGCGGGGCACTTGCCATTCCCGGCGGCGGCGCTTATATCGGGATTCGAGAGGTTGGCGCGGGCAGGCGCCTCGCCAACCTGGTCAGATCCGGAAGGAAGCAGCCACAACGAGCCCCGCTTGGGTCGATGTCCAGCCTCTCACTTTATCCCGCACAGAAGAATTGCAAGGTGGTTCTCCCGCCCGCTCCGGCGCAATCAAAGATTGCTCCGCGGCCGTTGGGCCGGGCGCCGCGCTGACGCGCGGCGGGGTGCCGCTTCTTTCTGGTTTGAAATACCCCGGGGTGAATTGGCCGTAAGGCCAAGAGGGGCAGCGCCCCGCCCCGCCCCGTTTCGTGCCTCAGAATCTGCCGTTGTTCGCGGGATAGACGCCGAGGATTTCCACATTGGTGGTGAAATAGCTCAGCTCATCCATTGCCAGCTGCACATTGGGATCTTCCGGGTGGCCTTCGATGTCCGCATAAAACTGCGTCGCGGTGAAGGATCCATCGACCATATAGCTTTCCAGCTTGGTCATGTTGATGCCGTTGGTGGCAAATCCGCCCATCGCCTTGTAAAGCGCCGCCGGAATGTTGCGGACCTGGAATACAAAGCTGGTGATCATGCTGTGGGCGCCGCGGCGGCGGAAATCCGGCTCCGGCGACATGATCAGGAAACGGGTGGTGTTGTCGCCGTTGTCCTCGATATGGCGGGCCAGCACCTCCAGCCCGTAGATCTCGCCCGCCAATTCGCTGGCCAGCGCCGCCACATGCTTATCTCCGGCTTCCGCCACATCCCGCGCCGCGCGGGCGTTGTCGGGGCTGATCCGGCCGGTGATGCTGTGCTCGCGCAGAAAAGTCCCGCATTGCGGCAGCAGCACCAGATGTGATTTCGCCTCGCGGATGTCTTCCAGCCGGGCGCCCGGCACCCCCAGCACATTGATATGCACCCGCACAAAGGCCTCGTCGATAATGTGCAGCCCGCTGTGCGGCAGCAGCCGGTGAATATCGGCCACCCGGCCGTAGGTGGAATTCTCCACCGGCAGCATCGCCTGTTCGGCTTCGCCGCTTTTGACCGCTGCAATCACGTCTTCAAAGGTGCGGCAAGGCAGCACCTCCAGATCACGCCGGGCATTGCGGCAGGCTTCGTGGCTGTAGGAGCCGAGCTCCCCCTGAATGGCGATTTTGCGGCTCATGGGTGTGTTCCCCGTGCAAAACTTCAAGAATTGGGCGTTTCGTCGCGCTGTCTATACCTTGCCACTTTGAAGGGGAAGCCTTAGACAGCCACGCAGACAGCTAAATGGACCCGCGATTCATGTTTGACACAATGACCCTTACCAAAGCGACCGCAGGCGTCTGCGGCGCGTTCCTGGTTCTCCTGCTGGGCAAATGGGCCGCCAGCGGCCTGTATCACATGGACAGCCACGGTGAGGCCGCCTATGTGATCGAAGTCGCCTCGGCTGATGCCGCAGCCAGCGATGAGCCGGAAGTCAGCTTTGAAGAGCTGATGGCCTCTGCCGACGTTGCCAAAGGCGCCAAAGTTTTCAAGAAATGCTCTGCCTGCCACAAGCTGGAAGACGGCGCCAACTCGACCGGCCCGTATCTGTACGGCGTTGTCGGCCGCGACATCGCAGCGGCCCCGGGCTTTGGCTACTCGGGCGCCCTGACCGGCCTGGACGGCGACTGGACCGCCGAGGCACTGGACGCCTTCCTGGCCAAGCCGTCGGCCTATGCCGCGGGCACCACCATGTCGTTCTCCGGCCTGAAAAAGCAAAATGACCGGGTGAACCTCATCGCCTATCTGGACAGCCTCGACGGCTGATCCGGACTTCTGTCCAAGCTATCCAATTGAAAAAGCCGCTGCAGATTTGCAGCGGCTTTTTTGATGCGGGTATGAACCGGACCGCCTTAGGCCGGGTTGTTTTCCCGGTAATAGGCCAGCGCATCGCGCTCCTGGCCGTCTGGCAGGATGCAGACGCCGATAGTGCCCGCTTTGCCGCTGCGCAGCACATAACTGCCGCCGGTCTGCACGCAATACGCCTCTTCCGGGCTGCTGTAGACCACTTCCTCTTCCTGCTGGGCACAGGCGCTGAGCGCGGCAGCCCCGGCAACCGCAAGGGCGGCAAGTTTCATTGACTTCGGCATCGGCAAACTCCCTCGTTATATAACGCAATCGTGATGCGAGGCTGGCAGGCAATTTTATTGCGTGCAAGCGCCGCCTGGAAAAAGCGTGCCTTTCGGCTGCTTTGTGCCAAGAGAGCCGGGGATATCACTTAATCTCAACTTGAATGTTACCGCCCCCGGCCATTAGCTTGGCAGCAGAAATCCGGGCCGAAGTTCCGGGCAAAGGAGGTCATGGCAGATGAACACCGCTCGAGCCGCGGCGCGCGTGCGCGCAAAAGAAAGGGCGACTCCGCTGCAGGCTGCGGCGGCACTGGCTCCGCTACTGATACTGGGGCTTTTCCTGGCATTGGCTGCGGCGACGCTGGTCAGGGCGGAAGAGACTGTCATCAAGGCGCATGGTTTTGCCGAATTCGGCGAGTTGAAATACCCGCAAGGCTTTGCCCGTTTCGACTACGTGAACCCTGAGGCCCCCAAGGGCGGTGAATTGTCGATCTCTGCCGTTGGCACCTTTGACAGCATGAACCCCTATACCCGCAATGGCCGTGCCGGGGCATTGTCCTCGAACCAGTTCGAAAGCCTGCTGGTGGAATCCTATGATGAACCGGGTTCCTACTACGGGCTGATCGCCGAAAGCCTGGAATATCCTGAAAGCCAGGACTGGGTGATCTTCAACTTGCGTCCCGAAGCGACGTTTTCTGACGGCAGCCCGGTCACCGCTGATGACGTGGTGTTTTCCCACAATATCCTGTTGGACCAAGGGTTGAAATCTTATGCCGAGGCGGTGCGCAAACGCATCCCCAAGGCGGAAGCACTGGACCAGCACCGGATTAAATTTCATTTCTCCCCGGATTTTCCCCGCCGGGCGATGATCACCCAGGTCGGCGGCACGCCGGTGTTCTCCAAAGCCTGGTTCGAGGCCGACCCTGAAAACCGCCGCCTGGATGAGCCGCGGCTGGATCCGGGTATCGGCTCCGGCCCGTATGTGCTGGAAAGCGCCGAGGTGAACCAGCGCATCACCTACCGCCGCAACCCGGATTATTGGGGCGCAGGTCTGAACGTGAACATCGGCCGACACAACTATGACCGCATCCGGATCGAGTATTTCGGCGACGCGATCGCCGCGATGGAGGGCTTCAAGGCCGGCGTCTATACCCTGCGCCCTGAGAACAACTCGAAAAGCTGGGCAACATCTTATGACTTTGCGGCGGTGGACAAGGGCCAGGTGATCAAGGGCGAATTTCCCGACGGCAACGTGCCATCCGCCAATGGCTTTGTGATGAACCTGCTGCGCCCCAAGTTCCAGGACATACGCGTCCGCGAGGCGCTGCAGCTAGCGTTCAACTTTGAATGGACCAATGAAAGCCTGCAATACGGGCTGTTCCGCCACCGCTCTTCCTTCTGGCAGGATTCGCCGCTGCAGGCGGAAGGTCTGCCCGAGGGCCGTGAGAAAGAAGTTCTGGAGGCGCTTGGCGATCAGATCGACCCTGCGCTGCTGACGTCGGAACCGGTGATGGCGCACACATCCAAGGCGTCGCGTCCCGGCGACCGCAAGAACCTGCGCCGCGCCATGAAGCTGCTGGATGAGGCCGGCTGGGCCGTCGGCGATGACGGGTTGCGCCGCAATGCAGACGGCGACGTGCTCAAGCTGGAGTTTCTGGCCGACAGCCCGACCATTGAACGCATCGTGCAGCCCTATGCCACCAACCTGCGCACCATGGGGGTCGATGCGGTGGTGAACCGGGTCGATTACGCGCAATACACCAGCCGCCGCCGGGAAAAGGAGTTTGACATGATCTCCTCAGCCTACCGGATGTCGCTGGAGCCTTCGACCGGCCTTTACCAGTATTTCGGCTCCGAGGCGCATGAATATTCGGTGTTCAACCCGGCAGGGCTGGCGGACCCGGCGGTGGATGCGCTGATCGGCAATATCGTCAACGCCAAGACGCAAGATGACCTGCGCGCCAATGCCCGCGCGCTGGACCGGGTGCTGCGCGCCAAGCGGTTCATGGTGCCGGCCTGGTATCTGGATGACAGCTGGATCGCCTATTGGGACATGTACCGCCAGCCGGACAACTTGCCGCCCTATGACACCGGCATGCTGGACCTGTGGTGGATTGATGCGTCCCGCGAGGCCGAGCTCAAAGCCGCCGGCGCGCTGCGGTAAGACAGAGACATGGCAGCCTATATCTTCAGACGCCTGCTTTTGGTGATCCCGACGCTGTTCGGCATCCTGCTGGTGAACTTTGCCCTGGTGCAGTTTGTACCCGGCGGCCCGGTCGAGCAGATCATTGCCCAGCTGGAAGGCGGCGGCGACGTGTTCGAAGGCTTTGCCGGCGGTGGTGGCGACACCGGCACCGAGGCGATCAGCGCCAATGAAAACTACGCCGGCCGCCAGGGCCTGCCGCCCGAGCTGATCGAGGAACTGCAGCAGCAGTTCGGCCTTGATAAGCCGCCGCTGGAGCGCTTCCTGACGATGCTTGGCAACTACGCCCGGTTCGATTTCGGTGAAAGCTACTTCCGCAAGATCGACGTGACCGACCTGGTGCTGGAGAAAATGCCGGTCTCGATCTCGCTTGGTCTGTGGTCCACGCTGATCGCCTATATGATCTCAATCCCGATGGGCATCCGCAAGGCGCTGCGCGACGGCTCGCGCTTTGACACCTGGACCAGCGGTTTCATCATCGCGGCCTATGCGATCCCGTCGTTCCTGTTTGCCATCATGCTGCTGGTGCTGTTCGCCGGCGGCTCCTATTGGCAGATCTTCCCGCTCCGGGGCCTCACCTCGGACAACTGGGAACAGCTGAGCCTGATCGGTAAGATCGGCGATTATGCCTGGCACATCGCACTGCCGGTGCTGGCCTCAACCATCGGCGCCTTTGCCACGCTGACGCTTCTGACCAAGAATTCCTTCCTTGACGAGATCAAGAAGCAATACGTGATGACCGCCCGCGCCAAGGGCCTCAGCGAGAACCGGGTGCTTTATGGCCATGTGTTCCGCAACGCGATGCTGATCGTGATTGCCGGCTTTCCCTCGGTTTTCATCGGCGTGTTCTTCTCCGGCTCGCTGATCATCGAGACGATCTTCTCGCTTGATGGTCTGGGGCGGTTGGGGTTTGAGGCCGCGGTGGCGCGCGACTATCCGGTGATCTTCGGCACCCTGTTCATCTTCGGCCTGATGAGCCTGGTTGTCGGCATCGTTTCGGACCTGATGTATGTGCTGGTCGACCCGCGCATCGACTTTGACAAGCGGGAGGGCTGACCGATGGCGCTTTCCCCCCTGAACCAGCGCCGCTGGAGCAATTTCCGCAAGAACAAGCGCGCCTTCTGGTCGCTGATCCTGTTCACCGTGCTGTTCACATTGTCACTGTTCGCCGAGTTCATCGCCAACGACAAACCCATTCTGGCGAGTTACCGGGGCGAGCTTTATACGCCGGTGTTCAAGTTCTATCCGGAGACCAAATTCGGCGGTGATTTCCAGACCGAGGCGATCTACAGCGACCCCGAGGTGGAATGCCTGATCCGCTCCGGCGGGGTTGAGGATTGCTTTGACGAACCCGAAACCATCCTGGAGGAGATTGCAGCAGGCACCTATACTGCGGAGGGGTTCAAGGAGGGCTGGACCCTCTGGCCGCCGATCCCCTACAGTTTCAACACCACCGTTGACCGTCCCGGCGCCGCACCGCTGCCACCCAACGGGCAGAACCTTTTGGGCACCGATGACACCAAACGCGACGTGCTGGCCCGGGTGATCCACGGCTTCCGCTTGTCGATCCTGTTCACCCTGATCGTGACCGGCGCTGCCACCGTGCTGGGCATCCTGGCCGGTGCGGTGCAGGGCTTTTTCGGCGGCTGGCTGGACCTGGTGTTCCAGCGCATCATTGAAATTTGGAGCTCCACCCCGACGCTCTATGTGATCATCATCATGTTTGCGATTCTGGGGCGCGGTTTCTGGCTCTTGGTGTTCCTGATGATCCTGTTCGGCTGGACTGCGCTGGTCGGCGTGGTACGGGCTGAATTCCTGCGCGCCCGCAACCTGGAATACGTCCGCGCCGCCAAGGCGCTGGGGGTCGGCAACATGACCATCATGTTCCGCCACATGCTGCCCAACGCGATGGTGGCAACGCTGACCATGCTGCCCTTTATCGTGACCGGCACCATCTCGGCGCTGGCGGGGCTGGATTTCCTCGGCTTCGGCCTGCCGTCTTCGGCGCCGTCCCTGGGCGAGCTGACCTTGCAGGCCAAGCAAAACCTGGAGGCCCCCTGGCTGGCCTTCACCGCCTTTTTCACCTTTGCGATCATGCTGTCGCTCCTGGTCTTCATCTTTGAAGGCGTGCGCGATGCCTTCGACCCCAGAAAGACGTTTTCATGAGTGTGCGGAACATTAGGGGCGTGGCTGCCTGGGCGGGCGCAAACGCGCCTGCCGGGGGGCAGGCAGGCGCGGTCCGGGCTGCAAGCGACCCGGGCGGGAATTGTGTTGACGGAGACGCAGAATAAATGGGCAATTCAGATTCTTCCCCCCTCCTGAACGTCCAGAACCTCCGCGTCTCCTTCCGACAGGACGGCAAGGTGACCCAGGCCGTGCGCGGCGTCTCTTTCTCGGTGGGCCGCGGCGAGACCGTGGCGCTGGTGGGCGAGAGCGGCTCCGGTAAATCAGTCTCGGCTCTCTCCACGGTCTCGCTGCTGGGCGACAGCGCCATGGTGAGCGGCTCGGTTACCTACAACGGCGCTGAAATGGTCGGCGCCAGCGAAAAACACCTGATGGACGTGCGTGGCAATGACATCAGCTTCATCTTTCAGGAGCCGATGACCTCGCTCAACCCGCTGCACACCATCGAACGCCAGCTGGAGGAATCCATCGCCCTGCACCAGGGGCTGACGGGCCGTGCGGCGCGGGACCGCATTCTGGAGCTGATGAACAAGGTCGGCATCCGCGACGCGGAAAACCGACTCAGCGCTTATCCGCATCAGCTGTCCGGCGGCCAGCGGCAGCGGGTAATGATTGCCATGGCGCTGGCCAACAAGCCCGACATTCTGATCGCAGACGAACCCACAACGGCGCTGGACGTGACAATCCAGGCGCAGATCCTGGACCTTCTGGCGGATCTGAAGAAAAGCGAAGGCATGGGGCTGTTGTTCATCACCCATGACCTGGGCATCGTGCGCCGCATCGCCGACCGGGTCTGCGTGATGAAGGACGGTGAAATAGTCGAGGAAGGCCCGGCGACAGAGATCTTTGCCAATCCGCAGCACCCCTACACCCGGAAACTGCTGGCGGCGGAACCCTCCGGCACCCCGCCGCCGGTGCCGGAGGGCGCCCAAGAACTGGTGGCTGCACAGGACCTCAAGGTTTGGTTCCCGATTCAGCGCGGCCTCTTGAAACGCACTGTCGGCCATGTGAAGGCGGTGAACCCGATGTCTGTCTCCATCCGGGCCGGCGAAACCCTGGGCATTGTCGGCGAGAGCGGGTCGGGCAAAACCACCTTGGCACTTGCCATCATGCGGCTGATCGCGTCTGAGGGCGCGGTCACCTTCCAGGGCCAGGATCTGCGCAAATGGTCCACACGGGATCTGCGGCGCTTACGCAAAGACATGCAGATCGTGTTCCAGGATCCCTTCGGCTCGCTCAGCCCGAGAATGACCTGCGCTCAGATCATCTCCGAGGGGCTGGCGATCCACAAGGTCGACCAGCACCGCAAACCTCGCGATCTGGTGGCCGAGGTGATGCAGGAGGTCGGCCTGGACCCGGCGGCGATGGACCGCTACCCGCATGAATTTTCCGGTGGCCAGCGCCAGCGCATTGCCATTGCCCGCGCCATGGTGCTGCGCCCGAAACTGGTGGTGCTGGATGAGCCGACCTCGGCCTTGGACATGACGGTGCAGGTGCAAATTGTGGAACTGCTGCGCGACCTGCAGGCGCGTTACGGGCTGGCCTATCTGTTCATCAGCCACGATTTGAACGTGGTGCGGGCGATGTCGCACAAGGTGGTGGTGATGAACCAGGGCGACGTGGTGGAGACCGGTGCGGCCGAGGAGCTGTTCACAAACCCGCAGGCAGACTACACCCGCCGGCTGCTGGCGGCAGCGGGTTAACCCGCCCCTGGTTAACATTGTGGCAGGCTTTGCAGCATTTATGCGCGCGCTGCCGGCGCAACGCCCACAAGTTGCGGCAGCCCTTTTGACCAAATGTTTCGCGCGCGAAACATTGTGGCAGCGGTGCTGACCTATCTGCCCCCCCGAAACAGGCGGAAACCTCCCGCGCCCGCAGGCCCGCCCGGCTGATGCCGGACGTGCCTTGGCGGCCTTGGGCCAGGCTCAGCGCCGCTGGCGCTGAGCCTGGCCCAACGGAAGCGCTGTGCCATATGGCGCAGCGTCGACGGGCGGGAGAGACTGGCAATCCGGGAGAGATTTCAAACCACTGTACTGTGGGCAGCCGTGCTGAGATCATAGGCGTCAAAACTGCGGGCGATCATCCGGGTCAGCGGACGGGCCTCCTCGCGGATGGCAAGGCCTTGGGCGGACACCGACAGCATGCCAGGGAAGGCGGCGCCGGCCTCGGCGAACATCCTTTCCAATCTTGCGGCAGGCACGGCAAAGCGCGACAGGATTTCTTCCCGGCTGATCCTGAAGTCGCACATCAGCGCCTCGATCAGCCGCGCCCGCAAGAGGTCCTCGCCGCTGAACCCATGGCCGCGGGCAGTGGCGAATTGCCCGTCGCGGATGGCACGGATATAGGCCAATGTGCCCGGCGCATTCTGCGCATAGCCCTGAGGAAACCGTGAAATTGCCGAGGCGCCGATCCCGATCAGCACCTCCGCCGGGTCATTTGTATAGCCTTGGAAGCTACGCCGCAGCCGCCCGGTCCGCTGCGCCACCGCCAGCCCGTCACCGGGCCTTGCAAAGTGATCGATACCGACCTCCCGGTAGCCGTCCCACAGGAACAGCTGGCGGGCGGTCTCAAACAACTGCAGCCGGGCTTCGGGCGTTGGCAGAGTGTCCGAGCGGATCATGCTTTGCCGCCCGGCCATCCAGGGCACATGGGCATAGCCGTAAACCGCCACCCGGCCGGGGGTCAGCGAAACGAGCTTTTGCACGCTTTCGGTCATTCCTGCCGGTGTCTGATGCGGCAGCCCGTACAGGATATCGGCGTTCAGGCCGGCAATCCCATGGCTGCGCAGCTGTTCGATGGCCGTCCGGGTCGACTCGAAGCTTTGGATGCGGCCAATCGCTTGCTGAATGGTACTGTCGAAATCCTGAACTCCGACCGTGGCATGGGTCATGCCGGACCCGGCCAGCGCCTCCAGCCGCCGGCCCCCGATCTCATTCGGGTCGATTTCAACCGAGAACTCTGCCCGGGGCGCCAGGGGAATGGCCTCTGCGATGGTGCCGGCCAGATCGCGGATCAGCTCAGCGTTCAGGATCGTCGGAGTGCCGCCGCCCCAATGCAGGCGCGACAGCGTCACGCCCTCCGGCAGCTGCTGCTGCAGCAGTGCAATCTCGGCCTTTAATACCTGAACATAGGCCTCCACCGGTGCGTCCGATCGGGTGCCCTGGGTGCGGCAGGCACAGAACCAGCATAGCCTGCGGCAGAACGGCACATGCACGTACATGGAAATACTGCTGCCGGGGAAAATCTTTGAAACCCAATTGGAAAACCGGGCGGGATCCACTGCATTTCCGAAATGCGGCGCCGTCGGGTAACTTGTATAGCGCGGCACTTTGGCGTCGAATAATCCGAGTTCGGCCAATTGAGGTTTCTGATCCATTCCTTTAGTTTTAGGCACGCCCGACAGGCAAACCTTGACCCAGATCAACCGGGATCCCCTGATGCACGCTCCAGTATTGTCACAATCCAGATGCGGCGACTGCCCGATCCGCCACCGCGCCGTCTGCGCGCGCTGCAACGCGGATGAGCTGGAGGAGCTGGATGCGGTCAAATACTACCGCACCTATGAGGCCGGCCAGCCGATCATCTGGTCAGGCGATGTGATGACCTTTGTCGGCTCGGTTGTGTCGGGTATTGCCTCGCTGACCCAGACGATGGAGGACGGGCGCACCCAGATGGTGGGGCTGCTGCTGCCCAGCGATTTTGTCGGCCGGCCCGGACGTGAAGGGGCGGCCTATGATGTGGTGGCGACCACCGACGTCGTGATGTGCTGCTTCCGCAAGAAACCGTTTGAAGAGCTGATGGAGCGCACCCCGCATATCGCCCACCGGCTGCTGGAAATGACACTGGATGAGCTGGACGCCGCCCGCGAATGGATGCTGGTGCTGGGCCGCAAGACCGCGCGCGAAAAGATCGCCAGCCTCTTGTCGATCATTGCCCGCCGCGATGCCTCGCTGACACCGCGCGGCGCCACCAGCCGCATGGTGTTCGACCTGCCGCTGACCCGCGAGGCAATGGCGGATTACCTGGGCCTGACACTGGAAACCGTGAGCCGGCAGATTTCGGCTTTGAAGAGGGACGGTGTTATTGAGCTGGAAGGCAAGCGTCACGTCACAGTGCCCGACATGCGCCGCCTGATGGAAGAGGCCGGCGACGACAGCGACGGCGGCTTCCTGGGCTAAGGCCGCATTTCCCTGCAATCCTCTGGATGTTCTCAACCAGCCAGCCCGCCACCCGCGCCGCAGTGCTGCGCGGACCTGAGGCGCGCAGGCTCCACAGCCGCAGGTCCCGTGGCAGGCTGACCCGGATGTCAAAGGGCGCCCGCTGGTCGGCAGCGGCGCCTGAAAAGCCTGATGGCCGATGAATATCCCGGCGCCGTTGATGTCCGCCTCAACTGCTAACGCATACAGCGAATACTGCGGCCCTCGCAGGTGCAGGACCTGATCCGGGCAGGCGGATCGCAGACCGGAAAGATCACGTCCTGTTCGGTCACAGCGCCCTGTTCACCGCCGTGGAACAGGCACAGGTCATTGGGCGTGCGCTCAAGGTTCGGCGGCTCTTCGGTTGCGGTGATCGAATCCTCGGTGTCCGGCATCTCGGCGCGCAGGCGCGGTGACTGCCGGAATTGCGCAATCGCGGGCAGGGCGGCGATGTGGACGGTGCCAAGGTGGTTTTCGATGCCGCCCGCCAATGCGGCATGATCGCGGGCGGGTATTGGGACCCTTGAATTGGTGCGCCGCAGGGTGGAGCCAAAGCACGACCGCGCTTAGCGGAGCTGATGGCCGGTGGTCTGCTGGCAGAGGTCCCGGCGGCGCTGGCGGGGAAAACTGCAGAGTTCCGCGGGGCTTTTCAAGGGATGCACTACGTCCGCCAGGGCTAAGACCGGAAGAACAGGGGGGGGCTCCCGCGCCTGCGCGTGCCCGGCTGTGCCGGACCCGCTGGCAGCCTTGGGCGTGGCACCGCAAAGCGGTGCCACGCCCAACGGGAGGAGGCCCTTCAGCAAGAAGGGCGGACGACGGGCGGGAGTTGCGCCGCCTTGCTGCGCTTGCCGCGAGGTCCCTTGATGCCTGCAGGTGACCCGGTGCCGCGGCTGTGGTCTATTGGGTCAATCACAACAAACGGAGGCGGAAATGCAGTTTGGAAGCTTGATCGGGATGCTGATCATCGGGGCGCTGGCCGGCTGGCTGTCAGGCAAGATCATGCAAGGGCGCGGCTTTGGCATCCTTGGCAATATCATCGTCGGCGTGGTTGGCGCCTTTCTGGCCGGAACGATCTTTCCGGCACTGGGGTTTGCCGCGGGCGGCGGTTTCATCTGGTCGCTGATCCATGCCACCATCGGGGCGGTGATCCTGCTGTTCCTGATCGGCCTCATACGCAAGGCCGGGTAGGGCGCAGGCGACAATTGACGAAAAAGGCGCCCCCGCAGGGCGCCCTTTATTATTCGGCAAGATTGCTGACTGACAGGGCCGCTAATGCGCCATCAGCACCGGTACTTTGGCCTGTTCCAGCATGTTGCGGGTGGCACCGCCAAGGATCGCTTCGCGGAAGCGGGAATGGCCGTAGGCGCCCATCACAATCAGATCAGCGGCAGTGTCCGCCGCATGGCGGTTCAGCACATCGGATACCCGGGTCAGGGTCTTGCTGAGCACATCAATTTCGCAAGAAACACCGTGCCGGGACAGCATCTGCGCCAGCAAGCCGCCGGGGTCGGAGCGTTCCGGCCCGTGCTGCGGCGGGTCGATCACTGCGATACGCACCAGATCGGCGCCTATCAGGAATGGCATTGCCCGGCGGATCGCGGTCATCGCCTCGATGCTTTCGTTCCAGGCCACCAGAACGGTTTTGGGCTGGCGCATCGGTGCGGCATCGTCGGGCACCACCAGCACCGGGGCGCGGCCTTCGAACAGGGCGGCTTCGACGATCGGTTCGGCTTCGGCACGCTTGCCCGGGCCATAGGGTTTGCTTAGCACAACCAGGTCGGAAAAACGCGCCTGACGCGCCACATGGCGGCCAAGGTCCGCGATTTGGGCGACACCGCTGTCGGTTGCAAACGGCACGCCGGCCTGCTGCAGCGCGGTTTCGGCCTGGGCTTCGACCTGCTCGGCCTCTTCCTGGGCACGGGACAGGGTTTCCTGCAGCACCATCGCATTGGCGCCTGCGTAATAATAGCCGGTCTGGGTACGGTCGACCCCAAGGCAGAGCGCATTGGCATGTGCACCAAAGTCTTCGGCCAGGGCCGTAATCTGCGCCAAAGGCGCTGCTGCTGTTTCCGCAGCTGTGAGAATGGTTAGCAAGGACTTGTAGGACATTGGCACCTCTCGGCGGATGAAGCGGCGCAGCCCGGATGGCCGCGGTGCGGAGAATTCCGTTACACGGGCAGATGTGTCACATGTTGCACGGATTTGTCTTGATGCAGATCAAGGCATCAAAGATGCGCCTTTTGCATGAAGGGCGCGGTCTAATAACGTTCCCGTATCCGCAGGATTCGCGGGGGCATGGCAAAGGGACGCAAGATGTCTAACTATATCAAGCTGATAGCGCTTGGTCTGGTCACGCTGTTTGCGATGATCGGTTCCAATTACGCGCGGGATCTGGCTTACCAGGTGCATGCGATCATCGTGATGATCGTGGCTGGCGGCCTGTTCCTTTATACTTTGCGCCACACCAACGAGCCGAAACCGGCAGTTGTTGGTCTGGAGAATGAGTATTTCGACAGCGTCGTGCGCGCTGGCACAATCGCAACCGCCTTTTGGGGCGTGGTCGGATTTCTGGCCGGGACTTTCATTGCGTTCCAGCTGGCCTTTCCGGCACTGAATTTCGAGTGGGCGCAAGGGCTTGCCAATTTTGGCCGCCTGCGTCCGCTGCATACTTCGGCAGTGATTTTCGCCTTTGGCGGCAACGCGCTGATTGCAACCTCGTTTTATGTGGTGCAGCGGACTTCCGCGGCACGGCTGTGGGGCGGCAACCTGGCGTGGTTCGTGTTCTGGGGCTATCAGCTGTTCATCGTGCTGGCGGCGACCGGCTATCTGTTCGGCTCAACCCAGTCCAAGGAATATGCAGAACCCGAATGGCACGTTGATCTGTGGCTGACCGTGGTCTGGGTGGCCTATCTGGCGGTGTTCCTGGGCACCGTGATCAAACGCAAAGAGCCGCATATCTATGTGGCCAACTGGTTCTATCTGGCCTTCATCGTCACCGTGGCGATGCTGCATCTGGTCAACAACATGACCCTTCCGGTCTCGATCTGGGGTTCCAAATCGGTGATCGTCTGGCCGGGTGTGCAGGATGCGATGATCCAGTGGTGGTACGGCCACAACGCTGTGGGCTTCTTCCTGACTGCCGGCTTCCTGGGGATGATGTATTACTTCATCCCGAAACAGGCCGAGCGTCCGGTGTTTTCCTACAAGCTGTCGATCATCCACTTCTGGGCGCTGATCTTCCTCTATATCTGGGCCGGCCCGCACCACCTGCATTACACCGCGCTGCCGGACTGGGCCTCGACCCTGGGCATGGTGATGTCGATCATCCTGTGGATGCCCTCGTGGGGCGGCATGATCAACGGTCTGATGACCCTGTCAGGTGCCTGGGACAAGCTGCGCACCGACCCGGTGATCCGGATGATGGTGATCTCGGTCGGCTTTTACGGCATGTCCACCTTTGAAGGTCCGATGATGTCGATCCGCGCCGTGAACTCGCTGTCGCATTACACTGACTGGACCATCGGTCACGTGCATTCCGGTGCTTTGGGCTGGAACGGCATGATCACCTTTGGTGCGCTGTACTATCTGGTGCCGGTGCTGTGGAAGCGGGAGCGTCTGTACTCGCTCAGCCTCGTCAGCTGGCATTTCTGGCTCGCCACCATCGGTATCGTGCTCTACGCCGCGTCGATGTGGGTGACCGGGATCATGGAAGGCCTGATGTGGCGCGAAGTGGACGCCAACGGCTTCCTGGTGAACTCCTTTGCCGACACCGTGGCAGCGAAGTTCCCGATGTATGTGGTGCGCGGTCTGGGCGGGGTCATGTTCCTCGCTGGTGCGCTTATCATGTGCTACAACCTGTGGATGACTGTCCGTAAGGCCCCGGCAAAAGAAGCCAGCCTGACGGTTCCGGTCCCGGCTGAATAAGGAGCCAGGCAGCTATGTCCATTCTCGACAAACATAAGATCCTCGAGACCAACGCGACCCTGTTGCTGATCTGCAGCTTCCTGGTTGTGACCATCGGCGGCCTGGTGCAGATCGCACCGTTGTTCTACCTGGAAAACACCATTGAGAAGGTGGAGGGCATGCGCCCTTACACCCCTCTCGAACTGGCGGGCCGTGACATCTACATCCGTGAGGGCTGCTATGTCTGCCACAGTCAGATGATCCGCCCGATGCGTGATGAGGTCGAACGCTACGGCCACTACTCGCTGGCGGCAGAGTCGATGTACGACCGTCCGTTCCAGTGGGGCTCCAAGCGGACCGGGCCGGATCTGGCCCGTGTCGGCGGCCGCTACTCGGATGAGTGGCATGTGGACCACCTGCGCAATCCGCAGGCCGTGGTGCCGGAATCGGTGATGCCGAAATACGGCTTTCTTGAGCGTAAGCGGGTCGACGGCAAATACATCGGCGACGTGATGGCGACCAATGCGATGCTGGGCACCCCCTACACGGACGGGATGATCGAGGCCGCTCAGGCCGACTTCCGCGCCCAGGCAGATCCCGACAGCGACTATGACGGGCTGCTGGAGCGTTACGGCGAGAAGGTCAATGTGCGCAACTTCGACGGCCAGCCGGGGGTATCCGAGGCCGATGCGCTGATCGCTTATCTGCAGATGATGGGCACGCTGGTCGACTTCTCGACCTTCACCCCGGACGCGAGCCGTTAAGGAGGGACAGATGGAATTCTATACACTCCTCAGGCAATTTGCGGACAGCTGGATGCTGCTGTTCCTGTTCACCTTCTTTATCGGTGTGGTGGTCTGGGCGTTCCGCCCGGGCAGCACCAAGGTTTACCAGGACACCGCCGACATCCCGTTCCGGCATGATGATGCACCGGCGCCTGCTGCAGGTGCTGACGAACCCGCCGAGACCAAGGAGGCGAGGGCATGAGCAAGAAATCGCAGAAGTTCGAAAGCGATCCGAACACCACCGGCCATGAGTGGGACGGGATTGAGGAATTCGACAACCCGATGCCGCGCTGGTGGCTGTGGACCCTGTATGCCACCATCATCTGGGGCGTTCTTTACACCATCGCCTATCCGGCCTGGCCGCTGATCAACGGCGCCACCGCCGGGGTGCTGGGCTGGTCGACCCGCGCCGACGTGGCGGCTGAAATCACCGCGGTGGAAGAAGCCAACGCGCCGGTCAACGCCAAGCTGGAAGCAATCGATCTGACAGCCATTGCGGAAGATGCTGAGCTGAACGCCTACGCGGTGTCGGCAGGCTCAGCCGTGTTCAAGACCTGGTGCGCCCAGTGCCACGGGTCCGGTGCGGCAGGGGCCAAGGGTTACCCGAACCTGCTGGATGACGACTGGCTTTGGGGCGGTTCGGTGGAGGATGTCCACGCCACCATCACCCACGGCATCCGCAACGAGGACAGCGACGATGCGCGCTATTCCGAGATGCCTGCATTCGGCCGTGACGAGCTGCTTGAGAAAGAAGAGATTTCCCAAGTGGTCAATTACGTGATGTCGCTGTCGGGCGAGGCGCAGGATGCCTCGAAGGTTGAGGCCGGATCGGTTGTCTTTGCCGACAATTGTTCCTCCTGCCACGCCGAGGACGGCACCGGCGACCGCAGCCAGGGCGCGCCGAATCTGGCCGATGCGATCTGGCTTTACGGCGGCGATTACGCCACTCTGAGCGAGACTGTGACCAATTCGCGCTATGGCGTGATGCCGGCCTGGAACACCCGCCTGACCGAGGCGCAGATCCGGGCGGTCTCGTCTTATGTCCACCAGCTGGGCGGCGGCGAATAAGCCGGATCCGGTTGATCAGAATGATGAGAGGGCTGCCTGCGGGCGGCCCTTTTTTAAACTTGTTGTGATGGGAGGCTCGGCAGTCAGCCCAAACCGGCCGCCGAGAGTCATTGCAGCGAAAGCCTGGAACGAGCCTATTCCGTTGAAAAACTCAGGTTGCCTTGCGGTCTGAGCGCTGATTCAATCTTCAAATTGGTATCTGGGATTGATGGCGATGATGGGACCGAGGCAGGACGCGCAAGGTGCGCTGTTCTATGAGTTCTCCATTGAGGATCATGTGCCGGGTGACCACATGCTGCGGGCGATTGACCAGTTTGTGGACCTGTCTGGTATCCGCCCGCACCTTGCTCCCTATTACAGTTCGACCGGCAGGCCGTCTGTGGATCCGGAACTGATCATCCGGATGCTTTTTGTGGGATACGCTATGGGCATCCGGTCCGGGCGGCGGCTTTGCGAAGAAGTTCACTTGAACCTTGCGTACCGCTGGTTCTGCCGCCTCGATCTCACCGACCCGGTGCCGGATCACTCGACCTTCTCGAAAAACCGGCCCTCTCGGCGATGCTTGCATCGCCTGCCGGGTGATACATGGGCGTTTCCGCGACAGCGATCTCCTGCGGCATGTCTTCGGGACCGTGGTTGCGCGCTGCATTGAGGAAGGGCTGGCCAGCGGCCAGCGTTTTGCAGCTGATGCCAGCCTGATCCAGGCGGATGCCAATCGGCAGAACTCCTCGCCGCAGGACGATTGGGAACCGGCGACGCTTGACCCGACGGATGCGCCGCGCGCAGTCAGGGAGTAACTGGACACACTGGATGACGCCGCCTTTGGCGCGGCAAGCCCGGTGAAGCCGAAGTTCACATCGCATTCCGGCCCTGCCTCGCAATGGACCGGCGCGCGGGGCGGGCCTGCCTATTTTGCCTATTCCGCGAACTACCTGACCGACACCGGCAATGCTGTGATCCTGGATGTCGAGGCCACCCGTTCGATCAGGCAGGCCGAGGTTGGCGCCGTACGGACGATGGTGGACCGGGTCACTGATACTTTTGGTCTTAAGCCCGAGCGGCTGATAGCCGATACGGCCTATGGAACCGGGCCCATGCTGAACTGGCTGGCTGAAGAGCGAGGGATTGCACCGCATATCCCGGTGGTAGATAAATCAGGCCGTAAGGACGGCACCTTCGAGCGAGCCGCCGTCACCTATGACGCCGCGAACGACGCTTACATTTGCCCAGGTGGCAAGGAGCTCAGGCAATTTCGCCGGGCGTTCTCAAAACCGAGGGAAGCCAAGCCGGATCAGGATGGCATGCTGCGCTACCGGGCCCGTAAGTCCGATTGTGATGCCTGTGCCTTGAAACCAGGCTGCTGCCCGAAAGCTCCCCAGCGCAAAGTGACCCGGTCGATCTATGAACCCTCCCGCGATGTGGCTCGTGCAATCGCCCAGACAACGCAATACGCGATTTCCTGCAAACTCGGGAAGAAGGTGGAAATGCTGTTTGCGCACCTGAAGCGGATCCTTGGGATTGACCGGCTCCGATTACGCGGCCCATGCCGCGCGCGGGACGAGTTCCACCTCGCAGCTGCCGTCCAGAACCTCAGAAAGCTCGCAAAGCTGCTGCCCGTACCGCAAACGCCCCGTCCGGCATGAAGAGCGGAGAACGCGCCTTGTTGAAGAAGACTTCAGGGCGGTG
Organism: Leisingera sp. M658; assembly: GCF_025144145.1. Lineage (NCBI taxonomy): Bacteria > Pseudomonadati > Pseudomonadota > Alphaproteobacteria > Rhodobacterales > Roseobacteraceae > Leisingera > Leisingera sp. M658. The sequence continues at coordinate 579,861 of NZ_CP083546.1, forward strand.
GCAATGCGGAGTTTTTCAACGGAATATGCCCGGAGCGGTCGTTGTGATTATTCTCTGCACGAGCCCGCAGCGGAAGAAATGCTGCATGCGCTCAAAATCTGGCGCTGTGACGCGGCGATGAAACTGGCCATTGGTGCAGCGCGCAGCGAGACTGGAACGGTCAATTCACAAAGAGCGGACGAAGCCGCTGTCGCGGCAATGGCGTTTGTGGCTGATGTAGGGGATGAACCGGAAGCGGTGAGCATTTTGCGATCTTGCTGACCTGTCTGACGATTGGGGCTTTCTCAGTCGACAGAGGAGGTTCCAATGACAGAGGAGAGAACGACACCGCTTCGCGAGCGGATGATTGAAGACATGCGCATTCACGGGATGGGCGACAAAGCCCAGAAGGCACGCATTCGGGCGGTGAAGGATTTTGCGGGGTTCCTGAAGCGCTCGCCCGAAACCGCGGCACCGGACGATCTTCGCGCCTATCAGCTGCACATGACCGATACCGGCGTGACGCCAACGACGTACAATGCGGGGATCATGGCGCTGAGATTTCTGTTCGGGAAGACCTGCAGGCGCGAGGACATGAAGAAGTACATGCAGTTTCGCACGCAGCCCCGGAAGCTGCCGACGGTGCTGAGTGTCGAAGATGTTTCGGAACTTCTCGCCGCAGCGCCCGGCCCGGGTCTGAAGTATCGCGCCGCGCTCAGCATTTCCTATGGTGGGGTCTGCGGGCTTCAGAGGTCTGCAGTCTCAAGGTCTCCGACATCGATAGCGACCGGATTCTGATCCATGTCGATGAAGGCAAATGCCGGAAAGACCGCAAGGTGATGTTGTCGCCCGCTCTGCTGGACCTGCTGCGGGAGTACTGGGTTGAGGCGCGACCCGAAGGCTGGCTTTTCCCGGGCAAGCCCAAGATCAATCCGGTCGCATCAAGGCAACTGGGCCGGGCTTTCAACTGTAGAACACGCGACTTGATCTGACATTTCTGCTCTGTTGGAGCGCAAGCATGGAGTGCCGATCAATGACGAGTATTCAGGATAAGATCATCAAACCGAAGCTGGGGCTGCTGGAACTTGCCAAGCAGCTCGGCAGCGTCTCGCAGGCCTGCACGGTGATGGGGTACAGCCGGGACAGCTTCTACCGCTTCAAGGAACTCTATGAACAGGGCGGCGAGCAGGCGCTGATGGATCTCAGCCGCCGCAAGCCGGTCCTGAAGAACCGGGGGCCGGAGCATGTCGAGCAGGCAGTGATCGAGCTGGCCATCGAAAACCCGGCGCTGGGGCAGAAGCGCGCCTCGTGGGAGCTTCAGCAGCAGGGCATCATGGTGTCGTCTTCCGGCGTCCGCTCGATCTGGCTGCGGAACGATCTGGAAACCATGAAGAAGCGGCTGAAGGCCTTGGAGGCCCTTGCCGCCCAGGACGGCATCCTGCTCACCGAGAGGCGATCCCAAGCGCTTGGGTGCACGTTTCGGCATGACGTCCGTGTTGCACACTTGGGGATCGGCGATGACGCATCATCCCCACATTCACATGATCGTACCCGGTGGCAGTCTTTCACCGGACGGCTCCAGATGGGGCGCCTGCAAGCCGGGGTTCTTTTTACACGTCCGTGTCCTGTCGCGGCTGTTTCGCCGTCTGTTCATCGAAGGGTTGATGGCTCTGCACTGCACCGCACCGGGCAGCTTGCTTTCTTCGGCGACCTGAAGGGACTGGCGGATGCAGAGGCCTTTGTCAGATACCTCGCACCGCAGCGCAAAACCGAACGGGTGGTCTATGCCAAACCGCCCTTCGGCGGACCCGGGCAGGTGCTGGCCTATCTCAGCCGCTACACCCACCGTGGCGCCATCTCCAACAGCCGCCTCATCAGCGCGGATGCCCAGGCGGTGGCCTTTCGCTGGAAAGACTACCGCGTCAAATCAGGTGACCGCCAAAAGGTCATGCGCCTGAGCACAGACGAGTTCATCTGCCGGTTCCTGATCCACGTCCTGCCCCCTTTCGGCAGATTTGGCTCTGCCAAATCGCCTGCCGGGCAATGGATGGCTTCCACCGCATCCGTCACTACGGCCTGCAGGCCAGTTCCGCCCGCAAAGCCAATATCGCAAAAATACGGCAGCTACTTGAAGTGGAACAGACGCCGGAACCCAAGGAAAGCACCGAGATCATCCCGCTCACACTGCGCGAGCCGTGCCCTGACTGCGGTGGCCCCATGCGCATCATCGAGATCTTCCGGCGCGGCCAGAAACCAACCACCCGCGCACCGCCAAGGAACCAGGCCGCATGATGGAACGCAAATCAAATTGCTCAATAGCAGCCTGAGCCGGTGAGGCGGTTTTGGACAGTGCCGCCCTGCACCGGATCATGCCGCAGCTCAAACATCCAGCAACGCGCACCGGGGAAATGGCGATGCCCGGATGCCTGACAGCGCTGAACAAGGCTCTTGGCACAAAGGAAAGAACCGCTTCCAATCGGTCAGCACTTCCCGGAAAATAACATCGGCGAAACGCTTTCCCCATAGACACCGGCCAGCTCCCGCGGCCTCCTCCTTGTCAGGGTTTCCCAACGCGGGCCACAGTCAGTACACGTCGATACCCCGCGCCATGGCACGCATCGAAAAACCTTAAAAGGACCGGCCTTTTTCCAAGTGGGGCCCAGTAGCCGCTTTGCCGTTAGTTTCAGCCACTTGGGGTTTCCATCTTCCACGCCGCCAGAAGTTTCGGCAGCGCTTCGTTCCAGTCCAGCACTCCGGTGGCGTCTGCCCAGGTTTGGTACTGGCGGATCAGGTCGTTCTCAAGGGCGGGGGTAAGGCCCGCAAGGTTGGTCAGTTCGGTGCGGTCGGCCTCGATGTCGTAAAGCTCCCAAGGGCAATCATGCAGTCGAACCAGCTTGAACTGCCCCAGCCGGATCGCGGCGTTGCCTTCGTGCTCAAAGAAGATCGGTTGCTCGCGCTGCCAGTCCTTGCCTTGAAAATGGCTCATCAGCGATTCCCCCTGCAGCGGCTGGATTTCATGGCCGCCCATCTCGGTCTGATAGGCGGCGCCGGCGGCTTCCAGGATGGTCGGCAGGATATCGACCACATGACAGGGAGCATGAGCAGTTTTGCGCGGTTTAAATCCCTCTGGCCAGTGGGCAACCAGCGGAGTCGAGATGCCGCCCTCATGCACATAATGCTTGTACAGGCGGAAGGGCGCATTGGAGACATTGGCCCAGGGCTTGTCATAGCTCTGGAAGGTCTGGGCATCGCCCGGGCGCAGGTCGGTCACATTGCCCATGGTTATCTGCCTGCCGTCGTGCGTTTTGTCCGGGTAGAACTTCGCCCAGCCGTCCTCGGCCATGAACTCAGCGCAGCCGCCGTTGTCGCTCAGGAAGAGGATCAGCGTGTTGTCGAACTGCCCCAGCCGTTTCAGGGCCGAAATCAGTGTGCCAATCGACTGATCCATGCGGTCCACCATCGCCGCATAGGTGGCCATCTTGCTGGCTTCCCAATCCCGGTTCTTTTCCTGTTCCCAGCCATGCACGGTGCTGTCACGCGGGGAGATGTCCCAGCTCCGCTGGAAAATGCCCTGGCCGTTCATCGTTTCATGGCGTGCGGTGCGGATACGGTCCCAGCCTTTGGCATAGACGCCGTCGTATTTCGCAATGTCCTCAGGGTGGGCATGCAGCGGCCAGTGCGGCGCGGTATGGGCAAGGTAGAGGAAGAATGGCTTTTGGTCCGCCACCGCGCCTTCGATCATGCCGATGGCCTTATGGGTGATGGCGTCGGTGAAGTAGAAATCATCCGGGAAGGTTTCGACCCGGCTGTCGTCCTCCAGCATGTAATGCGGCGAAAAGAAATGCGTCGCCCCGTCCATGATTCCGTAAAAGCGGTCAAAGCCGCGCTGGCGCGGTGTCGGATGCTCAACATCGCCGATCCGCCAGTGGTCTACGCTGCGGGGTTCGAAGTCGCCAGCCACATGCCATTTGCCGGACATCAGTGTGGCATAGCCGCTGGCGCGCAGATGCTCGGCAATGGTGGCGCTGTCGTTGCGCAGGAATCCCTGATAGGCAGGCGTGCCCAGATTGGCGCCCATATGTCCGACGCCGGCGTTATGCGGGTAGAGCCCGGTCAGCAGCGACGCCCGCGTCGGGCAGCAGCGGGCACAGTTGTACATCGCAGACAGCATCACGCCGCCCCGCGCGAGGGAGTCGATGTTGGGGGTCTGGATTTCCGACCCGGTGCAGCCGAGATCGGCAAACCCCATGTCGTCCGCGAGGATCAGGATAACATTGGGGCGACTGATTTCTGCCTGAGGGTTGTTGTTAGTCATACCGGTACATTCACTAAGACTCAGGCTGCGGGAATGGTCGCAAGCGGGCCGCCCTCAACGGTGACCCGATGCATCAGGCGGCGGAAGCCGTGATAGTCATTGATCGCCTTGTGCCAGGTGGCGCGGTTATCCCACATGGTAATGTCACCGGCCCGCCAGCGCACGCGGCATTGAAACTCCGGTTGCTGGCAGTGGGCATAAAGCATGGCCAGAAGCGCCGAGGATTCTTCCGGGTTCAGCCCTTCAATGCGGGTGGTGAAGACCGGGTTCACAAAGAGGCCGCGCCGTCCGCTCAGCGGATGGGTGATGACCACCGGATGACGGACATCCTGGGTGGCGGCCTTTGCATTGCCCAGACGGCCCGATTTCACCGCCTCGCTGTCCATCGCGGCGGCGCCGAACACATGCCGCGAGGAATGCAAGGCCGTCAGACCATCAAGAAACCTGCGCATCGGCTCTGAAAGCGCCTCATAGGCGGCGCCCATGGAGACAAACAGCGTGTCGCCGCCATAGGGCGGCATCTCGATGGCGTGAAGAATAGAGCCCATCGCCGGTTCCTGATCATAGGAATGATCGGTATGCCACCCCTCACCAACGGCCTCTGTCTGGTCCTTCTCTTTCAGGACCGTGGCGATTTCCGGGTGGCCCTCAACCGGCTTGAAGAACCGGTTGACATTCACAGGTCCAAAACGGCGGGCAAAAGCCAGGTGATCCCCCGGTCCGGCGGTCTGCCCCCGCAGCACGATCACCGAATACTCCGCAAAGGCGTCCCGGATGGCGCTGAAATCCTCGCTGCGGCGGATATCCGCCCCCAGGATTTCCGCACCTAGCCCGCCGGTCATTGGCAAAATGTCCATGATATCCTCCGCTGTTACCTGCAGGCAGCATAGGGCCTGCCCAAAAGCTGGAAAAACTGATTTAATCTGTTTCAAAGAGAGATTTTCCCAATGGTTCGCTTCACCCTTCGCCAACTCACCTACCTGACGGAAACCGCACGGCAGGGCGGTATTGCCCAGGCGGCGCGGCAGCTGAATGTCTCTGCCGCAGCCGTCGCCTCGGCTCTGGATAAGCTGGAGGCCGCCACCGGCCTGACCCTGTTTGACCGGTTTCCGGCACAAGGCATGCGGCTGACCCGCGCTGGCGAGACGTTCGCCACCCAGGCCGAGGCGCTGCTGGTACAGGCCTCGGCGCTGGACCGACGGGCCGCGGATCTTGCGTCAGGCCGCGCTGGCAGGATCCACATCGGCACCCATCACGCACTGGCGCAGCAGATCGTGCTGCCTGCGGTGCTTGCTTTCCGCGAAAACCATCCGGGCGTTCGTATCGAGGTGAAGGAAGCGGACTATCCGGCATTGGTGGCCGCGCTGGACGCTGGCGAGGTGGATGCGCTGGTGGTCTTTGACCAGGGGTTCGATCCCGGTCGGCATGAGGTTGAAGTGCTATTGGAGCTGCCGCCCTTGGTTCTGTTGTCAGGCTCACACCCCTTGGCAGCGAAAGCCCGGATCAGCCTGTCCGACCTGACCGGTCTGCCCTATATCTCCGTCTCGCCTGCTGGCCCCGGGCCAAGCTACCTGCAACTGCTGCAGGCCGCGGGCGTTCACCCCGAGGTTCCGTTCCAGTCCCAATCGCGCGAGCTGGTGCAGGCTTACGTGGGCAAGGGGTTCGGTTTCACGCTTGCAGGCTTCCCGCCCAAACAGGACTGCACAACTGAAGGCGACCCCATCGTTGCGCGGCCGCTCAAGGAAAGCATTGGTCATTACAGGGTGGTGATAGCCCGCTCACGCCAAGCAGTGCAAACAGCGCTGATTGACCGGTTTCTAGAGGTCTGCAGGTCGCCGATCTCTGTCTCAGACCTTGCAGGTATCCAAAGCTCTGCAAACCTTTGATGCTGCCGTTCGTCTTTTCTGCAGCATCAGTCAGAATGAGCTCAGTGCCGTCGAATGCCAACGCAGCAGGCGCCGCGGTAGGGACAGGCCGGAACCGGCCATCAGCGAAATGGGCTAAACCCTTGAACTTCAGCGGGCTCTTTGTAAGCGTTGCCCCCGCCCCACGCGGGATCAGCTTGACGGCTGGAAATTCCAGGGGAGGAGCTCGTCGAGCTGGCTGGCAGGGTGACCTGCAGCGATGGCTTCGAGGGTGGCCTGGAGGCAGGCGAAGGGCTCGGCGCCGTTGATCTTTGCTGTGGCGATGAGCGAAGCGATGCGGCCCCAGGCGCGGCCGCCTTCATCATGGCCGGCGAATAGCGCGTTCTTTCTTGTCAGGGCGATCGGGCGGATCAGGTTCTCGCACCGCTGCCCGGCAGGCGATTGCGAAGCAATCTGCCGAGAGGGGCATTGGAGCCGGTCCCGGCGCGGCCGTCGTGAAGGAAGGTCTGCAGCCCGCCCCACTGGCGGTGGATATAGGCCAGCTTCTCACCGAGACGCGACTTTGAGGAGATCCGGCGGCGCTGGTTTTGCAGCCATTCTCCGAACCCGGCGACCAGCGGCGCAGTGCGGGCCTGCCGGGCCGACAGCCGCTGGCCGGGACCCATGCCGCGGATCTCAGCCTCGATGCGGTAAAGCTCCGCAATCCGGCGCAGCCCCTCGGCGGCGATCGTCATGCCGGAGGCGTGCTTCCAGCACGGTGCCGTCGCGGTCGAAGACCTCCTTCAGCTTCCTGCGGGCATGCGCCCAGCAATACGCGACGGTGACCGGCGCGCCGCCTTTCCGCGAGGGGCGCGTCAGCCGGTTGCAGCCGGTATAGCCATCTGTCACCCGGCAGGCGCATCCGCAGGATGCTGCCGGGAGGGCAGCTGCAGGATGCCATCAAAGCCCTGCAGGATCTGTTCCGCGTTCTGCCCGGCGCGGCCGGGAGCATAGGTGAACACCACGCCGGGCGGGTCATCGCCGCCCCATCCCCTGTCGTCCCGGGCCAGGGCCCAGAGATCCCCGGTCTTTGTCCGGCCGCGGCCCGGGTCCAGGACCGGCGCCGTGGTCTCGTCTATTACCCGGCAGGCGCATGCGACGCATGCTGCCGAGAGGGCATGAACAGCTTGCCCGAGCCCTTCAGGTGCTCGGCCAGCCGGTCGACTACGGGACCGAGGTGGAAGGCGGCTGTCCCCACCCAATCGGCGAGCGTGCTGCGGTGCAGGTCGGTCCCGGAGCGGGCCAGGATCTGGCTCTGGCGGTATAACGGCAGATGATCCGAGAATTTGCTGACCAGAACATGCGCGATGGCGTCCTCGGTCGGCAAACCGCCCTCGATCAGGTGCGCGGGGGCCGGTGCCTGGGTGACGCCCTCGGCGCAGGCGCGGCAGGCATACTTGGGCCGGGCAGTGACCCCTCTCGTGCATGTAAACATGCACTGCCGGGCAGTGAATGACGCGGAGCTGCGCGGGAATAATATCCAGCCGCTCGGTGCGGTCGTCACGCCAAAGGCGTGCCTGCGGCACGACGCCGATCCGGTGCATCTCGCCGCACCCGCATGGGCAGTCCAGGCTGTCCGGCTCGATCACCCTCTCGATCCGCGGCAGGTCCTTGGGCAGATTGCCCCGGTTGCGGCGGGCTGGCTTGCGCGGCGCCGGACCGGTGGATGTCTGCGTGTTTTGCTGGATCTCAACCTCGGCCACTGCGGTCTCGAGATCCTCGAAGGCCAGCTGCCGGCCGCCATTGTCGCTCGAACCAATGGCGCATCAATGGCTTGCTCCTCGCTCAGCCTCTCCGGCCGTTTGCCACGCACGGCCTGGTTCAGCTCGGCAACGAGGTGCTCCAGGCGTTTGTTCGCCTCCCTGAGCGCATCCCGCTCGCGCAGCACCGCCAGGACAGCGTCACGCTGGTCTGCGGGAAGGGCAGAAAGGTCGATGGGCGGGGTGCTGGACATGGCCGGACCATACCCTGATCCACCCCTCTGGACGCAGGCTTTCGGCTGCCCGAGTCACTCTGCCACAGCCGGGCGCCGCGCCTCCAGCGGCCGCACCCGCCACGCCATTCACAGTCGCGCCCGGTTCGAGCGTATCCGCCACTGCCTGGGCCTTGGCTTCATCCGGCCACCGCCGGTGACCCGACGCGTAGATCTCCACGCCCAACGATTTGAGAAACGAATTTGCAGCGCACATTGTGAAACGAACTCCCCACTGTGAGATGTGCAAGATCTCGCAGCACGGGATAGGCGCTACAACGTGGGGCCGGGACAGCACTTACGGGTCATTGAATTCCCTAAGTTTACTTCTCCCGAGTTAAGCTAAAGACGAAATGTTAGATGGACAAAAAAACCCTGAAAAACCACCCGGCAAAAAAACGGTCGTTTTTATCACTGACCACCCCTACACCAGAGTCATGGAAAAATATCGTGCCACAAACCTTTGGCAAAACTCAGCTTGATTTTGTCACGTTTTTGGCCGTCTGTTGAAGGCCGGACCTTCGTTCACTGATCCTCCGTTTTCCTAAACATAACGGCGGGCCACTTCAGTGGGGGAGGATCACCGCGGCTTCAGGGCACAGGCCTCACAGTCTGGTTTGCGGGCCCGGTAGCGCAGGGTGCCGTCCTTATTGTCGCCCGATCTGGGTGTCGTGAACGCGCGCCGGTATTGCTTGAGCTCCTTGCCGCCAGGGCAGATGCAGGCGTCGTTCCCGGCATCCTAGGTGAAGCCGGCCCGTTCAAAGGTGCCGTCCTTGCGCCCGGACTTGTCCCCTCTCGGGACATTGCTGCGCAATGCCCTGCCGGGCAGTGGATCACCGGGATATGCGGGGCGATCCTGCGCTGCCGGTCCAGCCAATCGAGCATTTCGCCCGTGCCGTAAGCGGTATCGGCGATCAGGCGTTCAGGTTTCAGGTCGAAGGCATCGCTCACCCGATCCACCATTGTCCGCACGGCACCGGCCCCGGCTTGCCGGATCGAGCGGGTCGCCTCGACATCGAGGATCACGCCATTGCCGGTGTCGATCAGGTCGTTCGTGGAATAGGCAAAATAGGCGGGTCCACCCCGTGCGCCGGTCCATTGCGAGGCCGGATCGGAATGCGAGGTGAACTTCGGCTTTACCGGGCTGGCCGCGCCGAAGGCCGCATCGCCGAGCGTCGCCAGATCCTCCCTGACAGCGCGCGGCGCGTTCTCGGGGTTGATCTTCTCGGGGGCCCAGTCCGCTTGCGGCGACGAGTTCTGCCGGTTGGCATCGGCCTGGATCAGGCTGGCGTCCGCCGCAAAGCGCTGACCACTCGCCAATCCTTCCTTGATGCAGCGCGCGGCCACCGTCTCGAACAGATGCCGCAAGAGATCGCTATCGCGGAACCGGCCGTGCCGGTTCTTTGAGAAGGTCGAATGGCCGGGCACTGGGCCGGTCAGATCGAGGCGGCAGATCCAGCGATAGGCGAGGTTGAGATGCACCTCCTCGCAGAGCCGCCGCTCCGAGCGGATGCCCATCGTGTAACCGGCCAGGAGCATCCGGATCATCAGTTCCGGATCAACCGGCGGCCTGCCGGCCGAACTGTAGAAAGGAGCCAGGTGCCGCCGGATGCCAGACAGGTCGACGAACCGATCTATCGCCCGAAGCATGTGATCCTGCGGGACATGATCCTCGATCGGGAACTCATAGAACAGCGCGCCCTGCGCTTCCTGCCGTGGCCCCATCATTGCCACGCACCTCCGCTTGCCTCGCGGAAAGTGAATCAGCACTCAACACCCAAAACAACCCGGGTTTTTCAACAGAACAGGCTGGCTGCGGTCATCCAGACCAAGAGAGCGGATGGCAACAACGCCCGCTCCTCGTTGGCAGATCCTGGCTGCAGCGAAAGGACGGTTTGAATTCCGCGCCTCAGAGTGACTTTGAATGGCCGGTCTCGCGACAACGGGTGCAACGCAGCGATTAGCTTGCCGCACCTGCAAGCGAATGCTGCATCAGCAAACGCCTGGAAGGGCAATGGCAGCAAAGTCCCGTTAGCCACCAGCTACAACAAGGCTTTGCTTAGGTAGCTTCCAGCGCAAAGCGGCTGTAGAGATTCAGTGCGGGATGCCCCTTAGCCCATCGACGTCATCGAACTGCGTTTGCGGGCGCGGGCGGCGTCAGCTCTGGTGCTCCACCAGGCGATGCTGCCCCACAGCAGCACATAGAAAACACCGGTGCCAAGCACCAGCTCGCCCGGAAACGGGCCGATGTCAGCGCGGTCCACCGCTTGCTGCAGGGACAGGACAGCGGTTGGATGCACCACCAGTTTGCCCGCATAGGCCAGTGACTGGATCAGCAGGATCCAAAAGTAGTTGCGCCGGATCCGCCGTCCGATCGCAGTCATGACACTTACATGGTATTGGGGCCGCAGATAATCCGCGGCCAGAACGTCCTGCCAATGATCTTCCAGATGCAGGTCGCCCTCCTTCAGCATCGAGGTATAAAAATGCGTCTCCATCCAGCGGGCGCGGGCGCGGAAGACGTTGAAATAGCGGTAGCGGCGGGCCTCCAGCATCAGAAAGAAGATAATCAGCACCCCCACCAGGATCAGCGGCAGGGGCGAGGCTTCGGGCGAGGAAAAGGAAATCGACAGTGCCACGCCCAGCGTGACGACCGCCCAGTTTGTGGTGGTGTCCAGCCGGGTGCGCCAGACGGTGCTGCGGTAAATCTCGCCCCGGTACAAATGCGCCAGGGCGCCGACTTCGGCCGCCGTCAGCGGTGCACGGTCACTGGTGACCGCCTGTTCGCGCGTTTCGATGTTCATAAGACCGAGCGTAGATTTTTTCCCGGAGCCGGGCAATTAATTTGCGCCTTTTTGATCCGTGTCAAACTTTGCCGGCGGCAAACCGGGTAAAACCACAGGTGAAAGAGATTGCTGCTTGGCTTAACAGCCCTCCTGGGCAGCATGATATCCCGTAAGGCCGACGTGCAGGCTGAACGGGGTCATGCGCCGGTTTTCCGATCTGTTCGCGCGTTTCCTGGAAAACCGGCGCTTTTTCTTTCTTCCCCAAGGTCAGGGTCTCAGGTCAGATGTTCTGCGGATGAATGCAGCGGGTTTTTGGCGGCTTTGCTGCCAGCCAGCGCATCAGCCGGGTGAACCTGCCTGCAGGGCGGGACAGGGGTTCAGGCGCAGGCAGGTCCCGCAGCCTTACACAGTCCTGCCGCGTGGCGGTCATCATCGAGCGGGCATAGATATCAATCAGCATTTCAGTGCCTCCTATCCTGGCGTCTGTTTCTGATACTTGCGTGAATGCGCGATTCCTGCGAGTTAATTGGAATAGCATTATGTAAGGCTGGATTACATATGGATTGGCTGAACATGCCGCCATTGGCGGCGCTCAGGGCTTTTACTGCCTTTGCTGAGACCGGGAATGTGGTGCGGGCAGGGGCAGCTTTGAATGTCAGCCACGCTGCCATCAGCCAGCAGCTGCGCGCACTGGAGGCGTATTTGGGCGCGGCATTGCTGGACCGCAGCGGCAGGGCGCTGGCACTGACGCCGGACGGGGAGCATCTGGCCCGCGCGCTGCATCTGGGGTTTGGCGCGATCGAGGCGGCGGTGCAGGAGATTTCTGCCGCTGGGGCTGCCCGGCCGCTGCATGTGACCTGCACGCCGATGTTTGCCGCGCATTGGCTGATGCCGCGGCTGGCCGGGTTTCAGGCAGAGCATCCGGAGATTGATCTGGTGCTGGACCCGCGGGGCGAGATTGTCGAGCTGAAGCCGGGCGGTGTGGATATTGCCATCCGCTATGGCGACGGCAGCTGGCCGGGTCTGGAGGCCGGGATGCTGCTGCAATCGCCGATGGTGGTCATTGCGGCCGGCAGTCTTCTGGGCGGGCGGCAGGTGGCATCCCCGGAGGATTTGCTGGATCTGCCCTGGCTCGAAGAGCTGGGCACCTCGGAGGCCTCGCGCTGGCTGGAATCACGCGGTGTCACCGAGGCTTTGCGCGGGGCGCGCACCCGGCTGCCCGGCAATCTGCTGATGCAGGCGGTGCGGGCGGGCCAGGGGGTGGCCGTCAGTGTGCGGGAGTTTGTTGCCGAGGATCTGGACAGCGGGCGGTTGCTGGAACTGTTCACCGAAGGCGCAGACCGGGGCTATCACATCGTGACCCGCCCCGGCGTGCTGCGCCGGGAGGCGCGCAAGCTGACCAGCTGGCTGCGGCGGCAGCAGAAGGAGGAGTGAAGCCGCTGGCGTTCTGACGGAGATCATCTTTGCAATGCCGCAATCGCTGCGCTGCGGCAACTTGCCCCTGGCGGCGCCGGGCGGGCAGGCATAGGTGGCGTTTTGCCTTCACAGTACGCGGAGAAGGTGCCTGAAAACATGATTGTGCGATGCGCTTTTTGATCCACGTCAATGTTCTGGCATTATGCATCTGTGACAACGGCGCGAGACAGCCACAAGACGGAGAGTGTCCGTGAGCGATTCCAAACCAGCCCCGAGCCTGTACGCCGCCCAGGAGCCGATTTATCCGCGGCGCGTGTCCGGCCCGTTCCGGAACCTGAAATGGTACATCATGGCGGTGACGCTGGGGATCTACTATCTGACGCCGTGGATCCGCTGGGACCGCGGGCCAAGCTTGCCGGATCAGGCCGTGCTTTTGGATCTGGCGGGCCGCCGGTTCTATTTCTTCTGGATCGAGATCTGGCCGCATGAGTTTTACTTCGTCGCCGGATTGCTGATCATGGCGGGGCTGGGGCTGTTCCTGTTCACCTCGGCGCTGGGCCGGGTCTGGTGCGGTTACACCTGCCCGCAGACGGTGTGGACCGATCTGTTCATTCTGGTGGAGCGCTGGATCGAGGGCGACCGCAACGCCCGTTTGCGCCTGCACCGGCAGAAGAAGATGGATTTCCGCAAGGCGCGGCTGCGGCTGACCAAATGGGTGTCCTGGTTGCTGATCGGTCTCGCCACTGGCGGTGCCTGGGTGTTCTATTTCGCCGATGCGCCGACGCTGGCCTATGATCTGGTGACGCTGAATGCGCACCCCGTTGCCTATTCCACCATGCTGGTGCTGACCGGCACCACCTTTCTGTTCGGCGGTTTCGCACGCGAGCAGATCTGCATCTACGCCTGCCCCTGGCCGCGCATCCAGGCCGCGATGATGGATGAGGACACGCTGACCGTCGGCTACCGCGAGTGGCGGGGCGAGCCGCGCGGCAAGCCGCGCAAGACCGACGAGGCGGGCACCGTGCATGGCGATTGCATTGACTGCATGGCCTGCGTCAATGTCTGTCCGATGGGGATCGACATCCGCGACGGCCAGCAGATGGAATGCATCACCTGCGCCCTGTGCATCGACGCCTGCGACGACGTGATGGCCAAGATCGGCAAGCCGCGCGGGCTGATCGACTATATGGCGCTGTCGGATGAGGCAGAGGAGCGCGCAGGCAAACCGCCCAAGAACATCTGGAAGCACATCCTGCGGCCGCGCACCATCATGTACACCAGCCTTTGGTCGCTGGTCGGTGCGGGGCTGCTGTTTGCCCTGTTCATCCGCTCCGACATCGAATTGACCGTCGCACCTGAACGCAACCCGACCTTTGTGACGCTGTCCGATGGTGCGATCCGCAATACCTATGACGTGCGCCTGCGCAACAAGCATGGCGAGGACCGGGTGTTCAAACTGTCGATCAAGGGCGATCCGGCTATGCGGCTGCAGCTGGAGGGTACGATGTATCACTCGGTCAACGTGCCGGTCGATACCGCACTGCTGCAGCGGGTCTATATTGTGGCACCCAAGGGCTCCGCCCCGTCGCAGGCAGGGTCAACCCCGGTTCGCATCTGGGTGGAGGATCTGATAAACGGGGAACGCGCCCACAAGGACACCAGCTTTAACGGCACGGGGGACTGAGCCATGGCGAAAAGCGAACGCGAATTTACCGGCAAACACGCCCTGATGCTGTTCTGCGGTGCCTTTGCGGTGATCATCGGGGTGAACATTGCCCTGGCGGTCAATGCAGTGAAGACCTTTCCAGGGCTGGAGGTGAAGAATTCCTATGTTGCCAGCCAGGAATTCGATCTGCGCCGTTCTGCGCAGGAGGCGCTGGGCTGGTCGGTCTATGCGTCTTCGCAGGGGGATCAGGTCAAGCTGGAGATCACCGATGCCGGCGGCGCCCCGGTGGAGGTCGCCAAGCTGAGCGCAACGCTGGGCCGGGCGACCCATGTGCAGGACGACCAGCGCCCGGCGTTCACCTTTGACGGCCAGGCCTATGTGGCGCCGGCCAAGCTGGGGCCGGGCAACTGGAATATCCGCATGGTGGCGCGGGCCAAGGATGGCACCGAGTTCACCCAGCGCGTGATCCTGCATGTGAAAGGCTGATTGCCATGACTGCCCAGATCCGCCCCTCGCTTGCGGCCTGTCCGGCCTGTGTCGCGGCCCCGCAGGACGTTGCTGAACAAGCTCCAACCGAGGCGCGGCTGGCGCTGTCCTTGCCCGGCATTCACTGCCAGGCCTGTATTTCAGCGGTGGAGCGGGAGCTGAGCGCACACCCCGGCATTCATTCCGCACGGGTCAATCTGACGCTGAAACGCGCATTGATTGAGGCCGAGCCGGACCTGCGCGCCGTGGATCTGATTCCGGTATTGGAAAGCATCGGCTACGAGGCGCACGAACTGGATCTGGCAGCGCTGGCTGCCACCCAGAACGACAAGGCAGGCCGCGATCTCTTGATGCGGCTGGCGGTGGCTTTCTTTGCCTCGATGAATGTGATGCTGCTGTCGGTTTCCGTTTGGTCCGGGGCATCGGATGCGACGCGGGACATGTTCCATTGGATCTCTGCCGCGATCACTTTTCCCGCGATCATCTTCGCAGCACAGCCGTTTTTTGCCAACGCCTGGACCGCCTTGCGGGTCGGGCGCCTGAATATGGATGTGCCGATTGTGCTGGCGCTGGTTCTGGCGCTGGTCACCTCGCTTTGGGAGACGTCACTGTCGGGCGAGCATGCCTATTTCGATGCCGCGCTGACGCTGACGTTCTTCCTGCTGGCGGGCCGCTATCTGGATTACCGCACCCGTGCGGTTGCGCGTTCTGCCGCCGAGGAGCTGGCAGCGTTGGAAGTGCCCCGCGCCATCCGGTTGCTGGACGGGGATGAGTACGAGGTGCCGGTGGCGGATCTGGCCATCGGCGACCTGATCCTGGTGCGCCCCGGCGGGCGGATGCCGGTGGACGGTGCGATTGTCGAGGGGCGGTCGGAACTGGACCGCTCGCTGCTGACCGGCGAGACGCTGCCGGTCTTTGCAGAACCCGGTCTGGCGGTGTCAGCCGGCGAGGTGAACCTGACTGGCCCGCTGACCATCCGGGCGACTGCGGTGGGCGAGGATACCTCGCTGCACCGGATGACCGATCTGGTCGCCATCGCTGAATCGGGCCGCTCGCGCTATACTTCTCTCGCCGACAGTGCGGCTAAGCTTTATGCGCCCGGGGTGCATATCCTGTCGGCGCTCGCTTTTGCTGGCTGGTACTTCTACACGTTTGACATCCGCACGGCGCTGAACATTGCCGCGGCGGTGCTCATCATCACCTGCCCCTGCGCGCTGGGCCTTGCGGTGCCAGCGGTAACCACCGCTGCCTCGGGCCGGTTGTTCAAGAAGGGCATGCTGATCAAACACGCCACAGCGCTGGAGCGGCTGGCGGAGGTCGATACCGTGGTCTTTGACAAGACCGGCACGCTGACTGCCGGCACGCCGCAAGTGATCAACCTGGGTGATCATGCCCGCGCCGATCTGGAGATTGCGCTGGCGCTGGCCGAAGGGTCCTCGCATCCGCTGTCGGTGGCACTGGTGCGTGCTGCGCGGGACGCCGGGGTCGCTGCTGCCGAGGTGCAGGACATCGCCGAGGTGCCGGGCTATGGCACAGAAGGCCTGTTCCGCGGGACCCGCGTGCGGCTGGGGCGTGCGGCCTGGGCCGGCGCCGAGCAGGGCAGCCAGACGGCGGCCTGGCTGGACAGCGGGACGGGGGAGGCGAAGGCGTTTTTGTTCACCGATGCCCTGCGTCCCGGTGCTGCGGAAGCGGTGCAGGCGCTGAAGGACGCAGGCAAGGATGTGCTGCTGATCTCCGGCGACACCACTGGCGCGGTGGAGGATCTGGCCGGGCGGCTGGGGATTGCAAAATGGGTGGCCGAAGCGCTGCCGGCTGACAAATCCGCCCGTGTGCAGATGCTGACAGAGCAAGGCAAAAAGGTTCTGATGGTTGGCGACGGCCTGAATGACACCGCGGCGCTGGCGGCGGCGCATGTGTCAATCTCGCCTGCATCGGCGCTGGATGCGGCGCGGGTGGCCTCGGATATCGTGCTGCTGGGGCAGGATCTTTCCCCGATTGCCGAGGCCTGCAGCGTGGCGCAAAAGGCAACCCGCCGGATCCGTGAGAATTTCCGTATTGCCACGCTGTACAACGTGATTGCAGTGCCGCTGGCGATTGCCGGGCTGGCAACACCCTTGATTGCGGCGCTGGCGATGTCTACCTCTTCCATCACAGTCTCTCTCAATGCGCTGCGGCTGCGATAAGCCGGCGCCAGCCACAACGGACCTGAAGCCATGAGTGTCCTTGCCTATCTGATCCCGATTTCACTGATCCTCGGCTCGGTCGGGCTGGCGGCGTTCTTTTATACACTGCGCAGCAACCAGTATGACGACCCGGAAGGCGACTCCCGCCGGATCCTGAGCGATGAGTGGGACGACAAGCCCAAGCCATGATGCGGGCGGCCTGCGCCTGTGCGAATAACAAAACTGGACTCGCCGCGATTCAGTTCCGGTCTCTTTCAAGCGATGCCCGCATTGAAGGAGGCAATGCATGGCACCGGGATACAGCGGCGAATTCCTGCGTGATGCGGTTCGAATTGCAACGGCAAGCGGCTTGACGCGCCCGTAAACCGCTTCATATCCGGGCGTTGGGGTTTCGACCCTGAACAAGGGGGGCAGCAACACCAGAATGACGGCCTGATGTCTGGCCCGCATGAAGATGCAGAGAAAGAAAATGCCCGCCTGCGCAAAGAAGCCCGCCTGCTGCGTGAGGAGAGGGAGGTGCTAAAATAGGCGGTAATAGTCTTTGCAGGCCTAAGCCGGTGAGGGTCGCTTTCACTGATGCCTGGAAGGACGTTTGGCGAGTCGAATTTCTGTGCAGGGTCATGCAGGTAACATCACGCACCATATCATGCGTGGCGGGTTCGCCCAATGAGCCGCCGGCAGCGCGATGATATTGTGATTTTGGCGCATATCCGGGAACAGCACCGCCTTAGCCTGCAAAGCTGCGGGCGGCCACGAATGATCGGGGAAATGCAGGCGGCGGGCCTGAATGCAGGGCATCGAAGAGCAGGCCGGCTGATGCGGGAGAATGAGGTCAAAGCCATCCGAGTCCGCCTGCGCAAAGCCACAACAGACAGCAATCACGCTTTCAATATTGCGCCAGACTTGCTCAACTAGGATTTCTCAGCCAACGGACTCAATCAGAAATGGGCTGGGGACATCTCCTTTATCCAGGCCAGCGAGGGTGGCTGTAGCTGGCCGTGATCATCGGCCTTTACTGCCGCCGTGTCATTGGGTGGGCGGCGGCACTCGGAAGACAGGGGACTTGGCGATCCCTGCGCTTTATATGGCCGTGGCATTGCGCCGGCCGCTAAAGGACTGCATCCACCAACTGGTCGCGGATCTCAGTATTGTTCTGGTAATTGTCAAAATCGCCTGACGCAGCATGGCTTTCTCGTCTCGATGAGCGGCAAAGGCAACTGCTGCGACAATTCCCTTCCCGGCAGATTTGCAACGTAAACCGCCTGCCAGGCAGTGCATGGTCGAAACGGTCTTCAAATCCCCAAAGCTGAACGGATCCGGCGCAATCGTTGGGAAACACGGCGGTAAGCCGAGGGGGCGGTATTCCAATACACCAATGGGGTCTGCAATCCGCGCAGGCGGCGGCCGTCCCTTGGCGGGAAAAGTCCATTGGCTTTCGAGAGAAGGGCTGCCTGACATGAGCTGAGAGACCGGAACTTATGCGCGGCAAGTCCAAACCCTCCCGCCCCAGCAGGTGTCCTGGCTAGCGCCAGAGCACCTTGGCAGCGTTGGGCGTGGCACCGCGCAAAGCGCGGTGCCACGCCCAACGCAAGAAAGTCTTTTTGCAGAAAAGGCTGACGACGGGCGGGAGCGTTTGATCGAATCTTGGCCGGGTTCTTGGGGGGCGGCTATGAAAAAGGCGCCGCTGGGGCGCCTTCTATTCTGCATTCTGTGCCGTTCGCGTCAGGATGGGCCGATCGGTTTGCAGGTCACGTTGCGGGCGTTCAGGCGGCGGCAGACGAGTTCCGCCTGATCCTGGCTCATGCCGAGGAAATTGGCTTCGAACCCGCGCCGGGTCTTGGCTACTTTGCGCAAGGAGCCGTCCAGTGTTTCCAGCTCCGACAGGGCCGTGCGAAGCAGAACCTTCTCGGCCTGGTAACGGCTGGTGTAGAGACCGATATTTACACCCCAGTAACGCCCGCCGGAAGTGGAGAGACGGGTCACAACCACCGGCTCCGGTTCGGGCGAGGCGTTTGCAAGGGCCAGGCTGGCCGGGCGGGCCACGGGCCTCAGACCGGTAAAGGGCACCTGTTGCACCGCTGCGATGACCGTGGCTGTTGCGGCTTGGGCTGGCGGCGCGGGTTCTGCCTCCGCTTCGGCGAGGGCAACGGCAATGCTGTTGCGGATGGCATCGCCCTGCACGGCACCTTCGGCACTGACGGTCTGGACATTTTCGATCTGCTCCGCTTGCGGTGCGGTTTGTGCAGTGTCCTCAGCAGCTTCGGCCGGCGGCGTCTGCAGGGCTTCCTCAAGTGCGGCTACCAGCATCGGCGACTCGGCGCGGCCCGGGCGCGTTTTGGGCCGCAGGCTGGTGTTGACCTGGCCGCTGACCCGGATGGTCTTGCCCGCAGCACCTTCGCTGCTGCCGCTGTCCCCAGCGTCTGCTACCACTACGCCTGCACCTTGGTACGCGGGCCGGCGCGGCTTGCGCAGAGCAGCACGCGACGGCGCCCGGCGGAAGCCGAGATCCAGCAGTTCCGCCACTTTGGCATTGCGTGCGGTGGAGGATTTGCCGCCGAACACGGTCGCGATGATCCGCTCGTTGCCGCGCTTGGCCGAGGCCACCAGATTGGAGCCGGCGGCCCGGGTATAGCCGGTCTTGATTCCGTCGGCACCGCGATAGCTGGCCAGCAGGCGGCGGTTGGTGTTGGGCACTTCGCGCACGCCGGCATTAGTGGTGCGGCGGGAGAACAGGTTGTAGTATTCAGGGTAGTCATAAAGCAGATGCCGCCCCAGCGTGGTCATGTCGCGCGCCGTCGACATATGCCCGCTGGCCGTCAGGCCATGGGCGTTCTTGAAAGTTGTACGACTCATCCCCAGCGCCTTGGCGGTGCGGTTCATGCGGCGGGCAAAGGCCGCCTCGGAGCCGGACAGCGTCTCGCCGATGGCGGTGGCGGCGTCATTGGCGGATTTCACTGCTGCGGCGCGGATCAGATAGCGAAAGGCAATCCGCTGGCCGGAACGCAGCCCCAGTTTCGAGGGCGGCTCGGCTGCTGCGTTGCGGCTGATCTTGACCTTGGTCTCAAGCGTGATTTCGCCGTTCCGCACCGCCTCGAACGCGATGTAGAGGGTCATCATCTTGGTCAATGATGCGGGATGCAGGCGGGTGTCGGCATTGCGCGAATGCAGCACTTCGCCGGTGCGGGAATCAATCACCATCGCCGCATAGGGCGCCGCAGCGGCCTGGTGCGGCTGAAGCGCCAGCACAAATGCTGCGATAAGAAATACCGCGGCTGCCCTCAGGAACCGGGTACACGTACCCCCGCCTGACGCCGGATTTACCTGCGTGATCACTGCCATGTTTGCCTCATGCCGCCGGTTTTCCGGCTGACGTTTTTGCCTGTGACCCAAAGCCTAACACAGGGTTACTGAGGAATAAACAGCGGCGACACGGGCCGTTCAGCGCTATGCGCGCCATCCTGCCGGCATCTTGTGGGGGTGTCCAACGGCTCCTCTAGATGCAGTAAGTGCTAACAGAAGGTTACCGAAAAAAGTTGTGTTTTCCAGATCGCGCGGTGGCCGAATGTCAGCCCTGCAGGCCGTATAGGCCGGGTCTGAGCCGTTAACCTGCGTGAAAATTGGTCACGTAGAAGGGAGTGGAATAGCTCAGGCCAAGGGAAAATTCGCAAGGCTGGGACAACTGCGCCTTGATACGGGATTCGAGGTCCGCCAGCAGGGCGCGGGAAAATGCTTCGTCCCGGTGCGGCTTGGTCAGCAGCGCCACAGTGATGGCAATGTGGCTGTGATGGAACTGCGCTGCCGGATAGGCCCGGCCTTTGCAGGCCCCGGCGCCGCTGTCGTGTTGCAGGATCACGGTCTCGATCTCTGCCAGGATGGATTTGGCGTCGATTTCCAAATCGCTGGAGAATTTCAGTTCGGCATGCGGCATCTATCCGGCGTCTCCGCTTTGGTTTGGCAAAGGGATAGCTGGCCGGAATAGGTCCGTCCAGCATCCAATCCCCGGGACTGTCAGCAAAGGCTGTTCACCAAATCCGCCAGCCCGCTCAGATCGGCAATTTCGGTATAGCGGGGGCTCTGTTCGGGGGCTTCGGCGTGTTCGACCTCCCAGACCAGCCCGTGCGGCACATAGGTGCCCCAGGCGCCGGCGCCGATGGCTGCAACCACGTCAGAGCGCATGGAATTGCCCACCATCATCGCGTGCGCCGCCCCGTCGCCGTGGCGGGCGAAGATGTCGTGATAAACCTCTGGTGTTTTCTCCGAGACCACCTCGACCCCGTCGAACAGTTCGCCCAGGCCCGATTGCGCCAGCTTGCGTTCCTGGTCCAGAAGGTCGCCCTTGGTGATCAGCACGACCTTGTAGCGGCCGGCCACCGCCTCAACCGCTTCGCGCGCATGGGGCAGCAGTTCGATGGGATAGGAGAGCATCATCTGCCCTGCAGTGATCAGTTCCTTGATCACAGAGGCAGGCACCTGTTCCTGCGTCACCTCGATCGCGGTTTCGATCATAGACAGCGTGAACCCCTTCACCCCGTAGCCATAGCGCCCCAGATTGCGCTTTTCGGCGTCCAGAAGCAGCCGTTCCAGCCGCTCCGGGCCGATGTCGGCGGGGGTGTGATCCATCAGCAATTCGGCGAATCTTTCCTGGGTGACGCGGAAGAACCGTTCGTTGTGCCAAAGGGTATCGTCGGCATCAAAGCCGATTGTTGTCAAATTACGTATCAATCTGCGGGTCTCAGTCTCTTTTCCTAAACTGTATAGAGGCTATATAAGCCTCACAGGAAATTCCACGTATCAACGGATCAAATTGCTTATGCCGCTACAGCACATCATGATGACCGACCATTCAGATGACGATATCGAATCTGGCGTCCTGACCAAGACGCGGCCGAAAACCAAGCGCCCGCCGCGCTATAAGGTGCTGCTGCTGAATGACGACTACACACCGATGGAATTTGTCGTCCTGGTGCTGGAGCGGTTCTTTGGCATGACCCACGCACAAGCGTTCGAAATCATGCTGACAGTGCATAAGAAAGGCGTTGCCGTGGTTGGTGTGTTCAGCCATGAGGTGGCTGAGACCAAGGTTGGCCAGGTGATGGATTTCGCCCGCCGCCAGCAGCACCCGCTGCAATGCACCATGGAAAAAGAAGAATAAAGAGGCTCTTAGATGTCCGTTCGCCTGTCATTGGCCGCCCAATCGGGCGGCTTTGCTGTTCCGTCAGAGGGCCGCATCGCCGTGTTTCATCCGCGCAGCGATCACGACCTGTCAGCCCTGCCCAAGGAGCAGCTGCTGATCGTCCAGCCTCTGCGCCCCGACCACGATCACTTTGCCGCGCTGGGCTATGCCTGCACCCCGGCACTGGAGGCGGATGAGGCGCTGGCCGCAGCCGTTGTCTTTATTCCGCGTGCCAAAGCGCTGGCGCGGATGCTGATCGCCCAGGCGGCGGCAGCGACACAGGGGCAGGTGCTGATTGATGGCGTCAAAACCGAGGGCATCGATTCGGTTCTGAAGGATCTGCGCAAGCGTTGTGAACCCTCGGTTCCGGTTTCCAAGGCGCATGGCAAGGTGTTCTGGATCGACGGCGGCACCGATCTGTCCGAGTGGCTGCCAACAGAACCGCAGCAGGTTGAAGGCTTCACCACCGCGCCGGGCGTGTTCTCGGCGGACGGGATTGACCCCGCGTCCCGTATGCTGGCGGCGGCGCTGCCGCAGAAGCTGGGCCGGTGCGTCGCCGATCTGGGGGCAGGCTGGGGATATCTGTCGGCTGAGGTGCTGAAACGCGAGAGTGTCGAGGAGCTGCATCTGGCCGAGGCGGATTACCACGCGCTGGCCTGCGCGCGGCAGAATGTGGCAGACAGCCGGGCACAGTTTCACTGGGTGGATGCCCGCACCTGGAAGGCGCCGGGCACTGTGAACACCGTGGTGATGAACCCGCCGTTCCACACTGGCCGCACGGCGGAGCCGTCGCTGGGCCAGGCCTTCATCGGGGCAGCAGCAGCGATGCTGGCGCCCTCGGGCAGCCTGTGGATGGTGGCCAACCGGCATCTGCCTTACGAGGTGGCGCTGGGTGAACGCTTTGCCCAGGTGCGCGAGGAGGGCGGCGACAACCGTTTCAAGATCCTGCATGCGGCGCGGCCGAAACGGCGGCGCAAGTAACCGCGTGCGGGGCGCAATGCCGGTTTCCAAACCGGCAGGCCCGGTCTAACGTGCCGCCCAGAGTGCCACAGGCCAGATTTTTACAGGCCAGATTGTTACAGGGGAGTGCCCTAACATGTCCTTTTCGATCTCCGGTAAAACCGCCATCGTGACTGGCGCCTCCAGCGGCATCGGCCTGGCGATCGGCAAGCAGTTTGCCGATGCCGGCGCCAATGTGATGTTTGCCGACACCCATGAGGCGCAGCTGGTGGCCGAGCTGGGCGAGCAGGCCGAGGAAAGCAATATCCGCTATTTCGCAGGCGACCTGCGCGAGCGGCTGACCATTGCCAATCTGCTGTCGGCCACCATCGACGCCTTTGACGGGGTGGATATCCTGGTCAACGGTGCGCGCCAGATGGTGGCAACCGATCCGCTGGATCCCGCCGATGACACCTTGGACCAGCTGCTGATGCAAAGCCTGCTGCCCGCCGTGCGCCTGTCGCAGCAAGTGGCCAAACGGATGATCCGGCAGGGCGAGGAAGATGAGGACAGCAACGGCCCGCTGGGCAGCATCATCAACCTGTCGTCGATCGCCGCACGCCGCACCCACCCTGAGCTGATGGCCTATTCGGTGGCCTCTGCCGCGCTGGATCAGGCGACCCGCTCCCTGTCGGTGGCGCTGGCGCCGTACAAGATCCGGGTGAACTCAATTGCTTTTGGTTCAGTGATGAGCGCGTCGATGCGGACCACCCTTAAGGACAACCGCAGCTACCGCCAGGATATCGAGGCGCATACACCGCTGGGCCGTATCGCCTCGCCCACTGAACTGACCGAGACGGCGCAGTATCTGGCCTCCGACGCCTCTGGTTTCATGACCGGCCAGGTTCTGACGCTGGACGGCGGCCGCACGCTTCTGGATCCGGTGGCGGCACCGGTCCACTGATCAGAAAGACCCCGTATGACTGCTGAGATGAAGACCGAAAAGGCCCAGGCTGCTGCCTGGTTCCGGGACCTGCGCAACCAGATCGTTGCGGCGTTCGAGGGGCTGGAGGACAGCCACAGCGAAGGCCCGTTTGCAGACATGGCGCCGGGCCGGTTCGAGGTGACAGAGACCACGCGGACGTCGGATGACGGATCAGATGCGGGGGGCGGGCTGATGAGCGTGATGCGCGGCGGCCGGGTGTTTGAGAAGGTCGGGGTCAATATCTCCGAGGTGTACGGCACCCTTGGCGAACGGGCGCAAAACGCGATGGCGGCGCGCAAAGGCATTCCGGGGATGAAGGACGATCCGCGGTTCTGGGCCTCGGGCATCTCGTTGGTGGCGCATATGCGCAATCCGCATGTGCCGGCAGTGCATATGAACACCCGGATGTTCTGGACCCCGCACGCATGGTGGTTCGGCGGCGGCTCGGATTTGAACCCCTGCATTGAATACGATGAGGATACCGCGCATTTTCACGGCCAGCAAAGGCAGCACCTGGATCCGCATGGGGAAGATCAGTATCCGCGGCTGAAAGAATGGGCGGATGAGTATTTCTACATCCCCCACCGCAAGCGCGCCCGCGGGGTGGGCGGCATCTTCATGGACGACCAATGCTCTGGCGATTGGGCGGCGGATTTTGCCCTGACCCGGGATATTGGCCGCGCCTTCCTGCCGGCCTTTGTGCCGCTGGTCGAAAAACGCCGGGTGCAGGCGTATTCCGAGGCAGACAAGGATGCCCAGCTGATCCACCGCGGCCTCTATGCTGAATACAATCTGGTCTATGACCGCGGCACCAAATTCGGGCTGGAAACCGGCCATGACGCCAACGCGGTGCTGATGAGCCTGCCGCCCCTGGCGAAATGGGTCTGAGCCAGCCGCAGCTGTGACATGCTGAACGCGCCGCCTGCAAAGCGGCGCGTTTCTTTCTGCGGCGGATTTATGCTGGTTTTCCGCCTTCAGGCGCGACTTTGCGCCACCCTGCGCTAAGGTGAAAAATAACAGGCAAAGAAAACAGCAGTTTTTCACGAGGCGAGGCAGGGAGCAGATCACATGCGCAGATTGGTTCTGGGGATTCTGGCAATGGCACTGGCGGCGGGGTGCGGCGGGCCGCCGGACAGGGCGGTGAAGGCGCCGGAAGTCACCCGCACCGAGCCTGCCAATGGGCGGCTGTCCGGGTTGCGGACATATCCCCGGTTCGGCGACCGTGATCCGCATGCGTGGGAGGGGCGCAAGCCCTGGTCCTATCCGGTTCACGGCATCGACGTGTCGCGCTATCAGGGAGAGATCGACTGGCGCAGGGTGCGCCGCTCCGGCGTTTCATTCGCCTATATCAAGGCCACCGAGGGCGGCGATCACACCGACGCGATGTTCCGCGACAACTGGCGCGGCGCGCGTGCTGCGGGGCTGAAACGCGGCGCTTATCATTATTATTACTTCTGCCGACCCGCGGCCGAGCAGGCGCGCTGGTTCATCCGCAATGTGCCAAGGGATGCAAACGCGCTGCCGCCGGTGCTGGATATGGAGTGGAACCACCGCTCCCGCACCTGCAGAACACGGCCCGACGGCGCCAAGGTCAGGGCCGAGGCGCGCAAGTTTCTGAACATTCTTGAACGTCACTACGGCAAGCGCCCGGTGGTTTACACCACGGTGGATTTCTACCACGACACCGGCATCGGGCGCCTTAGCGGCACCGAGTTCTGGCTGCGTTCAGTCGCGGGCCATCCGCGCAAGGTCTACCCGGGCGAAAGCTGGAGCTTCTGGCAGTATTCCGGCACCGGCGAGGTGCCGGGGGTGGCGGGCGACGTGGACCTAAACACCTTCCGCGGCAGCCCGGAAAGCTGGCTCAGGTGGTCGGGCCAGATTTGATGCGTGATGCAAGGGGGCTTTGCCCCCTCGCGCCTTGGGCGCTTTTCCTCAGGATTAAGTGTTTGTCATTGCCGTTGATGCGGCCTGTGCCAGATTGAGGGCGGCCGGTTTTCCGGGTGGCCATCCGGGGAACTGGCGGCGGGTGGGCGATCCCTGGAAAGACCTGAAACTGGCGGCATTGCGGTGGTAAAATATCCCGCCAGCCGCCGCGCCATATGTCCGGCCATCCGAACGGTAGATGGGCCTTCGCCGCCGCCGCGGCGATCTGGCCCCATTTGCAAAGGATCCCGGCCACTGTCAGGGCCGCCGTCATGCATCTGGCGGGCGCAAGGATGTACGCGCCAGTCTCTATACGGCGGCGCTTTCCGCCCTGGACAGCAATGCGGAGATCCGCAATTTTGCAGCCAAGTTGAAGGCGCGCGGCAAGCCAACAAAAGCGACCCTCACCGCCATCATGCGCAAACTGATCGTCATCATGAATACCGTGCTCAAAGAGCGGCAGGCGTCAAATCACTGCTGTGCGGCAAAACCGCGGCTGCGGCCGTTCGCAGCGATGCACATGATCTGGTAAGGAGCGCAGACAAACCTGTCAGTGGCTATCAGATCTGGTCGTGTAAGCTGTTGAGAAATGAAGGCTGCATTGCCCGCCCCTTATCTTACCGGCATCTTGTTGGCCTATGGCGTATTCATGATTGCCATGGGCAAGATCACGAAGCAGGGTGATCGCTGCATTCGCAAGCTGTTGGCCGTAGGGATGGCAACGCGCGCTGTGATGGCGAAACGTTCGCCAGAAAAGGCCGGTCTGTGGACCGCGAAGATCATCGCAGACAAACCATTCCGACTGGCAACAACAGCAATGGCCAACAAGGCCGCTCGGGCCGTCTGGGCGATGCTCACGAAGAAACAGGAATACCGGCAGCCTGCGTTCTGACCGCGCCGGCTGCGTACGAGATGCAAGACGTCGAAGTGATGATGCGGAATTAAGACAACCAAGTGCAAGGTGCGGATACGCCCCGTAATCCCGATGCATTGGTTCTGGAGATGCATCGTTGTTGACAGTTTTCTGTATCTGATCCGAAGGCGGGTCGAACAGTGCATTAACAAACTCAAGAACATCCGGAGGATCGCAACCCGCTGGAGTAGGAAAGCCGAGAGCTTTCTGAATGCCATCGGCGTCACTTCAATCCTGGTCTGGCTGCGGCCTTTGCCGACATGACCTTGTTGCCAGCGGAAACCTTACCCGGACCTGTGTTTGGGACATGTGATGAAAATTATTGCGCAGCCAGAGATCCCATGCTGAGCTATGGTTTCCGAGAGCGTGCTGAGACCGCAAGACACTGTCCGTGCTCCCGGCTTGGAGACATCCACAGCTATTGTGACAGGCGTGGCGGGAGGCATGCCTTGGCGGAGCAGCCCGTCGCGGACCCGGGGGGCCTGTCCGACCGACATGTAAAAGACAATTGTGGTTCCGGGCTTTGCATACCGGGCGCAGTCGGGCAGAGGGTCTCCGGCCCGGCATCTGGCGGTGGTCAGCACAAGCGTGTCCGACACGCCACGTTCAGTCAGCGGCAGGCCCGTCTGCGCCGCGGCAGCGCAGGCGGCGGTCACGCCGGGTATGATTTCCGTTGCAATTCCGGCCGCGCGGGCGGCGGCCAGTTCTTCGGCAGCACGGCCAAAGATGCCGGGATCCCCCGATTTCAGGCGCACGACATGCCGGCCCTTCAGTGCCTCTGCCACAATGACCGCGTTGATCCTGTCCTGCGGCCAGGCGTGGGCGCCGACGTGTTTGCCGACAAAGACCCGTTTGGCCGCAGACGGGACCAGTTCCAGGACCTCCTCATCAACCAGGCGGTCGTAGAAAACCGTGCCGGCCTGCTGCAGCCGTTGCATCGCGCGCAGCGTCAGCAGGTCGCGTGCGCCGGGGCCTGCGCCGACCAGGGCAAGCGTGCCTGGTGCGGTTTGATTTGCCGGAGAATCTGTCATTCGGAACCGTCCTATTCTGCGGCTTGCCGGATCGGGCGCCGTGCCAGCAAGTCAGCAATGTCAGGGCGGCAGGAGCCGCAGTTCGTGCCCGCCTGCAAGGCGGCGCCGACGTCTGCAATGCTCATCAGCCCGCCGTTTTCAATGGCGTGCAGAATGGTGTTGGCCCCGACGCTGAAGCAGGCGCAAACCACCGGGCCGGGGTCGGGCTGGTCCGCTGCGGGACGGCCGGTCAGCACGCCTGCCGCGCCGGTTCCCGGCAGGCCGGCCAGGTAATCCCGGCTGACCGCCACCGGTTCCGGCGCGGTGAACAATGCGGCCATGACCTTGCCATCTTGAATCAGGGCCAGCCGGGCAATGCCCTTGCACCTGTCTGTCATCATTTGCACTTCGGCCTCCGGAAGGGCGAACAGCTCCCGCGCGGCGGCCTCCGGTTCCACAAGGGAGGCCAGCCCGGCGAGTTCTGCACGGTATCCGGCTTTGGTGCGTGCCATGGCCCAGTAGTCCGCCACCGGCGTCATCGGCAGGCGCGAGACTGCAAACCCGTACCAAGCTGGCTGCCAGCGTTCCGCCGCAACAACCGTGGCCTTGCTTTCGGGCTGTCCCGAAACCGGATCGACGGCGGCGGCGACAAGTCTGTCAATACGCGCAGCGGGGGCGGTTTCGCCGGTCCAGTGGATCGGCACGAACAGATCGCCGGGCTGCACATCTGCCGTGATCCGGGCGCGCAGGATGGCCTGCCCATGCGGGCTGCTGAGGCGCAGCAGATCCGCAGTTTTTACCCCAAGCGCCTGGGCGTCCTGCGGATGGATGTCGGCAAAGGGCTCTGCCAGGTGGCCCGACAGGCGCGGCGCCAGCGCGGTGCGGGTCATCGTGTGCCACTGGTCCCGGATGCGGCCGGTGTTCAGGCGGAACGGGTAGCGGCGGCCTTGCGCGGCCGCCGGAGGGCAGCAGCGGACCGGCAGCATGCGGGCCTTGCCGTCCGGGTGAAAGAACTGCCCGTCTGCAAAGAAACGGCCGCCCTGGCGGCTGCGGCTGACCGGCCAGCGCTGCGGGAGCAGATCGTCGTAGTCCTGGCCGGAGATCGCGGCGAGGCCGGAGATGTCGAAGTCCAGCCCGAAGCTGCCGGCCAGGCCGGACAGCGCTGCGTGCTCGCGGAAGATCTCTGCTGGTGTCTGATAGCCGAACGCCGCGCCCCAGCCAATGCGCCTGCCTGCGTCTGCCAGAATGTCCCAGTCGGCGCGGGCCTGGCCGGGCGGCGGCAGAATGGCACGCTGGCGGCTGATTGTGCGGTCCGAATTGGTGACAGTGCCGTCCTTTTCCGCCCAGGCAGCGGCGGGCAGCAGCACATCCGCCAGCCGGGCGGTGTCGGTTGCGGCGGTGATATCGCTGACCACGGTGAAATCGCAGGCTTTGATGGCGGCGGAGACGGCATCGGCCTCCGGCATGGTCACGGCGGGGTTGGTGTGGATGATCCAGAGTGCCTTGAGCCGCCCGTCGCCCGCGGCGCGGAACAGGTCGACAGCCTTCAGGCCCGCCCGGTCCGGCATCGCGGGAGCGCCCCAGAACTCCTGCACCGCCGCGCGGTGGCTTTCATTTTCCAGATCCATGTGGCAGGCCAGCATATTGGCCAGCCCGCCCACTTCGCGCCCGCCCATGGCGTTGGGCTGGCCGGTCACCGAAAACGGCCCGCTGCCGGGCTTGCCGATCCGGCCGGTGGCCAGATGGCAGTTCAGGATCGCATTCACCTTGTCTGTCCCGGACGTGGACTGGTTCACGCCCTGGCTGAAGATGGTCACCACTTTTTCCGTGCGCATCCAAAGGTTGCAGAAGGCTGTGATTTCGCTGCCAGACAGCCCTGTCACCGCGGCATCGCAGACAAAGGCGGCTTCCAGCGTTTCACCGAGCCCATTCACGTTACTCAGGTAATCCGCGTCCAGCGCGCCGCCTTCGCAGAGGACAGCCAAGAGCCGGTTGAACAGCGCCACATCGCTGCCGGCCCGCAGTTTCAGATGCATGTCGGCCTGGTCGCAGCTCGCCGTGCGGCGCGGGTCAATCACCACCAGCTTGGTGCCGCGCGCCGCGCGCGCTGCCAGGATGCGCTGGTGCAGCACCGGGTGGCACCAGGCGAGGTTGGAGCCGACCAGCACGATCAGATCCGCTTCCTCCAGATCGTCATAGGTGCCCGGTACCGTGTCGGAGCCGAAGGCGCGTTTGTGCCCCGCCACGGTGGAGGCCATGCAGAGCCGCGAGTTGGTGTCGATATTGGCGGAACCAAGAAAGCCCTTCATCAGTTTGTTGGCGACATAATAGTCTTCGGTCAGCATCTGGCCCGAAAGGTAGAAGCCGACGCTATCCGGGCCGTGCTTTTCCACAGCCTGCCGGAACTTGGCGGCAACCAGATCAAGCGCGCTGTCCCAATCGGTGTCCTGCCCGTTCACCCGCGGCGCCAGCAGGCGGCCTTCCGGCACCACGGTCTCCCCCAGCGCCAGCCCTTTGGAGCAAAGCCGCCCGCGGTTGGCCGGATGCTCCGGGTCGCCGCGCACCGTCAGCCCGCCCATGCCGTCCGGGCGCAGCAGCACGCCGCATCCAGTGCCGCAATAGGGACAGGTGGAGCGGGTTTCCTTGCCGCCGCCGCTCGCCATCACGCCGCGCTCCGCTTACCGACGGCAGCGCCGTCGATCAGCAAGCGGCCCGCCTTGATGTGCAGCGGATAGGTCTCGATCCGGCCCGCGTCGGCGCCCTGCGCTACGCCGGTGTTGAGGTCGAACACCCAGTTGTGCAGCGGGCAAGTCACGCTTTGCCCATGCACGATGCCTTCGGAGAGCGGGCCGCCCTTGTGCGGGCAGCGGTCGTCTGCGGCAAGGACCTCCGCCTCGCCGGTGCGGAACAGGGCGACGCAGCCGACGGGTGTTTTCACCACCCGCGCGCCGTGGAGGGGGATGTCGCTGATGTGGCCGATGTCGATCCAGCTCATTCCGCAGCCTCCAGTGTGAGATTGGCAAGCGGCGCGTATTGTACCCGCGTGGTGCTGTCCTGCGCGTGTTCGGCCCAAGGGTCCTTGCGATAGATTGATTGCGACAGCGTAAACCGGTCTGCCAGCGCCTTGCGGTTCTCCAGATCGTCCACGATCTGCTCCTTGATCCAGTCAAGCCCCACCTTGGCCAGCCATTTGTAGATCCGGTCCAGATACTTGGCGTTCTCGCGGTAGATCTGGGTCATCGCCGAGATCACTTCTATCGCCTCGTCCTCGCTCTCCACCTTGCACAGCAGTTCGGTGCCCTTGATTTCCATGCCCGCAGCACCGCCGACGTGGATCTCATAGCCGCTGTCGACACAGACCACGCCGATGTCCTTGCAGGTCGCCTCGGCGCAATTGCGCGGACAGCCGGAGACCGCGAGTTTCAACTTGTGCGGCGTCCAGGACCCCCAGAGGTGCTGTTCCAGCTTGATGCCCAGCCCGGTACTGTCTTGGGTGCCGAACCGGCAATGGTCGGTGCCGACGCAGGTCTTCACCGTGCGCAGCCCCTTGGAATAGGCATGGCCGGAAACCAGCCCGGCACGGTTCAGATCAGACCAGATGCCGGGCAGATCCTCGCCCTTCACGCCTAGCAGGTCAATGCGCTGCCCGCCGGTGACCTTCACCGTCGGCACATCGTATTTGTCGGCGGCATCGGCGATGGCGCGCAGTTCATCCGGGGTGGTGATGCCGCCCCACATGCGCGGCACCACGGAAAAGGTGCCGTCCTTCTGGATGTTGGCGTGCTTGCGTTCATTGACAAAACGGCTTTGCGGGTCGTCGCGGTATTCCAGCGGCCAGTCCGCCAGCAGGTAATAGTTCACCGCCGGGCGGCAGACATGGCAGCCGTTCGGGGTGGTCCAGCCCAGTTCCTGCCAGACCGCGGCCTGGCTTTTCAGCTCCTGTGATTTGATCAACCGGCGCACGTCCTCGTGGGTGTGGCTGGTGCAGCCGCAAACGGGCTGGGCCTGGGGAACCGCGTAGTCATCGCCCAGCGTCACCGACAACAGCTGTTCCACCAACCCGGTGCAGGTGCCGCAGGAAGCGCTGGCCTTAGTCTGTGCGCGGATTGCGCCCAGATCGGTGGCGCCGCCTTCGATTGCGCTGGTGATCTGCCCCTTGCATACGCCGTTGCAGCCGCAAATCTCCGCCTCAGGCGGCAATGCTGCAACGGCTGACAAAGGGTCCGCGGAGGCGCCCCCCTGAAACGCGGGACCGAAAATCAGCGTCTCGCGCATCCGGGAGATGTCCGTGCCGCCCTGGATCAGCCCGAAGAACCAGCTGCCGTCGGCGGTGTCGCCGTACATCACGGCGCCAACCAGCCGGTCGTCCTCGATCACCAGCCGCTTGTAAATGCCGCGGGCCGGGTCGCGGAAGACGATATCCTCGCGCCCATCGCCCTCGGCGAAATCCCCGGCGCTGAACAGGTCGCAGCCAGTGACCTTGAGCTTGGTCGCCAGTTCCTTGACCGCAAAGGCATTGGGCTGGTCCAGCAGGCTGTCCGCCAGCACTTTGGCCTGATCGTAAAGCGGTGCCACAAGGCCGAACAGATGGCCGTCGAACTCCACGCATTCGCCCACTGCATAGATGTCCGGGTCGGAGGTCTGCATCTGCGCGTTCACCTCGATGCCGCGGGCCACAGTCAGATGCGCGTCATTTGCCAGCCGGGTTTCCGGGCGGATGCCGACCGCCATCACCACCAGATCGGCGCCCAGCGTCTCGCCGCTTTCCAAAAGCACCGCCCCGGCGCGGCCTTCGCCCAGGATCGCCTTGGTCGAAGCCTGGGTTTTCACGGTGATGCCGCGGGCCTCCAGATCCTCGCGCAAGAGATAGCCCGCCGCCTCGTCAAGCTGACGCTCCATCAGATGGCCCATCAGGTGCAGCACGGTCACATCCATGCCGCGTTCGCTGAGCCCCGCAGCCGCTTCAAGCCCCAGCAGGCCGCCGCCGATCACCACCGCCTTGCCGCCCTTGGCCGCGGCTTCGATCATCGCGTTGGTGTCGTCCAGATCGCGGTAGGTGATCACCCCTGGCAGGTCATGGCCCGGCACCGGAATGATGAATGGCGCAGAGCCGGTAGCAATAATCAGCTTGTCGTACGGAACATGCCCGTTCTCTCCTTCGACCACTTTCAACTCGCGGTCGAATTTCACCACATGCTCGCCAAACCGGCAGGTCACGCCGTTCTGCTCGTACCAGTCATCCGAGTGGGTGACGATGTCCTCATAGGTCTTGTCGCCCGACAGCACCGGGCTGAGCATGATGCGGTTGTAATTGCCGCGCGGCTCGGCGTTGAAAAGGGTGATATCGTAGGCGCTGGGGTCGGCATCGAGCAATTGTTCGATCACCCGGCCCGAGGCCATGCCGGCCCCGATGATGACGAGTTTCTGGGTCATGTCCTTACTCCGCTGCAATCTGGTTTGCGGCTGCCTTGGGCTTGGGTTTCGTCCCGTGCTCGTAGTCTTCCAGGAAATCGAGCACCTCCTGCCGGTAGGTGTAATAATCCGGGTGCTCCAGCAGCGCCTTGCGGGTGCGGGGGCGGGGCAGGCCGACGTCGGTGATCTTGCCGATGGTGGCCTGGGGTCCGTTGGTCATCATCACCACCCGGTCGGCGAGCAGGATCGCCTCGTCCACGTCGTGGGTGACGCAGATCGCGGTGACCTTGGTGCGGGACCACACCTCCATCAGCACCTCTTGCAGCTCCCAGCGGGTCAGGCT
Organism: Leisingera sp. M658; assembly: GCF_025144145.1. Classification (NCBI taxonomy): domain Bacteria; kingdom Pseudomonadati; phylum Pseudomonadota; class Alphaproteobacteria; order Rhodobacterales; family Roseobacteraceae; genus Leisingera; species Leisingera sp. M658. Next base: position 613,266 of record NZ_CP083546.1, read on the forward strand.
GTCGAGCATGCCGAAGGGTTCATCGAGCAGCAGCAGCTTGGGCGACAGCGCAAAGGCGCGGGCGATGCCGACCCGCTGCTGCATGCCGTTCGACATGGCGTTTGCGGGCTTGTCCATCGCATCACCCAGGCCGACGCGCTCCAGATAGTATTCCACCACGTCCTGCCGCTCCGCCTGGCTGGCCTTGGGATAGACCTTGTCGACCCCGATGGCGCAGTTCTCCCGCGCGGTCAGCCAGGGGAACAGGTTTGGCGACTGGAACACCACGGCGCGCTCCGGGTTGGCGCCTTCGACGTGTTTGCGGTCGAGCTTGATCGCGCCCTTGGAAATCGGATTGAGTCCCGCCGCCATGGTCAGAACCGTGGACTTGCCGCAGCCCGAATGGCCGATCAGCGAGATGAATTCGCCCTTGTTGATCTTGATGTTGAAATCCTCGACCACGGTCAGCGGCCCCTTTGGCGTGGGGTAGATCTTGTGCAACTGCGAGAATTCCAGAAAGCGTACTTTGGTCAGCGACTTAGAGGCCTCGGCCACTGCCGCAGGCAGCCCGTGGACCGGAATGACATCCGGCAGGGTTCTGGTGCTTTTGATTTTGGCCTCGATCCCTGCATCCATCAGGCAGGAGGTCACTTCCCTCCGCAGGCGCTTGAAGGTCTCGTCGCTGTTCATGGCGGATCGCTCGCGCGGGCGCGGAATGGAAACCTTGAACGCTGCCCCCAGCGTGCCGTCGGGGTTCAGCGCGATGATGCGGTCGGCCAGCAGGATGGCTTCGTCCACGTCATTGGTGATCAGCACGCAGGTTTTTTTGTCCGCCTGCCAGATCATCTCGATCTCATCCGCCAGGTTTGCGCGGGTCAGCGCATCCAGGGCTGACAGCGGCTCATCCAGCAGCAGCACCTCAGGGTCCATTGCCAGCGCCCGCGCCACATTGACCCGCTGGCGCATCCCCCCCGACAGTTCCGCCGGGCGGCGGTTTGCAGCGTGGCCCAGGCCGACCATTTTCACGTAGTGGTCCACCTTGGCCTGTTTTTCCGCCCTTGCCATACCGGGAAAGACCGTGTCGACCGCAAGCGCGACATTGCCGGTCACCGTCAGCCAGGGCATCAGCGAATAGTTCTGGAAGATCACGCCGCGTTCGGGTCCGGGTCCGGAGATGCATTTGCCCCTGAAGGTGACAGTGCCCTGCGACGGCGTTTCCAGCCCCGCCATCAGGTTGATCAGCGTGGTCTTGCCAGTACCGGAGAAGCCCAGCAGGACAAGAAACTCGCCCTCCTCAACCTCCAGGCCGATATTGTTCAGGACATCGGTGCGGGCGGTGCCTTCACCAAAGCTTTTGGAGACATTTTTGAACTCAAGAACGCTCATGGCGGATCACCTGTTGTTCGAAAAGGTAAAGAGCGACTGCAGCGCGTACATCACCCGGTCCAGCAGGAAGCCGATGATGCCGATAGTCAGCACTGCGACGATGATCTTGGCCAGCGACTGCGAGGAGCCGTTCTGGAATTCGTCCCAGACGAATTTGCCAAGCCCGGGGTTCTGCGCCAGCATTTCGGCCGCGATCAGCACCATCCAGCCGACCCCCAGCGACAGCCGCAGGCCGGTGAAGATCAGCGGCAGGGCCGAGGGCAGCACCAGCTTGGTGATCTTGGTCCAGGTGTTCATTTTCAGAACCTTGGAGACATTCACCAAGTCTTTGTCGATGGAGGCCACTCCCAGCGCGGTATTGATCAGTGTTGGCCACAGCGAACACAGCGTCACGGTGATGGCGGAGACCAGGAACGACTTGGCAAACAGCCCGTCGTTGGTGGCGTACAGCGCCGAGACGATCATGGTGACGATCGGCAGCCAGGCCAAAGGCGATACCGGCTTGAAGACCTGCACCAAGGGGTTGATGGCCGAATTGGCCACCGGCGACAGACCAGCCAGGATTCCCAGTGGAATCGCCACAGCAGAGGCGATCAGAAAGCCGAAGAACACGGTCTGGATCGAGGTCCAGATCTGCTGATAGTAGGACGGCGCGCCGGTATAGGGGATATCCTTGACCCGCTCCGGCTGGCCGCGGTCGATGAAACGCTGATTGCGGGCCTCCACCTTCTTGTAGTGGGCCAGTTTCTTGGCGTCTTTGGCCTGCGCATCCCTGTGCAGGTTCACGGCTTCAGTCCAGACAGCGGCAGGGCCGGGGACCGCCCCCAGCGAAGTTTGTACTTTGGGGGCCATCGCGGCCCAGAGCAGGAGAAAGGCCGCAATCGCGATGACGGGAACCGCCAGCAGGCGCCAGATTTCCTTCATCTGCGCCTTGGGGTTGTCTCCTGCAGCGGCTTTCAGAACCGGGGTGATCCAGGCCAGGCCAAAAACCTGAAACCAGGCGTCCAGCTTGTTGATCCGGGTAAACAGCCGCGCGCGGCGGGCCTCGGAGCTGAGCGTGTCGGGGTCGATGGTGGTCATGGTGGGATCCTTTTCGAGGAATACTGCGGCAGGGCGGCGGCGGCCTTGGCTTGCCGCGCCGCGCACCCGTCCGGGCTCAGCCTTGAACGGCGCCGCCGGCGACGGTCTGGCCGGCCTTCAGGCCGATCGGCAGGCTGTCGATGTAGGCGTTGGGGGTTTTGCCATCAAAGGGGATGCCGTCGATGATGTCCTCTGCCGGGGTCGGGGCCTTGTATCCGTCACTGTCCCAGGGGAAGTCCGCAGCATCGGCAAGCCCGTCATCCACCAGCATTTTTGCCGCTTCCAGGTAGATCCCGGGCTTGTAGACCGAGCGCGCGACTTCATCATACCAGCTGTCGGGTTTGGGCTCGGCGATCTGGCCCCAGCGGCGCATCTGGGTCAGGTACCAGACCGCGTCCGAATAGAACGGATAGGTGGCGTTGTAGCGGAAAAACACGTTGAAATCCGGCACCGCGCGCGTGTCACCCGGTTCGTATTCAAACGTGCCGGTCATCGAATTGGCGATCACCTCCGGGTCGGCACCGACGTAATCCGGGCGCGACAGGATCTCGACCGCTTCCGCACGGTTGGCGTTATCGTTTTCATCCAGCCACTGGGCCGCGCGGATCAGCGCCTTGACTACGGCGCGGGTGGTGTTGGGGTTTTCCTCGGCAAACTCTGCAGTGATCCCGAACACCTTTTCCGGGTTGTTTTTCCAGATCTCGTAATCGGTGATGACCGGTACGCCGATGCCCTTGAACACAGCCTGCTGGTTCCACGGCTCCCCCACGCAGTAGCCGGAGATGGTGCCCGCCTCCAATGTCGCAGGCATCTGCGGCGGCGGTGTCACCGACAGGAACGCCTCGGCGCCGATCTGGCCGGTCACGTTGTCGGGCGAGTAGTAGCCGGGGTTTATACCGCCAGCCGCCAGCCAGTAGCGCAGTTCATAGTTATGGGTGGAGACCGGGAACACCATGCCCATGTTGAACGGCTTGCCCTTGGCGTTGAAATCCTCGATCACCGGCTTCAGATAGGCGGCGGAAATCGGATGCGCGATCCGGCCGCCGGCGTCTGCCGGGAGGTTCGGCTTCATCATCTCCCAGACCTCGTTGGACAGGGTGATGCCGTTGCCGTTCAGATCCATCGAGAACGGGGCCACGATGCGGGCTTTGGTGCCATAACCGATGGTCGCGGCCAGCGGCTGGCCTGCCAGCATATGGGCGCCGTCCAGGGTGCCATCTATCACCCCGTCCAGCAGCACCTTCCAGTTCGCCTGCGCTTCGAGGGTCACAAACAGCCCCTCATCATCGAAGAACCCCTGCTCATAGGCTACCGCCAGCGGCGCCATGTCGGTGAGCTTGATGAAACCGAAGGTCAGAACGTCTTTTTCCAGGTCGGGCATGTCAGCCAGAGCCGGCCCGGTCAGCGCGGTTGTGGCCGTCAAGGCGAGGATCAGTTTCTTCATCGGGTCGGTTTCCTTTGTTTGCTGTGTCCGGCCCGAAGGCCGAATAGAAAAAGCCGCTGACACGCACCGCCGGGAGGAGTGGCGGTGGGTCGAGCGGCTTTGCTCAGTGAAACCCGGTCTTCGGGAAAATTCTCAGTCAGGCACCGTTGCCTGTCTGACCTCAGGCTGCCGGAGGAGGAGCAAGGCGGCAAAGACTTCTTTGCTCATGCAGCAAGAAATTCTGCGTTGCAGCATGATGATCCGGAAAGCTGCCTGCTTTTTCATCAGTCCGCGGCCTGGGGGTCAAAAACGCGGCCATCGAAGAACCGGTTCTGCAACAGGCTGACCGCTGCCGATTCTCCCGCTGCCAGCAGCAGGGCGCTGATTGCACCTTCCAGTGTCAAAGGGACGCCGGGCAAGCCGGCGCCGGTCCCGCGCAGGGCGTTGCAGTACAGATCGCTGCGAAGTACTTGCATGGCCTTTGCAAGTGCCGTCTCGCGGCCCAGGCCGTTCCGCTGTGCGGGCTGTAAGGCAATCCATTGCACCTGGCTCCGCCAGGGGAAGGCTGCTGCGTCGTCATGAAAGCCGATGAAACCGGGCGCTTCGCGCTGCGGGCCCTGAGGTGTGACCGTGAATTTTCCCGACAGCGCGCGATCGAAGATTTCGGCGGGCAGATCGAGATACCGCCGCGCGGCCAGGAAGGCGCGCGGTGCAGCTCCAGCGTCAGTTGTTGTTCGGCGGCAACGCCCAATTCCTGCGCGGCAATCAGCGGCGCCGCATCGGTCAGCGGGACATAGCCGGCAGGGATTCCCGTGTCGTGCTCATGCCAGCAGCCCTGCTGCGGTGACCAGCGCCTGCGCCACGTCTGCGACGCGCTTGTTCTGGTTCATCGCGGTCTTGCGCAGCAGCGCATAGGCTTCATCTTCGCTGATGCCGCGGGCCTTCATGACGATGCCTTTGGCGCGGTCGATGACCTTGCGCTCTTCCAGGGCGCGCTTGACTTCGGCAAGCTCGGTGCGCATCCGCTGAAACAGCCGGAACCGGGCGATCGCGGCGTCCAGAACCGGCTTCAGCCGGGCGGGCTGCAGCCCGTCGACTACATAAGCCGAAACACCGGCCTCCACCGCGGCAGCAGACAACCCGTCTTCGCTGCGATCGACAAACATGGCCACCGGACGTTCCTTGGGGCCGGATGCAAGCGTCAGTTCCTCCAGCACGCCGCGCGAGGGATTTGCAATATCGATGAGGACAACATCCGGGTCACGCACCTGTATCCGGCGCGCCAGGCCTGAAGGTTCCGATATGACCTGAATGTCGAAATCCCCGGCTTCCCGCAGCCCGCCCACAATCATGAAGGCGCGTTCGCGGTCTGTTTCTACAACAACAATGGACAGGGCGTCGGGCATGCGGCAGAGCATGAAAAGGGCGGAAGATGTCTGTAAAGGTCACAGATGCGGCGCGATTTTCAGATAACGTGCTTACGCCGAAATTTTAAGCGAACAGCCTGAACCTTTGGCTTGGTAGAAAGAAACTGGCGGCAGCCAAACGTCGGACTAGGGGAGGCTGCTTGAAGTTCGCAAAGGGTGATATGTGCAGGTTCCTCGGACGCTATGCCAGCACGGACCTGGGTCCGATGAAGGGGTCCTTGGCATACACGACCCAGTCGTTTCGGCGCAGCGGTTGCAGGAACGCGTCGAAGGCCGCGCGATCCGCAAGCCCGGCATGACCGCCGAAGACGTGCAGCTTCCCGGCGACGAGCGGCCGGGCCAGCCCGTCCAGTTGGGACAGTGCCTGTTCCGGCGAGAGTTGCAGGCAATGTATTCATCCCGCAGTCATCACATCGCGCGGCATGGCCGCCGAGCGCCGCCGTGCGGCAGCGCTCGATGGCGCTCATCACCTTCAATTGGCCGAGGCTGATGCGGCCCCTGTTTGCTGCCCGGTACGCAGCACCACTGGCGCGGAAGGTATCCGCGACCTCCAGCTTTGGCAGAGGCAACGCGGTCGATGATGCGCCTTTCTTACTCTTCTTCCGCTTGGCCTGTGCCGAATCATCGAGCGGGCTCTCAACCTCCGAGATCTGCGCCCTCTCATCGATTGCTGGGCAATCGTCTGCCGGGCAGTAGATGACCCGGATGTCCACGCCGCGCTCCAGCAGATGTGTTGCGAAAGAATGGCGCAGCGTGCCAGAGGCGCGTCTTTGACACGACGTGCGCAGCGTCACCGGCTTGGTAATCCCCGCGGCCCGCGCCGCCTGCTTGAACAAACGCGAGTTCTGACGGGCAGACAGGTGCTTGCCGCCATAGCCGGGGAAAATGACCTGATCAGGCCCGGGCACGCCAGTGTCCTGACCGGTGGGACGTTCTTTCCACCAGTCCCGCAATAATCCCAGAATGCCGGCGGGCAGCATCACGTTGCGATCCTTGCGGCCCTTAGATTGCACGATGCGGATGATGTTTTGGGCGCCGTCGTGTCGAAGACGCGCCTCCGGCACGATATCGCCAACCTTCAGCCGGACGACCTCGCCCGCGCGCATACCGCAGCCATAGGCCAGCGATAGCATCACACGCGCCTTAAAACAGGGGGCCATGGTGAGGATGCGACTGACCTCGTTGCGGCTCAGCACAACGGGAACCTTCACGGGCTTCTTGAGGTGGAACACTTCGGCCGCCAGGTCATGCCGCCGCAGCGTGACCCGGAACAAAAACTTCACCCCGGTCATGGTCTGGTTGCGGGTGCAGATGCTGGTGCCGCTTTCCATCAGATGCCGCTGGAAGTCCCGCAAGTGGCTGGTTTGAGACGCTGGTCCCAGATTGCGCGCCGGCATACCGGTAATCATCCGGACGCGAGGGGGTGCCCTCGGTGTGGACTGCTGAAGGGTCATGGGAAACCCTCTGTCAACCGAGGCAAAATCACCTCGGCCAACAGCACCCACCCGTCATCGAAATCCGCGAAGCAAATCCCGGTTTCCCGCAACGCCAGCCACAGGCGCCCATATCGCGGAGCGATTTAGTGCCCGGTGCCTAAAGCAGACTTGGGCGGGTTGCCTGTCTGCATGTACAGAGAACGTCAGGATTGTACCGGGTTGGGTAAATTCAGCGCTTCGGAATTGCTGCACCTTGCCTGAATGACTGCATTTCCTCTTGCTGTGCAGCGGGTGATTTTCGGCAGTGCGGCGGGTAGGCACGCTGCGAGCGCGCGCAGCGAGAACTCAGCACGTCCGCAATGGGCTCCCTGACCGAATTCGCCGCGTAAGCGACGGACGGCTGCTCTGTTGAAATCACATGGGCCAAGAGCGTGCAGACCTCAAATATCGGAACGCTCACTGCCCATGCTATCGTTGCGGCCAGATGGTGACCGAGGCAACACTGTAGATATTTTCAGCCAGATGAAGAGAGGATCCTTTATTCTTCTGGCCTCAAATATCCCGGAGCGCGAGGCAGAGCCTCGCTTCAGGCCTTCCAGTCAAAGAACCCCTTACCGGCTTTCTCCAGTAGCTTTGCCGCCATTTCCCGACCCAATTCCGCACCGTCTTCCACCGGGCAGGTCTGATCATCGTTGATCGCTTCGGAACCATCCGGGCGCAGCACTTCGCCGCGCAGGCGCAGGGTGGGGCCGTTGAGTTCGGCAAGGCCCGCAATCGGAGTCTCGCAGGAGCCGTCAAGCGCCGCCAGAAAGGCGCGTTCGGCTGCCAGGCGCTGGCCGGTTTCGCCGTCATGAATTGCTGAGAGCATCTCGGCGGCGCGGCTGTCATCCGCGCGCCGTTCAATGCCGATGGCGCCTTGCGCCACTGCGGGCAGCATGTCGTTTGTTTCGATCGCTGTGGCAGGCACATCCGCCATCGCCAGCCGGTTGAGGCCGGCCATCGCCAGGAAGGTGCATTCCGCGACACCCTCGGACAGTTTGCGCAGCCGGGTCTGCACGTTGCCGCGGAACTCTACCACGTTCAGATCGGGACGGCGGTTCAAGAGCTGCGCGCGGCGGCGCAAGGACGACGTGCCGACCACCGCGCCCTCGGCCAGGACATGAAGCGATTTGAGAGACGGGGAAATGAATGCATCGCGCACGTCCTCGCGCGGCAGATAGGTGTCCAGCGCCAGCCCCTCCGGCTGCAGCACCGGCATGTCCTTCATCGAATGCACCGCGATGTCGATGGCACCGGACAGAAGATCCTCTTCGATCTCCTTGGTGAACAGCCCTTTGCCGCCCAGCTCTTTCAGCGGCTTGTCCGCTGCGATCAGTGCCTGATTGTCGCCGGTGGTCTTGATCACCACGATCTCGAACGCCTCCTGCGGCAAGCCGAAGGCGGCGGCCAGGCGGCTGCGGGTCTCATGGGCCTGGGCCAGCGCCAGCGGCGATCCGCGGGTGCCGATTTTCAGGGGCGAAGCGGGGGTGGGCAGGGTCAGTGTCATAAGAAGAAGCCTTAAATCAGTTTGCGCCCCGGAGGAAACCGGTTTTTGCCTCTCTCACATGCCCGGGGAGGCAGCTTTGATATAGGACAAGGCGCTTGGGGGCAGGGCGCGGCACATCGCCCCTGCTCTTGACATTCCGCGGCGCAGGCGTGACCTCAGAGGGCGATGTATACGGGCGATTGATAGCGAGGATGACCATGGGTGGACAAAAGAAGCTGCTGCGCGCATTGGCGGGTGAGAAACAGGATGTGCCGCCGATCTGGATGATGCGTCAGGCGGGCCGCTATCTGCCGGAATACCGCGCGACGCGGGCCGAGGCCGGGGATTTCCTGTCGCTTTGCTACAATCCTGAATTGGCCGCCGAAGTGACCCTGCAGCCGATCCGCCGCTATGGCTTTGATGCGGCGATCCTGTTTGCCGATATCCTGCTGATCCCGCAGGCGCTGGGGGCGGACCTGTGGTTCGTGACCGGCGAAGGCCCGCGGCTGTCGACCATCACTTCTGACGCAGATTTTGCCAAGCTTGGCCCGGCTGCAGACATTCACGAAACACTGAACCCGATTTACGAGACCGTCCGCATCCTGTCCTGCGAATTGCCGTCCGAGACGACGCTGATCGGTTTTGCCGGCGCGCCCTGGACCGTTGCGACCTATATGATCGCGGGCCGCGGCACCCCGGACCAAGGACCGGCCCATGCCCTGCGCGAGGAAAACACCGCGCTGTTCGAGGCGCTGCTGGCGCGGATCACCGAAGCCACCATTGACTATCTGTCCAAGCAGATCGAAGCGGGTGCCGAAGTGGTCAAGATCTTTGACAGCTGGGCCGGGTCGCTGAAGGGCGAAGCGTTCCAAAAGTATGCTCTGGAACCCTGCCGCCAGATCACCGCGGCGCTGAAGGAACGGCATCCGGGCATTCCGGTGATCGGCTTCCCGCGGGAAGCGGGCGACAAATATGCGGGCTTTGCCAAGGCCACCGGAATTGATTGTGTGGCGCTGGACAATTCGGTGGATCCGGCCTGGGCTGCGGCCCATGTGCAGGCGGACGGCTGCGTGCAGGGCAATCTGGCGTCCCGCCACATGGTGACCGGCGGGCAGGACCTGGTGGATGAAACCCGCCGCATTGTTGATGCCTTCAGGAACGGCCCGCATATTTTCAATCTGGGCCATGGCATCACGCCCGATGCGGACCCGGACAATGTGCAGCTGATGATCGACACGGTCCGCGGCGGCTGAGCGGTTCAGCTGCGGCCCGGCCTTGTGCCGGGCGGCGGTTTCGGGCATCAGCGCAGCAGCACGCGCCGCGAATAAGGACATAACGGTGGATTACGGTAAATCTGGAGCACCCAAAATGGGCAAGAATAAACCTCGTCACGCCGAACATAATGCCAAGGGAACCAAGAAGAACCCCTTTGGCAAGCAGTCGGACAAAACCGAGCTGCTGAAGCGTATGAAAGCGGCAGCCGAGAAACCCAAGAAAGAAGACTGAGCCTATTTGAGGCCCAATTCCGCCAGGATCTCGTCCGTATGCTGTCCGCGTGCGGGGATTTCCGGCGGGGTCCATTCCGGCTGATCTGAAAACCGCGGGGCAGGGGCAGCCTGCAGCACGCCCTGCGCTTCAGTCCATGTGCCGCGGGTGTTCATCGGGTGAGCTAGGGCTTCCTCGGGGTTCAGCACCGGGGCGACGCAGGCGTCAGTTCCCTCAAAAAGCACCGCCCAGTGATCACGCGCCTGGCTGGCAAAAATCCCGGCGAGGCGGCCTGTGAGGGCGGGCCAGAGGGCTTTGTTGAACTGCTGACGAAACGCTGGATCCTCGGACAGCTGCAGCTTTTCCAGAAACAGCGCATAAAACTTCGGCTCGAGGCATTGCACCGAGACATAGCCGCCGCAGGCACAGGCATAGGTGCGGCTCCAATGCGGCCCGTCGAGCAGGTTTGCGCCGCGTTGCACGCCGAAATGGCCGGCCTGGCGGATGCTCATCAAGAGGTTCATCATATGGGCCGAGCCGTCATAGATTGCGGCATCCACCACACAGCCGCCGCCGGTTGTTTTGGCCCCGAGGATACCTGCCAGCATTCCCGCCACCAGATACATCGCGCCACCGCCGATGTCGCCGACCAGCGTGGCGGGTGTTTGCGGCACATCGCCGGGGCATGAGGCATACCAAAGCGCGCCGGACAGCGAGATATAGTTCAAATCATGCCCCGCCGCATGGGCCAGCGGGCTGTCCTGCCCCCAGCCGGTCATGCGGCCATAGACCAAGGCGGGATTGACCGCGTGGCAGGTTTCCGGACCAAGGCCCAGCCGTTCCATCACGCCGGGGCGGAAACCCTCGATCAACCCGTCAGCGGCGGCGGCCAGAGCCAGAAAGGTTTCGACATCAGCGGGCTCTTTCAGGTCCAGCTCAATCGATCGTTTGCCCCGGTCCAGCAGCGAGCGTTCCGGCATTCCGGGGGTGACGGCGCCGCCCTTGCGGTTGACGCAGATCACCTCGGCCCCGAGGTCGGCCAGTGTCATTGCTGCAAAGGGGCCGGGGCCTAGGCCTTCGACCTCAAGAATACGGATCCCTTGCAGCATTTCGGTCCCTTTCGTGATGCCCGGCTGGATCAGTCTGCGGCGGCTCAGCTGCTTTGGGCAAGCTGCTGGCGGAACTTCCGTGGCGGCAGTCCGGTGCCCTTGGCAAAGATCCGGCTGAAATGGGCCGGATCGGTAAAGCCCAGTTCATAGGCGATCTGCGCCGCAGTCAGGTTGGTGTAGATCAGCAGCCTCCGCGCCTCGCGCAGGACACGGGCGCGGACCAAGGCCGAGGCCGGCTGGCCGGTGGCCTGATGGGCGATACGGTTGAGGTGGGTCGCGGACACAGCCAGCGCGCAAGCGTAGTCCGCCAGCGGGCGCCGCAGGCGGAAGTCGCGCTCTACCAGCGCCTCGAACCGGGCAAACAGCGGGCTGACCCGGGCCTGCGGATCCTCTCCCTGGGCGGCGGCGATGGCGCGGGCGGCCAGCGCGGTAACCGACAACGCTAGTCCGCGCAGCATCTGCGCGCGGCCAAAGCCCTTGTTTCCGTACTCCCGGAATAGGCGCGCAGCCAGGCTTTGCAGCCCATCGGGCAAGGGCATGACGGCAGGCAGATCCAGCGGTGCACGCATCCCTTCGCCCGGCGCCAGGCTCTGGTCCAGCAAGTCCGAAGCGAGTGTGATCACCCAGCCGCCGGTGCCATTGCCAAAGCGGAAACCATGCACCACGCCTCGGGGCACGTTTATCAGGCAGGGCGGGGACAGGGCGTGGCTGTTTCCGTCAAGATCCGCCTCTCCCGAACCGCAGGTCAGCACCAGTATCTGGTGCAGCCGGGCATGGCGGTGCGGCCTCAGCTCCCAATCATACAGCTCGGACCGGCTGCGGATGGTCTCCACATGCAGGATATCGGCAAGTTCCGCGGTCTCGCCAAACAAGTTGTAGGTGTCGATGGAGATTTGCGTCTGCATGTTTAAAATGTACAAGAACTGGCGCGGTGGGTCCATTCGCAAAGATGTGCGCGCAGCGCATAATTCACCCTGCAAGCACAAGTCGAAAAATCGGGGAACGCGCATGTCCACGCATCAGACGCAGGTTGTCATTATTGGCGGCGGGCCTTCGGGGCTGCTGCTGTCGCAGCTGTTGCATCGCCAAGGGGTCAGTTCAATTGTTCTGGAAAAGCACAGCCGGTCGCATGTGCTGGGCCGGATCCGGGCCGGGGTGCTGGAACATGGCTTTGTCAATCTGATGCGCGAGGCCGGCTGCAGCGGGCGGATGGACCGCGAAGGGGAGATCCACGAGGGGTTTCATATTGCTCATCAGGGGCGGCTGGACCGGATCGACCTGGCGAAACACACCGGCGGCGAGACGGTAATGGTCTACGGCCAGACCGAGGTGACCCGCGATCTGTATGAGGCGCGCGACGCGATGGGTGGTGAGGTCCTGCATGAGGTGCAGAATGTGCAGCCGCATGCGCTGACAGAAGCGCACCCCTATGTGACCTGGGAGCAGGATGGCGCATCGCAACGGGCAGACTGCGACTTTATCGTTGGCGCCGACGGCTTTCACGGGGTCAGCCGCAAATCTATTCCGGCGGAGGTGCTGAAGGAATACGAAAAGGTCTATCCCTTCGGCTGGCTAGGGGTTCTGTCGGAAACGCCGCCGGTTGCGGAGGAACTGATCTATGCCCGCCATGAACGGGGGTTTGCGTTATGCTCGCTGCGCAGCCGGGTGCTGAGCCGTTACTACATCCAGGTGCCGTTAACGGACCGGGCTGAAGATTGGAGCGAAGCAGCCTTCTGGGCAGAGCTGAAGCGCCGCCTGCCGGAACAGGTGGCAGGGCAATTGGAAACCGGCCCGTCGATCGAGAAATCCATTGCGCCCTTGCGCAGTTTCGTGGCGGAGCCGATGCGGTACGGCAATCTGTTCCTGGCGGGCGACGCAGCCCATATTGTGCCGCCGACCGGCGCCAAGGGGCTGAACTCGGCGGCCTCGGACATCTACTACCTCTATCATGGTTTCCTGGACCACTATCTGCAGGGCGACAGCAGCAGGCTGGACGAATATTCCGAAAAGGCACTGGCGCGGGTCTGGAAAGCGGAGCGGTTCAGCTGGTGGATGACCAACCTGCTGCATCGTTTCCCGGAAGGCACAGAGACCGATCTGCGGTTGCAGCGCGCGGATCTGGACTATCTGTTCTCTTCAGAGGCGGCGCGGGCCTCGCTGGCAGAGAATTACGTCGGATTGCCGTATTAGGCGCGGAGCCTCCCTCAGGGCAAGCATATCCGCCGGGCAAGGAACGGCAGGCTCCCGCGCCTTTGCCATGCATCCTGGATGCAAGACAAAGCCTTGGGCCCGGCGGCGCCTGGAAGCTGTCCCGGTGGATGCGTAAACTTGGCCTGACTGTCTGAGAGCTGCAGACGCCGCTGGAGCACGGCAGCAGCGTGCGCAGCACGCTGCCCGGCCCAACGCTGCCCAAGGTCCGGCGTCAGCCGGCCGCCAGGGCGGGGGCGGGAGCGCCCCAGGCGACAGTCAGTCTTTTGCTGGCAGGGCGCGGGTTTTCAGCCAGATCCAGCAGCGCAGCGCCGAAATCCGCAAAGGAGATCTGCGACACACCAGCTGCGTCTGTCAGCAGCGTATCAGTGCCAAGCTGGTATTGGCCGGTCAGCGGCCCCTCTGTCAGCAGCGCGGGCGGACGCAGGCAGGTCCATTCCACCCCGGTTTCCTGCTCCAGCATGGCGTCTTGCGCCGCGCAGGCTTCGGCAATCAGGCGGGAGGCTTCAGGCAGGAAACCCGGCGCGCTCAGCACCGTGTGACCGCTGCCATCCGCCAGCTTCAACAAGGCCGCGCCGCCTGTTACCAGGGCCGGAACGCCGGCGTGGCGCGCTGCCTGCACCGCGGTGCGGGTCAGCGGGATCAGATCCTCTTCACGCCCGGCGGGCGGGCGCAGGGCGCTGATAACCAGATCATGGCCTTTCGCGGCATTAACCGCGGCCCGGGGATCCGCCAGCAGATCCAGCGGCAGCGGAGTGACCAAGGGGCTGATTGCGGCAAGGGCTGAAGGCGCGCGCGATACGGCCGTTACCTGATGGCCACGCTGTGCTGCGGCCTTTACGGCTGCACTGCCCACGTCGCCGGTGGCGCCGAAAATGATGATCTTCATTGTATGCTCCTTGACTTATCTTGGCGTCGAGATAGCGTGTATAAATCTCGACGTAAAGATAAAATGGCAAAGATTGACGCAGCGGCAGTTACGCCGCTTTTGCTGACCTCAGCGGTGCAGATCAGGGGCAGGGGCCAATGCCGGCTTGGCAGGGGGCTGCGGTGCGGCTAGGTCTGAGAGGAACCAGAAACATGCGCCAGGGAGGCCAAGCCCATGCAGATGAGTGACCAGAAGGAGATCGCCGCCGATCCCGCAACCGTCTATGCGGCACTGCTGACGCCGGAGGTGCTGAAGGCCTGTGTGCCCGGTGCACAGGAGGTCACCGGCACGCCGCAGGAGGGGTTCGAGGCCACAGTCACCCAGAAAGTCGGCCCGGTCAAAGCCACCTTCAAAGGCCAGGTCAGCCTGTCGGATCTGGTAGAGAATGAAACGCTGACCATTTCCGGTGAAGGCAAGGGCGGCGCGGCCGGCTTTGCCAAGGGCGGGGCGGTTGTGACGCTAGCGCCGTCGGACACGGGCACGCTGCTGTCGTATGAGGTCGAAGCCAAGGTCGGCGGCAAGCTGGCACAGCTTGGCAGCCGCATCATCGACGGTTTTGCCAAAAAGATGGCGGATCAGTTTTTTGCCAATCTGCAGGCCCATCTGGCACCGCAGGAGGAGGCCGAAGGAGACGGGGAAACCCCGGCTGACGGCGAAGCCCCGGAAGGCAGCGGAAAAAAGGGCTGGTTCAGCAAGGTAACAGGCCGCGGCTGAGCCAGCCGATCAGCTCTGCGCAGACGCACAACCGCGTCTGCAAGGCGAGGGCTGGCAGACGCGGCACGCCGCCGTTAGGGTGGCCGGGATTTGACAACATGCCGGAGGCACCATGTCGCCCATCCTGTCCATCCGCGATCTGCGCAAGGTCTATGACGGCGGTTTCGAAGCGCTGAAAGGCGTCTCGCTTGATATAGAAGAAGGCGAGATTCTGGCTCTGCTCGGCCCCAATGGCGCGGGCAAGACGACCCTGATTTCTACCATTTGCGGCATCACCACCGCAACTTCGGGCAGTGTCAGCGTTGGCGGTTTCGACAATGTGGCAGAGTTCCGCGCCGCCCGTGCACTGATCGGGCTGGTGCCGCAAGAAATCACCCTGGAGCCTTTTGCCAAAGTGCATGACACGGTCAGTTTTTCGCGCGGCCTGTTCGGTAAGCCTGCTGATCCGGCGCGGATCGAGGATATTCTGCGCAAGCTGTCGCTGTGGGAAAAACGGGACGCCAAGGTCATGGAGCTGTCCGGCGGCATGAAACGCAGGGTGCTGATTGCCAAGGCGCTGGCGCATGATCCGCGCATCCTGTTCCTGGATGAACCTACCGCAGGCGTGGATGTGGAACTGCGCAAGGACATGTGGGCGATCGTGGCTGAGCTGAAGGCCGGCGGCGTCACCATCATCCTGACCACTCATTACATCGAGGAAGCCGAAGCGATTGCGGACCGGGTCGGTGTGATCACTGGCGGCGAATTGCTGCTGGTCGAAGCGAAAGAACAGCTGATGGCCCGGATGGGGCAGAAACAGCTGGAGGTGCAGCTGACCACGCCCGTTGACGCTATTCCGGAAGCGCTGGCGCAGCATGAATTGCAGCTGGTGAATGGCGGCGCTGCGCTGCTTTATACATATGACACAAGGGCCGAGCGGACGGGCATCACCACATTGTTGAATGACGTGGCGCAGGCCGGGCTGGTGTTGGCGGATGTGCAGACACGGGAATCCAGCCTGGAAGATATCTTTGTCGGGCTTGTGTCGGGGGACGGCGCTTCGGCGGGCGCAGTTCAGGGGGACGCAGCATGAACTGGACAGCGGTCGCAACCATCTACAAGGCGGAAATGGCGCGGTTCTGGCGCACTTTTCTGCAAAGTTTCATCTCGCCGGTGTTGTCCACATCGCTTTACTTTGTGGTCTTCGGCAGCGCCATCGGCAGCCGGATCCAGGAGGTTGACGGGATCGACTACGGGGCCTTTATCGTTCCGGGGCTGATCATGCTGTCGGTAATCACCCAGAGCATATCCAATGCGTCCTTCGGGATTTATTTTCCGAAGTTCATCGGCAACATTTACGAAATCCTGTCAGCGCCGATCAATTTCCTGGAAGTGGTTGCGGGGTTTGTCGGCGCGGCGGCAACCAAGTCGCTGTTCATCGGCGTAGTGATCCTGTGCACGGCGTCGTTGTTTGTGGATCTCTCCATCCAGCACCCGATTGCAATGGTGGCGTTTCTGGTGCTGACCTGCCTCAGCTTCTCGCTGATGGGGTTCATTATCGGCATCTGGGCCGGGAATTTTGAGCAGCTGCAGCTGGTACCCCTGTTGGTGGTGACGCCGCTGGTGTTCCTGGGCGGCTCTTTCTACTCAATCTCGATGCTGCCGCCGGTGTGGCAGACCATCACCCTGTTCAACCCGGTGGTCTATCTGGTGTCGGGTTTCCGCTGGGCGTTCTTTGGCCAGGCGGACGTGCCGGTCTTGCTGAGCCTCTGCGCTATCGGCGGCTTTACCCTGGCCTGCATGGGCGTCATCTGGTGGATTTTCAAGACAGGCTGGCGCATCCGGGCCTGATCCGGCGGCTTGATGCGGTGCGGGGGAGGCTCCCGCCCGCAGCGGGTGCCCGTTGGGCGCCCGGCCCAACGGGAGGGTGGCTGCTGCAAGCAGCCTGCCTGACGGGCGGGAGCCTCCTGGGGTATTTGCCGGGTGCAAACCAGCGTTGCATTTATGCCCGCGGCTGTGCGGTTTTTGCCTTTCACCACAATTCCCCGGGACGCGCACCTTGTTTCACCCCGGGCGGCTCTCTACATCGGCGCCATGAGATTTCGCCTGCCTTTCCTGAAAAGACAGCCCTTGGTGGCAGTAGTGCGCCTGAATGGCGCCATCGGAATGCCCGGCCGCGGCTCGCTCAGCGATGCGGCCCTGGCGCCGGTGCTGGAACGTGCTTTCCGCAAGGGCAAACCTGCCGCGGTGGCGCTGGAAATAAACTCGCCCGGCGGCTCGCCGGTGCAAAGCTCGCTGATCGGCGCCCGCATCCGACGCCTGGCAGAAGAGCTGAACATCCCGGTCTACGCCTTTGTCGAGGACGTTGCGGCCTCGGGCGGCTATTGGCTGGCAGCCTCAGCAGATGAGATCTGGGCTGATGCCAGCTCGGTGCTGGGCTCGGTCGGGGTGATTTCCGCGGGTTTTGGCGCCCATGTGCTGCTGGCCCGCCAAGGCGTGGAGCGACGTGTCTATACTGCGGGCGAGAGCAAATCCATGCTGGATCCGTTCCGCCCGGAAGATCCCGAGGATGTGCAGCGTCTGAAGGTGATCCTGAACGACATCCACGCCAATTTCATCGACCATGTCACAGACCGCCGCGGCGCCAAGCTGCACAGCGAGGAAAACCTGTTCACCGGCGAGATCTGGCTGGCCCGCAGGGCCTTGGACCTGGGGCTGATCGATGGCATCGGCCACCTGAAACCCAAGATGCAGGAGCATTTCGGCGACAAGGTCCGCTTCCGCCGCTATGGGCTTAAGAAGCCGCTGCTCAGCCGCTTTGGCATGCAGGTCGCACAGGATGCGCTGGCCGGGATCGAGGAGCGGGCGGAATACGCGCGTTTCGGCCTCTGACGTGCTGTTCAAGATTGTTGCACTTTTTCTGGTGGTGATGGCGGTGCTTGCCATGTTCGGCAAGCTGCGCTTCCCGGGCCAGAAACAGATCAATTCCAGGCGTTGCCCCTCCTGCGGCCGCTTCCGGATCGGCAAAGGCCCCTGTGCCTGCAAAAAAGGAGATCGTGGCAAATGATGCCATGGCTGTATTCGGCTTTGGGCCTGGTGATCCTGCTGCTGGCAGGCGATGCGCTGGTGCGCGGGGCGGTGAACCTCAGCCTGCGGCTGGGAGTGCCTGCGCTGATTGTCAGCCTGACGATCGTGGCCTTTGGCACCTCGGCGCCGGAACTGCTGATTGCCATCAGTGCGGTGCATGAGGGCGCCGATGGAATTGCGATGGGCAATGTGGTCGGCTCCAACACTGCCAACATTCTGCTGGTGCTTGGCATTCCCGCGCTGATGCGGGCCTTGCACACCAGCGAATGCAACACCCGAAAAAACTATGTCTTCATGCTGGCAGCCTCGGTTCTGTTCATCGGTCTTGCCTTTTGCGGCACCTTCACCGTCTGGTCAGGCCTGATCCTGCTGGCTGCGCTCTCTGTTGTGCTTGGAATAGCCTTTCGCGAAGCGCGCAATCACCGGCGCAATGGCAAAAGCAGCAGCTGTGCAGCTGACGTGGACCTGGAAGAGATCGAGGAAGCCGATCCGGACATGCCATATTGGCGTGTCTGCATCTATCTGCTGCTGGGCCTGATCGGCCTGCCGCTGGGCGCCGATCTGCTGGTTGACAATGCCACCATCATTGCCCGCACCTACGGGATCAGCGAAACCGTGATCGGCCTGACCCTGGTAGCGGTTGGCACCTCGCTGCCGGAGCTGGCGACCACTGTCATGGCAGCAATGCGCCGCCAGGCCGATGTGGCGCTGGGCAATGTGATCGGTTCCAACATGTTCAACCTGCTGGCCATCATCGGTATCGCCACCTTTATCGGCCCGATCACTGTGGACCCGGAATTCCTGCGGTTCGATCTTTGGGTGATGCTGGCAGCCTCGCTGCTGCTGATCCCGTTTGTCTTCCTGAAACAGGACATCACCCGCATCTGGGGTGTCATTCTTACGGCGCTCTATCTGGCCTATATGGCCGTGCTGTTCTAACTCTTTCACTGCAGCGGCAGCAAGGAGGCGGAGATGCGGGCATTGGTGACCGGAGCGGGCAAGCGGCTGGGCCGGGCGATGGCGCTGGAACTGGCCGCGCGCGGGTATGACGTTGCTGTCCATTTTTCGTCCTCGGCTCCGGAGGCTGCGGATACAGCGCAGCAGATCCGCGCCCTGGGGCGGGATGCGGCGGTGCTGCAGGCGGATCTTTTGGACGAAGAACAGACACAGGCCTTGCTGCCCCGCGCGGCTGAGGTCCTGGGCGGGCCGGTCACTTGCCTGGTCAACAATGCCTCGGTTTTTGAGCATGACACGCTGCCCACCGCCACACGGAACAGCTGGGACCGGCATCTGGACAGCAACCTGCGGGCGCCCTTCGTGCTGCTGCAGGCAATGGCCGCGCAGCAGGTGCCGCTGGAGCGGGACGCGGGCGGCGAGCCGCGCGCCTGGGGGCTGGCGGTCAACATGATCGACCAAAGAGTGCGCAAACTGACACCTGAATTCATGAGCTACACGCTGGCGAAGTCTGCGCTGTGGACACTGACACAAACAGCCGCCCAGGCCCTGGCGCCGCAGATCCGGGTCAATGCCATCGGACCGGGGCCAACCTTGCAGGGGCCGCGGCAAAGCCGGGAGCAGTTTGCCTGCCAGCGCGCAGCCACAATCCTGCAGCGGGGCGCGGATACCGGGGACATCACCGCAGCCCTGTCCTATTTGCTGCAGGCCAAGGCGGTCACCGGGCAGATGATCTGCACCGATGGCGGCCAGCATCTGGGCTGGCAAACCCCGGACAGCGACGGGCTGGAGTGACGCAAACAGGGATCAAAACGTCCCTTTCCCCAAAAGTTTTGCACCGGTTCACCTGCCGTCACGGAAGCGTTACAAAAGTGCCTTTGTTTTCAAAACCTTGACAGGGGCGACGGAAAGTTTCAATTGAAAACAGCGCCTTATCAAATTGCCTAATTTTTAAGCATTCGCCCAAAACCACCAAATAATAAGGGAAAAGGCGGGATAGCCCAAAGATATCTCCGTAGTTATCCACAGCTTCGGTGGATTTCCCTGCTCTTGATCCGGGCAGGCAAACATTGCAGCCAAGGACGGGGAATCATATGTCTGGACGCATGACTGACCAGCCTGCCGCCCCCCCCGTGGATTCGCCCGCCGAAAAGCCAAGAACCGGCTATGCCGTGATCCAGGATTACCTCAGAACACTGGATGCATCGCCCGGGGTTTACCGGATGCTGGATGCCGACAGCCGGGTGCTTTACGTGGGCAAGGCGCGCAACCTCAAGGCGCGGGTGTCGAACTACAGCCGCCCCGGCAACAGCCCGCGGATCGAGCGGATGATTGCGCTTACAACCTCGATGATGTTTCTGACCACGCGGACGGAAACCGAGGCGCTGCTGCTGGAGCAGAACCTGATCAAGCAGCTGAAGCCCAAGTACAACGTGCTGCTGCGTGATGATAAAAGCTTCCCCAATATTCTGGTCGCCAAGGATCACGGGTTTCCGCAGATTAAGAAGCATCGCGGGGCGCGCAAGCAGAAGGGCAGCTATTTCGGTCCCTTTGCCAGTGCGGGCGCAGTAAACCGGACCTTGAACCAATTGCAAAAGGCGTTCCTGCTGCGCAACTGCTCGGATTCGATGTTCGAGGCCCGCACGCGCCCCTGCCTGCAGTATCAGATCAAGCGCTGCTCGGCGCCCTGCACCGGGCTGATTTCCGAGGCGGGGTATGCCGAAAGCGTGCGCGACGCTGAACGGTTCCTGTCGGGCCGTTCGACCAAGATTCAGGAGGAGCTGGCGGAACAGATGATGGCGGCCTCTGAGGCAATGGAATTCGAGCGCGCCGCGGCGCTGCGGGACCGGATCAAGGCGCTGACCCAGGTGCAGTCCAGCCAGGGCATCAACCCGCGCGGCGTCGCCGAGGCGGATGTGATCGGCCTGCATATGGACGGCGGCCAGGCCTGCGTGCAGGTGTTTTTCATCCGCGCCAACCAGAACTGGGGCAACCAGGATTTCTACCCGCGCGTCGATGCCGACAACAGCCCGGCTGAGGTTATGGAGGCCTTCCTGGGCCAGTTCTACGGCAACAAGGAGCCGCCGCGGCAGCTGATCCTGTCGGATGCGATTGAAAACGCCGACCTGATGGAGGCGGCGCTGGGCGGGAAGGCAGAGCGTAAGGTCGAACTGCTGGTGCCTCAGCGCGGCGAGAAGACCGAACTGGTGGCCTTTGCCGTGCGCAACGCCCGTGAAAGCCTGGCCCGCCGCATGGCCGAAAGCGCGACCCAGACAAAGCTGCTGCGCGGGCTGGCCGAGGCCTTCGGGCTGGACGGCCCGCCGCAGCGGATCGAGGTCTACGACAACTCCCACATCCAGGGCACCAATGCGGTGGGCGGCATGATCGTGATGGGGCCGGAAGGTTTCCTGAAAAACGCCTATCGAAAGTTCAACATCAAGGGCGACGACCTGGTGCCGGGCGATGACTTCGGCATGATGAAGGAAGTGCTGAACCGCCGTTTCTCGCGTCTGCTGAAGGAGGACCCGGACCGGGACAAAGGCCTGTGGCCGGATCTGCTGCTGATCGATGGCGGCGCCGGGCAGGTTTCCGCCGTGGCAGAAATCATGGCGGAACACGGCGTGCAGGATATCCCGATGGTGGGGGTGGCCAAGGGCGTCGACCGCGACCACGGCAAGGAGGAGTTCCATCGCACCGGTGAACGGGCCTTTGCCCTGCAGCGCAACGACCCGGTGCTGTATTTTGTCCAGCGGATGCGGGACGAGGCGCACAGGTTCGCAATCGGCACCCACCGCGCCAAACGTGCCAAAGCGATGAGCGCGACACCGCTGGATGAGGTGCCGGGAGTCGGCGCCTCCCGCAAGCGCGCGCTGCTGGCGCATTTCGGCAGTGCCAAGGCGGTGAGCCGCGCCAATCTGGCCGACCTCAGGGCGGTGGACGGGATCTCGGAAGCCCTTGCCGAGCGGATTTACGACCACTTCCACGCGCAGGGGTAGGTGCGGATATTTGGGGGCCGGCCGGTTTCGTGCTAAATCTGCAGGGCAGCCTTTTTACTGCCCGGAGGAATTATGCCCGTATCCCTGACCATGAAATCTGTTGTCTACGACACCTATTCCGTGTCCGGCAAAACTCTGCCCGACATAGCCAAAAGCATCAAAAGCAAGGGGCCGAAGGATCCGAATGACAATAAGAAGGTGGCGTTTTTAACCACCACCGAGCTGGAGTGCCTGACTGCCAAAGGCAAGTATGTGGCGGACGGCAAACCCAAGATCGAAAAGAAGACCGGCTGGTTTGAAGTGAAGGCCAAAATCTCAGCGCTGAAGCTGGTCCTGAACCCGTCTATCCGCTGCCCGAAACGGTCAGTCAGCGGGCTGTCGCCGCGGGCGCTGGTTGAATGGTACCGGTTCTATGCATGCTGTCTGGTGCATGAGGCGCAGCATGTGGATAAGGCCAAGAAGGAATGCGAGAAAATCGCCAAGGAGCTGAACAAGCTGAGGGGAACCGGGCTGGCGGATACCGAAGCGGACGCGCTGAAGATGGCCAAGGAAGATCTGATGCGGGAGATCAACAACCACATCTTCATCGATCGCGACCGGTTGAACGAGCTGCACCGCAAATTTGACCATTCCACCCATCACGGCGAAACCAAGGGCGCGCTGCTGGACACGTCCATAGGGTGAGCGGAGCACGGCCCGCGTGCGTCGGAGGGCAGGTGCCGCCGGTTGTTGCGGCCTATCCCGGCCCGGCCATCGCCGAATTTTGATCAAGCCCGCTTTCCTCTTGCGAAACAGCCGGATAATGTGCGCGGCATGAAGTGGACCCTGCCGAATATCCTCACCCTGATGCGGCTCGTCGCAGCGCCTGGCCTGGCCGTGATGTTTCTGTATTTCTCCCGTCCCTATGCGGACTGGTTTGCGCTGCTGCTGTTTGTCACGGCGGCAGTGACCGATTGGTTTGACGGCTACCTGGCACGGGCCTGGAAGCAGGAAACCAAGATGGGCGCGATGCTGGACCCGATCGCCGACAAGGCGATGGTGGTGATCGCGCTGATGATCCTGGTGGGTTATGCTGCTGAACACTGGACCCCCTGGCTGGTGCTGCCGGCCACGGTGATCCTGTTCCGCGAGGTGTTTGTCTCGGGCTTGCGCGAATATCTGGGCGACACGGCCGGCACGCTGAAGGTGACCAAGCTGGCAAAGTGGAAGACCACCGCGCAGATGATCGCCATCGCTACGCTGTTTTCGCAAGGCATCTTCGAACATTACTTGGTGATGTCCTCATTCGGCATGGATGATCAGATCTACTCCCAGATCATCGCCGGCGAGTTGGAAGATCTGTTCGGGCTGCGCTGGAAAGAGGCCGGCGTGATCTGGACCGGGCGGCTTGGCCTCTGGCTGCTGTGGATTGCGGCAGCGCTCACCCTGATCACTGGCGCTGATTACTTGCGCAAGGCGCTGCCGCATCTGAAGGAGGCTAATTGATGGATATTCTCTATTTCGCCTGGGTGCGCGAACGCATCGGCCTGCCGCGCGAGCGGGTGGAGACGTCGGCAGCCACCGTTGCGGATCTGGTTGAGGAGCTGTGCGCCCGCGAAGACCGCTATGCCGCTGCCTTTGCCGATCTCTCTGCCTTGCGTGTTGCCTTGGATCAGGAGCTGTCTGATTTCGATGCGCCGCTGACTGGCGTGCGCGAAGTTGCTTTTTTCCCGCCGATGACGGGGGGCTGAAGCTGTGCGGATCTCGGTTCAGGAAGCACCGTTTGAACTGGGGGCCGAAAGCGACGCCTTTGCGGCCGGCGCCGAGGGTGCCGGCGCTGTGGTGACCTTTACCGGCGTGGTGCGCGATGCCGATCAGGGCCGGTTGCAGGCAATGGAGATCGAACATTACCCGGGCATGACCGAAAAGGCGCTGACGGCTATTGCGGACGAGGCCGTGAAACGCTGGTCGCTTGCGGATGCGCTGGTCATCCATCGCCATGGCCGTCTTGAACCTGGCGAGCGCATCATGATGGTCGCAACCGCCGCCCGCCACCGCAAAGATGCGTTTGAGGCGGCGGAATACCTGATGGACTATCTGAAGTCCCGCGCGCCGTTTTGGAAAAGGGAAATCCTGACCAGCGGCGGCTCGGACTGGGTGGCGGCCAAAAACGCCGACGAGGATGCGCTGAAACGCTGGTGATCCGCGAACCTGGGCGGGGGCGGCTCCCGCCAGGTGTTCAATCATCAGGAGATGATTTCCGCCTGTTGGGCCCGGCACCGCGCCTTGCGCGGCGCAGCCCGGTTGCAAATGGCGGCGGGTCACAGGGGCCGCAGGCCCCGCGAGCCCCGAACGGCTTCGCCTGGATACGCCGGCTTCAAATAACATCAGACAAGGCTTGGAGGGCAGACTTGCCCGTTCTGGCCTATCTAGCAGCAAGGCAACCGCCGTGCGTCAGCACGGCGCTACGCCCAAGGCTGTTCAGACGGTGCTGGCGCAGCCAGCGCGGGCTGCAGGCGCGGGAGTGCCCCGGTGCCCCGACCTCAATGCGGGATCTGGTTGCGCAGCTCTTCGGCTTCGCGGCGGGCCTCGCGCAGGCCATCCATTGTTGCCCGCAGCTCGGCCTCGGTCTGGGTCAGCTGGTTGGTCAGCTCGGCCTCGCGCTGCTGCAAATAGGTGATCGCCTGGTCGCGGGTTTCTTCGGCCTCATGCAGCTCTTGGCTCATCCGGTCGAGGTCGGCCACATCGCTTTGCCGCACCCGGGTGAAACGGTGCACCAGCCAATTGGCGAACCAGCCCAGGGCAAAGGCCGCGAACAGGATGATCGCGGTGGTGATGATGAACTCTGTCCTGTTCATTACTCTGTGGTCTCCTGTGCGTCTTCTGCGCTTTCGGCGGCCTCTTCGCCGTTGCCCGTATCAGCGGCGTCTTCCACGGCCGCGGGGCGGATCAACTTGAATTCAATGCGACGGTTGGATTCGCGGCCGTCTTCCGTTGCGTTGTCGGCAATCGGCTCGCTTTCGCCATAGCCCTTGGCGGCAAAGGTGGAAGTGACCACCCGGCGCGCCCGCAGCTCGTTCAGCACCGATTGCGCGCGCGCCTGGCTTAGGTTCTGGTTCATCGCCTCGCGGCCCTGGCTGTCGGTATGGCCCTGGATTTCGAGCCGGACCGGTCCGCAGCGGCCAAGGACACCGGCGATCCGGTCCATGGTTCCTGTGCTTTGTGCCGCGATGGTGGCCGAACCGGGTTCAAAGGCAATCTTGGCCTCGCTTTGGGCGCTGGCAAGCTGCGCCTCGCACAGTTCCGGCGGCAGCGGCTTGTCCTTGGGTTCGGGCGGCTTTTCATAGCTGATGTCGAGACCGTAAGTGTCGGCCTCGCCCAGTTTGGCAGAAAGGAAGCGGGCAATCTCTGCCGGGGCGTCCTTGCGGTAGCTCATGCCGCGCAGCTCCAGATTGCCGGGGGTTACCGTAACCGCGCCGCGCTGCAGATAGGAGAGCGCTTCCAGCGCTGCCAGCACCCGTACCGGCCAATCGGCAGGCAGGTCGGCGACAACACGGGCTGCTGTGTGCACGTTGTCCGACCCGAACCGTGCCTTGGCGTAACTGTCGGCCACCGTGCGCTGCGCTGCATCTGTAAGGCGCCCGCGCAGCTGCACTTGACCCTCGGGGCTGAGGGTCGCGGTAAATTCAGGGATGCCGCCGGCGTCCCGGGTTTCGGGCACCGGCAGGACCGCGTGCAGGGCAAAGACCCGGGGCAGGGCGTTTTCCAGCTCGCCCGCCACATGGTCAAACCGCGCGCTTTCGGTACCTTCTGCGGCGGCCAGCGTGATATCCGCATTGGCAATGGTCACCGTTCCGCCGCCAAGTTCGGCCAGGCTTGCAATGCTCAGTTCCGCCGCGCGGGCCCAGTTGGGGGAGGGCACCCCCATACCAATCACGCAATCCGCCTCATCCTGCAACCCGGCCTTGCGGGCGGCGGCCAGAATACGGTTGCGGCTTTCCTCGCTTTCGGCGGAGCAGGCATCGAATTCTGCGCCGTCCGGTCCCAAGAGGAAGCGCAGGGTGAAGGGGGTGATCACCGGGCGCGGTGCCGCGATATCAAGCGCCAGCCGCATGCCAGGCGGGGCCTTGCGGCCAAGCTGCTCTTCCAGCTGCGCCTTGGCCTCTTCGCTGTCGGAAATGGCGGTGATCGAGACATCCCCCGTCGCCACAGAGATTTTCGCGCGTGGCAGCAGCTTCAGCGCTTCGACTGCGAAGTGCATTGACTCCTGCCAGCCGTCAGGGATTGTGTATTTCGCGGTTTCCAGCAGATCGGCCACATTCTCGTCGCCTGCCAGCGCCTCAAGCTGTTTAACCAGAGCTGTGCGACCTGTGCCCGCGGGGATCAGACCGATAATCGAGATGCCGCTGTCATTACGCAGAATTTCCGCCGAGAACCGCGGCGGTGCCAGGCCATCGGCGGGCGGCACATCCATGCCATCAAGGATTCGCGCCGCATCGACAACCGTGCCGGCCAGCGATTTGACCGAGAACCGCGTCG
Organism: Leisingera sp. M658; assembly: GCF_025144145.1. Taxonomy (NCBI): domain Bacteria; kingdom Pseudomonadati; phylum Pseudomonadota; class Alphaproteobacteria; order Rhodobacterales; family Roseobacteraceae; genus Leisingera; species Leisingera sp. M658. Next base: position 639,500 of record NZ_CP083546.1, read on the forward strand.
CCTCGTCCGGAGCAGTGCCTTCGAGCAGCACCTGCAAACCGTCGGAGGTTACTTCAGCCCAGGTGAAACCGCCGTCATCCAGCGCCCGGCGCACAGCCGTTTCTGTGCTCCGTTCCACAGCGGTGACGGCAAATCCGGCGGCAACAAGGCTCAGCCCGGCAGCAGCGGCAAAGGCCAGGCCCGGGATCAACAGCTTAGACAGGCGCATATGGCAGCATTTTCCCAGTTTGCGTTACAGGCTCTTACCCTGCGCGCGGCTGCGGTTCAATCACGCGAACATGGCCAGCACAAAGAAGATCAGCGGAATCAGGCCGGTATCACGGTTGAGACGGAACAACTGCAAGAGTCTTTGCGTGTTCTCCGCGTCAAAGGCGCGCAGTTGCCAGGTCAGGTGCCAGCCCATCGCCCAAGGGGCCGCCAGCGCCAGCACCAGCGCCAGCACCGAGGCGCTGTCCTGCACTGCCAGGATCACCGCCAGCGCCATCAGGCTGACAAAGGCCACGATGAAGCGGCGCAGCCACATTGGTGTTTGCGTGCCGAACAGCCGGGCGGTGGATTTCACCCCGATCAGCGCGTCGTCCTCGGTGTCCTGATGGGCATAGATGGTGTCGTAAAACAGCGTCCAGGCGATGCCCGCCAGATACAGCAGAACCGGCGGCCAGCCGAGGGTGCCGGTATGCGCCACCCAGGCCAGCATCGCGCCCCAGTTGAAGGCGAGCCCCAAAAACACCTGCGGCCACCAGGTGAACCGTTTGGCAAAAGGGTAGACCGCCACCGGCAGCAGCGACAGGATGCCCATGGCAATGGCCGCCTGGTTGAAGGTCAAAAGGATCAACAGGCCCGCCAGGCATTGCAGCCCCATCCAGGCCAGCGCGCCCTTGACCGTAACCTGCCCCGAGGGGATGGGGCGCGAGCGGGTGCGCTCTACCTGGCCGTCGAAATTGCGGTCGGTGATGTCATTCCAGGTGCAGCCTGCGCCGCGCATCAGCCAGGCGCCGCCGGCACATCCCGCAGCGATCCACAGATCCTGCCAGCGCGGGCTCTGGTCCGACAGGATTGCCAGCGCCAGCCCCCACCAGCAGGGGATCAGCAGCAGCCAGGTGCCGATCGGCCGGTCGGCGCGGGACAGCCGCAAATAGGGCCGCGTCCACTCCGGCGCATAGGTGTCGACCCAGTTTCCACGGACCGCATCCGCAACCTGACCCTCTGGCGCTGGCTTCTGGCCTTGCATATGTAGGACCCCATGAGTGCAAAAATCAGACTGTATGTAGAGCACCCTTTGGGCGCAGGGCAATCACTTCCCTTGGATCGTGATCAGGCGCATTACCTGTTCGGGGTGATGCGGCAGGGCGCCGGCGCCCATGTGGCGCTGTTTAACGGCCAGGATGGCGAGTGGCTGGCCGAAGTAGCCGAGGCCGGAAAGCGCGGCGGCACGCTTGTGTGCCGGGAGCAGACCAAGCCGCTGCAAATGCCGCCGGATCTGTGGCTGATGTTTGCACCGATCAAGAAGGCACGCACCGATTTCATCGTCGAGAAGGCGGCGGAGATGGGCGCCGCCCGCATCCTGCCGGTGCAGACGGATTTCACCAATTCCGAGCGCATCCGCCAGGACCGGCTGCAGGCCCATGCAGTCGAGGCGGCGGAACAATGCGGCGGCACCTATGTGCCGGAGGTGGCGGAGCTGCAAAAGCTCTCGCGCCTGCTGGATCAATGGCCCGCCGGGCGCCAGCTGATGTTCTGCGACGAGGCGGAGGCAGGCAACGCGCTGCAACTGGCGGCAGAGACGCAAAAGGGCGCGCCCTGGGCCATTCTGATCGGCCCCGAGGGCGGGTTTTCGGACACGGAGCGTAAACGTCTGCACGCGCTGCCGCAGTCCCATGTGGTCAGCCTTGGGCCCCGCATCCTGCGGGCCGACACGGCGGCGGTGGCGGCGCTGACCCTCTGGCAACAGGTTCTGGGAGATTGGTAAATGACTGATTTCACGCGGTTCTTTGCGCCAAAGCGGCCGGAAGACGCAGAGCGGCAGTTGACGCGGGTGCAGCGTCAGGCAAATTTGAGGTGGCCTCGCCAGCAGACGCTTTTGGGTTCGGCCCTCAGGATTTCTCCCGAGGCATCTGTTTTTCGGGGCGAGCGGGAATCCCGTGCGGTGGTCGTCAAAAAGTTCTGGGAGCTGGAAAGCCGGCGCGCTTTTGTCGGTCAGACCACAGAGGCACTGGACAGACTTGCCTCGCTTGGACCGCATCCGGAGTTTTCCTTCAATGAACTTTTGGCCACTTCTGGGCATCTCGGGCTGGTAATCGCGAGCTTTGAAGGCGGGACGCCGGTTGACAAGCTGCTAGAAGAACCGGACGTCAACCGCAGGCAGTTGATCAAGCGCTGTTGCGATTGGCAGCATTGGGCAGAACAAGAGGACTTCGCTCAAACCGGGCTGAACACAGACGGTCTCGCTGCCGAGATCAACCGGATTTTGCAAAACCGCATTCAACACCGCGATGCCGGGTTGCTGGTAGAACTCGGCAGCGCTTTGCTTGACATGCTGGGTGGGCTGGCAGGAAAGCCAGTGCTGAAAGCGCCGGGTCATCCCGACTTTGCTCCGCGCAACTTTATCATGCGCGAAGACGGCATTCTATCCGCGGTAGACATTCACCGCGTTGGAAAGTTTGTAAAAACCCGCCAGTCCGCAATGTTTCTGGTGTCAAAGGACTTTCGGGAGATGGAGATTTCCCGGCCGCTTTTGTTCGGGCTGGACCGGCAGGAGCTGCGCCAGTTCCTGACCCACGGCACTGTTCCTGCCCAAGAGGTCAATTCCCTGCTGATTTTCTTCATCGGGCTTACATACTTTACCATATACGCTAGAAATCCGGGCAAGCCACGAAAGATGCGGGTCAGGCGTCGAAGAATCCGGGTGTTTCTGGCACACCTCCGGCAAGGCAAAAGGATATCGAGATGAGTTTCATCCGCCCCGAAGCCCGCGCCGCTCTTTGGCAATGGCGCGAGGTCCTTGCTGCGGTACTGATGTTCCTGCTGGGGCTGAAATGGGCCTTCTCCGAAGCTGGTTTCACCGCAATCACCGGCTGGGCCTTTGTGGCCACCGGTCTGGCGACGGCTGTCATCGGCGCGCAGCGGATGCGCTTCCGGCGCGGACCCGGCGGCCCCGGCGTGGTGCAGGTGGACGAAGGGCAGATCGCCTATTTCGGGCCGCTCACCGGCGGTGCCGTGGCGGCGTCTGAATTGGAGCGGCTGGCGCTGGATCAATCCTCCAAACCGCCGCATTGGCTGCTGGAACAGCCGGGCCAGCCGCCGCTGGCAATCCCGGTAAATGCCGAAGGTTACGAGGCGCTGTTTGACGTCTTTGCCGCGTTGCCGGGGCTTAAAACCGAACGGATGCTGACCGAACTGCGCCGCCGCGGCCCTCACCAGGTCGTGATCTGGGAACGCTCTTCCAGCCGGCCGGAACATCAGCGCCTGCATTGACACCGGCGGTGATTCCGCCCACGACTGACCCTTCATGACAGACCTAACAGGACGGAGTGCCAGGCATGTCCATTCCCCAGTCCGGCGGCGGACCGATCGAACGCCATGAACAGCTTGCCGAATATCTTGCCGACGGCTGCAAGCCCAAGGAAGACTGGCGCATCGGCACCGAGCATGAGAAGTTCGGCTTCTGCAAGGATACGCTGAAGCCGCTGCCCTATGAGGGCGAACGCTCGATCCTTGCGGTGCTGACTGGCCTGCGCGACGGCCACGGCTGGGCACCCTTGACCGAAGGCGATAACCTGATCGGCCTGACCAAGGACGGCGCCAATATCTCGCTCGAGCCGGGCGGGCAGCTGGAACTGTCCGGTGCCCCGCTGGAAACCATTCACGAGACCTGCGACGAGGTGAACGCCCACCTGCGCGACGTGAAGGACATTGCCGACAAGATCGGTGTCGGCTTTATCGGCCTGGGCGCCGCCCCTGTGTGGCGCCATGAAGACATGCCGCTGATGCCCAAGGGCCGTTACAAGCTGATGGACGGCTACATGCAAAAGGTCGGTACCATGGGTACCACCATGATGCGCCGCACCTGCACCGTGCAGGTGAACCTCGATTTCGAATCCGAGGCTGACATGGTGCAGAAGATGCGTGTGGCACTAGCGTTGCAGCCGGTGGCAACCGCGCTGTTTGCCAACTCGCCGTTCCTCGATGGCAAACCCAACGGCCATAAGTCCTGGCGCGCCCGCGTCTGGCGCGACCTGGACGCCGACCGCACCGGGATGCTGCCGTTTGTGTTCGACAAGGGCTTCGGCTTCGAGGCCTGGGTGCAATATGCGCTCGATGTGCCGATGTACTTTGTGTACCGCAACGGCGAATATGTAAATGCGCTGGGCATGTCGTTCCGCGACTTCCTGAAGGGGGAGCTGCCGGCGCTGCCTGGCGAGACCCCGACGCTCAGCGACTGGGCTGACCACCTCACCACCGTTTTCCCGGAGGCGCGGGTGAAGAAATTCATCGAAATGCGCGGCGCCGATGGCGGTCCCTGGCGGCGTCTGTGTGCGCTGCCCGCTTTCTGGGTCGGCCTCACCTATGACCAATCGGCGCTGGACGCCGCTTGGGATCTGGTCAAGGGCTGGGACGCGGAAACCCGTGATGCCCTGCGTGTGGCGGCTTCGGAACAGGGGCTGCAGGCCAAGGTGGGCGGCATCGACATGCATGAATTGGCCCGCGAAGTAGTCGCCATCTCGGAAAGCGGCCTGAAAGCCCGGCAGAAGCCCGGCGCGGGCGGGCTGGTGCCGGATGAGACGCATTTCCTGAACGCGCTGAAAGACAGCCTCGACAGCGGCAAAGTCCCGGCGGATGAGCTGCTGGCACGCTACAACGGTGCCTGGGAGGGTGATCTCAGCCGTATCTACGGCGAGTTTGCCTATTGATCTGCACAGGCGGCCCCGGCGGGCCGCCTATACTTTAGATACATTGTCTTTCGGCAAAAATTTGCACCAGAATGATCCTTGGGGATAGTTTCGGGGACTTCATGCTGGCAATAAGAAATAGCAGCCAGAAATGGTTCTTTGTTGCCTGTGTGACTGTTGTTTCCCTGGCTGTGTCCTGGATAGTGACCGGTCTGACTGCGCCTGATGGGCTAAGCCGGGCTGCCTTGGTGCCTTCGACGCTGGCGCCGCTGATTATCGCACCTGTTGCCTCATACTGGGCGGCGTGCCGGCTGCTTGAAATCCACATTCTGAATGAGAAGCTGCTGAATCTGGCGGCGCATGACCAGATGACGTCGCTGTACAGCCGCGATCACTTCTTCCGGCTGATCGCCGGGCTGGGCAATGATTTCCAGGGCAGCTTTCTGCTGGCGGATATCGACCGGTTCAAACTGATCAATGACACACATGGGCATCAGGCCGGCGACGAGGTTATCCGGTTTGTGGCGGGCGTGTTGAAAGAGGGAGTTCAGCCCGCAGGAATCGCGGCCCGCTTTGGCGGCGAGGAATTTGTTGCGTGCTTGCCGGATGTTTCTCTGAAGACCGCAATGCAAAAGGCCGAGGAGATCCGCCAAGCCATCGGTGCGCAGGCCCTGCCTGTTGGAGCGGAGCGCCTTCTGTGCTCAGTATCTATCGGGCTTGGCTATCACGACGGCAGCCGGACGGTCGAGGCGGTGCTGCGCGAGGCTGATGAAGCGCTTTATGCAGCCAAGCACGGCGGCCGGAATCAGGTGAAGTCGGCAGGCCGGTTTTAACGGCTCCACGGGTCCAGCCAGGGCACCACTGGCAGGCGGCTTGCGGCGTAGCCAGGCACTTGGGTGTCCAGCCGTGCAGCCAGTTCAGGCAGGCGGCTGACGGGCACTTTCGGAAACAGGTGGTGTTCACGGTGAAAAAGCATCAGATAGGCGGCCTTGGCCAGCATTCCGCGCTGGCTGCGGGCTGCCAGGTCCGAGTTTCCTGTGCCTTGATGGGTGATCCACACTGCAAAAAACGCGGTCATGCATTGAGCCGCGCCCATTGCGGCCAGATGCAGCAGCAGAAACTGCTGTCCGCTCCACAGAATCAGCCCGGCCAGCGTCGCAACGCAGATCCCGTCCCGCAGTATCCGCCGCCGCCATTTTTTGCCGCCCTGTGCCCAGCAGGCGCGGATCAGGTCAAACGGAAAGCGCGGCCCGTAGCGCAGCACTTCGCCGACGCTCATATGCCCGCAATGCCCCTCGATATCACCTGGGCCCATCGCGTGGCGGTGATGCTGCATATGGCTCCACGCGACCGAGCAGTTGCAGCCGCACATCAGCGCGCTGAGGATATGCAGAACCGCAATGTCTCCGCGCCGCTGCAGGCCAAGATTGCCGTGGATCGCCTCATGATTTAGCCGCAGCGCACAGAGGAAGAACATAAAACTGGCCCCGGCACCCAATGGCCAAAGAGCGGAGGCATACAGCCCCCAGGACAGCCCCAGCCAGGGCAGCGGCAGGGTCAGCTCTCCCCAGCGCTGGCGGCGGGTGACCGGCAGCAGATCCTGCCAGATGACAGTGCGCGGGGCGGCTTCACGGGAAACAGGCGGGCGCATGGCAGCCTCCTTTGCCGGTGTGAAATTGGAAGGACGCGGCAACAAAAGGTGCTGCGCACAAGGTGTCCAGTGCGTCAGGCGGGTTCACAGCGGGCAGAGCTTTGACGCCGTTGGTTGCAGATATTCCTGTCATTAGAGAAATCACCTCGCAGTTTTTTTTGACCGGGAGCGTTTTCAGCCCGCATTTACTCCTGTTTCTTCACACCGGGCAGGAAACGCGCCACCTTGGCGCCCAGTTTCAGCACAGCCAGATGCACCGACCGGGGCAGGCGGGAGAAATCCGCGTACCAGTCGTCAAACATCCGCATCACCCGCAGGGTCTCGCCCATCCGGTCCTTGACCGCCTTGGGGGTGTTGTCGGCCTCGGCCTCTTTCATCACGTCGGCCAGCGCCCGAAGGGTGGGGGCAAACTCGCGCTCGCGCCGCGCGGCAATCACTGCGTCGACCAGGTCGAACATGTCGCGGATCGAGGTGAAATGATCACGCCGGTCGCCCAGCTGGCGGCTGACCTTGACCAGCCCCTGCGCCTGCAGCTCTTTCAGCCCGTTGGAGACATTGGACCGGGCCAGCCCCAGAACCTCGCAAATCTCATCCGCCGTCATTGGATTTGTTGCGATATGCAGCAGCGCGTGGATCTGCGCCACCGACCGGTTCACCCCCCAGCGGGAACCCATCTCGCCCCAGTGAAGGATAAAGTTCTGCATTGCGGGGGTCAGCTTCATCACAGTGTCCTGAAATTTCTGCAATGACAGAAAATTAAAAAATCTGAGTCGTGTCAAGTTAAAGAAAACCGGCGGCAGGTTGCCCCGCCGCCGGCTGTTCGCTTGTGAGTGGTGGATTACCGGTTACTGCTGCAATGCCGCCGGATCTTTGTCTTCGATATCTTCCCAGTTCACATCGGCCTTCTCGATGAAACCGGGGATGTCGCCTTCCCAGCGGGTCTGAATGTCTTTGGCGAGGTTCAAATACAGCTTGTCGTCGACGATTTTCCAAAGCGTTGGATCGCCGTCGAACTTAAAGCCCATGGCGGCGCCAAAGGCGCAGTAGCCGCCGTAGGCCGGCAGGTAGGCTTCCGGGTTCTTTTCAAATTCAGCTTTGTTTTCTTCCGAGGCGAACCGGTACATCGCGTCATTGTGGAGCGCGGTGATTTTCCAGTTGCCCGGGGTCGGTTCCCCAACGGTGAAATACGCAACCGGGTCGTACCCCTGCAGCGCAAGGCCGGTTGAGGAGGCGTTGAGTTCTACACCGGCAGCCATAGCAGAAGTCGCCAGAGCAACCGAAAGCGCCACACCGCTCACCAGAGCTTTTACTTTGTTCATGGATCCCGTCCTTTCAATACCGGCCGGGACTGCAGCGAATTTGCGCCCGGCTGGTGTTACATAATACGTGCCGCGGTATGCTGCGGGTCACGGCACTGATGTGGAACGCCGGGCGATCACGTTCAAAACAACTCAATTTGAATGTGCATCAGACGGTGGCGCTCTGTGCATTCATGCGCAGAACGGGTGACAGCACCGCCGCTGCCAGGCAAAGTGGCCGCAGACAAAATGGAGACAACAATGACACGTGGATTACCCAGCCGCCGCGCGGTTCTGAGCGGGCTGACGGCTTTTGCTCTCTTCGCGGCCCCGGCCAGCGCGCAAAACGTCAGTGGTGTTTACCGGGCCGAAGGGCGCAATCCCGACGGCAGCGCTTATTCCGGAACCGTGCAGATTCAGGACAATGGCGGGACCGTGGACATGCAGTGGAAGATTGCCGGGCAATCCTATTCCGGCAGCGGTTCGCGCAATGGCGATGTGATATGGGTGAATTGGGGCCAGACTCATCCGGTGGTCTATGTGCGGATGCCCAGCGGCGAGCTGCACGGCACCTGGGGCAATGGCCGTGCGCTGGAGCGGCTTATTCCGTGACCTGAAGCGTTAGCACAAAGCGGATCACTTTTTCCTTGGGCATTTCGCAGGGCCTCAGCTGCGCGCCAATAGCCAGCCGGTACAGGTTGAGGCTGATGTAATCCCTGCCTCCGCGTTCATGGGCTACCAGCTTCTGAGCTTTGCCGCCGGCCAGATCCTGACGGGTTACTGCGTAGCGCCGCCCAGCCGCAGAGCCGTAAAAGGCACCCAGCGGCAGCGCATCAAAAGCGGTCAGAAACGCGTCCGGCCAGCCATGGCTCACTTCTGGCCGATCCGCGGCTCGGTGCCTGCACGCAAGCGCGCGATATTGGCCGAATGGCGGATGAATACTACCGCCGCCAGCAACACCGCCAGAACTGCAGCCTGCTGATAGCCCAGCACCAATGCCCAAACAGCGCCTGAGGCTGCCGAGACCAGCGCCCCCATCGAGGATATCCGGCTGGCTGCCGCTGCTGCCAGCCAGGTCAGGCAGCAGGCAATGCCCACCGGCCAGGCCAGCGCCAGCATCAGGCCCAGGAAGGTGGCAACCCCTTTGCCGCCCTTGAACCCCAGCCAGACCGGGAAGCAATGGCCCAGAAAGGCCATCAGCCCTGCCGCTTGCGCCGCATCCTCGCCGGCCAGGGAGCGGGCCAGCAGCACCGCCGCCGCGCCCTTGCCGCCATCCAGGATCAGCGTCAGTGCCGCGGCGGCTTTGCTGCCGGTGCGCAGGACGTTGGTGGTGCCGATATTGCCGGAGCCGATTTCACGCAGGTTGCCCAGCCCGAACAGACGGGTGACGACCATGCCAAAGGGAACCGACCCCAGGCCGTAGCCAATCGCCGCCCACAGGATCAGAACGGCAGCAGAGCTTTCCAGAACAGGCATCAGTCCCTCCGGTAGACGGGCTCACCCGCGACATATGTGGCCTCAACCCGCCCCTGCATCCGCTGGGTGTCAAATGGCGTGTTCTGCGATTTCGAGCGCAGTTTGAAGCGGTCCAGCACAAACGGCACGTCCGGATCGAACAAGACCAGGTCCGCAGGCGCGCCTTTGGCCAGGCGGCCGCTGTCCAGCCCCAGCCGTTTAGCCGGGTTCAGCGACATTGCGCGGAACAGGGTGGGCAGGTCCAGCAGTTCGGCATGATACAACCGCAGCGCTGCGGGCAGCAGGGTTTCCAGCGCCACGGCACCGGCGGCGGCTTCTTCAAACGGCAGCCGTTTGCTTTCTTCGTCCTGCGGCGTGTGCATCGAGGAGATGATATCGATCAGACCTGTGCGCACAGCCTCAACAACCGCCAGCCGGTCGTCTTCGGAGCGCAGCGGCGGCTTTACCTTGAAAAAGCTGCGGTAGCCTGCCACGTCCAGCTCATTCAGGGTCAGGTGGTGGATCGAGGTGCCCGCAGTGATATCCAGACCGTTGGCCTTGGCGCGTTCCAGCGCGGGCAGGGCGCGGGCTGTGGTGATCTGGTCGGCGTGATACGTGGCACCGGTCATTTCCAGCAGCGCAATATCGCGGTCCAGCCCCATCCGCTCGGCCATTGGCGACACGGCTGGCAGGCCATAAAGCGCGGCGAACTTGCCGGAGGTCGCAGCCGCTCCGGCGCTTAGCACCGGTTCCTGCGGGTGGGCAATGACCAAGGCGCCGCAGGAGCGGGCATAGGTCAGCGCGCGCTGAAAGACCTTGGTATTGCCGGTCACATGGTCGCAATCGGAAAACGCCACCGCGCCGGCATCCATGAGGAAGCCGATCTCGGTCATTTCACGCCCTGCGCGCCCTTTGGTCAGCGCCGCCATCGGCAGCACATTCACCGGCGTATCCGCCTGGGCGCGGCGGGTGACGAATTCCAGTGTTTCCGGGCTGTCGATGGCAGGTGTTGTATCGGGGCGGGTGACGATGGTGGTGACCCCGCCTGCCGCCGCCGCAAGGCCCGCAGACTTGTAGCTTTCCTTGTGCCGCTCGCCCGGCTCGCAGACCTTGACGCCGATGTCGACGATGCCCGGCGCCAGGCATTTGCCGCCGCAGTCCTGACGGACCGCATCCTCCGGCCTGATGTTGTGCGCGCGCAGCAACCGGTCAGGATCTCCGGCGTTCTTTTCAATTGCCGCGATCCGCCCGTTCTGCACCAGTACCGCGCCAGGCGCATCGGTGCCTGCCTCAGGATCAATCAGGCGGGCGTTGGTGAAGAGAGTGGTCATGCCTTGGCTCTTTCAATTGCGTGAAGCGTTGCAGCCGGGTTGGCCTGGTATTTGATCAGGTGTTTGTCGCCGGTCCTGGTGATCACCTGCACATAGCTGCCCATGGTTTTGACAGCTTCGATTTGGGTCAGCGGGATGTTGCGTTCTGCTGGGCCGGTGAGGGCCGTATCCGTCAGGGTCCAGACCACCGCCAGCTCCTCGCTGGCCAAATACCAGCCGCGCAGGGCGATGGCGGCCAGCCCGCCAACAGCGCCGGTCCAGATATGCGGGCTGTCCAGGAACCACAGAACCGCCATTGCGCCGCCCATGCCAATTGCTGCCATCCAGGCGTGAGCGCGGACATAGGCGCTGCGGTCCGGTTTGAAATCGGTCTCTGCCATCAACCCATCAATGCCCAGACAAGCAGTGCAGTCAGCAGCATCACCACGGCAAACAGAGCAGCGCCGATACGGCGGGCCTGGGTGCGCGCCTGCCGCGGGGAAAGTTTGGGGGCGGAATAGGGCTTGGCGCTTTCGGCGGTTGCGGGCGGGGCGCTCCAATTGGTCTGCCGCTCACCGTATGTACCCACCAGGGTGATCTGCTCTGCCGGGGTCAGCCGGGTTTCGGCGCCGTCAAAGGCGCGCGAGCGGATCAGCAGCACATGGCCATCCAGCGCGTCCAGCATCCCGCGGTCTTCCTCGACCTGCGCCCGCGGCACACCGCAGCCTTCGGTCAGGTAACCGGTCAGGCCGATGTCTTCCAGGTCGGTGACCGGGAAGATCTCCACCTGATCCATGTCCAGCGCCTCAATCCCCAGCACCTGCGCCAGCGCGCCGGGTTCCTTCAGGAATGCCGCCTGCTCAGGCCGCATATCGAGTGTAAACAGCCGGATCACGCCGCGCTCTCCGGCGGGGATATGGATCACGCCCTCCACCTGTTCAGCCCGCCTTCGCCTGGCGTTCGGCGCGCAGGTTGCGGGCCAGCAGGTCCATCGCCGCCATCCGCACCGCGACACCCATCTCGACCTGCTCCTGAATGACCGAGCGGTTGATGTCATCTGCCAGAGTGCCGTCGATCTCAACTCCGCGGTTCATCGGGCCGGGATGCATGATGATGGCGTCGGGTTTGGCCTGCGCCAGCTTGTCGGCGTCAAGCCCGTAGCGGTGATAATATTCGCGCTCCGACGGGATAAAGCCGCCGTCCATGCGCTCTTTCTGCAGCCGCAGCATCATCACCACGTCTACGTCCTTCAGGCCTTCGCGCATGTCGTCATAGATCTCGGCGCCGAATTCGGCGAACTGGCCGGGCACCAGCGTCGGCGGGCCGATCAGGCGGATGCGGTTTTCCATTTTGCCCAAGAGGATCAGGTTCGAGCGGGCGACGCGGGAATGGGCAATGTCGCCGCAGATCGCGATGTTCAGCCGGTGCAGCCGGCCTTTGGAACGGCGGATGGTCAGCGCGTCCAGCAGCGCCTGGGTTGGATGCTCGTGCTTGCCGTCGCCGGCATTCAGCACCGCGCAATTCACCTTTTGCGCCAAAAGATCCACCGCGCCGGAATGCGGATGCCGCACCACCAGAAGGTCCGGATGCATGGCGTTCAGTGTCATCGCGGTGTCGATCAGGGTCTCGCCCTTTTTGATCGAGGAGGCCTGCATCGCCATATTCATAACATCAGCGCCCAGGCGCTTGCCTGCCAGCTCGAAACTCGCTTGGGTACGGGTGGAATTCTCGAAGAACATGTTGATCTGAGTAAGCCCCGCCAGCACGTCGGAATGCTTCTCCGGCCGGCGGTTCAGGGCAACATATTCATCGGCAAGATCAAGAATCGCGGTGATCTCATGCGGTGTCAGCGGTTCGATGCCAAGCAGGTGGCGGTGTTCGAAGGACATAGGGGGCAGCTCCGCTTGATTTGCGGGTTCTTATAGGCGGGGTGCACGCGTGCGGCAAGGCGTTGCGGCGGCGGCAGGCGGTGCGCAAGCGAGAGGCCGGCCCCTCGCGCTCCCCGGAGTATTTCTGAAAAGATGAAACACTTGAATTTGCAAGATGGCCGCGGAGAGGTGTTCCGCTTGGGCTGCGGGCAGAGTAGCTTGAGCGGATGGAATCGGCATTGGATTACTGGAGCGCCCGGGCGCTGTTGGAGTGGCAGGCGGAGCTTGGCGCAACCGAGGCGCTTTGCGACGCGCCAGTGGACCGCTATGCGCTGGAGCAGGCTGCGCCGAAGCCGAAACCGGGCGCAGCCCCTGCGCCGCCGCCCAAGCCTAAGGACGCGGACCCTGTTGATGTGGCACAGAAGGCCGCCAAGGGGGCGGCATCCCTGCCGGCCTTGCGCGATGCCTTGGAGGGTTTCAGCCATTGCGACCTGAAACGCGGCGCCCGCAATCTGGTGTTCTCGGACGGGCAGGCCGGCGCGCGGGTGATGATCATCGGGGAGGCACCGGACCGGGATGAGGATCTGCAGGGCAAACCGTTTGCGGGCCGCGCCGGTCAGCTTCTGGACAAGATGCTGGAGGCCATCGGCCTGTCACGTGCCGAGAGCGTCTATATCACCAATGTGCTGCCCTGGCGGCCGCCGCAGAACCGCGATCCGCTGCCAGTGGAAATCGCCATGCTGACTCCGTTCCTGGAACGGCATGTGGCGCTGGCAGAGCCGGATATTCTGGTCTTGATGGGCAATATCAGCTGCCAGGCAGTGCTGGGCAAACGCGGCATTACCCGGCTGCGCGGGCAATGGGATCAGGCCTGGGGCAAGCCGGTGCTGCCGATGTTCCACCCAGCCTATCTGCTGCGCCAGCCGCAGCAGAAGCGGCAGGCCTGGTGTGATCTTCTTGAGCTGAAGGCATGGCTGGGCGCGCTGTCCTGACGGAGGAGGAGTCTCATGAAGATTCTCGCGTTTTCAGATCTGCATCTTTCAAGCAGCCACGCGGTGGAAATCGTGGCGGCCAGCGCAGGTGCTGATCTGGTGATTGGTGCAGGTGATTTTTGCAATATGCGCCGGGGACTGGACCGCGCCGTGGCGATGCTGGCAGGGTTGAAAGCGCCGATGGTGGCGGTGCCCGGCAATGGTGAAAGCGCTGGTGAGTTGCGTGCTGCGGGGTTTCCCGGCACAACAGTGCTGCATGGCGAGGGAATTGATTTTGAGGGGCTGCGTCTGTTCGGCCTCGGCTATGGCGTGCCTGAAACACCCTTTGGCAGCTGGTCCTGCGACCTGAGCGAAGTTCAGGCGGCAGCGATGCTGGCTGCCTGTGATCACGCGGATATTCTGATCTCCCATTCACCGCCCAAGGGGCTGGGGGACGTAACATCGGGCGGGCTGTCCGTCGGCTCCAAGGCGGTCCGGGCAGCGGCGGAGCGGACCCAGCCGCAATTGCTGTTCTGCGGCCATGTGCATGATTGCTGGGGCTTCCGCGGCAGCATAGGCAGGACGCAGGTGGCCAATCTGGGCCCTTTGGTGAGCTGGTTTGAGGTGCAGCCTTGATTGATGCGGTAACTTTGCTCGCGTTCATCCCGGCAGCGCTGGCGCTGAATCTGACACCGGGCGCGGACATGATGTTCTGCCTTGGCCAGGGGCTGCGCTCGGGGCGCGGGGCGGCGGTGGCGGCAAGTGCCGGGATTTCCACAGGCAGCATGGTGCATGTGTCCTTGGCGGGACTGGGGCTGGGGGCGGTGGTTTCCGCGATACCTGCGCTGTTTGATCTGATCCGCTGGGCGGGTGTGGTCTATCTGCTGTATCTGGCCTGGGATGCTTTGCGCCGCGGACCGGCGCCGGATGCGCTGCCGCAGCGGCGCGGGGCCGGCGCTTTTCGCAGCGGGCTGTTGGTCAATCTGACCAATCCCAAGGTGATCCTGTTCGTGCTGGCCTTTGTGCCGCAATTTGTGAAACCCGAGGCCGGCCCGGTGCTGGTGCAGTTCCTGGTCTTCGGGTTGATCCTGGCCGCGGGTGGTTTCTTTATCAACGGGCTGATCGGCGTTTTTGCCGGCCAGGCCGGGCAGCGGCTGACCGGCTCGCCGGTGTTCGCGCGCTGGCTGGGCCGGGTTTCGGCCGGAATTTTTGCAGGGCTGGCCGTGCGGCTGGCGATTATGGAGAGGGCGTGAAATGTCCCGGATTGACGAAAGCATGGATTTCATCCCGGTCCGCATTGCGGTGCTGACGGTGTCGGATAGCCGTAAAATGGAGGATGACCGCTCTGGCCAGGTTCTGGTGGACCGGTTGCGGGACGCGGGCCATACCCTTGCCGGGCGCAAGATCATTCCTGACGAGCGCGCCGAAATTGCCGCGCAGCTGCGCGCCTGGATCGCCGACCGGGAAGTGGATGTGGTGATCTCCACCGGCGGTACCGGCCTGACGGGCCGCGACGTGACGGTGGAAGCGCACCGGGATGTCTATGAAAAGGAGATCGAGGCCTTTGGCACCGTCTTCACCCATGTCTCGATGCAGAAGATCGGTACCAGCGCAGTGCAGTCGCGCGCCACCGGCGGCGTTGCGGGCGGCACCTATCTGTTTGCACTGCCCGGCAGCCCTGGCGCCTGCAAGGACGGCTGGGATGAAATCCTGTCAAAACAGCTTGATTACCGCCACCGGCCCTGCAATTTCGTGGAAATCATGCCCAGATTGGAAGAACATCTGCGCCGGAAGTAATCCCGCACGGCGTGTAACCTCGTAAACCTGTGCGGAAAATCGTATATTTCCAAGCGGACACAAAGCATTTGCGCTTTGGCTGGCCGCATCGGCGGTCCCGGCAGCATCCGCACCGGAAGGGAGAGACATGCGCTTTTTGCGTCAGAGTGTGACTGGGGTTTTCCTGGCGGCCTTAACGGCAGCGTTGCTGCTTTATGCCGGGCAGCTGGTTTTCAGTGCGATTGACGCACAGCTGAATGCGGAGAAAAAAACACCGCCTGTGCGTGAGCGGGTGTTTGCGGTCAATGTGGTGACAGCGGATCTGCAGACCGTAGCCCCTGAGCTGACGGCCTTTGGCCGGGTGGAAAGCCGCCGCGCACTGGAGCTGCGCACAGCGGTGGCGGGCCGGGTTGTGCACCTCTCTGAGGATTTTGAGGACGGCGGCGCGGTCCGCGCCGGTGAGGTGCTGGTGCAGATCGATCCGGCGGATGCGCAGGCCGCACTGGACCGGGCCGAGGCCGACATGATGGATGCCCGAGCCGAGGAACGCGATGCCACCCGGGCGCTGATCCTGGCACAGGACGAATTGCAGGCCACCCAGGACCAGGCGCAGCTGCGCGAACGGGCCTTTCAGCGGCAGCTGGATCTGCAGCAGCGCGGTGTTGGCACCGCCGCAACGGTGGAAACAGCCGAGCTTGCGGCGGTGCAGGCGCGCCAGGCGGTGATCTCGCGCCGCCAGGCCGTCAGCCAGGCAGAGGCGCGTGTGGATCAGGCTGCCACCCGCGTGGCCCGGGCGCAGATCGCGCTGGACGAAGCGCAGCGCGAGCTGGACGATACCACCATCATGGCGGGTTTTGACGGGACTTTGCAGGCGGTTAACCTGGTGCAGGGGCGGCTGGTCTCGGCCAATGAAAAACTGGCGGATTTGGTTGATCCGGATCTGCTGGAGGCAGCGTTCCGGGTTTC
Organism: Leisingera sp. M658; assembly: GCF_025144145.1. Classification (NCBI taxonomy): domain Bacteria; kingdom Pseudomonadati; phylum Pseudomonadota; class Alphaproteobacteria; order Rhodobacterales; family Roseobacteraceae; genus Leisingera; species Leisingera sp. M658. The sequence goes on from NZ_CP083546.1 coordinate 655,684, forward strand.
CACTGCGCAATACGCCCGGCTGCTTGACGCTGGCGGCCATCTGCTGCGCGCGCCGGTGCGGGTGTCGCTGGATGCCGCCGGCGCAGGGTTAAGTGCCGCCGGGCAGATTTCCCGCGCCAGCGGGGCTGCCGGTGACGGGCAGACCGGGCGGTTGGTATATGCCCGGCTGCAGGCTGCGCCGGGGTTTGAACCTGGCGATTTTGTCACCGTAAAAGTGACCGAGCCTGAGGTCGCGGCGGTGGCCCGTGTTCCGGCCTCGGCGCTGGGCGCGGATGGCTCGGTCCTTGTGCTGGGGGCTGAGGACCGGCTGGAGTCATTGGCCGTCGAACTGGTCCGCCGTCAGGGCGATGACGTGCTGATTCGCGGTTCGGGACTGGAAGGCCGCGAGATCGTGACCGGGCGCACGCCGCTTTTGGGCGCTGGCATTAAAGTGCGCCCGTTGCGCCAGGGTGCCGGGGTGCAGGCGCTTCCGCAATTAATCGAGCTGACCGACGAACGCCGGGCCAGGCTTGTGGCGTTTGTCGAGGGCAGCAGCGTGATGCCTTCCGCAATGAAAGAACAGATGCTGCAGCAACTGGCCGAGGCCAGGGTGCCCGTCAGGCTGGTGACCCGGATTGAATCCCGGATGGGGGGCTGAGGGTCATGGTCCGCAAGCTCCCCCGGCCGGCCCGCGGGCTGTTCAGTTACTTCACCCGCCACCGCACCGCCGCAAACCTGCTGCTGGTGATCATGCTGGTGCTGGGCGCCGCAGCGATGCCCAACATGCGGACACAGTTCTTCCCGGATGTGATTGTCGAACGCGTCACCGTCACCGTCGAATGGGAGGGCGCAGGCCCCGAGGATGTGGACAGCGCCATCGTGCAGGTTCTGGAGCCGGCACTCCTGGCCGTGGACGGGGTGGAGGAGACATCTTCCAGCTCGCGCGAAGGGCGGGCAACGCTGACGCTGGAGTTTGAGCCTGGCACGGACATGGGCCAGGCCACCGACGATGTGCAGGCGGCGGTCGACGGCATCACCACCCTGCCGGAAGAGGCGGAGGAGCCGGAAGTGCGCCGCGGCGCCTGGCGCGACCGGGTGACCGATGTAGTGATATCCGGACCTGTGGCCGCAGGCCAGCTGGGTCTGTTTGCGGATGAGCTGGTCACCCGTCTGTTTGAGGCCGGCGTCACCCGCACCACCATCCGCGGCGTGGCAGCGCCCGAGACCATCGTCGAGGTGCCCACCGCCAAGCTGATGACCCATGACATCACCATGCGCGAAGTCGCCGAGGCCATTGCGGCAGAGGTTGATGCAGATCCGGCAGGTGATGTCAGCGGCGCCAACGCGCGGGTGCGCACCGGCAGCGAAAAACGCAAACCCGACGAGCTGGAAGCCATTGTCCTGCGCACCAATGCCGACGGCTCGGTGCTGACCATTGCCGATGTGGCACAGGTGCGGGTCGAGGGTGTGGACCGCAACCGCTCGTATTTTGTGGACGGCAACCCGGCAATGTCGATCCGGGTGGACCGCTCGGACCAGGGTAATGCCATCCGCTTGCAGGGCCAGGTGCAGGAGGTGGTGGATCAGATGCAGGCGAGCCTGCCGCAGGGGGTGACGGCCGAGTTGATCCGGACCCGGGCACAGTCGATCACCGACCGTTTGGACATTCTAATCGACAATGGCCTGATGGGGCTTGCCCTGGTGCTGGGCCTGTTGTTCCTGTTCCTCAACACCCGTATCGCCTTCTGGGTGGCCATGGGCATCCCCGCCTCGATGTTTGCCGCCGTGGCGCTGATGTATGCCGCCGGGATCACCATCAATATGGTCAGCCTGTTTGGCCTGATCATCACCTTGGGGATCGTGGTGGATGATGCCATCGTGGTGGGCGAGCACGCCGATTTCAGGGTGCGGCGGCTGGGTGAAAACCCGGTGCAGGCCGCCGAAAATGCGGCCCGGCGGATGGCGATGCCGGTTTTTGCGGCAACGCTGACCACTATCATCGCCTTCTTTGGCCTGACCTTGGTGGGCGGGCGCTTTGGCGAGCTGATCCGCGATATTCCTTTCACCGTGATTGCGGTGCTGGCGGCCTCGCTTGTGGAATGTTTTCTGATCCTGCCCAACCATCTGGCCCATGCCCTGACCCATGCCCAGGCGCGGCATTGGTATGACTGGCCGAACCGGATGGTGAACCGCGGCTTCCGCTGGCTGCGCGACCATGCGTTCCGCCCGTTTATGGGGCTTGTGGTTCAGGCCCGCTATGCGGTGCTGGCCGGGGCGTTGGTGGTCCTGGCCAGTCAGGCGGCGCTGTTCATCAACGGCGACGTGAAGTGGCGTTTCTTCAATGCGCCGGAGCGCGGCTCCGTGACCGGCAATTTCGCCATGGTAGAGGGCGCCAGCCGCAGTGATACCCTGGCGATGATGCAGGAAGTGCAGCGAACCACCGAGGCGCTGGGCGCAGAATATGCCGCCCGCTATGGCCGCAACCCGCTGGATTTTGTCATAGCCGAGGTGGGCGGCAATGCGGGCCGCGGCCTGGGCGGGGTTGAGGCCAAGGATACAGATCTGCTGGGCGGTATCGCGATTGAATTGATCGACGCCGACCTGCGCCCCTATTCCAGCTTTGCCTTTGTCGCTGAGCTGCAGGAACGGGTGGCACGGCATCCGCTGGTTGAGACGGTCTCTTTCCGCGGCTGGCGGTCGGGTCCGGGCGGCGACGCGCTGGACGTGCAATTCTCCGGCCCCGGCGTGCAAGTGCTGAAGGATGCCGCGGAAGACCTGAAAACCGCGCTGCTGCGTTTCCCCGAGGTCTCAGCCGTCGAGGACAATCTGGCCTACGACAAGGAGGAGGTGATCCTTGACCTCACCCCGCAAGGCCAGGCATTGAACTTCACCATTGGCAGCCTGGGACAGGCGCTGCGGGCGCGGCTGAATGGAATTGAGGCCGCGACATACCCGGACGGGCCGCGCAGCGCCAAGATCCGGGTGGAGCTGCCCGAAAATGAGCTGACTGCCGATTTTCTGGAGCGCACGCTGATGCGGGCGCCCAGCGGGACCTACGTGCCGCTGGCCGATATCGTCTCGGTCACCCGGCGCACAGGTTTTTCGACCGTGCGGCGGGAAAACGGCATCCGGGTGATCAGTGTCTCGGGCGACATCTCCGAGGACGACCCCGCCCGGGCTGAAGCTGTGATGCAAGCGTTGCAGCAGGAAATCCTGCCGAAGATCGCCAGCGAGCGGCAAGTTGAATGGACCCTGTCGGGCCTCGCCGAGCAGGAGCAAACCTTCCTGCAGGAGGCAGGCACCGGGCTGATCCTGTGCCTCACCGGTATTTACCTGGTGCTGTCCTGGATCTTTGCTAGCTGGACCCGGCCATTGGTGGTGATGGCGATCATTCCCTTTGGCCTGGTCGGCACGATCTGGGGGCATTACATGTGGGAGGTGCCGCTGAGCATGTTCACCGTGGTTGGGCTGCTGGGAATGACCGGGATCATCATCAATGATTCCATCGTGCTGGTGACGACCATCGACCAATATGCACAAGACCGCGGCTTGGTGCCGTCGATCATCGATGCGGCGGCTGACCGGCTGCGGCCGGTGATGCTGACCACGATGACAACTGTTCTGGGGCTGGCGCCCCTGCTGTTTGAGCGCTCGCAGCAGGCTCAGTTCCTGAAGCCGACGGTGATCACATTGGTCTATGGCCTTGGATTTGGCATGTTCCTGGTCCTGCTGGTGGTGCCTGCACTGGTCGCCATGCAGCGGGACCTGTCACGCCCGATGACCTCGCTGCGCCGGGCGTTGCGGCGCGGCGCCGGGGGGCTGCGCTGGCTGGTGCTGGGCACCGCGCTGGCACAGCTTGGCTGGCTGGTGCTGACGCTGGGCTGGGCGATGGCCACCGGTGCGCTGCATCCGGCGCTGCGGGCGTTTCCTGCGCTGGCGGCAATGGATCCGGTGCGCGCCGGATTGCTGGCCTGCATTGCGGGGGCGCTGGTTCTGGCGCTGCTGGCCTATCTGGCCGGAGGCATTGCCTACCGGTTCAGCGCCCGCCAGCGGGCCTGAGCCAGCCGGGCCACATCCGCCACCTGTTCCAGCAATTGCAGGCCGCGGGTTTCGATCTCAGCAATCGGGATCCATTCGGCCTGTTCGGCATCATCATCCGGCACCGGCTCGCCGCTGATGTATTCGCACAAGACCACGGTCAGCAGATACTGGCGCTGTGCCGTGCCTGCCGCATCACGGGAAATCACATCCACATTGGTGAGATATTCCAACGGCTTGGCAATAACCCCGGTTTCCTCCTGCAACTCGCGCGCGGCGGCCTGCAGGGCGGTCTCTCCCATCTCCACATGGCCGCCGGGAAAGCCCCACCAGCCCGCATTCGGTTCTTTGCCGCGCTGCACCAGGATGACCTGGTCCCGTCCGCCAAAATGGCGGCAGACCACGGCAATGGTGCCGAGGACCGGACGCTGCGGGCTGCCGGGCGTGCTCATCCGGCGCTGCAGCCCTGGATGTCCACCGCGTGGTTTTGCCCCAGCACCGTGATCCGCAATTGCGAGCGGTCAATGGCATAAGCGTTGCCGTCAGCGGGCAGGAATTCAGTCTCAGCCACCAGTAAGCCGCCCTCGCGGCGGGTGGTTGTCTCGCCGGCGTAGAGTTTGGGATTGCCGGGCTCGATCACCGCAACCTCCTCGCCGCCGGCGGACGGCATTAAGATGCGGGCGGTGACTTTCATCCCGTATTCAGACGGGCGCAGGCTGCAGGCGGCATGGCGCACACCGGCTTCCTTGGCCGACCAGGGGCGGCTGGCCATCGCAGCGGCAATTGCCGGGTTACGGCCTGCGGTACTGTCCAGCTGCTGGTCAAAGCTCAGCTCGGCCGGCACGCAGACATCCTTGCAGACACCCAGTTGCATCCGGCCTTTCAGGCGCACCGGCTTGCCGGGCTTCGCCGGGGTGATCTCCACCGGCAGCACCAGCTGATCGTGATAGCCGATGGTGCGGTAGCCGGAGGTTTCAAAAACCTCGGGCGCGGGCCAGGTGATCGACAGCCCGCCCACATTGCGCACACCGCGCCAGGAAAAACTGGGCGGAATGCCGGCGTCGCCGGGCGCGCGCCAATAGGTTTTCCAGCCCGGCTGCAGTTTGATCCGCAGCGCCCCCATATAGGTGCCGCGCGGGGTCATGCCGCCGTCCAGCACCTCAATCTGCACAATCCCGCTGTCAGCGGCGCCAGCAAAGGCCGGGGCGCCCGCTGTCACGGCAAGCAAGGCCGCCAGGGCGGCAGCGTGTCTGTTTTGCATCGGTTTCATGCTCTGATACATGCGCTTGGCGGCAGGGTTTGCCAAGTCACGTTCGGGTCATTGTCTTGGAGTAATGGCAGGTTTGCGGCAATTTTGCCGGAGGCTTCACCGGACATGGCCTTTGCACCTCTTGCGTGACAGGCAGGGGGGCGTCATGGTGGAGGCAGCAGCAGGAAAGATGGAATTTCATGGATCTGACTGGCAAGCTCTTGATTGCAATGCCCGGAATCGGTGACCCAAGGTTTGAGCATTCGGTGGTTTTCCTGTGCTCCTACGGCGAGGAGGGGGCGATGGGTCTCATCGTCAACAAACGTGCGGAAGGGGTGGCGCTGGGCGATCTTCTGGAGCAGCTGGACCTGGGCGAAGACGGCAGCGCGGCCGCGGCATTGCCGGTGCGGTTCGGCGGCCCGGTGGAAACCCAGCGCGGCTTTGTGCTGCACACACCGGATTACGAATCGGACGTAAGCTCGCTGAAGGTGCCGGGCGGGTTCTCGATGACAGCGACGCTGGATATTCTGGAAGACATCGCATTGGGGCAGGGGCCGGAGCAACTGCTGGTGCTGCTGGGCTATGCGGGCTGGGGGCCGGGGCAGCTGGAATCAGAGATTGCCATGAACGGCTGGCTGACGGCCGACGCCAGCCCGGATCTTGTTTTCAGCCTGGCGGATGACAGCAAATGGGAAGCATCGCTGAAAACCCTTGGCGTCGATCCGCTGACACTGTCAGCCAGCGCCGGCCACGCCTGAACGGCAGATAAGATGCGCTGCGCCGTCTCAACCGGGTGCTCCCGCCCTTTGTTCCATTCATCATAGATGACCGGAAAAAGGTTGGGCGTGGCGCCGCGCAAGCACGGCGCGCCTCCCGTTGAGGCGAGGCCCGTCCCGGATCTCATGCCGGGGCTGGTTTCCAGGCCGGAGGGGCGGGCTTTCATCAATTGAAATTGTTGCAGTGGCGGTGGTTGTGCTTCCTTGGCGGAAGTAAATCAGCGGCTTGGGTGCATGGCTGCGCCGCGCCGCGCTTGCGCGGCGCCATGCCCAACGGTTTGGCACCCATCTTGGATGGGTTTCAAACGGACGGGAGTGTTCTGCCCCGGTGGTCGGGTGCTGGGACGGCTCAATCCCTTGGCGCGGCGGCGCGGCGGAGACGGTCGTTGATGGCTTCACCCAACCCGTGATCCGGAACCGGCGCCACCGCGATGGGTCTGCCAAGGGCGTCCAGTCGGTGCAGATGGCCAAAGAGATTGGCGGCGGCCTCAGCCAGATCCCGGCTTTCGGAAAGGTTCAGGTCGCAGGCCCCCGGTCCGAAGCCGAGAAAAAGCCCGCCTTCGTCTGGCGCGCTGGCGTTCAGCCGGACAGGCGCGGCGGGGGCGTAATGCGACAGCAACTGGCCGGGGGCGGTCAGCGGATCGTGCACATCGCGCACTGCCAGTTTGCGGCCTAGCACTGCTTCGATCTCTTCTGCTGCCAGCCCGCCGGGACGCAGCAGCATCGGCGCGGGGCCTGCAAGCCCGACAATGGTCGATTCCAGTCCGACCCCGCAGGCACCATCATCAAGGATCGCGGCAATGCGCCCGTCCAGGCCTGCCTGCACATGGGCCGCCGTGGTCGGGCTGATCTTGCCGGACGGGTTGGCGGAAGGGGCGGCAACCGGGCCGTCCAATGCCTGCAGCAAGGCCTGGCCAGCAGGGTGGGCCGGAACACGCACCCCCAAAGTTTCCAGCCCGGCAGTGACCAGCGGCGAAATCCCGTGGCCAGCGCGCAGCGGCAGCACGAGGGTCAGCGGGCCGGGCCAGAAAGCCAGGGCCAGCTGCTCTGCCGTATCACTCCACTGAACATAGCGCTGTGCCGCCTCGGCCGAATGCACATGCGCGATCAATGGGTTGAAGGAGGGCCGCCCCTTGGCCTCATAGATTGCGGCCACCGCCGCGCCCTGCCGGGCATCGGCGCCGAGACCATAGACGGTTTCGGTGGGAAAGGAGACAAGTTTACCCTCCCGAAGCAGTTGGGCGGCCCGGGCGATGCCGGTTGCCGTGGCGGCAAGGATTTCTGTGCTGTGCAGGGGCATTCCGGGTGACGCGGCGTTTTGGTTGATTGAAATGAGCGTCCGATTAGGTAATCGGTCAAGCCAACAACCATAATAGGCCCGTGCCGGGAAGCCAAGGCTGCCCGCGCCAGGACGCCCCTTAAATGACCGTCAGAGGACGCCCATGACCTTCCGTGCCCCCGTTTCCGAGTATGAGTTTCTGTTGAACCATGTTGTCGGCTATGATGCCATCCCGGCCACAGACCGCTTTGCCGAGGCAACGCCAGACATAGTGAGCGCCATCCTCAACGAGGCTGGCAAGATGTGCGGCGAGGTGATGGCCCCTTTGCAGCGCAACGGCGATCTGACCCCGGCTTTTTTGGAAAACGGCGTGCTGCGGACCTCGCCCGGTTTCGGTGACGGGTTCAAAGCTATCGCAGAGGGCGGCTGGATCGGTATGAGCGCGCCGGAGGAACACGGCGGCATGGGGCTGCCGCTGACCGTGGCCACTGCGGTGAACGAGATGATGGCAGGCGCCTGCCTGTCGCTGCAGTTGGCACCCCTGATGAGCCAGGGCCAGATCGAGGCGCTGGAGCATCATGCCTCGGATACGATCAAGGACCTGTATTTGCCCAAGCTGATCTCCGGCGAATGGTCCGGCACCATGAACCTGACCGAGCCGCAGGCTGGGTCTGACGTGGGGGCGCTCAGCTCCAAGGCGGTGCCGAATGGCGATGGCACTTATGCGGTCAGCGGTCAGAAGATCTTTATCTCTTGGGGTGATAACGATTTCTGCGGCAACATTTGCCATCTGGTGCTGGCGCGGCTGCCGGACGGCGCGCCGGGGACCAAAGGCATTTCGCTGTTCCTGGTGCCGAAGTATTTGCCGGATGCCGACGGCAACCCGGGCAAGGCAAATGACCTTAAGGTCGTCAGCCTTGAGCACAAGATGGGCCTGCACGGCTCTCCCACTTGCGTGATGCAATATGACGGCTCCACCGGCTGGCTGGTCGGCGCGGAACATGGCGGCATGGCGGCGATGTTCACCATGATGAACAACGCGCGTTTGGGCGTGGGCGGGCAGGGCGTAGGTGCTGGCGAAGGCGCCTATCAGCACGCGCTGGCCTATGCGCTGGAGCGCAAGCAGGGCCGCACCGCCAGCGGTTTCATTGCCGATCACGCCGATGTGCGCCGGATGCTGATGGAGATGAAGGCGGATCTTTTTGCGTCCCGTGCAATCCTTTTGGCCTGTGCGCAGGCGCTCGACATGCAGACTGCGACCGGCGAGGCCGGATGGGCTGCCCGCGCGGCCTTTTTGACGCCGATTGCCAAGGCCTTTGGAACCGACACCGGCATCCGTGTGTCTGAGACCGGGGTGCAGGTGCATGGCGGCATGGGCTTTATCGAGGAGAGCGGTGCCGCGCAGTACTGCCGCGACGTCCGGGTGACCGCGATCTACGAGGGCACTAATGGCATCCAGTCGATGGATCTGGTCGCGCGCAAGATGATGGATGGCGGCGAGATGGCTTTTGCCCTGATCGACGAGGTGGAGGAACAGGCCGAACGGGCCCGCGCCACCCATCCGAATATGGCGGAATCTGTCTGGCAGGCTTGCGAGTCCTTGCGCGAGGCCACCGAATGGCTTGTCGCCCAGCAGGATATGCAAGACCGCTTTGCCGGTTCGGTGCCGTACTTGCGCGCCTTTGCCCGGGTGCTGGGCGGCCATTACCATCTGGCGGCAGCGATGGCGGACCAGGGCGGCCCGCGCGAAAAACTGGCGCGGTTCTACATCACCCGGATGCTGCCCGAACATGCCAGCCTGCTGGCCCATGCGCAGGCTGGCGCAGCAGGCACCTTTGCCCTCAGCCTCGAAGAACTGGCAGGTTGAGCTGTGACTGATATTCCCGACGTCTCGCCGCGCACCCCGTGGGAAGAACCGCCCGCACAGGGCGAAGCGATCGAGGTGGCCGAGGGCGTCCTTTGGATGCGTCAGCCGCTGCCGATGAAGCTGGATCACGTCAACATCTACGCGCTGGATGACGGCGATAGCTGGACGGTGATCGACACCGGGTTCAACACCCGCAAAAGCCGCGCGATCTGGGAAAGCCTGATGGCGGGGCCTTTGAAGGGCAAACCGGTCACCCGCGTTGTCGGCACGCATCACCACCCGGATCACATCGGTCTGGCCGGCTGGTTCCAGTCCGAACACGGCGCCGAGCTGGTCACCACCCGCACCGCCTGGCTGTTTGCCCGGATGCTGACCCTCGACGTGCAGGAGACCTGGCCCGAGGAAACGCTGGCCTATTACCGCAGTGCGGGCATGGATCAGGCGTTTTATGACAAACGCGCCAACGACCGGCCATTCAATTTTGCCGACACCGTGTACCCGATGCCGCTGGGCTTCACCCGCATCAAACAGGGGGATGCGATCCGCATGGGCGGACGCGATTGGGACGTGCACACCGGCAACGGCCACGCGCCTGAACACGCGACTTTCTGGAGCCGCGACGACAATCTGGTGATCACCGGCGATCAGATCCTGTCAACCATCAGCCCCAACATCGGCGTCTACGCGACCGAACCGATGGCGGATCCTTTGGGCGAATGGCTGGAAGCCTGTGAGCGCCTGTCCAAACTGGCGCGGCCCGATCATCTGGCCCTGGGCGGGCACAAGCTGCCGTTCACCCGGCTGCCGTTGCGGATGCAGCAGCTGATCGGCAATCACCACGGCGCGCTGGAGCGGCTGATGGATCACTTGTCCGCGCCGCAGACTGCTGCCGATTGCTTTGCGCCGCTGTTCAAGCGCACAATCGGCGAAGGCGAGTACGGGCTTGCGCTGGTCGAGGCGGTGGCCCATGTAAATCATCTGTACCACACCGGCCAGGTGAACCGCTGGAAACGTGAAGACGGCGCCTGGCTCTATCAGCGCAAGGGGTGACGCACCCCGCATTTTGGGGGGAGACACCATGAGCGACGAGATTTCGACCAGCGCCGAGGCGGCAGAGGCGGCGGTGCTGCCCTGCGTGCACGAGGTCCATGCCGACCCCGAGGCCTGCGCGGGCCTGCGCAAGATTCCGGAAAAACTGCAAAAGCAGGATGCCGCCAAAAGCCCTGCACGCTGGGCCTATGAACGTCTGATCCTTTATATCCAGAATTTCGAACAGCAGCTGGACAGCGAGCACGAGGTTGCGATGGGTTTTGCCGGCGGCAATGCCGGGGTGCTGCGGATCGAAGGCATGGGCTATTACGATCCCGATATCATCACCTTTTATGGCAGCGAAGGCCCCGGTGCGCGCACCCAGCTGGTGCAGCATGTCAGCCAGCTGAATGTGATGCTGCGGGCGGTGCCCAAGGCGCAGGAAGAAGCCCCGGCCAACCGGATCGGCTTCCGGCTCGCGTCGGATCTGGAGCAGGAATAAACCCCGGACCGGGCGCCGCGCGATTCGATTCCGCTGCGGTGCCGGCCCGGACGGGACCTGGTTTGCTGGCGAAGCTAAGGAACACACCGCGTATTTCTGACAGATGCGCGCGATTGACGTGGTGACAGAGGGCGGCAAATCCAGTAATCACGGGAAAAATGCACGTGAATTCGAGGGATAACTCACATGGCTGAACATCAGCACGGCACCATGGACACCGCGGTTCAGGAAAAAGTCTATAACGGCTTTCTGACCTTTATCACACGCTCCTGCATTGCGCTGGTTTTCTTTGCTCTGTTCCTGGCGGTTTTCGCCACCTGATCCCAGTCCAAGGAGCGCGCGCCTTGCGTAATCTGCTGTGTCTTGGCGCGGTTCTGCTGGCGCTTGCGGGCTGCGCGGCGCCTCAGCAACCCAATGCGGATGCTGAAACGCTGGCCCGGGTGGCCTACCGCCAGCCCGGCCCGGCGACGCTGACGCTTTACACGATGATCAACAACCGCACCGGGCGGGGCGGCCATGCGTCGCTGATGATCAACGCGTCAGAACGAGTGATCTTCGATCCGGCAGGTTCGTTCTATGCCTCGGTGGTGCCAGAGCGGAATGACGTTCTGTATGGCATTACTCCCGCCGTGGAGCAGGCCTATCGCGGCGCTCATGCCCGCAGCACCTTCCATGTAGTGGTGCAGCAGGTCGAGGTAACGCCCGAGCAGGCCCAGAAAGCCTATCAGCTAGCGGTGGCCAATGGCCGTGTGCCGGGCGCCTATTGCGCTCAGGCCACCATCGGCATCCTGCAGCAGATCCCCGGGTTCGAGAGCCTGAACCGCACCTTCTACCCGGAAAAACTGTCGGCCCAGTTCGGCCAGCTGCCGGGTGTGGTGACGGACCGCTACTATGAGACCGACAGCGCCGATCTGCAGACGGGCCTCGCCAAAAGCGACGCCGCGCTGAGCGCTGCTGAGTAATCTTCCCGTTCGGATAAAGCCGAAAGCGCCGGGCGAGCGCTAGGCGGCGAGGTACAACAGCAGCAGGCATAGCCCGCCGGTGCCAAGGCCGATCAGCACGTTGCGGGTCAGGTATCCGGCTGCAAAGGTGGCGGCCGCGGCGGCAAGATGCATCAGGCTGGGATCTCCGCCAGTTGGGGAAGGCCAGACCACCAGCGGCGCCACCAGTGCCGGGATGATCGCCACCGCCGTGTAGCGCAGATGCCGCATCAGCCATTCCGGAATGGGTTTGCCGCCCATGAACCCGATAAAGGCAAACCGCAGGGCATAGCTGCCAACCGCCAGCCCGATGATCACTGCCCACAGGATTGGTGCAGGAATACTGCTCATTTCGCGCCCTCCGCCTTGGCCTTTTGCCGTTCCAGCCACAGCTCTGCCTGGGCGCCTGCGATCATGCCCGCAATCCCGGCCACGATCAGGCCGAGGTTATAGGGCAGGGCCGCAGCCGGCAGCGAGGTGGCCACCGCCACGAAACAGGCGGCCACATGGGCAGGCGTGCGCAGCATGGGCCCGATCATCGCCAGAAACGCCAGCGGCAGCACAAAATCCACACCCCAGCTTTCCGGGATCCGGGTGCCGACCAGCGCCCCGACCGCGGTGGCAACCACCCAAACCGGGGCAATGATACCATTGGTGCCAAAGAAGTACGCCATGCGCTGCGGCAGCGGCATCTCCGGCTCGCTCTCAAACTTGACGATGGACAGCGCATAAGACTGATCGACCATGAAATAGGCCGCCAGTGCGCGCTGCCACATCGGCGCACCGCCAAGGTAGGGCGTCAGCGAGGCCGAATACATCGCCATCCGCAGGTTCACCGCGAGCGCCGAGATCAGAATGATAATCAGCGGCGCGTTCTCCTGCATCAGCTGCAGCGCGGTGAACTGGGCCGCCCCGGCAAAGACCGCCAATGAAAATGCAAAGGCCTCGGGCACGATCAGCCCGGCCTCCGCCGCCAGCACTCCGAACAGGAAGCCAAAGGGAGACGCCATGAACAGGAAGGGCGCGCTGTCGCGAAACCCCTTCCAGAAGGCCGATTTGGTGGTGGTGATTGCCATCAGCGCGTCCTAGATTGCGTGCAACCGGCCTACGGCGGTGGCAGAAGGAATGCAATTGGTGAGTATGGATATCACGTCAGAATATCTGATCGCGCCCGGCGTCGCCGACCCGCGGCTGACCCGCGCTGTCACCGGTGTGGACCAGAACGGCGAGGCCAGCGATATCTCGGTGGTCGAGGAGCGCCCGCTGACCATCTTCCTGAATTCCCAGGAAATCGTCACCGCGATGACCATCGGCGACTACCCGGAATACCTGGCGCTTGGCTTCCTGCGCAATCAGCGCATGCTGCTGGACGGGGACGAGGTCACCCGCGTCGATTATGACGAGGATCTGGAAACCGTGGTGGTCCGCACCGCGGTGGAAACCAGCCACGAGGAAAAGCTGAAGAAGAAGACCCGCACCTCCGGCTGCGCAGTCGGCACCGTCTTTGGCGACATGATGGAGGGGCTGGAGGATGTGCGCCTGCCCAAGGTGCAGGTGAAGACTTCCTGGCTTTACACGCTGGCCCACAAGATCAACCGCACGCCCTCGCTGTACCTTGAAGCCGGTGCTATCCACGGCACCGTGCTGTGCCAGCAGGACCGCCCGCTGGTCTATATGGAGGACGTCGGCCGCCACAACGCAGTGGACAAGATCGCAGGCTGGATGCTGTCCGAGCAGGCCGCGGCGGCGGACAAGATCCTTTATACCACCGGACGGCTGACCTCGGAGATGGTGATCAAGACAGCAATGATGGGCATCCCGGTGCTGGCCTCACGCTCAGGCTTCACTGCCTGGGGTGTCGAGATCGCCCGCGAGGTTGGCCTGACTTTGATTGGCCGCATGCGCGGCCAGCGGTTCATCTGTCTTGCGGGCGAGGAGCGGCTGCTGCGCGACATGGATCCGAAAGACGCGCCGGTGGAAGAGAAAAAGCACCGCAGGAAGAGTGCGAAGGACTAATCGGATTTCGCGTGAAATCCGGCCCGGAAAACACGCGTTTTTCGCCTCTGGAGGAAAAGGCATGACAGAACATAGGCCATTGGGCGTAATTCTCGCAGGCGGCCTTGCCACCCGGATGGGCGGTGGTGACAAGGGGCGGCTGCTAGTCGGCGGCCAAAGCCTCCTGTCCCGTGTGGTGGACCGGCTGGCGCCGCAGATTTCTGGCCTGGTGCTAAACGCCAATGGCGACCCGGAGCGGTTCGCAGACCTGGGCCTGCCGGTCATTGCCGACTCAATCGAGGGCTTCGCCGGTCCGCTGGCTGGCGTTCTGGCCGGTCTCGACTGGGCGGCAGAGCAGGGGGCGGAGACCATCGTTACTGCCGCTGCCGACACGCCCTTTTTTCCGCAGGATCTGGTCGCCCGCCTGACCGCCGCGGCAGAAGGGATGGACCACCCGCTGGTTATGGCCACCACCCCGCGCACCGGGGACGAGGCACTCAAATCCGGCGGCGGCAAGCGCGTGAACCGGCACCCGGCCTTTGGCCTCTGGCCGGTTGCCCTGCGCGATGATCTGCGCGCGGCGCTGCAGGACGGTTTGCGCAAGGTGGTGCTGTGGACAGATCAGCACGGCGGCCGCGAAGCGCTGTTCGAGGCCGATCCCTTCGATCCGTTCTTCAACATCAACACGCCGGAAGATCTGGCCAAGGCAGAGGCGTTGCTGAAATGAAGATCTACGGCGTCACCGGCTGGAAGAACAACGGCAAGACCGGGCTGATGGAGCGGTTGGTAGCCGAATTCTGTGAGCGCGGCCTTACCGTTTCCACCATCAAGCACGCCCATCACGCCACCGATGTGGACCAGCCCGGCACCGACAGCCACCGCCACCGCCAGGCCGGCGCGTCGGAGGTGGTGCTGGCCTCGGCTGGCCGCATCGCAATCATGCAGGAGCTGCGCGATGCGGCAGAACCGCCGCTGGCAGAGCTGCTGGCCCGCCTGCGTCCCGTCGATCTGGTGCTGGTCGAGGGCTACAAGCGCGAACCCCACCCTAAGATTGAGGCTTTCCGGCAGGAAGCAGGCACCGAACTGATCGCCCCGGAAGACCCGAATATCCGGGCCGTTGCCAGCAACACCGCGATGGCGCTGGACCGCCCGGTTTTTGATCTGAACGATACGGCAGCTATTGCGGATTTCATCCAGATAGAACTGGGGCTGTGACCCGTTTTGATACTGTTCTCACCGTCGATTGGTCTGCTGCCAAGCGCAAGCCCCGGCGCCAATGCAAAGATGCGATCTGGCTTGGTGTGGCGCGCGGCGGAACCGCGGAAAGGCAAATCTACTGCCGCAGCCGGCAGGAGGCAGAGGTTTGGATCAGCAGCTTCCTCGACGCGGAACAGGCCGCGGGACGGCGGGTTCTAGCCGCATTTGATTTTCCTTTCGGCTATCCGCGCGGGTTTGCGCGCCGGATCACCGGGTCCGATGACCCATTTGCTTTATGGGCCTGGCTGGAAGAGCGGATCGAAGACACTGAGGACGGAACCAACAACCGGTTTGAAATAGCCTCTGAAATGAACCGGATGTTTACCGAATCCGGTCCGTTCTGGGGCAAACCTGATGAGAAGACCTGGCCGGACATTCCCTATCGCAAAGCCGGTATAATCTATAAAAACGTGGCAGAACGGCGCAGCGCGGATCTGGCGGCCAAGGCGGCCTCTTCCTGTTTTCAGCTGTTCTTCAACCCGACTGTTGGCAGTCAGGTCCTCATGGGGGTGCCGGTTCTGCAGCGGTTGCGGCTCCGGCACAGGGCCGCTGTCTGGCCTTTCGAAAAGGTTGAGACAGCACAAACTGTTTTTGCTGAGATATGGCCAGGTTTGATCGAGCCTGCCGTTAAGGCCGCAATGGCTGTTGCGGGCCGGGACGAAATACGCGACCGGGTGCAAATGCGGCTGTTGTCGCAGGCGCTCAGCCGTCTGCCGGCCGGGGAGCTTGCCGGAATGCTGGCGGCAGTACCTGAGGAAGCACAAGAGGAAGCTTTGATATTGGGCACGGGATACGAAGACCGCTTGAACGCGCTGGCAGCGGATGAACCGGGCCGGCTGACACCGCCGCCGCTCAGCAATGATTGCTTTGCCCTGCCTGCAGGCGTGGATTGGACCCCGGTGGATGACGCGTTAACTCTGCTGCGGGACAGGCTGGGGCCGGTCACCGGAGTGGAAACACTGCCGCTGGCAGACGCCCTTGGCCGGGTGCTGGCAGAGAGCGCAGTGGCCAAACGCTCCAACCCGCCGCTGCCCAATACAGCAGTGGATGGTTACGGCTTTGCCGGCGGCAAGGCGGAAGGCCCGCATGTGCTGCCGCTCATGCCGGGACGTGCCGCAGCCGGCGTTCCCTACGACGGCACTGTGCCCGCAGGCAGCGCCATCCGCGTTCTGACCGGCGCCGCGTTGCCGGATGGCGTGGATACGGTGATCCTCGAGGAAGACGTGAACACCGACGGTACCCGGATCGCCTTCAACGGCCCGCTGAAACAGGGCGCAAACACCCGCAAGGCTGGTGAGGACGTCTGCGCGGGTGACGTCATCCTGCCCGCAGGCCGGGTCATATCACCCGCTGATCTGGCTCTGGTCTCGGCCACAGGTCTGGCGGAACTCGCGGTCCGTCTGCCGTTGCGGGTCGGTGTGCTCTCCACCGGCGATGAGCTGGTCGAGGCAGGAGAACCCGCAGGCAAAGGGCAGATCTTTGATGCTAACCGTCCGATGCTGCTGGCGCTGATCCGCCAGCTCGGATTTGTACCGGTTGACCTGGGCAAGGCCGCGGATGACCGCGAAGCCTTGCGGGCGGATCTGGACAGCGCTGCCAAACAGGCTGACGTTATCCTGACCTCGGGCGGTGCCTCCGCCGGGGACGAGGACCATATGTCGGCACTGCTGCGCGAAGCGGGCGCGATGCAGGAATGGCGCATCGCGCTGAAACCCGGCCGCCCTCTGGCGCTGGGCATGTGGCAGGGCACGCCGGTCTTCGGACTGCCGGGCAACCCGGTGGCGGCTCTGGTCTGCACCCTGATTTTTGCCCGCCCGGCGATGGGGCTGATGGCGGGTGCGGGTTGGCAAAAACCGCAGGGTTTTGAGGTGCCAGCGGCCTTTGAGAAACGCAAGAAACCCGGCCGCCGCGAATACTTGCGGGCACGGGTGCGGGATGGGCAGGCCGAGGTGTTCAAATCCGAAGGCTCCGGCCGCATCAGCGGCCTTAGCTGGGCCGAGGGGCTGGTGGAACTTGGAGACGGCGCTGCAGAGATCAACCCCGGCGATCCTGTGCGGTTCATTCCTTACAGCAGTTTCGGCATGTAGACCGGGCGCTCCCGCCCGCGGCCCGGCGCATCGCAGATGCTTGCCCGCCGTTGGGCATGGCGCCGTGCTGCGGCCCGGCGCGCCACCGCCCCGCCGCTTCTTTCTGGTCAAAAATACCCGCGCCGCAGGCAGTGGCCCGAAGGGCCGCCTCTCAGTCGAAGGTCCCGGCCACCCGGCCCAGCAGCATGAAAGCGCGGGCAGTGCGGGTGTTGCCGAGGGCGGAAATCTCGCCGTCGGTCGCCTCAGCCTCAAACTCCGCGAACATCTGATCAAAGCGGCGCAGGAAATGATGCGCGGCATCGCGGAAAATCGGGTCCTGTTTCATCCGCGCCGCCGTCAGCGCCAGCGAGGTGCGGTCGCGCACGCCGCCAAGGGGGGCCACGGCACGGCCGCGCGCGCCTTGGGCAAACTGGCGCCAGATCTCAGGGCGGGCCATGTCAGGGCGCAGGTCATCCATATAGATGCCGTCTTGGCTGAGCAGGGTCAGCACATCCTGCGCAGCCTGAATCACCTGGGCGGCTTTGCGGTCCTGCAAGGCTGCGCGCAGGGCGGCGAAACCGTCCTGATCCTCCGCCGTCTCCGGGAAGTTCAGTGCCCGGATGAAATGTTCGGCTGGCAGCGGCGGCGCGGCATCTTCGGCCTGGGTGCCCAAAGCCAATGATCCTTGTTCGGCCGCCGCCAGCTCGGCCGCTTCGGCGGGGATTGCCGGGCGCACCGGATCGCGGCGGCTGGTGTGGAAGGTGGCCAGCGCGGTCTCGGTCTTGCGGGTCGCCTCGGCGATCTCCTCCAACCGCTTGGCCATCGACGGCTCAGCCACCGCGGCATGCTGCTGGGACTGTGCCAGATAGGTCTGGCGCAAGCCGTCAATGGCGGCCTGCAGCTGTTCGCTTTCCTCCCGCATCACCCGGGCCGAGCGCGCGGCGGAGGCGGCAACCCACAGCATCGCCAGCGGCAGCACCAGTGCCAGAACGCCGGTGATCAGGTCGGCCCATTGCGAAAGCCCGGAATCCGGCGGCGCAAAGACAAAGAACCCGACTGCCGCCAGAAGCCACAAAGCGCCCAGGGCAATGGCCGCCAGCTCGGCACCGCCCAGCCCATTGCCCGCAGGCCCGTCAAGGCGCCGCAACGGGCGATTGCCGGCGGGGTTTGGGTTGGAGCCGGGACTGCTGCTGGAGCCTGTCATGAACACTCGCTGCTTTGCGGATCAGGAATAGACGATCTTGAGAATTTCATAAGCGCGGATGCCGCCGGGGGTGCGCACTTCCACACTGTCGCTTTCGTCCTTGCCGATCAAGGCACGCGCAATCGGCGATTTGATGTTCAACAGGCCTGCCTCAATGTTGGCCTCGTGTTCGCCAACGATCTGCCAGGTCTTTTCTTCGTCGGTGTCCTCGTCCACCACGGTCACCTTGGCGCCGAATTTGATGGCGCCTGTCAGCTTGGCCGGGTTGATCACATCGGCCAGCGACAGGATGCCTTCCAGCTCCTTGATGCGGCCCTCGATAAAGGACTGCTTCTCGCGCGCCGAATGATACTCGGCGTTCTCCGACAAATCGCCCAGCTCGCGGGCTTCGGCAATTGCCTGAATGATCGCCGGGCGTTCGACGGATTTCAGGTTCTTCAGTTCGCTTTCCAGCGCGGCGTGACCCGTGGGGGTCATCGGGATCTTTTCCATGAGATTGGTCCAGGTCGCTATTATGGTTTTTCTTGTCAGTATGAAAACCGCAGCCCCGCAGCATAAGCCGCGGGGCCTCCGGTCCGGTTGACAATTACCTGACCCAATCCTGCACCTGATTTCAAGTGCGCGCGGGGCTTGCCGGCACGCAATTCCGCCTAAGCGGGCGGATTGCGGGACTTTTCCACAGAATTGCGCGAAAAAATGCCGCGCAGGGGCAGCTTCGCGAGCCCCGCCTGCCATAGAATATCAATCATATTGCACCGCCTCGTATTCGATGCCGTTGTCGTCATGAAAGTAAAACCGGCGGCCCGGTTCATAGTCGCCGTGGTTGATCGGCGTGAAACCCGCGGCCTTCACTGCAGCTTCGGTTGCGTCCAAATCCTCGACGATCACCGCCAGATGGTTCAGCCCGCCGACAATGCCATAGCTCTCCGGCGCTTTGCCTGCGGGGGTGCGCGGCGTGTAAAGCGCAAGATAGCTGGTCTCGCCGCCGGTATGCACGGTGTAGCCGCCATTCTTGGCCTCGCCTTCCCAGCGCACATGCCAGCCGAAAACCTCTTTCATCCATTTCGCAGTGGCATTGGGGTCGGCCACGGTGACGTTTGCATGTTCAAGAACTGCGCTCATTGGAAATCTCCTTCTCGCCTGAGCAAATCTGTTGATACGACTCACTCTAATTCCTAAACCTAACTTTAGCTCAAGCAGTTTTTCAGGGAGTGCACCATGCCGTCATCCGCCGGGATTTCCATTGGTTATCTGGCCGGCCGCACAGGTCTTGCCGTGTCCGCGATCCGCTATTACGAGGCGCAGGGGCTGGTGGAGCCCTGGCGCAATGCGGGCGGGCAGCGGCGGTTTCACCGGGCCGACATCCGGCGGATGAGTTTCATCATGATTGCCCAGCAGTTCGGCTTTTCGCTGCCGGAGATCCGCGGTTTCCTGCAAAGCCTGCCGGGCAGCCGCACCCCCACCAAAGAAGACTGGGCCTGCATCTCGGACAGCTTCCGCAGCCATCTGGACCAGCGAATCGAAACCTTGGTGCGGTTGCGCGACAATTTGGACGGCTGCATAGGCTGCGGCTGCCTTTCGCTTCCGAATTGCAAACTGTACAACCCCGAAGACAAGGCTGCACAGAAGGGGCAGGGACCCCGATACCTGATGGGAGACCGGCCCGAGACATGAGCTGCGGCGGAAAATGATCCTTGAATGACGAAATTGGACGCACTTTTTGTCTCAGTTGCCTGTTTTACAGGTGTTTGACGCGGAGTTTGGATTGACCGGCAGGTCTGCCAAACGCTAAGCAACCGCGAAATAATATTGCGCCCACGCACCATTGTGGGGCCGGTAGCGAATAAAAGCCAAGGAGCGCCGCAAAATGGCCGAGATTGAACGCGAAGCGATGGAATACGACGTGGTGATCGTCGGGGCCGGCCCTGCCGGTCTGTCTGCGGCCATCCGCCTGAAACAGCTGGACGCCGACCTGCAGGTCGTGGTCCTGGAAAAAGGCTCGGAAGTGGGCGCGCATATCCTGTCGGGCGCGGTGCTGGACCCCTGCGGCCTGAACGCGTTGATCCCCGACTGGAAGGAAAAGGGCGCGCCGCTGAACGTCAAGGTCAAGGAAGACAACTTCCTGATGCTGGGCGAAGCCGGCCATGTCCGTATCCCGAACTTCCCGATGCCGCCGCTGATGAACAATCATGGCAACTATATCGTCTCGATGGGCAACGTCTGCCGCTGGATGGCCGAGCAAGCCGAGGAAATGGGCGTTGAGATCTTCCCAGGCATGGCGTGCTCGGAACTGGTTTACGGCGCGGGCGGCGAAGTGAAGGGCGTGGTTGCCGGCGAATTCGGCAAGAACCCCGATGGCACCCCGGGCCCGTCGTATGAGCCCGGCATGGAACTGCACGGCAAATATGTCTTCATTTGCGAAGGCGTGCGCGGCTCGCTTGCCAAGGAAGTGATCAATAAATACGACCTCGCCGCCGGCAAAGAAGTGCAGAAATACGGCGTCGGCATGAAAGAGATCTGGGAGATCGACCCCGCCAAGCATAGCGAAGGCACCGTCACCCACACCATGGGCTGGCCGCTGGGTAAGAACGCAGGCGGCGGCTCGTTCATCTATCACCTGGACAACAATCAGGTATACGTCGGTTTTGTGGTTCACCTGAACTACAAGAACCCGCATCTGTTCCCCTACATGGAATTCCAGCGCTTCAAGCACCATCCGGTGGTGGCCGAGCTGCTGAAGGGCGGCAAGCGCGTGGCATATGGCGCCCGCGCTATCACCGAAGGCGGCTGGCAGTCGATGCCGAAACTGGTCGCGCCGGGCGTGGCGCTGCTGGGCTGTTCGGCCGGCATGGTCAACGTGCCGCGCATCAAGGGCAACCACAATGCGATGCTGTCGGGCAAGGCCGCTGCCGAAGCTGCCTTTGACGCGATCAAGGCCGAGCGTTCGGGCGACGAGCTGACCGCCTATGAGGCCGACGTGCGCGACGGCGCTATCGGCAAGGACCTGAAGATGGTCCGCAACGTCAAGCCAATGTGGTCCAAATGGGGTCTCACCGCCTCGCTCGCTTTTGGCGGGCTGGACATGTGGACCAACAACCTGCTGGGCTTCTCCTTCTTTGGCACCCTGGGCCACGGCAAGAATGACGCCGAAGCGACCGAGGAAGCCTCCAAGCACAAGCCCATCGATTACCCCAAGCCCGATGGCGTGCTGTCCTTCGACCGGCTGACCAACGTGTCTTTTGCGATGACCAATCACGAGGAAAGCCAGCCCTGCCACCTGCAGCTGGGCAATGCCGACACTCCGATCCAGGTCAACCTGCCGAAATTCGCCGAACCGGCGCAGCGCTATTGCCCCGCCGGCGTCTACGAGGTGGTGGAAAAAGACGGCCAGCCGGAGTTCGTGGTCAACTTCCAGAACTGTGTTCACTGCAAGACCTGCGACATCAAGGACCCGTCCCAGAACATCACCTGGACCACGCCGCAGGGCGGTGACGGGCCGAACTACCCGAACATGTGATCGGAATTTCAGCTTTTCGGCGCGGTTTTGCCGGAATTTATGGGGCGGCCCTCGGGCCGCCCCATTGCGTGTTGACGGGCGGCGCACTACGCTTTCTTAGAAGAGCAAAGAGCAGTAAATCGTAAAGGGGTCCCGCGTGCCCGTATCCATTCTTCGCACCCTGTCCTGTGCGGCCCTGGTGGCCGCTTCCGTGCCTGCCGCGCAGGCGGAAGGGCTGGCCGGGTCCTATCTGGCCGGACGGGCCGCAACCTATGACAGCGATTTTGCTGCCGCGGCTCTGTATTATACACAGGCCCTGGCCCGCGATCCGCAGAACCCGCTGCTGATGGAAAACGTGGTGTTTGCGCAGCTCGCCATGGGCAAGGCTGAACTGGCGGTGCCGGTCGCCGCAAGGCTGCTTCAATCCGGCGCCCGCAGCCAGGTGGCCAACATCATAATTGCAGGCGGCCATGCCGCAGATGGTGATTTCCAGGCGATCCTGGATCGCGACGCCGAACAGGAAGCAATCCATCCGCTGGTGGACGGCTTGCTGGAAGGCTGGGCGCATATCGGCAACGGCTCCATCTCCAACGCGCTCAAGACCTTTGAACGGCTGGCCGAAGATGGCAGCCTGCGGCCCTTTGTGCTTTACCACCGGGCACTGGCGCTGGCCTCGGCCGGCGACTACGGCGGGGCCGAGGCGCTGTTTGCCGCCGAGGATGGCCGCCTGGCCACTCTCAGCCGCCGGGCGGCAGTTGCAAGGGTGCAGATCCTGTCGCAGCTGGGCCGCAGCGATGACGCTCGTGAAGCGCTGAATACAGCCTTCGGCAGCCGCCTGGACCCCGGGCTGGAAGCCATGGATGCGCAGCTCGCCGCCGGGGAAACGCTTGCCTACACCATCGCCCCCAGCCCGCGGGAGGGGGTGGCTGAGGTGTTCTATACCCTTGGTGCAGCGCTGAATGGCGATACAGCCAACGATTACGTGCTGATGTATGCCCGCATGGCGGCCTCACTGCGCCCCGGTCATGTGGACGCAATCCTGCTGAGCGCCGGGCTGCTGGACCAGCTGGGCCGCTATGAGCTGTCGGTTGCGACCTACAAACAGGTGCCCAGCAGCCATCCCGACTATCACGCCGCTGAAATGGGCCGCGCCGAGGCGCTGCGCCGCGCCGCCAAACCGGACGCGGCAATCGAAGTCCTGGAACAGCTGGCGCGGGACTTCCCGGAACAGCCCAGCGTCTATGTCAGTCTCGGCGATCTGCTGCGCCAGCAGGAAGATTACGCGGGCGCTGCCGGCGCTTATGACAAGGCGCTGGCCAACACATCTGAAGAGTCCGGCACCCGCTGGTTCCTCTATTATGCCCGCGGTATCTGTCATGAGCGGCTGGACCAATGGGACCAGGCCGAGGCCGATTTCCGCGCCTCGCTGGAACTGGACCCGAACCGGCCGCAGGTGCTGAACTACCTGGGCTATTCGCTTGTCGAAAAAAGCAGCAAGCTGGACGAGGCGCTGGATATGATCGAACGCGCTGTCGCGGCACGCCCTGATTCAGGCTTCATCGTCGACTCCCTGGGCTGGGTGCTTTACCGCATGGGCCAGTTTGACGATGCGGTTGCCCATATGGAACGCGCGGTCGAGCTGATGCCGGTGGATCCGGTGGTCAATGACCACCTGGGCGACGTCTATTGGGCCGTGGGCCGGGAACGTGAAGCAGAATTCCAGTGGAAGCGGGCGCTGTCTTTTATTGATCCGGAAGATACCGACGGCGAAGCCGACCCCGAACGCATCCGCCGCAAGCTGGAGGTCGGCCTGAACGCGGTGCTGGCCGAAGAAGGCGCTGAGCCCCTGAAGGTCGCCAATGGCGGCTGAGGTCTTTGCGCCTGCCAAGATCAACCTGACCCTGCATGTGACCGGCCGCCGCGCCGACGGCTATCACCTGCTGGACTCGCTGGTGGTCTTTGCGGACACCGGGGACCTGCTGCAGCTTGATCCAGGACCTGAGCTGGCGCTGGAGGTCTCCGGCCTGTTTGCGGAAGGCGTGCCGGCGGATGAGCGCAACCTGGTTTGGAAAGCCGCCGCGGGAGCAGGCTGGACCGGCCGGATCAGCCTCAATAAGCATTTGCCCCATGGCGCAGGCATCGGAGGCGGTTCGTCAGACGCCGCTGCCGTTCTGCGGGCGCTTTACGGGCAGGGCTGCGGTATTCCCGATGAATTGCCGCTGTCGCTTGGTGCTGATGTGCCGGTCTGCATGGCCGCCCGCGCGGCCCGGATGCAAGGGATCGGCGAACAAGTCGCGCCGGTGGAGCTGCCAGAGCTGCACGCGCTGCTGGTCAATTCCGGCGCACATGTCCCGACCGGGCCGGTGTTTTCCGAACTTGCCTCCCGCAACAATCCGCCGATGCCGCAGGACATTCCGGCTTTTGCCTCAGCTGAGGACTGCGCCGCGTGGCTTGGCGAACAGCGCAACGACCTGGAGGCTCCAGCCATAAGTGTTGCGCCGGAAATTGAACGGGTGCTCGCGGACCTGCGCTGCTCCCGCAACGCGCTGCTGGCCCGCATGTCCGGTTCCGGCGCCACCTGTTTTGCGCTCTACCCATCAAGGAAAGCCGCTCATTTTGCGGCCTATGAAATCGGGGCGGAGCATCCCGCGTGGTGGTGCAGTGCAGTCACTTTGACCTGAAGCACTGCGCGCGGCGGAACACGGGCACTCCCGCCCGCGGCCCGGCGCATCAAAGATGCTTGTCCGCCGTTGGGCCGGGCGCCGCGCTCACGCACGGCGCTGCAGCGCTGAACAGCTTCTTTCTGGTCAAAATACCCCGGGGGTGAGGCCGTAAGGCCGAGGGGGCAGCGCCCCCTTTGCCCCGTCAGTTCAACCGCGAAACCACGTAACCGGCCAGATCGCGCAGCATGCTGCGGATCTCGTGATCGGGCAGGGCGTCAAGTGCCGCCTTCGCCTTTGCCGCCCAGGCATTGGCGTCTTCGCGGGTGGCCTCCAGCGTGCCGTACTTTGCCATCAGCGCCAGTGCTTGCTCCAGGTCGCCGTCTTCCTGCTTGCCCTTCTCGATGGTGCGGGTCCAGAACGCGCGTTCCTCGACCGTGGCCTGCGCCACCGCCTTGATCACAGGCAGTGTCAGCTTGCGTTCGCGGAAGTCGTCGCCGACATTCTTGCCAGTGGCCTTGCTGTCGCCCTGATAGTCCAAAAGGTCATCCGCGATCTGGAAGGCAATCCCCAGGGCGTCGCCATAGTCAAACAGCGCCTTCACCTGCGCCTCGGATGCCCCGGCGATCACGCCGCCCACTTCCGTCGCCGCCGAGAACAGCGCAGCGGTCTTGCCGCGCACCACCTGCAGATAGATGTCTTCACCGGTTTTCAGGTTCGAGGCTGCTGTCATCTGCAGCACTTCGCCCTCGGCAATGGTGGCCGAGGCATTGGCCAGGATATCCAGAACCCGCAAGGAACCGGTCTCAACCATCAGCTGGAAGCTGCGGGCAAACAGGTAGTCGCCGACCAGAACCGAGCTTTTGTTGTCCCAGAGCAGGTTCGCTGTAGGCCGCCCGCGCCGTTGGGCGCTTTCATCAACCACGTCGTCGTGCAGCAGAGTGGCGGTGTGGATGAATTCCACCGTGGCGGCCAGTTTCAGATGGTGATCGCCCTGATAGCCGCACATCTTTGCCGCCGCCAGTGTCAGCATCGGCCGCAGGCGCTTGCCGCCGGCCTCAACCAGATGCGCGGTCACCTCGGGGATGCGTGGCGCATGTTGCGATGCCATCCGCTTGCGGATCAGCACATTCACTGCGTCCAGTTCCTGGCTTAGCGTGGCGGCCAGCATTTCATGCGGCTTCCTGGTCATCACTTGGTCCATCACTTTCCCGCTCGCAAGGCTCGACAAGGGTGGCGCCTTGCCCTTAGATCCAATCCTATGAAAGAGCTTCTGCGCAGCACCGATCCGACGATCATGGCCTTTGCCTCCGCCCTTCTTGAGGGTGAGGATATAGACTGCTTTCAAATGGACGTAAATATGAGCATCCTGGAAGGCGGGATCGGAATTTTCCCGCGCCGCCTGATGGTGCGCGCGGATGATTACGACGATGCGTTGGTGGTGATGCGCGATAATGAAATCCCGCTGGGCCGATGACCGCATTTGCGGAAGACGCGCTGAGCTGCAACGGCTTTCTTGGCGGCAGAGTGCGGCTGTGGCAACCCGTAAAGGGATACCGTGCGGGGGTGGATCCTGTGCTGCTGGCCGCAGCGGTCCCGGCAAGGCCAGGCGAGGCGGTTCTGGAACTGGGCTGCGGTGCCGGTCAGGCTTTGCTGTGCCTTGCGGCGCGGGTGCCGGATTTGCAGCTGGCGGGGATTGAGCTGCAGCCGCCTTATGCGGAGCTGGCCCGGTGCAATGCTGCGGAAAACGGTCAGGAGATCGAGGTGTTCGAGGCTGATTTATCAGCGTTGCCGGAGGTTCTGAAACAGCGCCAGTTCCGTCACGTCTTTGCTAATCCGCCTTATTACAAACCGGGTGCCCATAGTCTGGCGCGCGATGCCGGCAGGCAGGTCGCGCTGGGAGAGGGCACGCCGCTGGCAGACTGGATCTCAACCGCCGCCCGCCGTTTGGCGCCGAAGGGATACCTGCACATGATCCAGCGCGCCGACCGGCTGCCGGATATGCTGGCGGCCTGCAGCGGCGGCCTTGGCTCGGTCGAGGTGCTGCCGCTGGCCCCGCGCCAGGGACGTGGAGCCGAGCTGGTGATCCTGCGCGCGCGCAAGGGCGGCCGGGCGGAGTTCCGGCTGCATGCGCCGCTGATTCTGCATGAAGGCACCCGGCATGAGCGGGACGGAGACAGTTATCAGCCGCAAATCCGGGCTGTTCTGCGCGAAGCGGCGGCCTTGCCCTGGCCGGTTTAGCGGGGGTTTTCCGTCGCCGCGAATATAGGGTCCGGGCGGCCCGTATTCAACTTATGCGACTTTTTGACAGGCGGGTTTCTGCCATAGTGCGCCTTTGCCTGCGGCAAAATGCGCGGCGCATGGCCGATATGAAAATTTCATGACAAAAATACTGCGGCTGCGGCGTGACAGACGTAAAAACTTGTGGTCCACTCCTTGGTGTCAAACACATCTAGCTCAATGAAGGAGGGTTGCCATGAGCCTTAGCTCGCATCTGACCGAACTTAAGAAGAAGCACGAGCATCTGAGCATGGAAGTGGAACAGGCCCAGCGATCGCCTAGTACCGATGGTCTGGAAATCGCATCAATGAAAAAGCAAAAGCTCAAGCTGAAGGAAGAGATTGAGCGGTTGGCTGCTGAAGTAGCCTGAAGAGTTCCCGCCGGGACAGATCCCGGCAACACGGTTCGGAGGGCCTGCCCGGAGTGGCGGCCCTCTTTTCATTTTGGGCGTCAGTCCCCTGCGGTCAGCTTGCCGAACCGGCCCTGGCCGCAATCAGCGCCCCGCCTGTGATCAGCGCAGCCGCCAGCGCCAGCCCCCAGGAGGCGGCGGCAATGCCCGCCAGCACCAGGATCAGCGTCGACAAGAGCGGCGCAGCATAGCTGCTGGTGCCAAGCATCTGAATGTCGCCCTGTTTGACGCCGATGTCCCAGACATAAAACGCCAGCCCAACAGGACCAAGGCCCAGCAGCAGGGTTGAGACCCAGCCCAGCGTGCCCGCAGGCCAAACCGTCTCCTCCAGCGCGAAATGCAGCCCCCAGGAGGCGGCCGCGGTGGCCAGACAGAATACCGCAACTGAACTGGTCGGCGCCTTGCCCAACAGCCGCGACAGCACCGAATACCCGGACCAGGTCAGCGCACAGAGCAGCGCCAGCCCATAGCCGGGCAGATACTGCGCCTGAAACCCCTCGCCACCGCCTGAGATGATGGTGGCAGCCCCGGCAAAGCCCAAGCCGGCCCCGGCCAGATGCCCTGCCTTCAGATGTTCGCCGGGCAGCAGGCCGGAAAACAGCACAATCAGAAGCGGCCATAAATAGGCGATCAGTCCGGCCTCCGCCGCAGGGGCCAGCCGCAGCGCCGAAAAGTAAAGCAAGTGATAGCCGAAGAGACCGAGGGTGCCAAAGGCATAGACCTTCAGCGGCACCTGCCACAGCTGGCCCAGCTTGCCGGTAGCAGCGGTCCAGATCATCCCCAGCGTCCCGCCGATGGTGAAGCACAGCGCATTTAGCAGCAAGGGCGGGACGGGCTCGGTTCCGACGGTCAGCAACGCCAGAAGCGACCACAGTAAAACAGCGATAAAGCCGATGGCAGTCGCGCGGGTTCTGGTCATGGCGGCGGGATGTCCTCGACAGGAATGATCTCAAAAGCCTCCGAGACGTAGGCGGTTTTTTCAATCTCGGCAACAAACCAGTTCCGGAACGCCGCGATCTGCGGCCGCGTCTCGGTGCCGGGTGCACAAAGAAAGCGGAAATGCGCTTTGGTTTCAATTGCGGTCTTGAAAGGCGCTACCAGCCGGCCGGCATGCAGATCGGTGACCGCCATGCCGCGCCGGCCCAGGGCCACGCCGGCACCCGTGACAGCGGCGTCGATTGCATGGTCGGCTTGCGAGAAATGCGATCCATGGGTCGGCTTAAAGTCGATGCCTTGGGTGCGGAACCAGGCCGGCCAATCGCAGGGCGGGTCCAGAAAATCGATGGATTCGTCAAAGATCAGCGGCGCCTCCATCAGGCTTTCCGGCGTGGTATAGCGCTCCGCCAGCTCCGGCGACATCACCGGCGTCACCCATTCCGGCGGCACCCGCAGTACGTAGTACCCCTCATCCGGGCCATAGCCGAACCGGATTGCCACATCGACGTCATCGCGGACAAAATCCAGCATCCGCAACGTGGCCGAAAACCGCAGGTCGATCTCGGGATGAGCACGGGCAAATTCATACAGCCGCGGTGCCAGCCATTTTGCCGTCAGTCCCGGCCCGGCGGTCACCGTCAGCGTGGTGTTGTCCTGCAGGCGGCGCACGGTGCGCCAGGCGGCGGTCAGTGCCTCGAACCCTTCCGCCGCTCCGGGGGCCAGTGTCTTTCCCGCCTCAGTCAGCTCTACCGCGCGGTTCAGGCGGCGGAACAGCGGCTGGCCCAGATGCTCTTCCAGTGATTTGATCTGAAACGACAGCGCCGCAGGGGTCACGTTCAGCTCCTCCGCCGCCTTGGCAAAGGACATGTGACGGGCCGCGGCATCAAAGGCGCGCAGGGCGGTGAGGGGGGGCAGGCGGTCAGACATTTCACACAAGTACAGCTTAACTGAACCTCTGCAAAGTCTCGTTTGTGTGTTTGACGGAACGTCTTCATATTGGGTGCAGGTAAAGGATACTGATCCGAAAAGGAGGCCGAAGATGCTGGAATACTCTGCTGATGCCGCCGTGAAGTCTGCCATGGCCCGTGCCCATACCGAGCGCGGTCAGGTGCTGAAAAATGGGCTGAAACTGGCCTGGACCCGGCTGTTTGGCGCACGGTCTGTACCAGCCCTCCGCCCCAAGATTTCCCGCTGGGCCTGAGCGCGCTCTGTTTCGAGATAAGGCACTTACGGGATAGGAAAAGGGCCGGTCCATCAGGACCGGCCCTTGCCGTTTCAACTGCCGGAACAGTTTAGACGAAGAACTGCGCGCCGTTGGCGGAGATAGTCGAGCCATTGATGAAGCCCGATTCGTCAGACGCCAGGAAGGCGACACAGCGGGCGATCTCTTCCGGCTCACCCAGACGGCCGGCCGGAATTTGGCCGATGATCGACTCGCGTACCTTTTCCGGGACCGCCATCACCATCTCAGTCGCGATATAGCCGGGGCAGATCGCATTGGCGGTGATGCCTGCGCGCGCGCCTTCCTGCGCCAGCGATTTCACGATGCCCAGATCGCCCGCTTTGGTCGCGGCATAGTTCACCTGGGCGAACTGGCCCTTCTGGCCGTTGATCGAGGAGATCACGACAACGCGGCCGAACTTGCGCTCGCGCATGCCGGGCCAGATCGGGTGAACGGTGTTGAACACGCCGGTCAGGTTGGTGTCGATCACTTCCTGCCATTGCTGCGGCGTCATCTTGTGGAACGGCGCGTCGCGGGTGATGCCGGCATTGGCGACCACGATGTCGATCGGACCCAAATCCGCTTCGACCTTGGCAATGCCGGCGGCGCTGTCTTCGTAGTTGCCAACATTCCACTTATAGGTCTTGATGCCGGTTTCGTCGGTGAATTTTGCCGCGGCTTCGTCATTGCCGGCATAAGTGGCGGCGACATTGCAGCCCTGCGCCTTCAGCGCTTGGGAAATTGCTGCGCCGATGCCGCGGGAGCCGCCGGTGACGAGTGCAGTACGTGCCATTCAAGAATCCTCCAGTATTAGTCTCTTGGTAATCTTGCTACAGTTTTCATTTTGCGGGCGCAACAATATTGCGTGATGATTTTTCTGCGGTGCCGCAAGAAAATTGTCGCACCCACAGTATATACTTGTTTTGTAAAAGAAAAAGGACGCCGCAGGGGCGTCCTTCACTTTTTGCGGTTTTGTGCCGGTTACGGGCGTTCAACGCACAAGGCAACGCCCATGCCGCCGCCGATGCACAGGGTGGCCAGGCCTTTTTTTGCGCCGCGGCGTTTCATTTCGAACAGCAGCGTGTTCAGCACCCGGCAGCCCGAGGCGCCGATCGGGTGGCCGATGGCAATGGCGCCGCCGTTCACGTTCACAATCGACGGATCCCAGCCCATGTCCTTGTTCACGGCACAGGCCTGCGCGGCAAAGGCTTCGTTGGCTTCGACCAGATCCAGGTCGCCGACCGACCAGCCGGCCTTTTCCAGCGCCTTGCGCGAAGCATAGATCGGGCCGACGCCCATGATCGACGGATCCAGGCCGGCCGTGGCATAAGACGCGATACGGGCCAGCGGTTCGATACCGCGCTTTTCGGCTTCATCGGCGCTCATCAGCAGGGTGGCGGCAGCACCGTCGTTCAGGCCCGAGGCATTGGCAGCGGTGACAGACCCGTCCTTGGCAAAGGCCGGACGCAGTTTCTGCATCGCTTCCATGGTGGCGCCGTGACGGATATATTCGTCCTGGTCCACCACAATGTCGCCCTTGCGGTGTTTGACGGTAAAGGCGGCGATCTCATCGGCGAATTTGCCGGCTTTCTGCGCCGCTTCCGCCTTGTTCTGCGAGGCTACGGCGAACTCATCCTGCATCTCGCGGGAGATCTGCCACTGCTCGGCCACGTTTTCGGCGGTCTGGCCCATGTGGTAGCCGTTGAAAGCGTCCCACAGACCATCGCGGATCATGGTGTCGATATATTTCATATCGCCCATCTTCTGGCCGGCCCGCAGATGTGCTGCATGGGGGCTGAGGGTCATGTTCTCCTGGCCGCCGGCGGCCACGATCGAGGCATCGCCCAGCATGATGTGCTGTGCGCCCAGTGCCACGGCGCGCAGGCCCGAGCCGCAAACCTGGTTAAGGCCCCAGGCGGCGCTTTCCTGCGGCAGACCGGCGTTGATGTGGGCTTGACGGGCCGGGTTCTGGCCCTGTGCGGCGGTCAGAACCTGGCCAAGGATGGTTTCCGAGACTTCGGATTTGTCCACGCCGGCCCGCTCCACCACGGCTTCCAGCACGGCTGCGCCCAGATCGTGGGCAGGGGTGTTGGCGAACGAGCCGCCAAAGGAGCCGACGGCGGTGCGCGCGGCGGATGCAATTACAACATTGGTCATTGATTTCTGGTCCTCTGCCATCAATTCAGGTCTTCCGGGGGATCTTTGCGCGCGGGATGTGAAATCGGGCGCGCAATAATCTTTCCCGTATCCTCCGGGTGCCGACATAATCTATTGCTGCATGTGCAGCAATTGACAGGGTGTCTCAGGGGGGGCAGCAGAGTCAACCGCCAGAAACGCCTCGCGGCACAGGATTCCCGTCAGCCGGAGGAGAACCTTCCGCAAAGCAGCGAAACAACACGCAAACTGCGTCAGCAGCCTGGTCTTTGAATGCGCTGGAATTGCTGGGCTGGCAGGACAGGGGCACTGATGTGAATAGGATAGAGGCAGCGCAAGGAAACCCTTGCCCTTCGCAGGGCGCTTTTGCGGCGCCGTGATCGGAGCAGGGCCGGGCCGGCAGGTGTCCTGTCCTCAACTGCGTCCTGAACGTCCTCACCCGTGAATGGGGGCCATGTGAACCTTCTGACCAGGGAGGTTTCCGAGACCGTCCGCGGTGTCAGCTCCCCTGGCGTGCTCAGCTTGCCTCCCGGCGCTGCTTCATGTCCTCAATCCAGGGCGGCGAGACGGAAGGCGCGCCAAACAGGTAGCCTTGCAGGCAATCAACGCCGTTTTCGACAAGGAATTCCGCATCCTCCTGGCTTTCCACCGATTCCGCGACGGTGAACATGTCAAATTGTTTGGCAATGCCGACCAGGGCACGGACAACGGACTGGTTGTCATGGCTGGTGTGGATGCCGCGAACGAATTGGCCGTCGATCTTGACCGCATCAAAGAAAAACTGGCGGAAATGGCCGATCGCGGTGGTGCTGGCGCCGAAATTGTCCAACGCAAAGGCGATCCCGTGCTGTTGCATCCGCCCCATGAAATCTGTCACCAGTTCCGGTGCCGCCATCGCCGAAGCCTCGGATATCTCCAGCACCAGCCGCTCACCCAGCGTTGCGTCGCGTTTCAGGAACCGGTCCAACACGTTTACCCAGCGCTGATAGCCGATGGAGCGGGCCGACATGTTCACAGACAGTCGGATCCGCGGGTATTTATCCAGCGCCCGCAATCCATGCTGCAGGGCCAGGCAGTCCATCTCGCGGCCGATTTCCTTGTCTTCGACCACATGCATGAATTCACGGGCGGGAATCACCCGGCCTGTCGGGTCCAGAACCCGGATGTAGCCCTCGTAAAACGCCACCCCATGCGGTGCCATCGCCTGCATGACTGGCTGATAGGCCAGCACGGTCTGATTGTGGCGCACCGCATCTGCAACCATGTCCAGGGTGGAGCGGTCGCGCCCGGTCACCGCTGCGTTCAGCGGATTTTCAGAGCCTTCGGGTAAATCTGCATTGGCGTTGAGTATGGTCATGTGCTGCTGGGGCCCTGTTCCGGCAAAGGTGTGGCACAGTATGGTGCTCCCGGCAGTTTCACGCAAAAGGGTTGAAGCGGAATTAAAGTTCGAATTTGAATGATCTGCCTGATGCCACCGCGGTAGGCTTAGCCGTCAAAGCCGGGAGTGCCTGCATCTTCAGGGTGGCGGGCGAGGTGGTCTGCTTTGATCCCGGCTGAGGTGCTGCGGCTGCCATCGTGGCTGTAACCCGGCGGCGCAAAAGCATAAAGAAACCGCTGTTTCCAGCTGAGGCCGGGTTGGGCCATGTCCTTGAAAATGCCCGCCCATTCATGAAAGGCGACGCGCAGCGGATTGAAAGTGGCGATGTTGTGGACCAGGCCGAAATCGGGGCGGTCGCGATCCTGCTCGGGCACAAAGGTGCCGAAAATCCTGTCCCAGATGATGAAAACGCCGGCATAGTTGCAATCCAGATACCGTGCATTGCGGCCGTGATGGGCGCGGTGGTGGCTGGGGGTGTTCATCACCGCCTCGAACCAGCGCGGCAGGCGGTTTATCGTCTCGGTATGAATCCAGAACTGGTAGATCAGGTTCAGCCCGCCGCAAAACAACACCAGCGCCGGATGGAACCCCAGCAGCACCATCGGCGCCTTTACCACCATCATGAATGTGAATGTCCCGGTCCAGGTCTGCCGCAGCGCGGTTGTCAGGTTGTAGTGCTGGCTGGAGTGATGATTCACGTGGGACGCCCAGACCCAGCGAACCCGGTGGCCGAAGCGATGCACCCAGTAATAGCGCAGATCGTCCAGCACAAAACACAGCAGCACCGCCCACAGGGACGTGCCCATGTCCAGCGGTGTGATCTGCCACAGCAGCATCAGCAACCCCCAGGCGGCAAAGCCCAGCAGCAGCCCTTCGGCGACGCTGCCCGCGCCCATGATCAGCGAGGTGACGGCATCGCGAGTCTCATACCGCCCACCGCGTTTCTTCAGCGCGATCCACAGCAGTTCTGCGAGGATGGCAGCGATGAAGAACGGCACTGCCAGCTGAGTCACATCGGGGTAATGGATGGGGGTGGTCATGCGGTCTCCGCTGCGGTTGCGACCTGCGCCAGCCATTCCCGGCGCTCGTACTCTGACAGGGAAAGGGAAACGCCGGGAGCCGCGACGTCGTTGAAATCAAAGCGCAGCCCGGTCCCGGTCTCGCGGACTTGAGTTATGGTCAGGTGACGGCCAACCGTGTCAGCACCGAAGGCCCAAAGGAGCCCGGGGCCAGCCTTGGTTATCACCAGCGCGGCTTGCCCGCTGGAGGCAGGCGTCACCTGTGTGATGGAATCGGCAGGAAACTGGCGGAGCCAGGCGGCGCGGCTGTTTTCGTGCGTCAACACGGCCTGCCGGGACCGTCCTGTCAGGTGCAGCAGCACCGCAATGGCAGATATCCCGCCCGCAACCAGGGCCAGCAGCAGTTCCAGCGGCATGACGTCCTCCCGCGGACAGATTGCCGGCCCGCCGGGAAGCTGTCAAAGGTGGCGTGGGGTCAAGCAAGTCCGCCCTACCGGCAGGGACGGGCATGGCTTTGTTGCACAAATCGTCTGAAGGGATTCACTGTATGAATCCAGCGTGATAGCTGAAGACATGAGCAGTTGGGGCCCTAAGAAGTACAAGACCAAGAATTGGTCGTCTTACAATGACAGCTTGAAGCAGCGCGGATCGTTGTCAATTTGGTTTGATCCGGAGATGGTTTGGACGCCGCCGCCAAACGGCAAGCGAGGTCGGCAACAACAATTCAGTGATGCCGCCATTCAGACGTGTCTGACGTTGAAGATCCTGCTTGGCATGCCGCTTCGGCAGACAACTGGGTTCGTCCAGAGCCTGTTGCGATTGGTCGGCCTGGACTGGACCGCGCCGGACTTCAGCACCTTATGCCGCCGCCAGAGAACACTGAATGTGGGCCTGTCATATCGAGGCTCCAAAGGTCCATTGCACCTCCTTATCGACAGCACAGGTATCAAGGCCGAAGGTGAAGGCGAGTGGAGTGCGGAGGATCAGAAAACAGTCCGGGGGACTGTTTTCCCGACAAACGCGCAAGCATGGCGGCCCCAAACGCCGCATCTGGCGAAAAATACATATTGGAATTGACGAAGAAACACTGGAGGTTCGGATGGTCGAGGTCACCAGCAGCAACGTCGGAGATGCTCCCATGCTGCCAGAACTTCTGAACCAAATCCCGCCCGACCAGGACATCGGCAGCGTCACAGCTGATGGGGCATATGACACGCGTAAATGCCACGAGGCGATTGCCGCCAGAGGTGCCAATGCCGTGATCCCTCCGCGCAAGAATGCCAAGCCCTGGAACCCGACGAACGCCGGAGCGATTGCCCGAAACGAAGCGGTCAGTGCGCAGCAACATCTGGGCCGCACCTTGTGGCGACGTTGGAGCGGATACCACTGCCAAAGCCGCGTCGAAACGAAGATGCATTGCATGAAACTACTTGGCCAATCGCTGGTGGCGAGGGACTTTGATCGGCAGGTTGCAGAAATCCACGTCCGCATCGCCATCCTCAACCGCTACACGGCTCTTGGCATACCCGTCACTGAGCCTGTAGGCTGAGTCCGTATGGGGTATAAGGGGAAGAGCGTCCTTCGCCTGATTTGTGCAACAAAGCCGATGGGCATGCAAACCGCGCGCCGGCGTTTCTGGCTTAAACCGTGGCAGCCGCGCGCTGCGGCTTTGCCAGAACCTGCATCTGCACCACTTGTTCAACAAAGGGCACCAGCCCTTCGGACCCTGAAGACCGGTCCTTCAGATGGATGCAGACGTCCGGGCGCAGCGCCGCAATGATGCCAATGAGATCGCCGCGGACCTGATCGTCCAGGCCCGCGCCCATGATCACGCATTCTATACGCGGCTCACTTTCCAGCTGGCGCACCACCTCGGGCTGGTCATGCGCGCCGAGCCAATGGATCGGCAGATGGTCCAGCTCCTCTGCGACATTGCCAATCACATGCGGCAGCTTGCCGATCAGTAACACAACAGGTTTCATTTCACTCTCCACCCTATCGACGGGCGCCGTTTCGGGACGCCCACTCAAGAGTGAAGTAGTGCGAAATCCTGGCAGGTCAGGCCGCGGCTTCAGGGCTGAGTAACATGAACAACCCGGCACTTGGATCGATTTGCTTCCAGGACGTTTTTGAGAACGTGCGCCGAAGCTTCGCTTTTGCTGGCTTGGACATCGTCTGCACAGTGTTTCAGCGCGGTTTCCTCGGCTTGGCTCTTGCTTGCGAAGTTCCAGCTAAAACCGCTGTCTCCGTTTTCGGCAACAGCAAAGGCGCCGTAGATGCCTGTTGTTTGTTGCTTCCTGTAGGCGGCAAAGGTGAGATTCCCGCTCTGACTGAGCGTTCTGCCCGGGCGTGACTGGTGTTTCTTTGGCAGAACTGTTGCGTAGGCCTGGCAGCTCGATGGCGTTCGGGACTTGGATTGACAAGACTTCAAGGCGTAGTGCTTAGCCAGCGGAAGGGAGCTTGTATTCCAAAACGCTCCAACCAGATCTTCTGGCGGATTCACAAACATTGCGCCGTAGAACTCCGCATTCTTTTTGAAGAAGGCAAAGCTTTTTTTCATGTCGCCCGTCAGGCGGATGTCCGAATTGATCGAAAGTTTGGATCTGGTTCCTTCAATCAGTATTTCTTCAGCCTGAGTAGCGCAGGTTATCGAGAAAAGAACGGCAGCAGCCGCTGCTAGACCTGAAAGAAAATGTCTCAAAAAAGTCTTCTGGGGTCACTATTTGCCCCAGGCTACTAACTTGAAACTCAAGCGCAAGCTACTTTGACGCGATCATCGCCTTCACGATCTCCTTGGCGCTGTCCGAGTTCCACTCGGCATCGCCCAAGAGCCGCGCCACTTCCTTGCCTTCGCGGTCCAGCAGCACCGTGATCGGCAATCCAATCACTGCCATCTCGCGCGCCAGCGCCTGTTTCGGATCCTGGTGGCGCGGCAGGTTGCTGATGCCGTTCTCGTCAAAGAACTTCTGGATGCCGGCGGGAGAGTTGCGCCCGGTGGCGATGGTCAGCACCTCGAAATCCGCTCCGCCCAGTTCCTCCTGCAGCTCAGCCAGCTGCGGCATTTCCTTGCGGCAGGGAGCGCACCAGGTGGCCCAGAAGTTCAGCAGAACCACCTTGCCCTGGTAGTCCTCCAGGCTGGCGGTACCGGCGCCGTCGGCCAGCTCAAACGCGGTGGCGGACACATCCCGCGGCTCGGAATGCACGACCAGGCGGCGGAGGCTGTCTTCACGCAAGCCCTCCAGCTGCGCCTGATCCGCCGCACCAGCGGCATTTGCACCCAAGGTCAGGGCCATATAAAGGGAAAGCTGACGAAACAGACGCATATTATCTCCGGGGTTCCACACCATGACAGATCAATCCTCGAACCAGATGTGGGGCGGCCGCTTTGCCGCAGGTCCCGACGCGATCATGGAGGCGATCAATGCCTCGATCGGGTTCGACAAGCGGATGGCAGCACAGGACATCGCAGGCTCTAGGGCCCATGCGGCAATGTTGGCCGCAGCAGGCGTTATTACGGATAATGATGCTAAGGCCATTCGGGAAGGGCTGCTCACCGTTTTGTCAGAGATCGAGGGCGGAACTTTTCAGTTTTCCACCGCCCTGGAAGACATCCACATGAATGTGGAGGCCCGGCTGAAAGACATCATTGGCGAGCCGGCAGGCCGCCTGCACACGGGCCGGTCACGCAATGACCAGGTGGCGACCGATTTCAAACTCTGGGTGCGGGACCAGCTGGACGCGGCGGAATCCGGCCTCTTGGCGCTGATCCGCGCGCTTCTGTCGCAGGCCGAGGCGGGCGCCGATTGGGTGATGCCGGGCTTTACCCACCTGCAGACCGCGCAGCCGGTGACCTGGGGCCACCATATGATGGCTTATGTGGAAATGTTCGGCCGCGATCTGTCCCGCGTGCGCGACGCGCGCGTGCGGATGAACGAATCGCCTCTGGGCGCGGCGGCGCTGGCAGGCACCTCCTTCCCCATAGACCGGGAGATGACGGCAAGTGCGCTGGGCTTTGAC
Source organism: Leisingera sp. M658 (assembly GCF_025144145.1). NCBI lineage: Bacteria > Pseudomonadati > Pseudomonadota > Alphaproteobacteria > Rhodobacterales > Roseobacteraceae > Leisingera > Leisingera sp. M658. Next base: position 693,476 of record NZ_CP083546.1, read on the forward strand.
CGCCCGGCAGCCAACTCGCTGGATGCGGTCAGCGACCGTGACTTTGCGCTGGAGTTCCTGTCTGTGGCCTCGATCAGCGCCGTGCATCTGTCGCGTTTCGCCGAAGAGCTGGTGATCTGGTCCTCGGCCCAGTTCCGGTTTGTAACGCTGAGCGACCGGTTCTCCACCGGCTCGTCGATCATGCCGCAGAAAAAGAACCCGGACGCCGCCGAGCTGATCCGCGCCAAGGTGGGCCGCATTTTCGGTGCCAATACCGCACTGATGATGGTGATGAAGGGGCTGCCCTTGGCCTATTCCAAGGACATGCAGGAAGACAAGGAACAGGTCTTTGATGCCGCCGACAACTGGATGCTGGCGCTGGCGGCGATGGAAGGCATGGTCAAGGACATGACCGGCAACCGCGTTGAGCTGGCGGCGGCGGCCGGGTCCGGATTTTCCACCGCCACCGATCTGGCCGACTGGATGGTCAGGGTGCTGAAGGTGCCGTTCCGCGACGCCCACCATGTTACCGGCACCCTGGTGGCGATGGCCGAAAGCCGCGGCTGCGACCTGCCGGATCTGTCACTGGCAGACATGCAGAGTGTCCATGCAGAGATCACCAAAGATATCTTCACTGTGCTTGGCGTTGAGAATTCGGTAAACTCGCGTATGTCTTATGGCGGCACTGCGCCGGCGCAAGTGCGCGCGCAGATCGCCCGCTGGACAGAGATTCTGGCAAGCTGAGGCTGAGAGTCGCGGCCCGCGGCAAGGAGGCAGAAAATGCGCAACATGATCTTTGCATTGCTTGGTCTGGCGGTTCTGGCCGCCTGCGGCGTCGATGGCGAACCGGTGCAGCCGACACTGAACGCCGGTGTCGGCGTCGGGGACAGCGGTGTCCACGTGGGCGGCGCGGTCGGGCTGCACAAGGGGCCAGTCAGTGTTTTCCTGGGGTTCTAGCGGCCCGCGCACTTGACGCGGTGCCGTTGACACACCACCTCTGAACCGTCCCTGCCGACCGCTGGGACGGTTTTCATTTGGGGATTTTGTGATGAAAGCTGCAGTTGTATTTCTGTGCCTGATTGGGCTCGCAGCCTGCGATACCGGATCGCAGGCATCCAAACCACCGCAAAAGCAAGAACCCGCAGCAACCGGGGTGTCGGTTTCCGGATATGGCCGGGTCGGGGTTTCTCATACGTTTTAAGCGCAAGCTTTTTTGCCTTTCGGTCCGCCCGGTTGCTGTCTTCTGCTGTCCGTTCTGCAAAAAGGTGCTGAGCTTCAGCAGTAAGGAATGGCGGCGCCGCCTTGGAGGCGGAGGCGGGAGGTTTCTCCCGCACGCTGAACGTTGTCTCTGCGTGCCCTTTCCAAAGGGCCCTGTTCCAATGTGCCGGGGATGTCAGGCCCAGCGGTGACCGCGATCAAAGCGAGAATGGCCTATTGGGTTTAAGATGCAGTGACAGGCGCGCGCGCCGGGAACGCAACGCTCGGATGACGCGTCCAGGTGCGGCCGTTGTGCAGTGAGTATTTCTGAAAAGATGAAGCACCAGCCCGTGCCTCTTCACCTTTTTCCAAATACTCAAAATTCAAAGACGGTCAAATGCGAGGCGCTTTCCGCAATACTCCCGCCCTTTGCAAAGGGTATTCAAAGTTTGCACGTCACGGCGGGCGCATGTTCGATACATCTGCGGGGGGCGGGAGAGTGCCTTGTCTCCTGCAGAGGGCAGAGGCGGAATCATTTGATCCATCTGCCCCTTTTGCCCTAAACGCGGGGCCATGGATCATTTTCTCTACCGCGACGGCGCGCTTTTCGCCGAAGACGTTCCCATCTCCGAGATCGCCGCGGCGGTGGGCACTCCGTTCTACGTCTATTCCACCGCAACTCTGCTGCGCCACTTCCGCCTGTTTGACGAGGCGCTGGAGGGCACTGAGCACCTGGTCTGCTATGCGATGAAGGCCGCCAGCAATCAGGCGATCCTAAAAACTCTGGCCGAGGCCGGGGCGGGCATGGATGTGGTCAGCCAGGGCGAGTACCTGCGGGCCAAGGCCGCGGGGGTTCCGGGGGACAGGATTGTTTTTTCCGGCGTCGGCAAGACGGCAGAGGAAATCCGGGTGGCCCTGACCGGCGGCATCCGCCAGTTCAACGTCGAATCCGAGCCGGAAATGGAAGTGATCAGCGCCGTGGCGCTGGAGCTGGGCGCTGTGGCCCCCATCACTATCCGGGTCAATCCGGATGTGGACGCCAAGACCCATGCCAAGATTGCCACCGGTAAATCCGAGAATAAATTCGGCATTCCGATTGCCCGCGCGCGGGACGTCTATGCCCGCGCCGCCGCCCTGCCGGGGTTGGACGTGGTCGGGATTGACGTTCACATCGGCTCGCAGCTGACCGATTTGGAACCGTTCCGGCTTGCCTATCAAAAGGTGGCGGAGCTGACGGAAACCCTGCGCGCCGACGGCCACGATATCCGCCGCCTTGATCTGGGCGGCGGTCTGGGCATTCCTTACGAGCGTTCCAACACCGCGCCGCCCCTGCCGGTGGAATACGGCAGGATGGTCAAGGAGACGCTGGGCCATCTGGGCTGCGAGATCGAGATTGAGCCGGGGCGGCTGATTGCCGGCAACGCGGGCCAGCTGGTGTCCAAGGTGATCTATGTGAAATCGGGCGAGGGCCGTGATTTCCTGATCCTGGATGCGGCGATGAACGACCTGATCCGCCCGGCGATGTATGAGGCGCATCACGATATCGTGCCGGTGCAGGAGCCTGCGCCAGGTGCCGAGAGCCAGCCTTATGACATTGTCGGCCCAGTCTGCGAAACCGGCGATACCTTTGCCAAACAGCGCGATCTGCCGCCCTTGGCAGCGGGCGATCTGGTATCTTTCCGCAGTGCCGGTGCTTACGGCGCGGTGATGGCAAGCGAGTATAATTCGCGGCCTTTGATCCCCGAAGTGCTTGTGCATGGGGATCAATTTGCGGTTATTCGCCGGCGGCCGGACTATGAAGAGATGATAAACCGCGATACCATCCCGGAGTGGCTCTGACGCGATCCGGCGCGGGCCATCAGAACGTGAGGCCCGTATGTCCTTGTTCCGCCGAGATGACCGGCAGGCCGATCCGGTCCTGAAACGCCTGCGCTGGCCTGTGCTGCTGACGCAGGCCGGACTTGTGGCCGAACGGGCGATGCGGGGCTTCTGGCCGCTGGCCTCGGTGCTGATGACGGCGCTGGCGGCGCTGATGCTGGGCCTGCATCTGCTGCTGCCGGAAACAGCGGTTTGGGCCGCTTCAATCGTTATTGTTGTGAGTGCCGCAGCTGCCGCGGGATGGGGTGCCTGGAGGTTCCGCTGGCCTGCCCGGGGCGAGGCTTTGGAGCGTCTGGACGAAACCCTGCCGGGGCGGCCGGTTGCAGCGATGCTGGACACCCAGGCTATCGGGGCAGAGGACGCCGCCTCGATCGCTTTGTGGAACGCGCATCAGCGCCGGATGGCTGAGGCCGCGGCACAGGCGCGGGCGCCTGCACCGGATCTGAACGTTGCCGCAGCGGACCCTTATGCGTTGCGATACGTTGCGGGGCTGTTTCTGGCGGTGGCGCTGCTGTTCGGGTCGATCTGGCAAGCAGTGTCGATCAAGGAACTGGGAGCGGAGGGCACAGCCGTCCTCAGCGGACCGGCCTGGGAAGGCTGGGCAGAGCCGCCCGCCTATACCCGCTTGCCGGTTCTGTATTTGAACGACCAAGCCGGGGGTAACTTAAAGCTGCCGGAAGGCAGCCGCGTCACCCTGCGGTTCTATGGCGAGGCGGGGGCGCTCAACCTGTCGCAGAGCGTCACAGGCCAAAGCGCAGAACAGCCGCCGGACTTGGACGGTGCGATCGAATTCGACGTCAACCGCAGCGGCTCAGTTTCAATCGATGGCTCCGGCGGGCGCAGCTGGCAGGTGGAGGTGATCCCGGATCATCCGCCCAAAGTCGCGGTTGCGGGCCAGCCGGAGCTGGAGAACGACGGCTACACAACACTGGCCTTTGCGGCCCGCGATGACTATGGCGTCGCTGCGGGTCAGGTCCGGATAGCATTGGATCTGGCTGCGGTGGAGCGGCGCCACGGGCTGGCGGCAGACCCCGACCCGCGCGAGGCGCTTGTGCTGGATCTGCCGCTGCCGCTGTCAGGCTCGCGCAAGGAATTTACCGAAAAGCTGATCGAAGATTTCGCCCGGCACCCTTGGGCCAACCTGCCGGTGGTGTTCACGTTCTCGGCAGTGGACGAGGCCGGGCAGTCCGCGGCGGCTGCTGGCTTTGGCACCGAGCTTGTCACCCGCCGTTTCTTTGACCCGCTGGCGGCTGCGGTGGTCGAGCAGCGCCGGGATCTGCTGTGGTCGCGCGCAAATGCGCCGCGGGTGGCGCAGATCCTGCGCACCCTGTCGCACCGCCCCGAAGGCCTGTTCCGCGACTATGGCGGTTACCTGCGGCTGCGCACCATCCTGCGGCGGCTGGAAAGCTATACTGTGCAGGGCAGCCTCGCGGAGCCGCAGCAGGCGGAAATCACCGCTGCGCTGTGGGATCTTGCGATCCAGCTGGAAGAGGGCGACGTGGGCGACGCGCTGGAACGGATGCAGCGGGCGCAGGAACGGCTGAGCCAGGCCATGCGCGATGGCGCCAGCGATCAGGAGATCGCCCAATTGATGCAGGAGCTGCGCGAGGCGACCCAGGACTATATGCGCCAGCTGAGCCGGCAGGCAGAGGCGAACGGCGAGGTATTGGAGCCGGGCGAGATGCCCGAGGACATGATGACCCTCAGCCAGGATGACCTGCAAGCGATGATGGACCGCATCCAGGAGCTGATGGAGCAGGGCCGTATGGCCGAAGCCGAGCAGGCGCTGCGCGAGTTTCAGGAAATGATGGAAAACATGCGGATGACCCGCGCGCAGCAGGGGCAGGGCCAGGGCGACGAGGGCCGCCAGGCGATGGAGGGGTTGGGTGAAACCCTGCGGGAGCAGCAGGGGCTTTCCGATCAGGCCTTCCGCGACCTGCAGGAGCAGTTCAACCCCGGTGCCCGCAGCGGCGAGAGCCAGGGTAACGAAGGCCGTGACGGCGGTCTGGGCCGCGGCCAGAGCCATCAGGGCGGGCAGGGCGGTGACAGCGGCCAGGACGGACAAGGCAGTGATGGTGCGGACAGCCGCAATCCCGAAGGCTCCGGCCCTGATGGCCGCGAGCAGCCGGGCGCGGGCGGCTCGCTTGCAGACCGCCAGCAGGCCCTGCGCCGGCAATTGCAGCGCCAGCAGGAGGGATTGCCATATTTGGACGGTGAGGCCGGTGATGCCGCCCGCGAAGCCCTGGACCGGGCGGGCCGTGCGATGGAGGGCGCAGAAGATGCACTGCGCGGCGGTGATATAGCCGAGGCGATTGACCAGCAGTCCGAGGCGATGGAAGCGTTGCGCGAAGGCATGCGCAACCTGGGCGAAGCGCTGGCGCAGCGCGAAGACGGCCAGCGCAATGGCCAGGGGCAACCTTCGGCCACGGCTGAGGGCGAGCGGCTGGACCCGCTGGGCCGCGGCAACGGATCGGTGGATGATGGCGGCAAGGTGGGAGAGGGCAATGCCTACCGCCGCGCCTGGAATTTGCTGGAGGACATCCGCCGCCGGGCAGGAGAGCGTGAGCGCAGCGAGCGGGAGCGCAATTACCTGCAACGGCTGCTGGACAGGTTCTGAAATCCGGCCGCCAGCGGCAACCGGTGTCTTAAACGCCAGGAAAAGGACGCTGACCGAACGGTGTTACGGGGGTGGCGTTACTGGGTGCTGGTCAGGGATCTGACCTGGCCATCCAGCCACAGCCGCATCTGATCCACCCAGCCGACATAACTGCTGAGCGCCGGATCCGCTTGCGGCAGTTTTTCCGAGATCAGCGGCGCGTTGTCATAGACCATGACCAGCATCAATGCGGCAATCACCGACAGTGAAAACCCGCGGGCAAAGCCGCTTTTGCGCCGCACCGGCAATTCTTCCGAGGCGGCCTGCGGTGCAGGGGCCGCACTGCCTGCAGAGCGCAAAGTTGAATTGATTTCTTCTATATCCGGCAGCAATTCCTTGCGCGAGCCGGTTTCAGCTGCGGCCAGCTGGCGCGGGTCTTCACCGCGGATGCGGGCCATCCGGTCGCGGGCCTGGCGGCTGCGGCGGGCGGCCTCGTCTTCCGGCGTTGCGGCTTCCTCGAGACCCAGATCAGGTTGCGTTTCCAGGCCGTGGCCCTCAGCCGCCCGCAGCGAGACTTCGCGCTCGGCCTCCTCGCGCAGGATATCGGACAAGGCAGGATCCAGAGCGCGGGTCCGCTGCGGCGCTGGCGGCGCCGGGGGTTCCTCGTCTGCGGCTTCCGTTTCATCCGCGCCCGGCTGACCGTCCGGATCATCCTCTACGCGGGTCTCCGGTGCGCCGGCTGCGGGCTCCGCCGGAACCTGCGGCTCCGGAACAGGTGCAGGGGGGGCGTCCGGGATTTCGCCTGTGGTTTGGTCCGGGGTTTCCTCTGGAGTTTCCTCTGGGACATCCCCGGGCATGTCCGGCTCAGGGTGTTCTTCTGCTGCTGGCGAAAGTGCTTCGCCGTTTGCTCCCGTGTCCGGCGCGTCTTCCCCAGCGGTGCGTGCTGCAACAGCCCCCGCTGCCGCCTGAAACCAGGTCTGGCCGCAATTCGAACACTGCACATCCCGGCCTTCGTCGGGGATCACGTCCTCGGGAACTTCGTACTGGGCTGCACAATTCGGGCAGGTCAGGCGCATCATGCTCTCCTCGGCACCATCCTGCCGGCCAGCAGGCGGCAGGTTGTTTTTCAAGGGATTATATGCAGGCCGGCGGCCCGGTGAAAGGGTCAATTGCCGTTGCCGCCCCAGCCTGGCGGCGGCGGGGGTTTCCTGGCAACAGAGCCCCATTGAAACTGCTGATCCCTTGGGGCAAAACACCGGAGCGCCATTTTTGCGGCGCAATCGGGGGGCAGCAGTGATCGAGCTGGAGAACGTGGGCTATAATTACGGCGGCGGCGAGCTGCTGGACGGGGTGTCAGTGCAGCTGGCGCCAGGCTCTTTTCATTTCCTGACCGGCCCGTCCGGCGCGGGCAAGACGACGCTCTTGAAGCTGTGTTATGGCGCGCTGATGCCGACCTCGGGCCGGGTGCGGGCCTTTAACATGGATGTAAAGGGGCTGGACCGCGATCAGATGGCCCATCTGCGCCGCCGCGTCGGGGTTGTGCACCAGGATTGCCGGTTCCTGGACCATTTGCCGGTGATCGAGAATATCGCCCTGCCGCTGCTGGTTTCCGGGCGGGAGCTGACGCATGAGGAACCCAACCTGCGCGAGCTGCTGAATTGGGTCGGCCTGTCTGAACGTGCCCATGCGCTGCCGCCGGAATTGTCGGGCGGCGAACGGCAGCGGGCGGCGCTGGCCCGGTCAGTCATCCTGTCGCCGGATGTGATTATCGCGGATGAACCGACGGGTAACGTGGACTGGGAAATGTCGCAGCGGCTGCTGCAGCTGCTGGTCGAGCTGAACCGGATGGGCAAGACCATTCTGGTGGCGACCCATGATCTGTCGCTGATCCGGGCGGCCAAGAACCAGGTGCAGGCCCGGGTGCTGCGGATCTCCAACCGTCAATTGCAGCTGGCGGGGGCGGACTTATGACCGAGGGCAAACTGCGCAGGCTGGTCCTGGGTGATACCCAGGCCAACCGGGTGGTGCCGCCAAGCGGCTTTACCGCCCATTTGACATTGTTTGTTTCCGGCGCGATGGCCTTTCTTGCTGTCTTTGCGCTGGCGTTGTCGATGGCCTCCGGGCGGCTGGCAGACCAATGGGCCTCAGAGCTGGCGCGGGCTGCAACCCTGCGCATCAACGCGCCGGCAGAGCAACGCGCAGCACAGACCGAGGCGGCACTGGAGATTCTGCGCCAGACACCGGGTGTGGCCACCGCACGCGCGCTGTCGGGAGAGGAACAGGCGGCGCTGCTGGCGCCCTGGTTCGGCTCCAGCCTGCCGGTTGGCAGCCTGCCGCTGCCGCAGCTGATCGAAGTCACCGGCGAGGACCCCGGATATGACGCTGCCGGGCTGCGCCTGCGGCTGCAGGCCGAAGTGCCGGGCGCGGTTCTGGATGACCATACCCGCTGGCGTGCCCCGCTGGTCGATGCCGCCCGGTCGCTGCGCAGGCTGGCCTGGGTGTCGATCCTGCTGATCGGCAGCGCAACGGCGGCAATGATCACCCTGGCCGCCAATGCGGCCCTTGCCGCCAATGCGCAGGTGATTGAGGTTCTGCGGCTGGTCGGGGCGCTGGACAGCTATATCGCCCAGGCTTTTATACGCCGCTTTACTCTGCGCGCCTTAAGCGGCGCTGCAGCGGGGGTGGCCCTTGGCATGATTGGCGTCTGGCTGATGCCGGAAGCCTCGGATGAAGGCGGCTTCCTGACCGGTCTCGGCTTTCAGGGCTGGGGCTGGCTGGTACCGCTGGTGATCCCGGTACTGGGCGCGCTGGTGGCCTTTGCCGCCACCACCCGAGCCGCCACCAAACGTTTGGGAGCACTGTCGTGAAAAACCCGGTTCAATGGCTGCGTTCAGCTGTCTTTCTGCTGCAGATGTATCTGGCAATGCTGGTGCTGGGGCTATTGTTTGCTCCCTGGGCCGCGGTATCCCCCAAGGGTGCGCGCACGGCCTGTAAGTCTTATGCGCGCTGGGTCCTGTGGACCGCGCGCTGGATGGTTGGCATTCAGACCGAAGTCCGTGGCCAGGTGCCCTCTGATGAAGTGATTGTCGCCGCCAAGCATCAAAGTTTCCTGGATATCCTGATCATCTTCAACGCTGTACCCTCGGCCCGCTTCATCATGAAGCGCGAATTGATGTGGACCCCGGTGATTGGTGTTTATGCCAAGCGTCTGGGCTGCGTGCCTGTCAACCGCGGCCGGCGCGGGTCGGCCATTGCCAAGATGGTCAAGGATGTCGCCGCGCAAAGCCGCGAGCCGGGCCAGCTGATCATCTATTCCCAAGGCACCCGCGTGGCCCCGGGCGACCGCAAGCCCTATAAGATAGGTACTGCAGTGCTGTATGAGGGGCTGAACCAGCCCTGCGTTCCGGCCGCCACCAATGTCGGCGTGTTCTGGCCGCGCAGCGGTATTTACCGCAAGCCGGGCCTTGCAGTGGTGGAGTTCCTGGAACCGATGCAACCGGGGAGCAGCCGGGACGAATTTATGGCGCAGCTGGAGATGCGGGTAGAAAGCCGGTCGGATGAACTGATGCGGGAAGCCGGGTTTGACCCGGGCGCGACTGAGCAACGGGCCTGACCCGCCGGAGCGGGACGCTCGCCGGGGCCAAGAAAATTCGAATTTTCTTGGCAAAATTCTTTGAAGAATTTTTTACCCGGCGGGTGCCGGGCGGGCTGTATCAGCGGAGGACTTCGCCTATCAGAACCTGCGGCTGGACGTCCGTAAAGTTTGGAATGTCGTCCAGAGCCGGCCCTGCTGCCTGCATCGCGGTGTCCATGGCCGCCTGATCGGCAAAGGTCATCGTGGCGATGGCAAAAAACGGCGCCGGGACATCCGGCCCGCCCGCCAGCCCCTTGGTCACCACAATTGACTGCAGATGCGGCCCGATGTGCTGGTCGACAACCTTCATGTGGGTGTCCGCGTAATAGGCATAGTCGAATTTTCTTCCGTCACTGACGGGGTAGATGACTTGTAAAGAAACGGCCATTGCGGTGCCTCCTGCGGGGTGAAATCGAGGCTCAGTAAAGAGCGGATCGCCAGCCGTGCCAATCAAAAAAGGGCAGCTGCGGCGAGCTGCCCTTTGATATGTTCGGTGACTTGCCAGGTTCAGCTGTGAATCGGCCCGTCGCCGCAGGCCAGGGCGGCCTCGCGCACCGCCTCGGAATAAGTCGGATGCGCGTGGCAGGTCAGCGCCACATCCTCGGCGGAGGCGCCGAATTCCATCGCCACGCACAGCTCGTGGATCATGTCGCCCGCGGCCGGACCGATGATCGCCGCGCCCAGGATGCGATCGGTTTCCTTGTCGGCGATGATCTTGACAAAGCCGCCCTCGGCCTGGCCGACGGCCTTGGCCCGCGCATTGCCCATGAACATGAATTTGCCGGTCTTGATCTTGTGCCCTGCGGCCTTCAGCGCGTCCTCGGTGGCGCCCACGGTGGCCACTTCCGGCGTGGTGTAGACGACGCCCGGAATGACGCCGTAATTCACATGGCCATGCTTGCCCGCAATCACACTGGCAACTGCCATGCCCTCGTCCTCGGCCTTATGCGCCAGCATCGGGCCTTCGATCACGTCGCCGATGGCATAGACGCCGGGCACACTGGTGCGCCAGTGATCGTCCGTGGCGATCTGGCCGCGTTCAGTCAGTTTGACACCCAGCGCGTCCAGCCCCAAGCCTTCGCTGTAGGGCTTGCGCCCGGTGGCAACCAGCACCACATCGGCGTCCAGTGTCACCTCATCGCCGCCTTTCTTGGGCTGGTATTTGACCTTGGCCTTGGTTTTGGTGGTCTCCACCCCCTGCACCGCAGCGCCCAGGATGATGTTCAGCCCCTGCTTTTCCAGGATCCGCTTGAAGCTGCGCTGCACGTCCTTGTCCATCCCCGGACAGACCGCATCCATGTACTCCACCACGGTCACTTCCGAACCCAGACGGGCATAGACCGAGCCCAGCTCCAGCCCGATCACACCTGCGCCGATGACGGCCAGTTTCTTGGGGATCTTCGGCAGCTCCAGCGCGCCGGTGGAGGAGACCACGATCTTCTCGTCGATTTCGACGCCCGGAATGGAGGATGGCACCGAGCCGGAGGCGATCACGATGTTCTTGGCCTCATGCACCTCGTCGCCGACCTGCACCTTGCCCGCCGCGGGGACCGAGGCCCAGCCCTTGATCCAGTCGATCTTGTTCTTCTTGAACAGGAATTCGATGCCGCCGGTATTCTGGGTGATGACCTCATCCTTGTAGGTCTTCATCTGGTCCCAATCGACCGACGGCGATTTGCCCTTGAGGCCCATATGGGCAAAGTTGTGCTCTGCCTCATGCAGCAGATGGGTCGAATGCAGCAATGCCTTGGACGGAATGCAACCCACATTGAGACAGGTGCCGCCAAGGGTTTCGCGGCCCTCGACCACAGCTGTCTTCAGTCCCAGCTGGGCGCAGCGGATGGCGCAGACATAGCCGCCGGGGCCGGCGCCGATTACGATGACGTCATATTGGGACATGGGTTGGTTTTCCTCTGTTCTCCCCGGTTCCGTTTGGCGGAACACGCATGAGGGGATAGTGGTCTTAGGATCAGACGGGGGTCAACATCTTGATCGAGATATTGGTGACCCCGTCGCGTTCAAGGTGCATAGCGAGCTCTTCCGAGCCGAAGAAAGCGCGCGCCTTCTCCAGATCAGTGATCGCGAACAGCGCCACGGCGTGGTTGTTGCGGTCCGGATCGCTCCAGACGTTCATGTCGGTGATGCCTGCGGCCTGGCGGTTGGCCTTGTCTTGCCGGAAAACGGTCAGCCAAGCGGTGAAATCGGCCACATCGGCCTGCCAGAGAACATGGGTTGCCATTGGAGTTACTCCTTTGTGTTTTCTGCAGGCAGAGTGCACTGCATTGGCAAGGGAGCGCTTTGATTCCACTCAATTAAGGCATGTTCTGTGGTCAGGTGTGCAGAAAGGGGGCGCTGCCCCCGGCCCTGACGGGCCTCCCCCGGAGTATTTCGGCAAAGGTGAATAATCATGCTGTAAGCACTCCCGCAAGCATCGCGGCAAGGCCGCTGGTGGCGATGAGCCAGATGGCGGTGCGCAGGTAAGGCATGCCGATGAGGTAGGCAGGCAGGTAGAGGACGCGGCCGCTGAGGTAGGTATAAATCCCGCCGGTAATCAGAGCGTTTTTGAGGCCACCCAGTTCCGCGACCAGCGCGAGGCTGATGAAGACAGGGGCGGTTTCCAGGAAGTTGGTGAAGGCCCGCCGTGCCCGGCCTGCGAGTGCGCTGCGGCTGACGGAGCTGTCGCGCGGGCCTGCGGTCCAGGCGTTGCCCACCGAGAGCTTCAGCAGGAAGCTGTCGCAGCTCACGTGGATCAGGGCGAGGATCGAGAGGCAGACAAGGCCCCAGAGCGGGAGGGTCATTAGAGTTCTGTCCGATGCGGGCTTGCAAGGCAACTAACAGTCGAGAATAGAAATACCGGGCAATCTGACTTTATGGGAACTGCAAGGTTTGTCTTAGCGCATAGTATAAGTGCCAAGCGTCATGCGTACGTGTTTTCGTCAAAAAAAGACACGCGTTATGCTCTTGGACGCTTTCCTGGTCCAAGTTGGGACACAATCCCTGAGCTAGAGCATATCTTTGATTTTCAGTGCGAATTATTGTCGCTCCGAACAGAAGTAAAAACACAGCGAAAATGAAGATCAGTGTATTCTTCATGTGCGCCTCAAAGACTATGAGCAGTGCATAACTGAAGCGTATCCCGAAGTTTCCACTTTGGGATACGCGCGATTTTTTAGGCCTTACAGATCCATCAGCAAACGCCGCGGATCCTCCAGCGCTTCCTTGACTCGGACCAGGAAGGTCACAGCGCCTTTGCCGTCGACAATCCGGTGGTCATAGCTCAGCGCCAGATACATCATCGGGCGGATTTCCACCTTGCCGCCCACGGCCATCGGGCGGTCCTGGATCTTGTGCATGCCCAGGATGCCGGACTGCGGCGGGTTCAGGATCGGCGAGGACATCAGCGAGCCGTAGACGCCGCCGTTGGAGATGGTGAAGGTGCCGCCCTGCATTTCCGCCATCGACAGCTTGCCGTCGCGGGCGCGGGCGCCTTTTTCGGCAATTGCTTTCTCGATTGCAGCAAAGGACATAGCATCGGCATCGCGGATCACCGGCACAACCAGGCCCGTCGGGGTGCCTGCGGCGACGCCCATATGCACGAAGTTCTTATAGACGATGTCGGTGCCGTCGATCTCGGCGTTGACTTCCGGAACCTCTTTCAGCGCATGGCAGCAGGCCTTGGTGAAGAAGGACATGAAGCCCAGTTTCACGCCGTGCTTCTTGAGGAACAGGTCCTTGTACTCGTTGCGCAGGGCCATCACCTCGGTCATGTCGACCTCGTTGTAGGTGGTAAGCATGGCGGCGGTGTTCTGGCTGTCCTTCAGGCGCTTGGCGATAGTCTGGCGCAGGCGGGTCATCTTTACCCGTTCCTCGCGCGCCGCATCATCTGCAGTGACCGGGCCGCGCACCTGGGCCGGTGCCGGCGCTGCCGGAGCGGCGGGCGGTGCAGCTTTGGCGGCCGCCACCGCAGCAGCAACGTCTTCCTTCATGATGCGCCCGTCACGGCCGCTGCCGCTGACTTGCGCCGCATTGAGGCCTGCCTCGGCCATCGCCTTTTCCGCTGAAGGGGCGTTGGCAATATCCTTGGGCGCCGACGCGGTGGCGGCAGCCGGGTTCTGGGCGGCGGCAGGTGCGGAAGGGGCCGCGGAAGACCCGGCTGCGCCGCCAGCGATCACGCCCAGCTGCGCGGCAGCCTGGACGGTGGCACCCTCTGCGGCGATGATCTCGGTCAGCACGCCGGCAGCCGGGGCGGGCACCTCTACCGACACTTTGTCGGTTTCCAGTTCGCACAGCATTTCGTCCTGCGCGACGCTGTCGCCCACTTTTTTGAACCACGAAGAAACGGTGGCCTCGGAAACTGACTCGCCAAGCGCGGGAACCATGACCGGCACCGGTGCGCTATCGCCGCCGGAGGGCGCAGCAGCAGGAGCCGGTGCTGCGGCGGCAGGGGCAGCGGCAGCACCATTGGCCTCGGACAGGGTGGCCAGCAGCGCGTCGACGCCGACAGTCTGGCCTTCACCGGCGACGATCTCGCCCAGGGTGCCTGCGGCAGGCGAGGGCACTTCGACCGTCACCTTGTCAGTCTCCAGCTCGCAGAGCATTTCATCGGCATTGACGGAGTCGCCGGGTTTCTTGAACCAGGTGGCCACGGTGGCCTCGGTCACGGATTCGCCCAGGGTGGGTACGCGGACTTCGGTTGTCATGTCTCTTTATCCTCAGATGCTCAGCGCTTCGTTCACGAGGGCTGCTTGTTGGGCTTTGTGCTGGCTGGCCAGACCGGTTGCGGGCGAGGCCGAGGTGGCGCGGCCTGTATAGACGGGCCGGGTGTGCTTGGCCTTGATGCGGGTCAGCACCCATTCGATGTTGGGTTCAATGAAGCTCCAGGCGCCCTGGTTCTTGGGCTCTTCCTGGCACCAGACCATTTCCGCCTGTTTGAAGCGTTCCAGCTCCTTGACCATGGAAATGGCCGGGAACGGATAGAACTGCTCCACCCGCATCAGATAAACATCGTCGATGCCGCGGGCATCGCGTTCTTCCAAGAGATCGTAATAGACCTTGCCCGAGCACATGACGACACGCTTGATCTTGTCATCCGCCACCAGTTGGGTGTCGGAGTTTCCGTGCTGGGCATCATCCCATAGCACCCGGTGGAAGCTGGAGCCGGTGGTGAACTCTTCCGCCTTGCTGACCGCCAGCTTGTGGCGCAGCAGCGACTTTGGAGTCATCATGATCAGCGGCTTGCGGAAGGTGCGGTGCAGCTGGCGGCGCAGGATATGGAAGTAGTTCGCCGGCGTGGTGCAGTTGGCCACAATCCAGTTGTCCTGGCCGCACATCTGCAGGAAGCGTTCCAGCCGGGCTGAGGAGTGCTCAGGACCCTGGCCCTCGAACCCGTGCGGCAGCAGGCAGACGAGGCCGGACATCCGCAGCCATTTGCTCTCGCCCGAGGAAATGAACTGGTCGAACATGATCTGGGCGCCGTTGGCAAAATCGCCGAACTGGGCTTCCCACAGGGTCAGCGCGTTGGGTTCCGCCAGCGAGTAGCCGTATTCAAAGCCCAGCACCGCATATTCCGACAGGGCGGAGTCGATCACGTCATATTGCGACTGGCCCGCGCGGATGTTGTTGAGCGGGTAGTAGCGCTCCTCGGTCTCCTGGTTGACGATGCCGGAATGGCGCTGCGAGAAGGTGCCGCGGGTGGCGTCCTGGCCGGCAAGGCGCACCGGGTAGCCTTCCAGCAGCAGCGAGCCAAAGGCCAGCGCCTCGCCCGTCGCCCAGTCAAAGCCCTGGCCGGTTTCAAACATCTTGCCGCGGGCATCCAGGAAACGGCCCACGGTGCGGTGCATCGGGAAACCATCGGGTACCCGGCTGAGCGAAGCGCCGATTTCTGACAGGGTTTCCGGCGCGATCGCGGTGCGGCCGCGCTGGTAATCGGCGTCTTTCTTGTCCAGATGCGACCAGCGTCCGTCCAGCCAGTCGGCCTTGTTGGGCTTGTAATTCTTGCCGGTCTCAAACTCTTCGTTCAGATGCGCCTGGAAGGCGGCCTTCATGTCCTCGATCTCGCCCTCGGGGATCAGACCATCCTTGACCAGCCGGTCAGTGTAGAGCGTCAGCGTGGTTTTGTGGCCCTTGATCTTTTTGTACATCAAGGGGTTCGTGAACATCGGCTCGTCGCCTTCGTTGTGACCGAACCGGCGATAGCAGAAGATGTCGAGCACCACATCCTTGTGGAACTTCTGGCGGAACTCGGTGGCGACGCGGGCGGCATGCACAACCGCCTCCGGGTCGTCGCCGTTGACGTGGAAAATCGGCGCCTCAACCACCAGCGCATTGTCGGTGGGGTAGGGGGAGGAACGTGAAAAATGCGGCGCGGTGGTGAAACCGATCTGATTGTTCACCACAATATGCATGGTGCCGCCCGCCTTGTGGCCCTTGAGGCCCGACAGCGCAAAGCACTCCGCCACCACGCCCTGACCGGCAAAAGCCGCGTCGCCATGCAGCAGGATCGGCAGCACCTTGCTGCGGTCGGTGTCGCCAAGCTGGTCCTGCTTGGCACGGACCTTGCCGATCACCACCGGGTTCACCGCCTCAAGATGCGAGGGGTTGGCCGTCAGGCTGAGATGCACATTGTTGCCATCGAACGCGCGGTCGGACGACGCGCCAAGGTGGTATTTCACATCGCCGGAGCCATCCACGTCTTCGGGCTTAAAGCTGCCGCCCTGGAATTCGTTGAAGATGGCGCGGTAAGGTTTCTGCATCACATTGGCCAGAACCGACAGACGGCCGCGGTGCGGCATGCCGATCACGATGTCGCACACCCCCAGCGCACCGCCGCGTTTGATGATCTGTTCCATCGCCGGAATGAGGCTCTCGCCGCCGTCCAAGCCGAACCGCTTGGTGCCGGTGTATTTGACGTGCAGGAATTTCTCGAATCCTTCGGCCTCGACCATCTTGTTGAGGATCGCCTTGCGGCCTTCGCGGGTAAAGGTGATTTCCTTGTTGTAACCCTCGATCCGCTCTTTCAGCCAGGCGGATTGCTCGGGGTCGGAGATGTGCATGTACTGTAGTGCAAAGGTGCCGCAGTAGGTGCGCTTCACAATATCGACAATTTGCCGCATGGTGGCAACCTGCAGCCCCAGTACATTGTCGATGAAGATCGGCCGGTCCATGTCGCCGTCGGTAAAGCCGTAGGTCTTGGGGTCCAGCTCCGGATGCGCCGCGGCGGCGCGCATGCCCAGCGGGTCAAGGTCGGCGGCCAGATGGCCCCGGATCCGGTAGGCACGGATCAGCATCAGGGCGCGGATCGAGTCAAGAACGGCGCGCTGCACCTGATCGTCGGTGACCTCAACGCCCTTGGCGGAAGCCTTGTCCCTAATCTTCTTGCCTGCACCCTTGGTCTCGGCCGGGGCCGGCCATTCACCGGTCAGCGCGCCGGTGAGATCATCATCCAGCGCCGGCGGCCAGTCGTTGCGCGCCCAGGACGGGCCCTTGGCCTCTGCCTTCACGTCCAGTTCTGCGTCGCCCATCTGGCGGAAGAACTCGGCCCAGGCGGCATCCACCGCGCCCGGGTCATTGGCGTAACGGGCATAAAGCTGCTCCAGATACTCCGCATTGTGCCCCTGCATGAAGGAGGAGGCGCGGAAGAGGTCGTTGGGGCTTTGTTCGGTCATAGTGGTGCCTCTTGCGGGTTGGGACCGTATTTGTTCTCACCTGGCTGGGATTTCTTTGAGGTAAAGAAAAGGAACAAAACGAGCGGGATCATTGCTGCTGCGAAACCTACTCCACTTTGGAGCTGCTGCAGATTGGGTAGAGCTTTCAGTGCGAACATCAGGATTGCGAAGAGTGCAAATGGCACAACAAATATTGTACTGGCTGCTATGCCTACATCGTGCAGACGCCGCGAAAGTGCAGCGAAAAACGGTATGGCGAACAATCCAGTATAAAGATTAAAGAACCAGGGGTATTGAGGCCCGAGATGGAAATAGACGCCAAAGTGAATTTTGAAGCCGCCTTCGGGCTGTTCCGCAGTCAGGTTTAATCCAACGAACTGGACAAGTGCCAAAAACAAAACAAAAAACCAGAACTCGCTTCGGGCTGCGCGCCCGCCGAATTGTGCATAATTGCCCATGCAAGTTTTGATTGAGGCCCAAAAGCCCATTGCTGCACCATACTTTATCTTGTGGGTTTTCCGCGCTCGCTCAAAACAAAGCTAGCGCGGAAAACCGTGTTTCTTTGGCTTATTTGCCGATCGCTTTCAGCACTGCTTCACCCAGGCCGGCCGGGCTTTCGGCGACCACGATGCCTGCGGCTTTCATCGCTTCGATCTTGTCCTCGGCGCCGCCTTTGCCGCCGGCGACAATCGCGCCTGCATGGCCCATGCGGCGGCCCGGAGGGGCGGTGCGGCCGGCGATGAAGCCCGCAACCGGCTTGGAACGGCCCTTCTTGGCTTCATCCGCCAGGAACTGCGCGGCCTCTTCCTCGGCGGAGCCGCCGATTTCGCCGATCATGATGATGCTTTCGGTCTCGTCATCCGCCAGGAACCATTCCAGCACGTCGATATGCTCGGTGCCTTTGATCGGGTCGCCGCCGATGCCCACGCAGGTCGACTGGCCCAGGCCCACGTCGGTGGTCTGCTTCACCGCCTCATAGGTCAGGGTGCCGGAGCGCGAGACAACGCCAACCGAGCCGCGGCGGTGGATGTGGCCGGGCATGATGCCGATCTTGCAGGCGTCCGGGGTGATCACGCCGGGGCAGTTGGGGCCGATCAGGCGCGATTTGGAGGTTTCCAGCGCCCGCTTCACCCGCATCATGTCCAGCACCGGAATGCCTTCGGTGATGCAGACGATGACTTCCATTTCGGCGTCGATCGCCTCGAGGATGGAATCGGCGGCAAACGGCGGCGGCACGTAGATCACCGAGGCATTGGCTTCGGTCACATGCTTGGCTTCATGCACGGAATTGAAGACCGGCAGGTTCAGATGCGTCTGGCCGCCTTTGCCGGGGGTGACGCCGCCGACCATTTTGGTGCCATAGGCGATGGCCTGTTCAGAGTGGAAAGTACCCTGCGAGCCGGTGAAGCCCTGACAGATAACTTTGGTGTTTTCGTCGATGAGGACTGCCATGATGTCGGTTCCTTCAAGCGGTATGTGTCTGTTGGTTCTGCGGGGTGGCCAGGGAGCGGCCGTCGAAGCGGATTTTTTCGAGGGTGGCCCGCCTCAGGACCACACTGGGAAATACTCTGAAGCCGCCGCGGAATTCATAGATCCCGCGCCGGAGTTTCTGGCGGAGCAGCGGCCAGCCCTTGGGGCGGTGGCGCGCCGGGCCGATGGCATGTTCGCCGGGGGCCTCGTTGCCCTGTTCGGCCAATGCGGGCTGGACCTGATAGACCTTGATGCTGCGCGCAGGCTTTGAGGCGTCAAAGTTAAACAGAAGATTGTCGAGCGTGATTTCAAACGGACGGCTGTCCAAGAGATGCTGCGCCGCCCGGCGGGAGACCGCATAGGCTGCACCGCCCGCGTGGCGCGACAGCATCTGGCGCACCTCGCGGCCCATGTAGGTAAAGCCATCCTTGCCAAGCGCCACCTGCAGCTTTTTGGCCCGCCAGCGTTCGAATTTGACGATACCGGCATCCTGCGGCCACCAGGACAGGTCGTTCAGCCAGGCGCCGGTGTCGGGCGACAGGAAGACGTCATCCTCCAGGACCAGCGCCACATCGGCGTCTGATGCCAAAAACGCCTCCCAGGCCTTAGCATGGCTGAGGGTGCAGGCCATGTCCTTGGTCTGGAAATAGCCCCAGTTACCTTCTGGTGCGCATTGCTTGAGCATCTCCTCTCGGCTGACCTGGGTACTGTCCACCGCATCGATGCGCACAGCAGACAGCCCGGCCTGATCCAGCTCCCGCTGCATCAGCTCGGCCCGGCCTGTGGCCTGCTGCAAGCCTATGAGGTAGACGGCGGCTTTCATCGATTACATTCCTTAGCCTTCAACTTTCATTTCCGAGCCTAATTGTATCGCTGGAAGTACAAGAAAGTTGAGTAGGTGCTGTGGCTGCTTTTTGTTCTGCCGCCGATTTGCAGGGTGACATCACCTTTCATGTAGCCAGCACCGTGCTGTCCTTTCCGGCCTGCTATCGCAGCTGGCTGGTACCCGTTTGCTACGGCGGCGCGCTTGGCTGTGTCGAAAAGCATGAAGCCGTCATTGCGTCCAATAATACCGAATTGTGCGCTGCAAGAGGGGCCGGAACGTGTGTTCCGGGCCTCGACGGAGATGTACGGCTTGGTAGCGCCGATAATCGAACGGCTGTAGGATTTCTTGTAGTTGCTGCCTCGTGCCGTAAATCCTGCGCCTAATAACGATGGGGTCTCCCGGCCTGTCTCAATGTAGCTCATGCAGAAACCAGAGATGTTCTGCATGTCAGCCTGAATGCCTGACCCGGAACTTGAGACTAGAAGGGGAGGCGCCCCTGCAGGCGCCGACGGCGAGGCATTGGCTCCTGTTGGCAGCCTGCTGTGTGTTGCCAAAGCAGTCGCAGCCGCCACGGCTTGCGTGGTAGTGGCAGGGACGAATGTATCTGTCGCCGGATCGTATTTCCCACCCGTAGCTTGAACGGCGGCTGTATTAGAGGCCGGCTGTTCATTACTTAAGCTGCCCGCCGGTGACGCGGTGTACTGATTGGTTCCAGCGGAGTAACCGCTGGAACAGGCCGCGCCCATTAACGTAAGGCAAGCTGCTGGAAGGACGCTGAAACGCATGGTGATCAGCCCTTCACGGCCTTTACGATTTTCTCGGCGCCGTCTTTCAGGTTGTCGGCGGCGATCACGTCGAGGCCGGAGGTGTTGATGATCTCCTTGCCTTTTTCGACGTTGGTGCCTTCCAGGCGGACCACCAGCGGCACCTTCAGGCCGACTTCCTTGACTGCGGCAACCACGCCCTCGGCGATGACGTCGCAGCGCATGATGCCGCCGAAGATGTTGACCAGGATGCCTTTGACCTGCGGGTCCGAGGTGATGATCTTGAACGCCTCGGTCACTTTCTCCTTGGTTGCGCCGCCGCCCACGTCGAGGAAGTTGGCAGGCTCGGCACCATAGAGCTTGATGATGTCCATGGTGGCCATCGCCAGGCCGGCGCCGTTCACCATGCAGCCGATCTCGCCATCCAGCGCGATATAGTTCAGGTCGTACTTCGAGGCTTCCAGCTCTTTCGGGTCTTCTTCGGTGGTGTCGCGCAGCTCGGCCACGTCGGCGTGGCGGTAGACCGCGTTGCCGTCAAAGCCGACCTTGGCGTCCAGCACCTTGAGGCTGCCGTCGTCCGCCACGATCAGCGGGTTGATCTCCAGCATCTCCATGTCTTTATCGACGAAAGCTTTGTAGAGCTGGCCCATCAGTTTGACGCATTGCTTGACCTGCGCGCCTTCCAGGCCGAGCGAGAAGGCGATGCGGCGGCCGTGGTAGGCCTGGTAGCCGGTGGCCGGGTCAACGGAGAAGGACAGGATCTTTTCCGGGGTGGCGGCGGCCACTTCCTCGATGTCCATGCCGCCCTCGGTGGAGCAGACAAAGGAGATGCGCGAAGTCTGGCGGTCAACCAGCAGCGCCAGGTACAGCTCGGTCTGGATGCCGGAGCCGGCCTCGATATAGATACGGTTCACCTGCTTGCCGGCGGGGCCGGTCTGATGGGTCACCAGGGTGCGGCCCAGCATCTTCTTGGCTTCCTCGGCGGCTTCCTCAACCGATTTGGTCAGGCGCACGCCGCCCTTTTCACCGGCGTCGGCCTCCTTGAAGGAGCCCTTGCCGCGGCCGCCTGCGTGGATCTGCGCCTTCACCACCCAGAGCGGGCCGTCAAGTTCACCTGCGGCGGTTTTGGCGTCTTCGGCTTTCAGCACCACTTTGCCGTCTGACACCGGAGCACCGTAGCTGCGAAGGAGGGCTTTGGCCTGATATTCGTGGATGTTCATCTGAAACTGTCCCGTCTGGCTGCAATTGTCTGGCTTCAATAGGCCGTCTTAAAGCCAAGTGTTAAAGGCTTTTTTGACAGGGTGCGGGGAAATGATGAAGATTTTCGAGTTTTGTGATCACGGTTTTTGGGGGTGTGATCACAAATTATCGGAAGCTTAACGGCGGTGATTCGAACCTGGCTGTTATGGACCGCTACCGCCGCATCGTAGGCCAAAAGCGTCAGTCGCCGGTCCGGTTGTGCCGAAGCAAAAGAAAAGGGCCCGCCAAAGCGGACCCTCTGATCTGTGTAAGGCTAAAAGGCTCAGGCCAGCGAACCGTCGATGCCCTTGCAAGCCTCTACCAGGCCTTTGACGGCATTGACCGAGTTGTCGAACATAACTTGCTCTTCTTCGTTCAGCTGGATGTTCACGACCTTTTCGATGCCGCCGGCGCCGATCACTGTGGGCACACCCACATACATGCCTTTTACGCCCAGCTCGCCGTCGCAATAGGCCGCGCAGGGCAGCACGCGTTTCTGGTCTTTCAGGAAAGCTTCGGCCATTTCGATGGCGCTGGTGGCCGGCGCATAGAAAGCAGAGCCGGTTTTCAAGAGGCCCACGATTTCTGCGCCGCCGTCACGGGTGCGCTGCAGGATCGCGTCCAGGCGCTCCTGGGTTGTCCAGCCCATCTTGACCAGATCGGGCAGCGGAATGCCGGCCACGGTGGAATAGCGCACCGACGGCACCATGGTGTCGCCATGGCCGCCCAGCACAAATGCAGTGACGTCTTTCATGGAGACGTTGAATTCTTCCGCCAGGAAGTGGCGGAAGCGGGCGGAGTCCAGAACGCCGGCCATGCCGCAGACCTTGTTCGCGGGCAGGCCCGAGAATTGCTGCAGCGCCCAGACCATCGCGTCCAGCGGGTTGGTGATGCAGATCACAAATGCGTCCGGCGCGTGGTCGCGGATGCCTTCGCCAACGGATTTCATCACCTTCAGGTTGATGCCCAGCAGGTCGTCGCGGCTCATGCCCGGCTTGCGCGGCACACCTGCGGTGACGATGCAGACGTCGGCACCTGCGATATCCTCGTAAGACTGGGTGCCTTTGAGGCTGGCGTCGAAACCTTCGGAAGGACCGGATTGTGCGATGTCCAGCGCCTTGCCTTCGGGGGTGCCTTCGGCGATGTCAAAGAGCACGACGTCGCCGAGTTCCTTGAGGGCTGCGAGATGTGCAAGGGTGCCGCCGATCTGACCTGCGCCGATGAGGGCGATTTTGGGTCGTGCCATTGGGAATGTCTCCGGTCCGGTTGAAATTTCCTGATGCCTACGGCGTAACGGCCCGCCGTGCAAGGGTTCCACGCTGCGGCAAAGGGTTCGGTATACTTATGTATGCTGCGCTGATATCGCTAAAGGGCGTGTAATTCAGGGCTTTCGGAGGCCGGTAATGGCGGCATTTGACGCTATGTTTTTCGTTTTTGCCATTCCCGCGGTCGTTTTTGCGGGCGTGTCCAAGGGCGGTTTCGGTTCCGGCGCGGCCTTTGCATCCGCGGCGATTCTGGCGCTGGTGATTGAGCCGGGCGCTGCATTGGCGCTGATGCTGCCGTTGTTGATGCTGATCGATCTGGCAGCGTTGAAGCCCTATTAGGGGCGTTGGAACCTGCGCGCCTCGCTGCTGCTGATTGCCGGGGGGTTGCCCGGAGTGGCGCTGGGGGTGAAGCTGCACCATTCGATCCCGGAGCGCTGGTTCTTTGCGCTCACCTATGTTCTGCTGACGGTGACAGGCACCAAGCTGATTTGGGACGGGGTGACATGAGTGGCGAAACAGGGTGCCAGCTGCGCGTGGCAAATGAGCAGGACTACGGTGATCTTCTTTGCTTGTACCGGGAACTGATGGGGGACTTGCCGGTCTTGTCCGGCTCAGAAGGCGCAGCGGTGCTGAGCAGGATTCTGGCTTTGCCGGGTACCTGCATTTCCGTGGCTGAGGCTGAAGGCCAGGTTGTGGCAGCTGCGACTTTGCATGTATTGCCAAATCTTACGCATGGCGGGCGGCCGTATGCGCTGATCGAAAATGTTGTGACGCTGCAAGCGTTCCAGTGCCGCGGGTTTGGCCGGGCTGTCATGACCTTTGCGCAGGATCAAGCCTGGGCAATGGACGCTTACAAGATCATGCTGTTGACCGGCAAGGCGGCTGGGGTGCGGGGCTTTTATGAACGGCTGGGCTATTCAGGCGATGACAAGCACGCCATGACCCTTCGCCGCAGCCCAGCACGCCAGCCGCAGCCTGGAAACCTGCCTCAATAACTTCTGCTCAGGCGTCGCTGTCGGTGTCCGGCAGTGCTTCTGCGAGCACTTCGTAAGACTGGCCTGATGCCACCAGGCAGGTCATGCCGTTGGGGGTCGTGACTGTGATGGTCCAGCTGCCGGTCTTGCCGGAGGCAAAGGTTTCCATCACCATGCCCTTCTGGCCCACGCCGATGCTTTGACGGCTTTCGCCGTATTTTTCGGCCAGCCGTTTAATCACCGTATCGCGCGGGGCGCAGTTGCGGCTTTGCGCGGTGGCAGGTACCGCTGCCAGGGTCAGTGCGGCAAAGACTGCCGGCAGTGCGAAGATTGATATTTTCATCTCGTTTTACCCTTTCCGGAACGGCCGGACAGAGCCGGGTGCCTGACGGCAGCCCCCGGTATCCCTGTGCGGGCCGGTGTGTAACGCAATTCGAAATGCAGGCCCCATGCCTGCGGGCATCAGGTGCGGCCTGGGGCGGCGGCAGGGGTCCTGTGCCTTGGTATCTATCAGTTTGGCAATCAGGTGCTGATAAGTGGTTAACCCTGCGGGCGCTTGAAAATCACTAAATGTATCAGCATCTTGCTGCATGCGCGGAGAAGGTTACGCTGCGCTGCGGCGGAATTGTACTTGAAAGTATACAATCGAATCTGTACCGCTTTACGCAACAAAATAACTTTTGGAGAGCCTTGATGGACCCGCGCACGCGCCCGTACCGTTCGGTTTTGTACATTCCCGGCTCCAAGCCGCGTGCACTGGAGAAGGCCAGAACCCTGCCGGTGGACGCGGTGATCTTTGATCTGGAAGACGCGGTGTCGGTGGATGAAAAACCCAATGCCCGCGCGACCTTGACCCAGGCGCTGGAGACGGGCGGCTTTGGCGCCCGGATGAAGATCGTGCGGATCAACGGGCTGGATACGCCGTGGGGGCGTGAGGATGCGAAAGCGGCGGCACAGATGGATTGCGACGCGATTCTGCTGCCCAAGGTAAATGCGCCTGCGGATCTGGATGCGCTGGCGGAGATCACCGGGGATATTCCGCTGTGGGCGATGATGGAAACCCCGCGCGGCATGCTGAATGCCGCTGCCATCGCGGCGCACCCCAAGCTGCAGGGCATGGTGATGGGCACCAATGATCTGGCCAAGGAATTGCAGACCCGTTTCCGCCCCGACCGGCTGCCGATGATGGCGGGGCTGGGCCTGTGCCTGCTGGCCGCCAAGGCCGAGGGGCTGGTGATCGTCGACGGGGTCTATAACGCTTTTAAGGATGTTGAGGGGCTGTCGGCGGAATGTGCGCAGGGCCGCGACATGGGATTTGACGGCAAGACCCTGATCCATCCGGCGCAGGTGGAGGTTGCCAATGCTGCCTTTGCCCCGACCGAGCGCGAGGCCGAGACCGCCCGCCGCCAGATCGCCGCATTTGATGAGGCGCAAGCCGCAGGCCAGGGTGTTGCCGTGGTCGATGGCAGGATAGTCGAGAACCTGCATGTGGTTACGGCGCGTGAAATCCTGGCAAAAGCGGATGCAATCGCCGCGCTTTCGGCCTAGCTGTTGTCCCGGCTGACAGCATTTGGAGACTGATATGGCGTTACTGATCCTTGGCATCCTGTTGTGGTGGGGCGGCCACCTGTTCAAACGGCTGGCACCGGAGGCGCGCGCGTCCATGGGCAACGGCGGCCGCGGTGTGGTTGCGCTGGTGCTGGTTGCCGGCGTGGTGCTGATGGTGCTGGGCTACCGCAGCATGGAGTTCATCCCCGTCTGGGCGCCGCCGTCCTTCATGGTGCATATCAACAACCTGCTGGTCTTGATCGCCATCTGGATGATGAGTCCGGCGCCAAAGAAAGGCGCGCTGCTGAACGGCATGCGCCACCCGATGCTGGCGGGCTTCAAGCTTTGGGCTGCAGCGCATCTGCTGGTCAATGGCGACCTGGCGTCGATCATCCTGTTCGGCGGTCTGCTGGCCTGGGCAGTGGCTGAGGTGATCGTGATCAACCGTTCCGAACCGGACTGGCAGCCGGGCCCCAAGGGCTCCATCGCCAAGGACGGGATGTTCTTTGCCGCTTCGATTGTTCTGATGGGGGTGATCGGCTACGTCCACGCAATGGTCGGGCCTTCGCCCTTTCCGGGATAGGGGCTTTGCTGGGTAGGATGCTATGAAACTTTACCGTTTTTTGTCCGAGGACGACACTTCTGCCTTTTGCCACAAGGTCACGCAAGCGCTGAACAAGGGCTGGGAGCTGCACGGCAGCCCGACCCAGGCTTTTGATCCCGTGAAGGGGATCATGCGCTGCGGCCAGGCGGTGGTGAAAGAGGCGGACGGGACCTACACCCCTGAGACCAAACTGGGAGAACACTGATGGCCAAGACCAGTCCGGCCAAAACCAATCCGGGACGCTTTTTCGAAGACTATACCGTTGGCGAGGTGATCCGCCATGCGGTGCCGCGCACGGTGTCGGGCGGCGAGCGGGCGCTGTATCACGCGCTTTATCCGGCGCGCCATGCGCTGTATTCTTCGGATGAATTTGCCCGGGCCTCTGGTCTGCCGTCGGCGCCGCTGGATGATCTGGCGGCCTTCCATGTGGTGTTCGGCAAGACGGTGCCGGACATTTCACTGAATGCGCTGGCGAATCTTGGCTATGCCGAGGGACGCTGGCTGCTGCCGGTCTATCCTGGCGACACCTTGCGCTCGGAATCCGAAGTGATCGGCCTCAAGCAGAACTCCAATGGCAAATCCGGTGTGGTCTATGTGCGCACCCGCGGGTTGAACCAGCGCGATGACTGCGTGATGGAGTATGTGCGGTGGGTAATGGTTCGCAAGGGCGATCCGGATGCCCCGGCGCCGGAGACGGTGATCCCGGAATTGAACAAGGTGATCCCGGCGGACCAGCTGGTGATCCCGGCCGGGCTGGACTTCAGCAACTACGATTTCACCCTGGCGGGCGAGCCGCACCGCTGGGGCGACTATGCGGTGGGCGAGACCATTGACCATGTGGATGGCGTCACCATCGAGGAAGCCGAACATATGATGGCGACCCGCCTGTGGCAGAACACCGCCAAGGTGCATTTTGACAATACTGCCCGTCCCGATGGCACCCGGCTGATCTATGGCGGTCATGTGATTTCAATGGCGCGCGCGCTGTCGTTCAACGGGCTTGCCAATGCGCAGATGATTGCGGGTCTGAACGGCGGCGCGCATGCCAATCCGTGCCTGTCGGGTCTGACCGTGCGGGCTTGGTCCGAGGTGCTGGACAAGGCGGACACAAGCGCGCCTGGCGTTGGTGCAATCCGGTTGCGGCTGGTGGCGACCAAGGGCGGCGCGCCGTTTGAGCTGAAGGGCGAGGATGGCAAATACCTGCCGGACGTGCTGCTGGATCTCGATTACTGGGCCTTGATGCCGAAGTGACGCAAGGGGGCTTTGCCCCCGCGCGCCTTGGGCGCTCATCCTCAGGATTAAGTGTTTGTCATTGCCGCTGATGCGGCCTGTGCCAGATTAAGGGCGGCCGGTTTTTCGGGGGCCATCCGGGAGACTGGCGGAGGGCGGACAACCCCTGGAAAAACCTGAATCTGGTGGCATTGCGGTCGTAAAATATCCCGCCAGCCGCCGCCCCACGTGGGCGGCGGTCCCCTTCCAACTTGCTGACCAGGACATGTGCCAAAATGCTAGGACCGGGACGCCGCGTCCGATGGGGCGTGACGGCAGCGCGGATTGAACGATCCGGTCGCAATCGGCGCAGGCCATGTGTTACCCGGCAGGCGATTTGCATGGCAAATCTGCCGAGAGGGCGCGGGCGGACAATGCGGTTCACCAGTGAGCCTTGTGGAGAGACCCAAGACGAACGCGACCGTCCAGCAGGCTTTCTGCTGCGTTGCAGCCCACGTCACCGAAACCGCCATTGAACCCCGTAATGAGATGCCGAAGCCATACCGTCCTTTTGCTGCGCGGTGTTTGAACTCGAATGGTGCGGGACAGAGCCACCCTTCGCTGCGGACGGGCCAATGGCAGCTATCTGAGCGAAGCGCCATGGGGAGCCAGCGCTATGACATTGATCTATCGCACTACCAATATGGTTCCGCCCAATACTGCCCAAATAGCCGAATGAGTTAGGGAGATGCGCGCAGGCGGCACCAACGCGTCCAAGTCGCCGGCAAAACTACTGGCAGGACTACTGGAAAACGGCGCTTTCCCACTCTTCGAGAAATGTCCGCCGCTTCAGTTTGTCCAAATAGGTAAGCAGCGCGGGTTCCAGAGCAATGGTCGACTGGCGAACACTGTCTTGCGCTGAAACAAGAGGCGGCAGCTTGATGTGTTTTTCACCAGCCTTGCTGGATTGCAGAAAGATCAGATGGCGGATGAACGCGGCTGCAATTTGGGGGTTTGGTGCGTCTTTTGAAACGAAGACGGTCCGCATTATTGTTGTCGGAAAATCGGACGGCAGGATGATCTGCAGACCATCATCCGGATTGGGGCGCGCCGCGGCATAGCTGCCAAGCACATTATAGGCAACTGCGATGGTACCGTTGGCGAGGTCATCAATCATCTCGCCCGAACAGCAATAGAGACGCACGCCCAGGCTTCCCATCACCTCCGTCAACCTCCAGTAGGTCTCGGAGGCGCGAGCATCCTGGGTGGCAAACAGATATCCGACGCCGGACTTACGAACATCATAGGTGCCGATCCGGTTGCGGAAGAAATCCGGCCGATCGCGCATGGCCTGGATCAATGCCTGCCTGGTTTTTGGAATTTCATGTCCGGAAAAAGCCGCGCGGTTAATCACAATGGCAGCAGGTTCGGTGGTGAAGGCAAAAAGACTGTGCCGCCATTGTGCCCAATCAGGGACTTCCAGCGCCGGAACGGCACGGGCGTAGCCATCATTAGCAAGTTTGAGCTGAAGATCCATCGCGCTGGAGATCGCCAGATCGAACGCCTGCGGCGCCTGACGGATCAACCTGTCTACTTCAATGGTTCCGGTGACCAGATATTCCACCGAGACATTCGGGTTCACCGTTAGAAAACTGGTAATGATCGGGGCGATGAACGAGGTGTCGGTGCTTGAGAGCACCCGCAGGGTCCGGGTCGCGGATTGCCCTTCAAAGACTTGCCGGTCTTCCCAGTCTTGCGCGGCCGCCAGCAACGGCCAAAGACAGATGATCACAGCGAAAAGATAACGCATGCGCCGCCTTCCGGTTTATTTGAAAGATCCAATGTCCCGCCATGCGCAACTGCAACATCCCGTGCGATCGTCAAGCCAAGCCCGGAACCGATGATGTTTTTGGCGTTTGCACCCCGGGTAAAACGTGACGCCAGGGTGCCGATCTCGTCCGCAGGGAAACCTTGCCCCTGGTCGCGGACTTCAACCTGCGCCCGGGGCTTCGACCTGATGCGGATATGGATGGCAGTTTCGCTTGGCGCATATTTGAGCGCATTGTCGATGATGTTGCGGAGGGCGTTCTGAAGCAGGATCGGGTCGCCTGAAATCGGCACCGTAGCTTCGGTATCCAACCGCAGCTCTACATCTTTCATCTCAGCCACCGGTGACAGGCGCTGCACAAGTTCCTTTGTCAGATCAACCAGGTCAAGGTTCTGGCGTTCCAGATGATCGGCGCGAAAAGTGATCATCGCATGATCCAGAAGCTGCCCGGCAGCGCGCGAACTTTCGTCGATAGCGCGCACCATGGCCCTTAATGCCTGGCGGTTTTCCTCCTTGCTGACGCGCTGCAAAGTTGCCTCGGCATGGGACCGGACCGTGGCCAGTGGCGTGCGCACCCGATGGGCGGCTTCGGCGATGAAATCTTCGGATTGCTGCAGGGAGTAGTCGAGGCGTGTCATAAACCTGTTCAGAGATGAGACCAGCGGGGCCATTTCCGACGGCACCGGCTGCGAGACCGGCCGCAGGTCCTGCGGCCCGCGGCGGGTCACTGACAGGGCAAGCCGCCTGAGCTGTCCAATGGTTGTGGAGGTTGCCCAGAACGACAGCAGTGTGGCCAGCAGAAAGAACCCCAAGCCAAAAATGGCGACGTTGCGGGAAATCAGGTTCAGCGTTCCGGCCAGAGCATCCTGGGTCTGCGCAATTGAGACCGTAATCCGGGTTTTGGCATCTGCCCCGATCAAGACACGCGATGCCGTAGCCAGGCGCATTTCGGCCCCGCGGAAAGCAACTGTCTGAAAGCCGGCCTTCTTTCCGGGCGGCATTTGCAAGCGCGGCAGGTCTTCATATCCCGACAACACGGTGTCATCCTGATAGATCGCATAAAATATCCGGTCATCGGATGCCGTCGCCAGCATGGCGAAAGACGCATAGGGAAAGTCGATTTCAACGGCACCATCACGCAGGATGGCCGCGTCCAGTATCGATGTCACCGAGGCGTTTATGATGTTGTCCTGGCCTCGCTGTGCAATTTGCGCCGCATAGCTCCGCGCCACAAAATATAAGAGAATGGCAAGCAGAGCTGCGCCGCCGATCAGGGTGATCGCCAGGCGGTTCCGCAACGATCCTGAAACACGAAACGCATCACTCATGGTCCAACCGGTATCCAAGACCGCGATGGGTGGTGATCTTGAGGCTGGAGTTCTCAAGGTGCTTGCGAAGCCTGCCTATATACACTTCAATCGCGTTTTCCGACACATCCTCATCGTAGGAAAAGAGGCTGTCGGCCAGCTTCTGTTTCGGGAAAATCCGGCCAGGAGCATTGATCAGAAGCTCAAGCAGCCGCAGTTCACGATTTCGCAGGTTGACGGTCTCGCCGCCAACCGCGAGGCGGCCTGCCACCGGATCAAAGGTCACGCCGCCGATGCGCAATACGGTTTGCGCAGTACCGGTCTTGCGGCGCAGCACGGCGCGGCAACGCGCCTGAAGCTCGGCGTGATCAAACGGTTTGGTGAGATAATCATCCGCTCCGAGATCCAGCAGGCTGATTCTGTCGGAAACCTGGGAACGCGCGGTCAGAACGATGACAGGTGTGTCCTTCTCCCGGGCCCGGTGCTGCTTGAGAAACGTCCGGCCATCCCCATCCGGCAGCATAATATCCAGCAGAATCAGATCATAATCGCCAACTTCGGAATAAGTGATGGCATCCCGGATTTTACACGCATGATCAACCACATGACCGTCAAATTTCAACCGTGAACAAATCGCATTTGCCAGGTCGGCATTATCTTCGATCAAGAGAAACTTCATCAGGATTTACCCCGCTTTTTGCGGCGTGACAGGTCTGTGTCAGGTTGGCGTGTTTGAATGTCTCAACTGAGCCGTCTTGCGGACAGTTGTCAAATGGGAGGAAAAAATGACGACATTCAAAATCGGCCGTCGCGTCCTTATGGCGGCCGCTGTTGCGGCGCTTGGTCTTGGAGCGCCCGCATCTGCCGCCGAAGAACCAGTCCTCGACAGTATTCACTTTCTGATTCCAGGCGGTGCCGGCGGCGGATGGGACGGCACAGCCCGTGGCACTGGCGAGGCCCTGACCAAGGCTGGGCTTGTCGGCAACGCATCCTACGAAAACATGTCCGGGGGCGGCGGTGGCAAGGCCATCGGCTATCTCATCGAAAACTCTGAAAGCAACCACGGCACCTTAATGGTCAACTCGACACCCATCGTGATCCGGTCACTGACAGGTGTGTTTCCGCATAACTTCCGCGATCTGACCTTGGTTGCCGGTACAATCGGTGATTATGCCGCGCTGGTTGTTGGCAAGGACAGCCCTATCGACTCTATGGAAGACCTTTTGGCCGCCTTCGACGCCGATCCGCGCGCAACTGCGATTGGCGGTGGTTCGGTTCCCGGCGGCATGGACCATCTGGTCGCCGCGATGGTGATGGAAGCAGCGGGCAAGGATCCGCTGGACGTCAAATACATTCCGTACGATGCGGGCGGCAAAGCCATGGCCGCGCTTTTGTCGGGTGAAATTGCAGCCCTGTCGACCGGT
Organism: Leisingera sp. M658; assembly: GCF_025144145.1. Lineage (NCBI taxonomy): Bacteria > Pseudomonadati > Pseudomonadota > Alphaproteobacteria > Rhodobacterales > Roseobacteraceae > Leisingera > Leisingera sp. M658. The sequence continues at coordinate 724,882 of NZ_CP083546.1, forward strand.
TTTTCGGAAGCAGTGGACCTGGCGGCTGCGGGCGAGATCAAAATCATCGGGGTGACATCCGAGGAGCGCGTTGCGGCAGCACCGGATGCGATGACGATGAAAGAACAGGGCATCGGTACGACATTTGTGAATTGGCGCGGTTTCTTCGGCGCGCCGGGGCTGCCGGCGGACAAGGTCGCCATGTACCAGGCGGCACTTTCAAAGATGTATGACACGCCGGAGTGGGAGGATGTCCGAGGCCGCAACGGCTGGGTCAATATCCACAACTCGGGCGATGCGTTCAAAACCTTCCTGGAAGAGCAGGAACAAGTCATCGGCGATTTGATGAAAAAGCTGGGCTTCCTGTGAAGCCCGGACTGGCAGAGCGGGTGATCGCTCTGCTCGTTGCAACGGGAGGGAAAAATGGCACTTGATCGTTGGATTGCACTGATATTGCTAGGTATTTGCCTGACTTATGGCTTTACCGCCTGGTTCACGATGGATACGGGGCTTGCACCGTTCATGCAGCGCAACCCGATCTGGCCAAGCACCTTTCCCAAAGTGCTTTCAATCCTGGGCGTGCTCGCCTCGCTGGTTGTTCTTCTGGGGCTCGAAAAGGGCGACGTGACGATTGGTGAAATCGATTACCGGCGGCTGGGCGAATACAAGCTAGGGCAGGCCATCCTGCTGCTGGCGCTGATGGTTGCCTATGCGCTGTGCCTGCGCCCGCTGGGCTTCATCGTTTCAACCGCTGCCTTTCTGATCCTCGGCTCGTTTGTTCTGGGAGAGCGCAAGTGGCATATCATGATCATCGTTGCGCTGATCGCCACATTGGTTGTCTGGTACCTGGTGCAACAGGTCCTTGGCATTTACATGCGCCCGCTGCCGGGCTTTTTCGGAGGCTGATATGCTTGAAGGACTTCTCATCGGTCTGCAAACGGCGTTCTCAATCCAAAATCTTTTGATGGTGATCGGCGGTTGCCTGATCGGTACTTTTATCGGCATGCTTCCCGGTCTTGGGCCAATGTCGATCATCGCCATCATGATTCCGGTGGCGATTTCAATGGGCGATCCATCGGCGGCACTGATTTTGCTGGCCGGTGTCTACTACGGGGCCATTTTTGGCGGCTCAACCTCGTCGATCCTGCTGAACGCTCCAGGCGTCGCAGGAACGGTAGCTTCGAGTTTTGACGGATATCCGATGGCCAAGCAGGGCAAGGCCGGCAAGGCCCTGACTATTGCCGCCATTGCCAGCTTTTGCGGCGGCACCGTGGGGGCGCTGCTGTTGATGGTTTTTGCCCCCGCCCTGTCCTCGGTCGCGCTTCTCTTTCACTCGGCTGAGTATTTTGCACTGATGGTCGTCGGCCTGTCGGCGATTGCGGCCTTTGCTGGCACCGGGCAGGTTGCCAAGGCTCTGTTGATGACTGTGCTTGGCCTGATCATGGCGACAGTTGGGGAGGGCGCATTGTTCAACCTGCCGCGCTTCACGATGGGGATCATGGATCTGCAATCCGGCTTCGGTTTCATCACTCTTGCCATGGCGATGTTCGCCCTGCCCGAAGCGCTCTTTTTGGTGTTGAAGCCAAAGGAGACACATGACGGCAGCGGTGACGAGATCAAGGATTTGCGGATCAACCGTGCCGAGGCCAAGGCCATCGCACCAGTGATTGGCAGGCAGTCGCTACAAGGTTTCTTCATCGGAGTTCTGCCAGGCGCAGGCGCAACGATCGCCAGCTTTCTGGGATATGCGGTCGAACGTAACATCGCAACCAAGGACGAGCAGGCTGAATTTGGCAAAGGCTCGATCAAGGGTCTTGCCGCCCCGGAAACAGCCAATAATGCCGCCTGCACCGGTTCATTTGTGCCCTTGCTGACCCTGGGCATTCCCGGTTCGGGCACGACCGCGATTCTGCTCGGCGCGCTCATCGCACTGAACGTAACACCCGGCCCGCGTTTGATGATTGACGAACCGCAGGTGTTCTGGGCAGTCATTATGTCGATGTTTATTGGCAATCTGGTGTTGCTCGTACTGAACCTGCCGTTGATCCCCTACATCGCCAAGGTGCTTTTGGTTCCGCGCAACTACCTGATCCCCTTCATTCTCTTTTTCACGCTGATGGGGGCGTATATTGGTCAAAACAACGCGACCGAATTGCTGATCCTGGTGGGGTTCGGCATCTGCGCCACGGCACTGAGGTTTGCCGACTATCCACTTGCCCCCCTGCTTATCGGGTTCATTCTTGGCGGCATGCTCGAAGATAATTTCGCCCGTTCGATGCAGCTCTACGATGGTGTTTCGTTCATTTGGGAACGCCCGATTACAGTCGGCCTTCTCGTGGTCGCGGGCCTGCTTGTCGTTCTTCCCGGTTATCGGGCAAGGCGGGCCGCACTGCGTGCCTCAGGCACAGCTGATGGTGATTAGGCGGCGAAATTTGGAACCTGGTCTACGCCCGCCGTTCAGCGCCTTGTACCAGTTCGAGTGTGCCGCAGAAAACGTAGCTTGAGCTCTTGCCGGTTTTCTCTGCGCAGAAGACGAGCGGCTGCTCTGCTGAAATCGCATGGGCAAAGAGCGTTCCGGTATTTGGCGTCAACACGCTCTTTGCCCATGCTTACAGCGCGAACAGGTGTAGATCAAAGCAACACGGCAGATGTTTTCAGCCGGATGAACAGGGGAGGCTGGCAGAAATGTGATGACCCTTGGCGCGATTGCCGCTTAAGCTGGCTGCATGCGGGTTTTGCAGCTTCTGGTTATCTCGACGCTCTCCCTCTGGCCGTTGCGGGCAGCGGCCTGCGATCTGGCATTGGTGCTGGCAGTGGATGTCTCGGGGTCGGTGGATGCCGAGGAGTACCGCATTCAGATGGACGGGCTGGCGGCGGGGCTGCGCGACGGGGTGGTGTCAGAGGCGCTGGTCAAGGCGCGTGCGCAGGTGCTGTTGGTGCAATGGTCCGGCGAGTCACGGCAGGAGGTGACGTTGCCTTGGGCTCCGGTGCGCAGTTTTGCCGATGTCGAGGCATTGGCCCGGCAGATCGAACAGGCGCCGCGGCCCTGGCGCAATTACTCCACTGCAGTGGGGGAGGCGCTGTTTCTGGCGCTGGATCAGTTTTCCGCAGTGCCGGATTGCAGGCGCAGGGTGATCGACATTTCCGGCGACGGATTTTCCAATGAAGGTGTTGAGCCGCGCGAAGCGCATGGGGCGCTGTCTGCCCTTGGGGTGACAGTGAACGCCATCGCCATCGAGCAGAGCGAACCGGATCTGACAGCCTATTTTTTTGAAAATGTGATCCGCGGCGACGGGGCTTTTGTGGTCACCGCCTCCAGCTTTGACGACTACCCTGCGCGGATCCGCAAGAAGCTGGTGCGGGAGGTTGCAAAGCAGACAGCTGCGCTGCCGCCCGAGGCAGACAGGAGGGCGCTGGCTTTGCAGTGATTTGCAGATTGTCTTGTGATTCTGCAAAAATTTTCCAATTTGTAAATTTGTGATCACTAATTATTTGCTGTGATCACAAGTCGTGGCCTTTTAGCGCCAACAGAGCAATTTCCCGTGTTTTTTAACACTTCCTTCGGGTGACACGCCGTAAAAATCGGCTAAAACGTCGTCAGCCAACCTGAAAAGGAGCCAACATGGCCGATGTCAATCGGGGCAACCGCCCGCTTTCGCCGCATTTGCAGGTCTACCGGCCGCAGCTGACCTCCCTGACGTCGATCCTGACCCGGATCACCGGCAATGCGCTGATCGTCTCGGCGCTGCTGATTGCCTGGTGGTTCCTGGCCGCCGCAACCTCGCCTGAATACTTCACCATTGCCAATGGCGTGCTGACCAGCTGGTTCGGCGATCTGGTGATGACCTTGTCGGCGCTGGGCCTTTGGTATCACACACTGGCGGGTATCCGGCACCTGATCTGGGACAACGGCTATATGCTGGACCTGGACCAGGCCGAGAAGCTGGGCTGGTTTGTGATCACAGGATCAGTGATCCTGACCGTTCTGACCATTATTATCGTCTAAGCTGAAGGACACACGCGATGCGATTTCTGACTGACCGCAAGCGCGCCGTTGGCATGGGCGCTGCAAAATCCGGAACCAGCCATCATTGGGCGATGCAGGTGAGCTCGGTTGCTCTCTTGATCCTGGTGCCGCTGTTTGTCTTCACCTTCGGCTCCGCGCTGGGCGGATCTTACGAGGAGATCACCGCCTATTATTCGCGCCCGTTCCCGGCGCTTGTGGCGGCGCTGACCATCTGGGTCGGCATGATGCACTTCAAGTCCGGCGCCCAGATCATGATCGAGGACTATGTTCACGGCGTCAAAGGCCGTCTGACGATCATTCTGGTCAACTGCCTGTCTTATGTTGTCGCCGCGACCAGCGCCTATGCGTTGATCCGCCTGGCCCTGTAATCTCCGAGGTTTCCATCAATGGCTGCTTACGAATACGAAACACATGAATATGACGTGGTCGTGGTTGGCGCCGGCGGGGCTGGCCTCCGCGCGACGCTGGGCATGGCGGAACAGGGGCTGCGCACTGCATGCGTGACCAAGGTGTTCCCGACCCGCTCCCACACCGTGGCGGCGCAGGGCGGTATTGCCGCCAGCCTGGGCAACATGGGCCCCGACAGCTGGCAGTGGCATATGTATGACACCGTCAAGGGCTCCGACTGGCTGGGCGATACCGACGCGATGGAATACCTGGCGCGCGAAGCCCCCAAGGCTGTTTACGAGCTGGAACATTATGGCGTGCCGTTCTCGCGTACTGAGGAAGGCAAGATCTACCAGCGCCCGTTCGGCGGCCACACCACTGAATTCGGCGAAGGCCCCGCCGTGCAGCGCACCTGTGCCGCGGCTGACCGGACCGGCCACGCGATCCTGCACACGCTGTATGGCCAGTCGCTCAAGAACAACGCGGAATTCTATATCGAGTATTTCGCCATCGACCTGATCATGTCCGACGACGGGCAGTGCCAGGGCGTGGTGTGCTGGAAGCTCGATGATGGCACCATGCATATCTTCAACGCCAAGATGGTGGTGCTGGCGACCGGCGGTTATGGCCGCGCCTATTTCTCCGCCACTTCGGCGCATACCTGTACCGGCGACGGCGGCGGCATGGTGGCGCGCGCCGGTCTGGCGCTGCAGGACATGGAGTTCGTGCAATTCCACCCGACCGGCATCTACGGCTCCGGCTGCCTGATCACCGAGGGCGCGCGCGGCGAGGGCGGCTATCTGACTAACTCCGAAGGTGAGCGGTTCATGGAGCGCTATGCGCCCCAGTACAAGGATCTGGCGCCGCGCGACTATGTCAGCCGCTCGATGACCATGGAAATCCGAGAAGGCCGCGGTGTGGGCGCCGAGGGCGACCATATCCACCTGAACCTTTCACACCTGCCGGCCGAAGCGCTGGCGGAGCGGCTGCCGGGCATTTCCGAAAGCGCTAAAATCTTTGCTGGTGTGGACGTCACCAAGGAGCCGATCCCGGTTCTGCCCACCGTGCATTACAACATGGGCGGCATCCCGACCAACTATTGGGGTGAGGTGCTGAACCCGACGGCTGACGACCCGACCGGTGTGGTGCCGGGCCTGATGGCCGTGGGCGAGGCTGGCTGCGCCTCGGTGCATGGTGCCAACCGGCTTGGCTCCAACTCGCTGATTGATCTGGTGGTCTTTGGCCGCGCCTCCGCCATCCGTGCGGGCAAGGTTGTGGACCCTGAGGCAGCAAATCCGGTGCTGAACACGGCTTCCGTTGATAAGGCATTCGACCGTTTCGATGCCTTGCGCAATGCCAAGGGCGGCATCCCGACCGCGGATCTGCGGCTGGAGATGCAGAAATGCATGCAGGCCGACGCTGCCGTGTTCCGCACTGCGGAAACCATGGCCGAAGGCGTAGAAAAGATGACCGCGATCGCCGCCAAGCTGGACGACCTGCAGGTGACCGACCGGTCGCTGGTCTGGAACTCCGACCTGATGGAAACGCTGGAGCTGACAAACCTGATGCCCAGTGCATTGGCCACCATCGTCGGCGCCGAAGCCCGCAAGGAAAGCCGCGGCGCGCATGCGCATGAGGATTTCTCGACCCGCGACGATGAAAACTGGCGTGTCCACACCGTCTCCCGCGTGGCGGGCAACAAGGTAGAACTCAGCTACCGTCCGGTGATCACCGACCCGTTGTCGACCGAAGCCGAAGGCGGTATCAGCCTCAAGAAAATCGCGCCGAAGGCGAGGACGTTCTGATGAAAAAGCTTACACTTTCTGTTGGCCTGGCAATGGCCTGCTTTACCATGCCGGCCTCGGCTAACCCGATCCTCTATGCGATGAACGAACAGCCTTATTGTTTGGAAGAGGTCGCTAATTCGGAGGTCCTTCATGTCAAAGGCCTTAAGCGTGTTGGCAACAGCGGTGTCCGCATGACGATCAAGCAGAGCAAGAGGGTCGAGGCCAAGGCCAAAGACTTCCGAACCGCAAGATCGGCCTTCACGGCCTGTATGGCGCGCAGACTCGAAGCCCATTCTGTAACGGTCGAGTAATCGCCAGGGACCCGAAGGAGACAGACCATGGTTCAATTCAGCCTTCCCAAGAACTCCAAGATCACCACCGGCAAGACCTGGCCCAAGCCGGACGGCGCCAGCAATGTGCGCAAGTTCAAGATCTACCGCTGGAACCCGGATGACGGCCAGAACCCGCGTGTCGATACCTATTTCCTGGACATGGACAGCTGCGGCCCGATGGTGCTGGACGCGCTGATCAAGATCAAGAACGAGATCGACCCGACGCTGACTTTCCGCCGCTCCTGCCGCGAGGGGATCTGCGGGTCGTGTGCGATGAACATCGACGGCATCAACACGCTGGCCTGCATTTATGGCATGGATGAGATCAAGGGCGATGTGGCGATCTATCCGCTGCCGCATATGCCGGTGGTCAAGGACCTGATCCCGGACCTGACACACTTCTATGCCCAGCATGCTTCAATCATGCCTTGGCTGGAAACCAAGACCAACCGCCCCGCCAAAGAGTGGAAGCAGTCGATTGAGGACCGCAAGAAGCTGGATGGGCTTTATGAATGCGTGATGTGCGCCAGCTGCTCAACGTCCTGCCCAAGCTACTGGTGGAACGGCGACCGTTACCTTGGACCCGCAGCCCTCCTGCACGCCTACCGCTGGATCATCGACAGCCGGGATGAGGCGACGCCGGAACGTCTGGATCAGCTGGAAGACCCGTTCAAGCTCTACCGCTGCCATACCATCATGAACTGTGCCAAGACCTGCCCCAAGGGTCTGAACCCGGCCAAGGCGATTTCACATATCAAGCAAATGATGGTCGAGCGCAGCGTTTGATATGCAACAAGACTGATCCGCAAGGATCCGCTGCCCAGCAGCGATGAAAATTGCACCGCCCCCGGTTTCCTGCGAAACCGGGGGTATTGTTTTTCCCCAGGCAGACGGCAGGCACAGAAATGAAATCCATCTTTCCGGCCATTGCGGCCTTGAGCATTCTTTCAGGCTGCTTGTCGGCGGCAGACAATGACCGCTTGGGCGCGCAGCTTGCTGCCACCGACGCCCGCATCCCCGGTTGTATCGACGCGGCAGGCATCACCGGCCAGTACCGGGTGCGGACCGAGTTCCTGGGCCATGGGGCCGGGGCGATTGTCTTGCGGACCGTGCAGCCTGGGCAAAATGTGACGGACAGGCAGGCGGCGCAGGCAACCTCCTGCATTAACGCCTGACGCATGCGGGTTGAGCTTCGGTTGAGCCGCCCCTAGGCTGCAGGCATGCAACCACATGTTTTTGCCATTCTTTTAGCCGGGCTTGCCGGTCTCGCCATGCCGTTAGGCGGCTTCCTTGCCTGGTGCGAGCATATCCGCAACCCGATGCTCCGGGACGAGGTGCTGCACACCATCGGGGCCATTGGCGGCGGGGCGCTGGCCTCGGCGGTGGCGCTGGTGCTGGTGCCGGAAGCGGCCGAGGTGCTGCCGCCCGCTTGGGCGGTTGGCCTGTTTGCCGCTGGCGGAGCGGTGTTTTATGCGGTCGATGCGCTGTTGCAGCGCCGTGGCGGCAGCGGCGCCTTGCTGATGGCGATGCTGCTGGACTACCTGCCGGAAGCGATGGCGCTGGGGGCTATGCTGGTGGCGGATGCGGCCACCGCCAAGCTGCTGGCGCTGATGATCTTCCTGCAGAACCTGCCCGAAGGCTTTGCCGCCTTCCGCGAAGTCTGGAGTGGCAGCAGCCCGGCCTGGCATGTGTTGCTGGCCTTTCTTGGGCTGGCCGCGCTCGGGCCTGCCTGTGCGCTGGTTGGGCTTTTTTGGCTGGCGGACGCCCGTGCTGCGCTGGGGGCGATCATGATCTTTGCGGCTGGCGGCATTCTCTATCTGCTGTTCCAGGATATTGCGCCCAAGGCCCATTCCAGCCGCAGCAGCGTGCCGGCACTGGGTGCGGTTGCCGGTTTTGCGCTGGGGCTGGCCGGGGAGCTTCTGACCGGCTGAGACTTGCCTGCGGGGTTTGCAATGCGGTGCTTGCATGACGCCTTTGCACAATCATCTGCTGCAGCGGGTTTGGCCTGCGCCTATCCTCCTGCGCAAGGGAGGACCGTGCCAGACTATGGAGGCAACCCGATGGACACCGTGAAACCGCAAAAGAAGCAGGCTGCACAAGACGCGCTGGACGCGCTGGAGCAAGCCTTCGCCTATTACACCCCGGAACCGCTGCCGGCGGTTGAGCAGGCTGACCCCGGCGAATGGGTGATCGAATACTATCAGGCGGCCTGAGTGCCATAGTGGTTGAGCTTGCTGCTGCCGCCGCATAGGTAAGGGCCATGCCCCTATTGCTGCTGCTTCTCCTCGCCGGTGTGTTCGGCTATTTCCTGTGGCGCCGCAGCGCTTCCGGCCTGACCCGCGATTGCCGCTGGCGCCAGCAGCGTGCCAAAAGTCAATGGCGCTGCAGCTATTGCGGTGCGGTTGCGCCAGGCGGGGAAGCCCCGCGGATCTGCGGCAATCCGCAGCGCAAGCCCTAAGGGAAGCTCTCCCGCGCCCGCAGGCGCACCGGCTGCGCCGGAGCGCCTTCCGTGCGGCCTTGGGCCCGGCACCGCGCCAAGGCGCGGTGCCGGGCCCAACTGCGGCGGGGCTTGGCAAAGCCCCTGAAGCAGGCGGGAGCGCACCGGTCTGCCGGTCTGCTGCAGGGATGGCAAAGAAAACACTTGAACGACTCAGGCACATGCCCGATATGGACGCCCAAGACGCCAACGCACGCGCCTCTGGCGAAAGGGGTTACGCCCCTACGGTTACGTAGCGACGGTAACGTCTCTGACAGAACTGAGCGGTCATATATGGCCGGGTCTTTTGGAGATGACCATGAACGCAAACGTAGCCGGGCTGTCTGCCCGTAATTGCGAAACTGTATCCCGCACTCTGAGCTTCATCGCCGCAAACCGGTTTGAGCGGCCGACATTGGTGGTGGACGCCGAAGCGGTTGCCGCCAAATACCAGGCGCTGGCTCGCGGGCTGGGCCGGGCCCGCATTCACTATGCGGTCAAGGCCAACCCGGCAGCGGGCATTCTTGAGCGGCTGGTGCAGGAGGGATCCAATTTCGACGCGGCCAGCCGGGCGGAGATCGAAATGTGCCTGGCGGCAGGCGCTGCGGCCAGCCGGATCACCTTTGGCAATACCATTAAACGCCCTGCCGACATTGCCTTTGCCCACAGCATCGGCATCACCCATTTCGCCGCCGATGCGCGTGAGGAGCTGGACAAGCTGGCCGCGCATGCGCCGGGCGCCAGGATTTGCCTGCGGCTGATCGTTGAGGCCAGCGAGGCCGATTGGCCGCTCAGCCGCAAATTCGGCTGCACGCCGGACAAGGCGCTGAAGCTGATGGATTATGCTGCCGCCCGCGGCTTGCAGGTCGATGGCTTGTCGTTCCACGTCGGTTCGCAAACCCGCGAGCCGCAGATGTGGCAGGGCACGCTGGAGCAGGTGGCGCGGGTCTGGCGCCAGGCGCATGAGGCAGGCCATGAACTGAACCTGCTGAACATCGGCGGCGGTTTTCCGGCCTCTTATGGCTCGGACATGATGCCGGCCGAAGATTACGCCCGCGCGGTGATGGAACTGGTCGGCGCGCATTTCGGCGATGTGCCGGAGATCATGGCTGAACCGGGCCGCGGACTGGTGGCCGAGGCAGGCGCCATTGCCGCCGAGGTGCTGCTGGTCTCGCGTAAGCATGACGATGATCTGCACCGCTGGGCCTACCTCGATATCGGCATGTTCTCGGGCCTTGCCGAAACCATGGGCGAGGCAATCCGCTACCGGATCACCACGGACCGCGACCATGAGACCACCGGCCCCTGCATTCTGGCCGGACCTTCCTGCGACAGCGCGGATGTGCTGTACGAGCGCAAGCCCTACCAACTGCCGCTGGGGCTGAGGGGCGGCGACCGCGTGGTGATCCATTCTTGCGGGGCTTATACCTCGACCTATGCGTCGGTCGGCTTCAACGGCTTCCCGCCGTTGGACGTGGTAGTGATCTGATCGTTGTGATCCGATGGTGCAGCCCAGCCGCGGCTGCGGGGCTTGCAAACCTGCGGCGATGCGGTCTTGATGGGGCAAACAGACAGGAAAGTTTGCCCCATGACCGACATTCCCGCAGCCCCGGCCGATGCGGAGGCCCGCCGCGCTGTCCAGCCAGTGGTCTGCTATCCTAACGAAACCCTGCCGGCGCCCGATCTGGCGCTGTATCACCAGGCCCGGCTGGGCGCAGTGAAGACCGGCGAGGTGCTGGCGCAGCCCCGCGAAGCCGCCTGTTTTGAGGTGCCGGCCGGGCATTTCTTCCGGATCGGCTCAGTGCAGGGGCCGCAGGTCGGCGACCTCAACCTGTGGAGCAGGAACGACCTGAGCGAGCGGTTTTACTCCGGCAAGACCCGCGCCTTGCATGGCACCCATATCACCACCGGCGAACGGATGTGGACCAGTTTCCCGCATCTGCGCCCCATGGCCACGATTACCGCAGATACCTTGGGCTGGTACGGGATCGACGATTTCGGCGGTTCGGTGCATGATGTGATCGGCACCCGCTGCGATCCTTACACCGGCAACCTTTTGGCCGGCAGCCAGTACCACCACTGCTGCCATTCCAATCTGACACGCGCATTGGCGGAACACCTCGGCCTTTCCCTGGCGGAGGCGGAACCGCATGTGCATGACGTGCTTAACGTTTTCATGTGCACCGGCTTTACCCGGGATACCGGCCAGTATTTCATGAAGGCCAGCCCGGTGCGGCCCGGTGACTATCTGGAATTCTTTGCCGAAATTGATCTTCTCGGCGCCCTCAGCGCCTGTCCCGGCGGCGATTGCTCGGCTGAGCATTCCAGCGATACCGCCGCCTGCCATCCGCTGCTGATCGAGATCTTTGAGCCCGCAGCAGGCGCGCTGAAGGGCTGGCAAAGCCCGCCCCGCAATGGTTATGACCGCAGCCATGGCCGATAGCGGTCAGAATAGGAAAGCTGCAGTTTCACCGGAAGCGCCAATATTGGCGTGAATTCTGGAGGGATAGAGATTTTCTGGAATGCAGCGGCGTCACACGCGTTCAGCCTTAAGGGCACCATGAGGCAATGCAGGCAGAGAATGCATTCAAGGTGCCTCTTGGCCGCATTGGTTAAACGTTCAGGCTGGCAATAAAAAGGGCAGTGGAAAACCGCTGCCCTTACTTTTTAATGAATTAACGCGATATCAGGAAAATGCGGCTTCCAACGCAATTTCCACCATGTCGCCAAAGCTGCGTTCCCGCTGATCGGACGGCAAGGCTTCGCCAGTGCCCAGATGGTCAGACACCGTCAGCACTGCCAGAGCCCGGCAGCCATGCCGGGCCGCAAGCGTGTAAAGCTCTGCGGCTTCCATCTCCACGCCGAGAATGCCGTGGCGCACCATCTGCTCATTCAGGTCGGGGCGTTCGTCATAAAACACATCTGACGAGTAGATGCCGCCGATATGTGTTGCGGCATCACGTTTCGCCGCAGCTTGCGCCGCCGCCTGCAGCAGGCCCCAATCAGCGCATGGGGCAAAGTTCAGCTCCCGGAAGATACCGCTGGAGGGGCTGTTCAGAGTGCTGGCAGTCATCGCCAGAATCACGTCGCGGACCTTGACCCTGTCCTGCATCCCGCCGCAGGAGCCGATGCGGATCAGCGTCTTGGCACCGAAATCGCGGATCAGCTCATTGGCATAGATCGACAGCGAGGGCATCCCCATGCCGCTGCCTTGAATGGTCACCGGATGCCCGTTCCAGCTGCCGGTGAATCCCAGCATCCCGCGCACCTCGTTGACCAGCTTGGCGTCTTTCAAAAATGTCTCTGCAGCCCATTTCGCCCGGTAGGGGTCGCCGGGCATCAAAACAGTTTCCGCAATATCGTCTTTTGCGGCACCAATATGAATGGTCATGGTTTTGCTCCGCCGTCAGGTTCAGATTTCCAGGTCGGAAATATCCATGCCTGCGGTCAGCGCAGCATGCACCCAATGCGGTTTGCGGCCGCGGCCGGTCCAGGTTTCGTCATGGTTGCTGGGGTTGCGGTATTTTGGGGCCGCTTTGTTTTTCTTTACGCCTTGACGCGAGGCGCCGGCGATTTCTTCCAAGGAGAAGCCGTATTTCGCAGCCGCTTCTTCAGCCGCTTTCAAAGCTTCCTGGCGTTCGCGCAGTTCTGCTGTACGCAGCGCTTCTTCCACATCGCTTTGCAGCTGAAGAAGTTCTTTTCTGGTCATTGCCGAAAGATCGAGGGTCATTCTGCACTCCACATTAAATGACATACCGGAAGCCCCGGTATGTCACTCTTTATGGCGCAAATGCCAGACGCGTTTCAGCATCTTTTTGGAAATTCGCGGAAAATTGCCCAAGAACGGTCAATTCACTGCAATTTCCGGTGGCTTTGCCAAGTTCACAATGTCGCTCATAATTGAATTGAGCTCAAAATCTTTGGGAGTGTAAACGCGCGCCACGCCCATGGATTTCAGCCGTTCCGCATCGTCATCGGGGATAATCCCGCCGACAATCACCGGGATATGGCCAAGGCCGGCCTCCTGCATCCGGCTCATCATTTCCTCGACCAGCGGCAGGTGGCTGCCCGACAGGATCGACAGGCCAACCACATGGGCGTCGTCTTTTTGCGCGGCTTCGACCAGCTCTGCCGGGGTCATGCGGATGCCGTCATAGGTGATGTCCATGCCGCAATCGCGGGCGCGGAAGGCGATTTGCTCGGCGCCGTTGGAATGGCCGTCCAGCCCCGGCTTGCCGACCACGAATTTGATGCGGCGGCCCAGCACGTCGCTGACTGCATTCACCGCATCGCGCAGGTCATCCAGTCCTTCGGTCTTGTTGGAAACGGACGCCGACACGCCGGTCGGGCCGCGGTAAGTACCGTGGACCTTGCGCATTTCCTCGGCCCATTCGCCGGTGGTGACGCCAGCCTTGGCGGCGGCGATGGACGGCTCCATAATATTGGCGCCGCTTTGCGCCGCAGCCCGCAGGGCGGCGAGTGCAGCTTCGACCGCCGCAGTGTCTCGTTCAGCGCGCCAGGCGTTCAGGCGGTTGATCTGCTCCTGCTCCACCGCCGGGTCCACAACCATGATGCCGCCGTCCTCGGTCTGCAGCGGCGAGGGTTCGCCCTCGGTCCATTTGTTGACGCCGACCACAACGGTCTCGTTCTTCTCAATCCGGTTCAGACGCTCGGCGTTGGAGTCGACCAGGCGGCCCTTCATATACTCGATGGAGGCCACGGCGCCGCCCATCGATTCCAGGTTGGCCAGCTCGGCCCGGGCGCCGTCCTTCAGCTCTTCGACCTTGGCATCCACCGCCGGGTTGCCATCGAACAGGTCGCCGTATTCCAGCAGGTCGGTCTCATAGGCCAGAATCTGCTGCATCCGCATCGACCACTGCTGGTCCCAGGGGCGGGGCAGGCCAAGCGCCTCGTTCCAGGCGGGCAGCTGCACCGCGCGGGCGCGGGCCTTTTTCGACAGGGTCACCGCCAGCATCTCGATCAGGATACGGTAGACGTTGTTTTCCGGCTGCTGTTCGGTCAGACCCAGCGAATTCACCTGCACGCCGTAACGGAAGCGGCGGAATTTCGGATCGCCCACGCCGTAGCGGTCGCGGCAAATCTCATCCCACAGATCGACAAAGGCACGCATCTTGCACATCTCGGTGACAAAGCGGATGCCCGCATTCACAAAGAAGGAAATCCGCCCGACCATCGCCGGGAAGTCCTCCGGCGCGATGCGCGGTTTCAGTTCGTCCAGCACCGCCTGGGCGGTCGCCAGCGCAAAGGCCAGCTCCTGCTCCGGTGTCGCACCGGCCTCTTGCAGGTGGTAGGAACACACGTTCATCGGGTTCCACTTGGGCACGTTGGTATAGCAATACTCGGCCACATCCGCGATCATTTTCAGGCTGGGCTTGGGCGGGCAGACATAGGTGCCGCGGCTCAGGTATTCCTTGATCAGATCGTTCTGCACCGTGCCCTGCAGTTTGGCGACATCCGCGCCCTGTTCCTCGGCCACCGCGATGTAAAGCGACAGCAGCCAGGGCGCCGTCGCATTGATGGTCATCGAGGTATTCATCTGCTCCAGCGGGATCTGATCGAACAGCGCCCGCATGTCGCCCAGATGACCGACCGGCACCCCGACCTTGCCCACTTCGCCGCGCGCCAGCACGTGGTCGCTGTCATACCCGGTCTGTGTCGGCAGGTCGAAGGCCACCGACAGGCCGGTCTGTCCCTTGGCCAGGTTGGCGCGGTACAGCGCGTTGGACGCCGATGCCGTGGAGTGGCCGGCATAGGTGCGGATCAGCCAGGGGCGGTCTTTTTGCATCTGCGGCATGTCGGGCCTCGCGAGTCAGTGTGATGGTAATTTTATTTCGTCACGCAGATGTAAACTGCAATTTTCGACCCGTGTCAATTCGCTGCGTTGCGGCATTGCCCTTAGCGGTACCACTTTTCCCAATTTCTCCAAAAGGTAGATTGCGGCAAAGCCGCCTCCCGCATAGGGTCCGCGGTATTTATGTACAATTTTCATTGAGGGCATTATGGCTGAAACCAGCAGGCTGAGCGAATTTGACGGGTTGCGCGCCATTGCCTTGCTGTCTGTCGTTCTGTTCCACTACTTTCAGCGTTTTCCAGAATTCTACCCCTACGGAGACAGTCTTCTGCCCGTGACGGGATACGGCTACCTTGGTGTCCACCTGTTCTTTGTCATTTCCGGTTTCGTCATTTCGGTCTCGCTCAGGTCCGGAAGCGGCTTGCACGTGTTTCTGCTCAAGCGCCTGCTGCGGCTGTGGCCGCCTCTTGCGGTCTGCGCGGTCATCACTTTTATAGCCATGCACCTCATCGACAGCGCATACAGCAACTCTGTGCAGACCGGATTCAGCGGCTTTGCGGCATCGCTAAGCTTTATTCCCCCAGCCTTTTGGCGGTTCAATTTCGGCTTCGACGGCTACATTGACGGGGTGTACTGGACATTGACCTGTGAAGTGCTGTTTTACCTCTGGGCGGCGGTTTTGTTTGCAGTCTTCGGGCCCCGCCGGTTTGCTGAACGTGCAGCCCTGGTGCTTTTGGCCGGGCAATCTGTCTTGTTAGCGGCAGAAGTCGTTTTTCCGGATCTTGTGCCTTCACAGCTGAACATGCTGATGCTCGTGGGCTACGCGCATTTATTTGCGGCCGGTGTCCTTTTTGCCCGGGTATACAGCCATGGCGCCTGCACCCGTACCCTTGCGCTGCTGGGGGCAAGTGTTGCGGTGGCGCTGGGCATGGCGCAGGACGCAGGAGAGGCCGCAATTCTGACGCTGATCTACCTGATCGTTGCCGCCTGCGCCTGGCGCCTGCCTGCGGCGCGGCTGCTGGGATGGCGCCCCTTGTCCTGGATCGGGCTGGTCAGTTATTCGGTTTATCTGCTGCACAACAATATCGGCATCACGCTGTTGTCCCTGTTACCCCCGGGCCTGCCCGGCGCGGTGTATTTTGCCAGCGCTGCGGGGGTGCTGGGCGGGATAGTGCTGCTTTCCTGGGGTGTCTTCACCTGGGTCGAGAAGCCCTCGCAATCTCTTGCCAGGCGATTGGGCGCGTGGTTCCGGGAACCCAGACCGGCAGGTCTGCCGGACGGCCTGCAACAGGAGTAATGCGCGATAGCATTGCGGCAGGTCCGGCGCCCGCCCTCAATTTCCCTTGTAACGCCCTGCGGCCTGCGCAACTGTCCTGATATGACGCAAACCGTGGAAATTCCGCTGTGGTTATTCATGCTGGTCGTGGGCTTCGCCGCGGTGACTTTTGCCTCGCATTTTCTGTTTCCCTCGGTGCGCTGGTTTTTCCGGCGGCGTCTGGAGCGTGCCGTGGCGCGGCTGAACCAGCGGCTCGAACGCCCGATTGAGCCGTTCAAGCTGGCCCGGCGCCACGACATGATCCAGCGGCTGATCCATGATCCGCAGGTGGCCCAGGCGGCGGCGGATCACGCGGCCGCAGAAGGCATCCCCGAAAACGTGGCGTTTGAACAGGTGCGCCGCTATGCCCGCGAGATCGTGCCCGGATTTTCCGCTTTTGCCTATTTCGGCCTCGCCATCCGCGCGGCGCGGCTGTTGTCCAATGCGGTCTACAGGGTGCGGCTGGGCCATCAGGACGAGGCGGCGCTGCGCGCCATCGACCCGAATGCAACGGTGGTCTTTGTGATGAACCACCGTTCGAACATGGACTATGTGCTGGTCACTTATCTGGCGGCGGATCGCACTGCGCTGTCTTATGCGGTGGGGGAATGGGCGCGGGTCTGGCCGCTGTCACGCCTGATCCGGGCGATGGGCGCCTATTTCATCCGCCGCCGTTCGCGCAATGATCTCTACCGCAAGGTGCTGGCCTCCTATGTGCGGCTGGCAACCCGCGGCGGATCCACCCAGGCGATGTTCCCCGAAGGGGGCCTTAGCCTGGACGGTGCCATTGCTGCGCCCAAACTGGGCCTGCTGAAGTATATTGTCGAAGGCTATGACCCGGAGGGGCGCGATGTGGTCTTTGTGCCGGTGGCGTTGAATTACGACCGGGTGCTGGAAGACAGGATCCTGACCTCTGCTGCCAAGGATGGCGACCGCAGGTTCCGGGCCCGGATCGGCCTGGTGGCGCTGCGGCTGCTGCGGCTGTTGTGGCTGTGGATGACCGGGCGTTACCACCGTTCGGGCTATGCCGGAGTGAACTTTGGCCGCCCCCTCAGCCTGGCCGCGTTTGGTGCCGGGCGGCAAGGGGACATGACCAAGCCGCTGGGTCGTGAGCTGATGGCACGGATCAGCGCCATTGTTCCGGTTCTGCCGGTGCCGCTGATTGCCGCCATTCTGCAGCAGCACGGTCCCCTTAGCCGTGCCGCCGTTGAGCATCAGCTGGCGGATCTGATTGCGGCGATGCCGCTGGCCCATGTCCACATGCCGCGGGAAAACCTGGGCTATGCCGCGGACGCAGGGCTGCGGCAGCTGGTGCGGCGCGGTCTTGTCACCGAGGACAACGGGCGGTTCAGCCCGGTTGCGGCGCGGCGCGATCTGCTGGCCTTCTATGCCAATTCCATCCGCCACCTGTTGCCTCGAAACGGCTCGAACGCGGATGGCGGCGATGGTTTTTCTGCACCTGCCAAGGACAATGCTGCATCTGCAGGGTCATAAAATTACCCATACTTGCCAAAAGAGGTTGCAATATTACCTTCTCAATCCTATCCCTCAGGTAACCGCTGCGATTCTGCACCGCGGCAATTGACAGGATGCAAAGGAGGCCATCATGGCATTGGATACCCAGACTGACGTCATGTCGTACGAGGCGCCCGAGAAAGATCTCTATGAGATGGGCGAAATGCCCCCGATGGGATATGTGCCCAAGAAGATGTACGCATGGGCGATCCGCAAGGAGCGCCACGGCGAGCCGAACACTGCGATGGAGCAGGAAGTGGTCGACGTGCCCGAGCTGGACAGCAACGAAGTGCTGGTTCTGGTGATGGCGGCGGGCGTCAACTACAATGGTGTCTGGGCCTCCCTCGGCACGCCGATCTCGCCCTTTGACGGCCACAAGGCGCCTTATCACATTGCCGGCTCCGATGCTGCCGGCATCGTTTGGGCCGTTGGTTCCAAAGTCACCCGCTGGAAAGTCGGCGACGAGGTGGTGATCCACTGCAACCAGGACGACGGCGACGACGAGGAATGCAACGGCGGCGATCCGATGTTCTCGACCAGCCAGCGGATCTGGGGCTATGAGACTCCGGATGGTTCGTTTGCTCAGTTCACCAACGTGCAGGCCCAGCAGCTGATGCCGCGCCCCAAGCACCTGACCTGGGAAGAAAGCGCCTGCTACACGCTGACGCTGGCCACCGCCTACCGGATGCTGTTCGGCCACGAACCGCATGACCTGAAGCCGGGCCAGAACGTTCTGGTCTGGGGCGCTTCGGGCGGCCTGGGGTCCTATGCGATCCAGCTGATCAACACGGCGGGCGCCAACGCCATCGGCGTGATCTCGGATGAAAGCAAGCGCGACTTTGTCATGGGCCTGGGCGCCAAGGGCGTTCTGAACCGCAAGGACTTCAACTGCTGGGGGCAGATGCCCACAGTGAACACCCCCGAATACGCTGCCTGGTTCAAGGAAGCGCGTAAATTCGGCAAAGCGATCTGGGACATCACCGGCAAAGGCGTAAACGTCGACATGGTGTTCGAGCATCCCGGCGAGAGCACTTTTCCTGTCTCGACTTTCGTCTGCAAAAAGGGTGGCATGGTTGTGATCTGCGCGGGCACCACCGGCTATAACCTGACCTTTGACGTGCGCTACATGTGGATGCATCAGAAACGTTTGCAGGGCTCGCATTTTGCCCATCTCAAGCAGGCCGCGTCTGCAAACAAACTGATGGTCGAGCGCCGCCTGGATCCCTGCATGTCCGAAGTCTTTACCTGGAACGATCTGCCGGAGGCGCATATGAAGATGCGGCGCAACGAGCATCTGCCCGGCAACATGTCGGTACTGGTTCAGGCGCCAAAGACCGGCCTGCGCACCCTTCAGGATGTGCTCGACGCCAAAGGCTGATTTGCCGGCGCTTCCAAGATGGACTGAAATCTCCCCGCGAATCATATCTGTGCTTCGCGGGTTTTTTTGTAATTTTATCTTTTTCAGGAAGTTAACTGCTGCGCCCTCCCTATTTCTGGGGAGGCGCGGTTCGGAGGCCGCGTAATTAAGTTGTTGGTGTTGCGCTCCCGGCGCAATTCCCGCGCAATCGGATGCCTTGCAGCAGTAAACTGCCCAAACCCTTGAGGTTGTCATTGACCGCACAAAGCCCCGCACTGCAAAAGAACAACAGTTGTCTGCAACGAACCCCGAGACAGCCTTGCTGGTTGTGAATAGCCGGATCGGGCAGGCTCTGGACTGAACTGGTATACGGCAATGGCACATAAGGCAGAGTTGGACCGCATTCTGGAGGCGCTTGACGCCACCAAGACCCTTGACGGGCTGCAATCGATTATTGACCAGGTGCGCGGCGTGTTCGGGGTTGATCATGCCATGTATCATTGGGTCGACAGCGCCGGCGACCACTACCATTTCGGCACCTATCCGCAGGCTTGGGTCGAGCGCTACCAGGAAATGGCCTATGTGCGGGTCGATCCGGTGGTGGCCGGCTGCTATCAGCGGTTCCACCCGGTTGACTGGAAGCGGCTGGACTGGTCGCCGAAACCGGCTCGCGAATTCCTGAAAGACGCGCTGGAGCATGGGGTCGGCAATCAGGGTTACTCCATTCCGATCCGCGGGCCGAACGGGCAATTTGCGGTGTTTACCGTCAGCCATAATTGCGACGACGAGACCTGGGAAAAGCTCACGGAACGCTGCAGCCGCGATATGATCCTGATGGCACATTATTTCAACCGGAAGGCGCTTGAGTTCGAGCCGAGCCGCAGCCCGGAGCAGGCTCAGCCGCTGTCGCCGCGTGAAGTGGACGCACTGACATTGCTGGCCATCGGTTACAGCCGTGCACAGGTGGCAAAAACCCTGTCAATCTCTGAGCACACGCTGCGTGTCTATATTGAAAGTGCCCGGTTCAAGCTTGGCGCAATCAATACGACGCACGCCATTGCCCGGGCCATGACACTCGGTTTTATTGTAGTTTAACGTCAGAGTGTGGCGGCCATTGTAAATACACTCTGAAATTGCATTATGCAGGCGTAATCTGTCCCCACTGATCTACCAGAAGGGGACTAATCAATGCTTCGCTATATCTACGGCCATGATCTTCACAACCATGCAGACCTTGCACACTCTATGTTCCGCGACCGTGCGGATCAATTCCAGGCCCGGCTGGGCTGGGAGGTGCAGGTGGACTGCAAGGGTGAGGAGCGCGACCGCTACGACCAGCTGGATCCGCTCTATGTGATCTGGGAAATGCCGGATGGCAGCCATGGCGGCTCGATGCGGTTTCTTCCGACCACTGGCCCGGTGATGGTCAATGACGTCTTTCTTGATCTGGCCGGCGGGGTGCCGATCTGCAGCCCGCTGATCTGGGAATGCACCCGGTTCTGCCTGTCCCGCGACGCGGGCGGCAATGTGGCGGGGGCGCTGACCCTGGGCGGGGTTGAGATCATGCGCAATTTTTCCGTCGCGCATTTCGCCGGGGTCTTTGACCGCCGCATGGTGCGGATCTACCGCAGCCTCGGCTTCAGCCCGGACATCATCGGCACCCAGGGCGAAGGCCGTGAACGGATCTGCCTCGGCTTGTGGGAATACACGCCCGAGGTCTATCTGAACGTTGCCTCCAAGGCCGGGATTGCCCCCGATCTGTCGCAGCTCTGGTTCGATCGGTCCTTTGGCAGTGCCGGTGCGGCAGCGCCCATGGCTCTCACTGGCTGATTGAGTCGAAATCCGGGGCCGGATCCTCTGGCGGACCCGGTCCCGCGGCTGTAGGGTCGCGCAATGACAGCTCTGCCCGTACAGTTCTCCGACGACCAGGCCACCGCTTTTGACAGCGTGACCGAGCTCCTGCGCAAGGCAGGGGTGGATCTTGATGACGGGTTGCTGCACCCGCCCCGCGGTGACGCCGGGGTGATGGCAGTGATCGGCAAGGCAGGATCGGGCAAGACGCTGCTGCTGGCCGAATTGTACAAGGCGCTGGAGCAGGCCGGGGTCGAGGTCGTCTCGGGCGACTATGAAAGCCGCAAGAAAAGCGACGACCGCCGCACCCTGGCGATCCTGGCGCCAACCAACAAGGCCGCCAGCGTGCTGCGCCTGCGCGGCGTGCCGGCCACCACAATTCACCGCATTCTTTACACACCGGTCTATGACCCGGAATACGAACGCATCGCCGAATGGCTGGCGGGGCAGGGGGACAAGCCCGAGATTGAAGGGCTGACCGAGGAAGCCCTGGCCCGCGCGGCTGCGTTCTTTGAGAAAAACAAATCAATCCCCGGCGCCCTGGCCGCCGCGGGCCTGCGCGGCTCGGATTTCATCACCGGCTGGAAACGGCGTGAGGAGCCGCTGGACATCGGCTTTGTTGACGAAGCCTCGATGCTGGACGACCGCCAGTTCGAGGACCTGAAGGAGATTTTTCCCAATCTGGTGCTGTTTGGCGACCCGGCGCAGCTGGCCCCGGTCAATCAGTCAGGCTCAATGGTGTTTGATACCCTGCCGGAGCCGCAGCGCCTGATCCTGAACCGCATCCACCGGCAAGAGGCTGGCAATCCGATCCTGGATCTTGCCCACGCATTGGCCGACCCGGAGCTGCGGTTCGAGGATTTTGAGCGGATGATCGAAGACACCGCCCGGCGCGACGACCGTGTGGTTTGGGGCCAGCGGGTTGAGGTTGACCTGATGGCGCGCTCACCGGTGCTGGTATGGCGCAACAATACAAGAATCCGGCTGATCAATGCCTTCCGGAATGTCCACGGCGCTCCGGAGGATGCGCTGATCGCCGGAGAGCCATTGATCTGCGACGGTATCGAACTGCCGATGAAACACCGCAAGAAACGCTTGGACTTGGAGGCACGCGGGCTGATCAAGGGCGCCCAGGTGATCTTTCTCGGGGCCGGCCGTAAACCCGGATTCTCCCGCTTGCATGTGATGGGGGCCGAGGATCCGCAGGTCTCTGCGGCCTCTATCGTGAAAATCGAAATGCCGGATGAGGAAGAGCCGTTCATTCCCTACGCCGCCCGTATGGGCGCTACTTTCCTGCATGGTGCGGCGGTGACCATTCACAAGGCGCAAGGCTCGCAATGGGACACCACTCAGGTGTTTGCTCCGGATATCTATGCCGCCGCCCGCATGGGCCGGGTCGAAGCAGGCCAGCCGCTGTGGAAGCGCCTCGCCTATGTGGCGATCACCCGGGCGCAGGAGCGGCTGATCTGGGTGGTGCGCAACCGATTGGCCAAACCGTCGGGCCCATTGCAGGTGGATGACCTGAAGGCGGTGCCAGCCGCCGCGCTGACGCTGGAAACGCAGGAGAATACCCCGGCATGAGCAAGTCCATCCTGATCACCGGCGCCAGCTCAGGCATCGGCCGCGCCGTGGCAGAATTGTTCCTCGCCGAAGGCTGGCAGGCTGGTCTGATTGCACGGCGGGCGGACAAGCTGCAGGAGGTGGCGCAGGGCCACTCAGGCGCCCATGTGCTGCCTGCCGATGTCACTGACCCGGCGGCTGTGGATCATGCGGTGAACAGCTTTGCCATGGCGGCGGGGCGGCTGGATGTTCTGTTCAACAACGCAGGCATTTTCACCCCGTCCGGCACCATTGATGAAATCCCGTTGGAAGATTGGTTTGCCTCCGTCAATGTGAACCTCACCGGCATGTACCTGACGGCCCGTGCGGCCTTCCGCCAGATGCGGCAGCAATCGCCGCAGGGCGGGCGGATCATCAACAACGGCTCAATCGCCGCCCATGTGCCGCGGCCCCATTCGGCGCCTTATGCGGTCACCAAGGCAGCGATCACTGGCCTCACCAAAAGCCTGTCGCTGGATGGGCGCCCTTTTGATATTGCCTGCGGACAGATCGACATCGGCAACACCCGGACCCCGATGGTCGAAGACCTGAGCCAGCGTCATGCCGACGCCAACCCTGGTGCAGAACCGATGCATACATTTGCGGTGAAGGATGCAGCAAACTCAGTGCTGCATATGGCGAATTTGCCGCTAGAGGCAAATGTTCAGTTCATGACGGTGATGGCGACCAAGATGCCCTATATCGGCCGCGGCTGAACTCTCCCGTCCGTCACCGGCGCATTAGATATGCGCCGCTCCCGTTGGGCGTGGCGCTGCGCTGGCGCGCAGCGTGCCTCCGGCGGGAGTATTTTCGCAAAGGAGAAACAGGGGGGTTCATCTTTCCCAAGTACTCCGGGGTGAATTGGCCGCGAGGCCAAGAGGGGCAGCGCCCCTTTTACCGGTTCCGAAGCAGGCTGAAAGCGGCTGAGGCGCCCCAGCCGGAGGCAATTGCAATGGCCAGTGCCATCAGGCCATAAAGAAACGGCTGCTCGCGGGACATCGAAAACAGGAACCGTTCCAGCCCCACTTTACGCACATCGATTGTGGTCTCGTAACTGGAGACAACCTCGCCGCCGCGGGTTAGAAAGATGCGGGTCTGGTAGTCGCCCTCAGTCAGGTCCGCCGGCATCTCGATAGCGGTGCGGAACAGGGTCTGCTCATCCACTGCGACAGTGTTTTCCCGCAGCGAATAGAGCCCGTTGTCCTCGCGGATGCGCACCACCGCGTCAGCAAAGGACTGGGCGCCGCGGATGTGCATCGCCGCACCGACCGAACGGATAGCCCGTTCGATGGACACCCGGAAACGCAAATCTTCGGTATCCGTCAGCACCTGGTCAAACGGTGCGCTGGTGGCCACCGCATAGAACGCCGGGGCCGAGTCCACCAGCACGCTGTCCACATTGACCCAGATCCCCAGCTTCTTTTCCTTGCGGCGCACCATCACCGCCGGGGCAGGGCCGGACACTGTGACAATCACTTCCAGCGGATCCTCCGACGGGATCGGGGTTTCGCGTTTCACCGCGCCGAAGATCAGAATCTCCGAACCATCGAAAGTGGCGGTGATCGCGACCCGGTCCTGGCTGAGGCCCAGAACAACTTCTTCCTTGGCGGCCTGGGCGGCAGACTGCGGCAGCAGTGCCAGGGCGGCAGCTGTGAGGGCGGACATAAGCAGCTTGCGCATGATCAGTGGCCTCCCGCAGCGCCGAGCGAGTACAGCTCAGCCGGTTGCAGCAGCAGCTCAAGCCCCAGCTTGGCGCAGACGATGATCACCATCAGCGCCAGCAGGATCCGCAGCTGTTCGGCCTTGAGATAGACACCGATGCGGGTGCCGATCTGGGCGCCGATCACGCCGCCGACCAGCAGCAGCACTGCCAGAACGATGTCCACCGTATAGTTGGTGGTGGCATGCAGCATGGTAGTGAAAGCGGTGACCGTGATGATCTGGAACAGCGAGGTGCCGACAACCACTTTGGTCGGCATGCCAAGGATGTAGATCATCGCAGGCACCATGATGAAACCGCCGCCGACACCCATGATGGCGGCCAGAATACCGACGCAAATGCCGACCAGCACCGGCGGGATCACTGAAATGTACAGGCCCGAGGTGCGGAACCGCATCTTGAACGGCAGGGCATGTACCCAGCTGCGCTGGCGCCGTGCTGCAGGGGCCGCGCCGCCCGCTTTCTTGGACTTGCGGATGGCGTTCAGGCTTTCGACGAACATCAACCCGCCGACCACACCCAGGAAGACGACATAGCAAAGCTTGACCAGCAGATCGACCTGGCCAAGCGCCTTGAGGTAGTTGAACACCACCACCCCAAGCGCCGCGCCCATCAGGCCGCCGGCCTGCAGCACAAGCCCCATCTTGATATCGACCGTGCGCCTTCGAAAATGCGCCAGCACGCCGGAAAAGGACGAGGCGACAATCTGGTTCGCTTCCGTAGCCACCGCCACGGCCGGCGGGATGCCGATGAAAAACAACAGCGGCGTCATCAGAAAGCCGCCGCCGACTCCGAACATGCCCGAGAGAACCCCGACCATTCCCCCGAGGCCCAGGAGAAGGAAGGCATTGACCGAGACCTCAGCTATGGGAAGGTATATCTGCATGGTCCTTGTTAAACCGCAGTTCGTTCAGAAATCAATGATCTATGCCGCTCTGCAGCGTGCAGGACTGATTTGACGCATCAAACTGGACTTATCGTTGGGTTTGCGGAACGGGGGCAGGCGGGACGCTCCCGCGCCCGCAGGAGATGGCTGCGCCATCCCCTTGGCGGCCTTGGGCCGGGCACCGCACTGCGTGCGCTGCAACAGGGGTCTGCTGTGACGCCTCTGATGGGCAGAAAGGGAAACACCCGGCGCGGGGCCGGGTGTTTCAGCAGGGCAGACGCAGGGCTTAACGCTCTTTGACGTAAGGCTCGCCGCCAGCGCGGGGCGGGATTGCCTTGCCGACAAAACCTGCAAGAATCACCACCGTCAGCACGTAAGGCAGTGCGTCCATCGCCTGCACTGGAATGGTGATGCCGCCCAGTTCGATGTTCTGGAACCGCAGCGCGACGGCCTGCAAAAGGCCGAACAGCAGGCAGGCGCCCATCGCGTGCCAGGGCCGCCACTTGGCAAAGATCAGCGCCGCCAGCGCAATGAACCCGCGGCCCGCTGTCATGTCCTTGACAAAGCCTGCCTGCAACGCGGTGGCCAGATAAGCACCGGCAATGCCGCACAACAGGCCGCAGATCATCACTGCGGCATACCGCAGGCCAACTACGGAAACACCTGCAGTATCCACCGCCGCCGGGTTTTCCCCCACCGCACGCAAGCGCAGGCCAAAGCGGGTGCGGAACAGCACCCACCAAGTGGCAGGCACCGCCAGAAAGGCGATGTAGACCAGGATCGAATGGCCAGACAGCAGCTCGGAATAAACCGGCCCCAGTCCCGGCACGCCGGACAGGCTGTCGGCAAACGGCAAGGAGACCGGGCCAAACCGGCCGCCGCTGATCAGCGAAGGTGTGCGGCCGCCTTGCTGGAACCAGTCCTGTGCGATCAGCACGGTCATGCCTGCCGCGAGAAAGTTGATCGCCACGCCGGAAATCAGCTGATTGCCGCGGAAGGTGATCGACGCCACCCCGTGCAGGCCCGCCAGCACCAGCGAAGATCCGATACCGGCAAGCAGCCCCAGCCAGACATTGCCGGTGACGGCAGCGACAGCGGCGGAAAAGAAGGCCGCCATCAGCATCTTGCCTTCCAGGCCGATGTCGAAGATGCCCGCGCGTTCGGAAAAGAGGCCCGCGAGACAGGCCAGCAACAGCGGCGTCGCCAGACGGACGGTGGAGTCCAGCAGTTGGATGATCGTCAGGAAATCCATCAGCTCCGCCCCTTCCGCACCGCCAGAAAGATCTTTTCAAGCGGCATCCGCACCATGTTGTCCAGCGCGCCGGTGAACAGGATCACCAAGGCCTGGATCACCACGATCAGCTCGCGCGGGATTGAGGTCCAGAGCGCCAGCTCGGCGCCGCCCTGATACAGGAACCCGAACAGGATCGCCGCCAGGAATACGCCGAACGGATGGTTGCGGCCCATCAGTGCCACCGCAATGCCGATGAAACCGGCGCCTTCGGTGGCGTTCAGCACCAGCCGTTCGGCCTCGCCCATCACGTTGTTGACCGCCATCATGCCGGCCATCGCGCCGGAGATCAGCATCGCGATCATGACAGTCCGGACCGAGGAGATGCCGGCATAACGCGCTCCGGGTTCCGATTTGCCAAGCGAGCGGATTTCATAGCCCAACGGAGTGCGCCAGATCAGCAGCCAGATAAACAGGCAGGCGCCGACAGCAACCAGCAGGCTGACATTGGCCGGCGCCGATTTGGAAAAGCTGATGCCGACCGGGGCCAGCAGCTCATGCAAAGACGGCAGATGCACAGCTTCGGGAAACCGCGCGGTGGCCGGGTCCATCGAGCCTTGGGGGCGCAGCACGTTGACCAGCACATAATTCAGCACCGCCGCGGCGATGAAGTTGAACATGATGGTGGTGATCACGATATGGCTGCCGCGTTTGGCCTGCAGGTAGGCAGGGATTGCGGCCCATGCGGCGCCGAAAATCCCGGCACCCAAGGCGGCAAAAACCAGCGCCAGCGACCAATGCGGCCAGGGGATCAGCAGGCAGACCAGCGCCACGCCAAGCCCGCCCAGCATCGCCTGGCCCTCGCCGCCGATGTTGAACAGGCCGGCATGGGCAGCAACCGCCACGGCAAGGCCTGTGAACATGAAATTTGTGGCGTAATACAGCGTGTAGCCCCAGCCATAGGTCGAGCCTAGGGCGCCATCAACCATCAGTTTGACCGCGGCGACCGGGTCTTCGCCGATCCCGAGGATTACCAGGGCTGACAGGATCGCGGCCAGCAAAAGACTGATCAGCGGGATCAGGACCACATCGGCCCATTTCGGCATCTTTTCCATTTACGCGGCCTCCCCCGCGACACCGGCCATCAACAGGCCCAGCTCTTTCTCGTCGGTCTGATCGGCGGGGCGTTCCCCCATGATCACGCCGTCGAACATCACCGCAACCCGGTCCGCCAGCGACAGGATTTCCTCCAGCTCAACCGAGACCAGCAGGATCGCCTTGCCTTGATCGCGCAGCTCGACGATCTGTTTGTGAATGAATTCGATGGCGCCGATATCGACACCGCGGGTCGGCTGGCCGATCAGCAACAGCTCGGGGTTCCGCTCAATCTCGCGCGCGACGACGATTTTCTGCTGGTTGCCGCCGGAAAAGCTTTTGGCGGCCAGCCAGGGATCCGGCGGGCGCACGTCGAACTTCTCCATCTTGGCTTCGGTATCCGCCCGCAGGGCGGCGTTATCCATCAGCAAACCATTCCTGTAAGCCGGATCGCGGTGATAGCCAAAGGCCACGTTCTCCCAGGCGTGGAAGTCCATGATGAGGCCCTCGCGCTGGCGGTCCTCCGGCACATGACCGATATGGGCGTCCCGCCGCGCACGGGCGTCTGCGCCCTGGCCGCGCAGCGGCAAGGGGCTGCCATGCAGTTTTATGCTGCCGCTGCCTGCGCGCATGCCGCCCAGAACCTCCAGCAACTCTGACTGGCCATTGCCAGCCACGCCTGCGATGCCGACAATCTCGCCCGCGCGCACGGTCAGGTTAATCCCCTTGACGCGTTCAACGCCGGCCTCATCCACCACCCGCAGGTTCTCAATCTCCAGGATCGGGGCACCGGGCCGGGCAGGCACCTTGTCCACCCGCAACAGCACCTTGCGGCCGACCATCAGCTCGGCCAGATGTTCGGGGCTGGTCTCAGCCGTTTTGACGGTGGCGGTCATCTGGCCGCGCCGCATCACCGAAACGGTGTCGGTATACTCCATGATCTCCCGCAGCTTGTGGGTGATCAGGATGATGGTTTTGCCTTCGGCGCGCAGCCGGTCGAGGATACGGAACAGCTGGTCGGCCTCGGAGGGTGTCAGCACGCCGGTCGGCTCGTCCAGGATCAGGATCTCGGCCTTGCGGTACAGTGCCTTGAGTATCTCAACCCGCTGCTGCATGCCGACACCGATCTCGTCAATGCGGGCATCTGGGTCCACAAACAGCTCGTATTCCGCCTCCAGCGCCTTCAGCTCCTTGCGGGCGCGGCGCAGCGAAGGCATCAGCATGCCGCTGTCCTCGGCGCCCAGCACGATGTTTTCCAGCACGGTGAAGTTCTCCACCAGTTTGAAATGCTGGAACACCATGCCGATGCCGGCAGCAATCGCCGCCTGGCTGTCGGGGATCGCGGTGCGTTGCCCCTTGATCCAAACCTCGCCTTTGTCGGCCTTGTAGAATCCATAGAGGATCGACATCAGCGTTGATTTTCCCGCACCGTTTTCCCCGATGATCCCGTGAATGGTGCCGGGGGCGACGCTGATCGAGATGTCCTTGTTCGCCTGGACCGGGCCAAAGGCCTTGGAAATACCTTTGAGTTCAATGGCGGGGGCGGTCAATCGGGCTCTCCCATGCCTGTAAATCCAATCAGCCGCACCACCTTGCCGTCCTCAAGATCAGCAAAATACTGGCCGCGCACCATGCGCTGGCCGTCCTTTTCGAAATCCACCGTGGCGCGCACGTGGCCATGGTGTTCCGAGACGGCAACCACCTTGGCCGCGCCACCGGGCATCATCGCGCTGAACTGCGCGACATATTCCAGATAGGCATCACGGCCTTCGATTGGGGCAGGAGAGTTGGGATCGGAGTAGTAAAAACGAGGCCCGATGGCCGCGTCCGTTTTTGCAGCGCGGCCTTCAGGCGTTGGGTCGCCCCAGGCCGCAAACAGAGTGTGAAGTGAATCCGTCATGGCCTGGGGCTTTCTCTTTAGAAGCTCAGCGCGGGGCAGCTGTCATCCGACATGTAATCGTGCACCTTGATCTCGCCCGAGGCGATTTTGGCGGCAGCTTCATCCACGGCGGATTGCATCTCGGCAGAGACCAGGGAGGCGTTGTGCTCGTCCATGGCATAGCCGACACCGCCGTTGGCCAGGCCCATGACAGAGAAGCCGGTTTCCATGTCCGTGCCGTCGGTGAAGGCCTCAAACACGGCGTTACCGACCTTTTTGGTCATCGAGGTCAGCACCTTGCCCGGATGCAGGTGGTTCTGGTTGCTGTCCACGCCGATCGACAGGATACCTTCGTCAGCTGCGGTCTGCAGCACGCCGACGCCAGTGCCGCCTGCCGCGGCATAGACCACGTCAGCGCCCTGGCTGATCTGCGCCTTGGTCAGCTCGGATCCCTTCACCGGGTCGTTCCAGGCCGCCGGCGTGGTGCCGGTCATGTTGGAGATCACGTTGGCGTCCGGATTGGCCGCCTTGACCCCTTCGGCATAGCCGCAGGCGAACTTGCGGATCAGCGGAATGTCCATGCCGCCGATAAAGCCGACAGTGTTCGATTTCGACGCCATCGCCGCCATCATGCCAACCAGATAGGAACCTTCGTGCTCGTTGAACACAACCGAGCGCACGTTGTCGCCTTCAACCACCATGTCGATGATGGTGAATTTGGTGTCAGGATAATCCGCAGCCACCTGGCCCAGGGCATCGGCAAAGGCAAAACCGACCATCACAATCGGGTTGGCGCCGGCCTCGGCAAAGCGGCGCAGCGCCTGCTCGCGCTGGGCTTCGGACTGCAGCTCGATCTCGCGGTAGTTTCCGCCGGTCTCATCGGCCCAGCGCTGGGCGCCGCCATGGGCCGCCTCGTTAAAGCTTTTGTCGAACTTTCCGCCCAGGTCGAAGATCAGCGCAGGCTCGGCCAGCGCGGCACCTGCGGTCAGGGCCAGCGACGCGGCTGCGCCCATCAGCGATTTCATCAGGGTCATCAGGTTAACTCCCACTGTCATTATTGTTGGATGCAGCGGGGGTTTTCCGCTGCCCGGCCCCGTTCAGGCCTTAAAGGGTGCGGCAATTTAGCCTGCAGGTCGGGGAGGGGGTCAACCGCTTTTTGACCAAATGGTGCGGAATCCGCGCAACTGGCCTAAGGTAACGCTTTCCGCATCAGGATCGCGTCCGCTGCGGCGGCACCCTGGCGGGGGTAGTAGCCCTTCCGGCGGCCGCACTCCGCGAATCCGCCGGCCCGGTAAAGTGCCTGCGCTGGGGCATTGTCCTCGGCCACCTCCAGGAAGGCTTCGGCGGCACCTCGATCCAGGACGGCTGTTTCCCACTCGGCCATGCAGCGCCGCGCCAATCCCTGGCGCTGATGCGCAGGATCGGTGGCAATTGTCAGCAGTTCCGCCTCATCGGCAATTACCCGCACCAGGGCAAAACAGCGGGCATCGCCGGCGGCGAAAACCAGCGGGCTGTCCAGCAGTGCGGCAAACTCTGCCGCGTTCCAAGGGCGGGACCGGGTAAAGGCCGCGGCATGGGTCGCGGCCATCTTCTTTGGTGTCAGCGGTTCACTCATCAATCAGCGCAGGCGGAACATCACTGGAAGGCGCCGCATCTGCAGCGCGCAGGTACAGCGGTGCAGGCGGCTCAGTCACGGTGCGGAACTGTGCAGCGGCAATGCGTGCAACAGCTTCGGCAATCCCCGCCGGGCTTGCCTCGGGCGCAAAGGCCAGCCCGGCACCGCGGGCGGCATCTTCAGCCTCCTGGCGCGGCATCAGACGCGGTGCCTCGCCGGGCAATGCGGCATAGATCTGATCGCGCGGGGCGGGCACGGCGGGCAGGGTGCCTTCGGCAGCGCGGGCCTCAAACCCGTCGACGCCCACCGCCGGCACCTCCAGCCCCAGCGCCAGCCCGCGGGCGGCGGAAACGGCAATGCGGATGCCGGTGAAATTGCCGGGGCCGATGCCAACGCCAATCGCATCCAGATCCTGCCAGGTGGCACCGCCTTCGGCCAGCACCTCCTCCAGCAGCAGCATCAGCCGCTCAGCCTGGCCGCGGGTCATTTCCTCGAGCCGGGAGGCCAGCACCACATCGCCGCGCAGCAAAGCGGCCGCACAATGCGCGGCCGATGTGTCAAAACCCAGAACCAGCGGTTCGGACGTCATGGTTTGCCCTTTCGCAGCCAGTCAGACAGCAACCGGGCGCACCTCGGTGACTTCCGGGATGTAATGGCGCAACAGGTTCTCGATACCCATCTTCAGGGTCAGGGTCGAAGACGGGCAGCCGGCGCAGGCGCCCTGCATATGCAGATAGACCACACCGCGGTCAAAGCCGTGGAAGGTGATGTCGCCACCGTCCTGAGCCACCGCCGGGCGCACCCGGCTGTCCAGCAGCTCCTTGATCTGGTTGACGATCTCGGCATCCTCGCCGGAATGCTCGGCATGGCCGGAGGCTGGGTCGGCCGAGCCGTCCGCCATCACCGGCTGGCCGGATTGGAAATGCTCCATCACCGCGCCCAGGATAGCGGGCTTGATGTGGTCCCACTCAACGCTGTCCGCCTTGGTCACGGTCACAAAGTCATTGCCGAAAAAGACGCCGGTCACGCCGTCTACCGCAAAGATACGCGAGGCCAGCGGCGATTTGCCTGCGGCATCAGCACTTGGGAAATCAGCGGTGCCTGCTTCCAGAACGGTCTGGCCCGGCAGGAATTTCAGCGTCGCCGGGTTGGGCGTGGATTCAGTCTGAATGAACATGTCGGGTCTCCGTTAAGCGTGCCCCCGATATGCGCCCTGCGGCCCGCCAAGTCAAGATTTGGAACTATTCTAAATCGTTCGGGCTGCGGCGTGATCCAAAGCCTGTTCCAGCCGGTCGTCGCCCCAGAACAGTTCTGTGCCGCTGGTGAAGCTGGGCGCGCCGAAAATGCCTGCGGAGCTGGCCGCCTCGGTCTGTGCGCGCAGTGCCGATTTGATTTCAGGCGATTGCGCGCGGTCCAGCAGGTCCGCATCCAGTCCAGCTTTGTGCAAACAGTCCAGCAGAACGGGTTCGGCGGAGATATCGGCCCCGTCGCCGAACTGGGCCAGATACACGGCCTGTGCAAAAGCTTCGGTCCGGTCCTGCTCCGATGCGGCCAGCGCCAGCCGTGCAGCCATCAGTCCGTTTTGCGGAAACGGATCGGGGTGGCGGAACCGCAGACCGCGGGCTGCGCAGATCCGCTGCATGTCGCGCCACATATAGCGCCCTTTGGCCGGGTAGAGGTTGAACGGCGACGTGTCCCAGCCCTGGGCGGCAAAGATAGGACCCAGCAGAAACGGCTTCCAGATAACAGCAATGCCGCGCGCTTTGGCGGCGCTGCTGATCCTCATCGCGCTGAGATAGGAGTAGGTGGAGGCAAATTCGAACCAGAAAGCGACACTGCGTTCCATTGGCTTTACCCCCCCAAAAAAAAACTGTCAGGTAATGGCTTCCAGTTTTTCTTTCGACAGATCGCCTGGCACGATGGTGATCGGCACCGGCAGGGCGCCGGATGTTTTGGTCAGCTGAGTGACCAGCGGTCCCGGCCCTTTGCGCCCGGTGCCGGCACCCAGTACCAGCACGCCGATTTCCGCGTCGTCCTCAATGTACTTCAGAATTTCGGGCACCGGTTCGCCTTCGCGGATCACCAGATCGGGGTCGACGCCTTGGCGGTCGCGCATCCATTTGGCAAAGACCTCGAAATGGGCGTGGATCCGCTCGCGCGCCTCTTCCCGCATCACTTCGCCGACTCCGATCCAATGGTTGAACTCATCCGGCGGGATGACTGACAGGATGGTCACGCCCGCACCGGTATGCGCCGCCCGCATCGCGGCAAAGCGCATCGCGTTCAGGCATTCGCGGCTGTCATCCAGGACCACTAGGAATTTGCGCATCTTCGCTCTCTCGTTGTTCCGCAGCGGATCATGAACCAAGCGGGCGCATCAGGCAATAGAGCCACAACTGCCTGGCCGTTGCGTTCATCTGGCTCTAGGCATACCGCCAGTCAGGCTTGAGGGGGCGCTCCCGCTCCCGCAGGAGTTTCCGGCTGTGCCGGAACCCCCTTGGCGGCATTGGGCCGGGCGCCGCGCAGATGCGCGGCGCGGCACCGTGCGCAGGCACGGTGCAATGCCCAACCGCATCGCGGGCTTTTGCAAAAAAAGGCCGCAGGCGGACGGGAGCCTTGGCCGGCAGCGCTGTGCGCGCAGAACGTTACCGCTGGCCGGACGCCCAGTCCCAGTACATATCGCGCACCAGCTTGGCTACGGGACCGGCCTGATACTGGCACGCGTCAAAGGCGGTGACTGGGGTGATCTTGCTCATATTGCCGGAGAGAAAGACCTCGTCGGCCTCTTCGAAGTCCTGATAGCCTAGCACGCACTCATGTACCTTGATACCGTCTGCGCGCATGTGGCCGATGTGGCGGGCGCGGGTGATGCCGGCCAGAAACGTGCCGTTTGGGATCGGAGTGAACACCTCGCCATCGCGCACCATGAAGACATTGCTGGTCGCGGTTTCCGCCACATTGCCCATCGCATCCAGCGCCAGCGCATTGGAGAACCCTTTGCTGCGTGCCTCCCGCAGCATCCGGGCGTTGTTGGGGTACAGGCAGCCGGCCTTGGCATTCACCACCGCGTTTTCCAGGACGGGACGGCGGAAGCGGGTGCGGGTGAGCGTTGCCGCAGCAGCTTCCGGCGCCATCGGGATTTCCTCCAGACTGACCGCAAAGCAGGTGCTGTCCGCCTTGGGCGCGATCAGGGTTTCATCCCCGTCGGCCGCCCAGTACATGGGCCGGATATAGACCGCAACACCAGCCGCAAACCCCTCCAACCCTTCGCGGACTACCTCCACCATCTGCTCTGCCGAAAGCGTAGGCGTCATCATCAGCGCCTGGGCCGAAGCATTGGTGCGGGCGCAGTGCAGGTCCAGATCCGGGGTCACCCCGTCAAAGAACCGGGCGCCGTCAAACACCGAAGACCCCAGCCACATCGCATGATCCGCGGCCCGCATCACCGCCAGGTTGCCGTCATGCCATTTGCCGTCAAAATAGGTCCGGATAGTGCTGCCCGCTGCCATTTCATTGCCCTCGCTTTACGTGGCGAAACCTAGGCAGAGTTGGTGCGGCCGTCCAGACGGGCTTGCGGTCCAGACGGGTGGAATAGCGACCTTGAGATGCGCAAGTATCATGTTTTTCAGTGCCTTATGCGGCGGGCGTCGCGGATCTGACGTGGCGTCTTGTAGGTCAGTATTGCTGCCCATTTGTTTCGCGCGCGAAACATTCGGACAGTAATGCTGACCTGATCAACTCTTGCGTGTGCTGCCGGCAGGGTCCTGCGCGCCGCAAGGCGCGCCCGGCCCAACCGGGCAAGCGCATCTTGATGCGCGCAGGCCCGGACGGGAGTGCCTGGCTCCGGTTTGCTACGCAGCCGGTTTCAGCCCGGTCTTGCCAAGAATGGCCCCAGCGTCCTGCTGCCATCGGGCTTTCAGCCCGGCATTCGGGGTGCGGCGCAGACCCATGGCCTTGAGCCCTTCGAACTTCTCCGATGCTTCCTGGCCAAAGCTTGCGGCCACGCGCGGCCACCAGTAATCTGCCAGCTCCTGCAGGGCATCAGTACCTTGCGCCTCCACCAGCACCATCAGGCCTTCTTCGGCCAGTTCAGCATGGTGTGCCTCGACGGGCAGAATAGCGCGGAAGGCTTCGGCCAGCGGCTGGTAGGAGACATGGGACAGCTCCTCCAGCTGCAGTGCCACCGCACGGCCCATCAAGAGGTTCATCATCACCGCATCCGCCCAGCCTTCCAGCGGGTAGTTGAACACGGCCAGCCGCATGTCGTGCTTGGTCCGGCTCTGGCCGATATCCGCGCCGCGTTCCAGCCGGGCAGTCCAGGGGTGGTGGTCGGCATAACGCTCAATATCCGCGCCGAAGTCACCCATAATGCGCAGGACTTTTTCGGCGCTGTCGCTTTTCTCCAGCACGATCTTGGCGGCGGCGATGCGGGCCTTGATGCCCGGACCTTCGTTGATGATGTCGGCAAAGCCCGCGGCGCCCGCCAATTCGCTGTCAACAAAGGTTGCCATCATCTTCATCAGTTCGGCGCGGTAGCGCGGCGGCACGTTGGAAGGGTTGCTGAGCACGCCGCCCTGAGCCAAGTAGTTCTCAATACTCATGTCATCAGTCATGATCCGTTCTCCCTTGGGCAGGCGTTACTGGTCGTAATCGACCACGACGTTGTCAGTGACCGGATAGGCCTGGCAGGACAGCACATAGCCCTTCTCTACCTCGTAATCCTCCAACGCATGGTTGGCGACCATCTCGACTTCACCCTCCAGCACCTTGCAGCGGCAGGTGGAGCAAACGCCGGCCTTGCAGGCATAGGGCGCATCCATTGCGTTTTCCAACGCTGCATCCAGCAGGGTCATGTCCTTGCCCATCTCGACGGTCTGGGTGGCGCCGTCCAAGGTGATCGCAGCCTTGGTCTGATTGGCGCTGCTGGCAGCATCACTTGCGGCGGCCTTGCGTTTGGCGCGGCCCGGCTGGGCAGAGGCGAACAGCTCAAACTTGATCTGGCTGTCGTCCAGACCGGCAGTGCGCAGCGCGGCGGCGATGCCCAGCATCATCGGTTCCGGGCCGCAGATGAAGGCGGTGCCGACCGATTTGATATCTATCCAACGCTCAAACAGCTGGGCGCATTTCTCCTCGGTCACCAGACCGGTGAACAGGTCGATTTCCTGCGCGTCCGATTCCAGCACATGGATCACGTTGAAGCGGCCCATGTAGAGGTTCTTGAGATCCTCCAGCTCCTCGCGGAACATGATCGTGTTCACGCCCTTGTTGGCGTAGACCAGTGTGAAGGAGGCGTTCGGCTCTGCCGCCAGCGTGGTCTTGAGGATCGACAGTACCGGGGTAATGCCGGAACCGCCGGCAAAGCCCAGGTAGTGCTTCTCGGCCGCCTCATTAAGCGGGGTGAAGAAACTGCCCATCGGCGCCATCGCCTGCAGGGTGTCGCCGGCCTTCAGGTCGGTGTTGGCCCAGGTTGAAAACGCGCCGCCGTCGACGCGCTTGATGCCGACCTGCAGGATGCCCTCATCGCGTCCGGCACAGATCGAGTAGCTGCGGCGCAACTCCTCGCCGTCGAAGTCGCGGCGGAAGGTCAGGTACTGGCCTTGGGTGAAATCGAATTCTTCTGCCGCGCCGCCCGCGGGCTTCAGGGTGACAACCACCGCATCGCGGATGGTTTTACGGACGTCGGTGACTTCAAGGTCGTGAAAGCGCGCCATCAGGGTCTCCTCAGATGCACTTGAAATAATCAAAGGGTTCAAGGCAGTCCTGGCAGCGCCAGTGGGCCTTGCAGGGGGTCGAGCCGAACTGGCTGACCTTGGTGACATGTGTACTGCCGCAGTTGGGGCATTTTTCCGGGCCGCCTGCGGCCTGGGGCGGGGCGATGCCGTAGTCCTCCAGCTTGGCGCGGCCCTTGTCGGACAGCCAATCGGTGGTCCAGGCGGGGGAGATCTGGGTTTCCAGTCTCAGATCGGTAACACCGTGGCCGCGCAGGGCGGTTTCGATATCCAGGGCAATCACTGCAGTTGCCGGGCAGCCGGAGTAGGTCGGGGTGACGCTGACCACGAGGGTTTCCCCTTCCCAAGCGACATCGCGGATGATGCCCAGATCCACCAGCGAGATCACCGGGATCTCCGGATCGGGCACAGCGTCGAGCCACTCCCAGATCTGGTTGATGCTTGGCTGAGTTGTCACTTGGCTCATGCGGTTTATCCTTGCTATGCACCGCCCGGACGATAGGCCGGGCAGCCCCCGACCTCCCCCACGGGAGGGGGCTTCACCCCCACCCGAGGCCGGGGGCCGCCCTCAGTTCTTTGGCCGTGGCCTTACCACTTGGCGCCGGGATAGGCGCGCTGCAGCCATTGCATCTGGGTCAGCAGATGGCCCAGGTGCTCGGTATGCATCGCGCCGGTGCGGCCGCCCTTATGGGCAAAACGGCTTTCCGGGATGGTCAGCGTTGCGTCGCCCAGGATGCGGGTGATCAGCGCGTCGTATTCCTCACGCAGGGAGGCCGGGTCGGGTGCGATGCCCGCTTTGACCATTTCCGCGTCCACGCTGTCGGACTGGAACATCTCACCCGCGTAGGGCCAGAGATAGTCCAGTGCTTCCTGCATGCGGCGGTGGCTTTCCTCAGTACCGTCGCCCAGGCCCACCACGGTATCGGCGGAACGTTCCAGGTGATAAGCCACTTCTTTCGAGGCCTTCTCGGCAATCGCGGCGACGCGTTCGTCAGAGGATTTCATCAGCCGGCCCAGCTGGATCGAATGCCAGGCATCGAACAGGAACTGGCGCATCAGCGTGCGGCCAAAGTCGCCGTTCGGCACTTCCACCAGCAGCACGTTGCGGAAATCCCAAGCATCGCGCAGGAAAGCCAGATCGTCGGCGGATTTGCCGTCTCCCTGCACCTCAGCCGCGAGGCCGAGCCACATCTGGGTCTGGCCGATCATGTCCAGCGCGGTGTTGGCCAGTGCGATGTCCTCTTCCAGCACCGGCGCATGGCCGCACCATTCGCTGACCCGGTGGCCGAGGATCAGGGTGTTGTCACCCATCCGCAGCAGAAACTGGGTGAATGCCTCATCTTTGTTAAGCGGGCGGGTCATTACATTGCCCCCACTTCTTCGGGGATGTCGAAGAAGGTCGGGTGGCGATAGACCTTGGACTCGGACGGCTCATAAAGCGGGCCCTTGTCGCTGGGAGACGACGCGGCGATGTGGTTGGCCTCAACCACCCAGATCGACACGCCTTCGTTGCGGCGGGTATAGACGTCGCGGGCGTTCTTGATCGCCATCTCGGCGTCCGGCGCGTGCAGGGAGCCGACGTGGCGGTGGCTCATCCCGTGCTGGCCACGGATGAAGACTTCCCAGAGGGGCCATTCGTTTTTCATGTCTTAAATCCTCCTGGCTGAGGGGGCGCCGCCGCAGTGTTCGAAAACGGGCAGAGCGCCGGAATGCTTGGGGTTATTCGGCAGCGTGCTTTTGCGCGGCCTTCTTTTTGGCATGCGCCAACAGCCCGTCGCGGACCCATTCGCCGTCGTCCCAGGCCTTGTTGCGGGCGGCAAGGCGGTCCACGTTGCAGGGGCCGTTGCCCTTGATCACGTCAAAGAACTCGTTCCAGTCCGGGTCGGTGTAGTCATAATGGCCGCGCTCCTCGTTCCACTTCAGATCCGGGTCGGGAACGGTGAGGCCAAGGTATTCGGCCTGCGGCACGGTCTGGTCGACAAACTTCTGGCGCAGCTCGTCGTTGGTGTTCATCTTGATCTTCCAGGCCATCGACTGGGCGGAATGGACCGAGTCCTTGTCGGACGGGCCGAACATCATCAGCGACGGGTACCACAGGCGGTTCAGCGCATCCTGGGCCATCTTCTTTTGCGCCGGAGTGCCTTCGGCCATCTTGCGGATGGCGTCATAGCCCTGGCGCTGGTGAAAGCTTTCTTCCTTGCACACCCGGATCATCGCGCGCGAATAGGGGCCGAAGGAGGTCCGCTGCAGCGGCACCTGGTTCATGATCGCCGCACCGTCAACCAGCCAGCCGACCGCACCGATGTCGGCCCAGTTCAGCGTCGGATAGTTGAAGATCGACGAATACTTCATGCGCCCGTCCAGCAGCATCTCGGTCATCTCGTCGCGCGACACGCCCAGCGTTTCCGCCGCACAGTACAGATACAGACCGTGGCCTGCCTCATCCTGAACCTTGGCAAGCAGGATCGCCTTGCGCTCCAGCGTCGGCGCGCGGGTGATCCAGTTGCCTTCGGGCAGCTGGCCGACGATTTCCGAATGCGCGTGCTGGCCGATCTGGCGGATCAGCGTCTTGCGGTAGCCTTCGGGCATCCAGTCCTTGGGCTCGATCTTCTCGCCCGCGTCGATGCGCGCCTGAAAGGCCGCCAGCTGTTCCGGATCGTCCTGGGTCGCTTCGGATTTGACCATCTGAGCATACATGTCTGGGACCTCCCTTGGGTTTGTTACACGCGTTCGAGGATCAGGGCGGTGCCCTGTCCGACGCCGACGCACATGGTGCAAAGCGCATAACGCCCGCCGGTGCGTTGCAATTGATAGGCGGCAGTCAGCACCAGCCGCGCGCCGGACATGCCAAGCGGGTGGCCCAGTGCAATTGCACCGCCGTTGGGATTAACATGGGGCGCGTCGTCCTGAAGGCCAAGTTCGCGCAGCGTGGCGAGGCCCTGGGAGGCAAACGCCTCGTTCAGTTCGATCACGTCCATCTGGTCGATGGTCAGGCCGGTGCGGGCCAGCACCTTGCGGGTCGCAGGCACCGGGCCGATGCCCATGATACGCGGCTCAACCCCGGCGGCGGCCATGCCGACGATGCGCGCCATCGGTTTCAACCCGTTTTTCGCGGCCGCGGCTTCATTTGCCATCAGGATCGCCGCAGCACCGTCATTGACGCCGGAGGCGTTGCCTGCGGTGACGGTCTTGTCCGGTCCGTTGACGCCCTTGAGGCCCGAGAGCTTTTCAGCCGAGGTGCCGGGGCGCGGGTGTTCGTCGGTGTCCACCACCAGGGCTTCACCCTTGCGCTGGGGGATCGTCACCGGGGTGATTTCGTCGTTGAAAAGGCCCGCCTCATGCGCTGCGGCCCAGCGGGCCTGGCTGCGGGCAGCAAAGGCGTCCTGATCGTCGCGGGAGATGCCGTAATCCGCCGCGACGTTGTCGGCAGTCTGCGGCATGGAATCAGTGCCGTACATCTCGTGCATTTTCTTGTTCACGAAACGCCAGCCGATGGTGGTGTCATAAACCTCATTGGCGCGGGTGAAGGCGGAGGTTGCCTTGGGCATCACAAAGGGTGCGCGCGACATGCTCTCAACACCGCCGGCGATGGCCATGTCATAATCACCCGCCTTGATACCGCGCGATGCCATGCCGACCGCATCCATGCCGGAGGCGCAGAGGCGGTTGATGGTGGTGCCGGGCACGGTGGCAGGCAGGCCTGCCAGCAGGGCGGCCATGCGGGCGACATTGCGGTTGCTTTCGCCGGCTTGGTTGGCGTCGCCCAGGATCACGTCATCCAAGGTACCCCAGTCCGCATCCGGGTTGCGCGCCGCCAGGGCGGCAATCGGCAGGGCGGCAAGGTCATCGGTCCGCACCTGGCTCAGCGCGCCGCCGTAGCGGCCGATCGGGGTGCGGGTGGCATCGCAGATGAAAGCATCCATGGGTGTTCGCGTCTCCTGTGGCGGCGGCAGGGATAAGCCGACCGTTGGGTCGGTGATACGCCGGAAGATGATTCGCGGCAAGTTAAATGTAACGGAAAAATTCCAAGAGCTGAAATTGTGTAACGAGTCCTGCTGACTTCAATCCTTCGCCGGTACATGCGCTGTGATCCGGTTTTAAAAATCAATGCAGTGCAGGACGTCGTTGGGGTAGCGTCTGTCCTGAACCTGAAAATGGGTGAGGCCCGATTTTTCAAAGCCGTGGTTGAGATAAAAGGCGATGGCGCCTTTGTTTTCTGAGTTGGTGGCCAGCCACGGGGCGTCCCAGCCGTTGGTGCGGCACGCCTCTATCCCCGCAGCAAGCAGGGATTGTCCCAGGCCCTTACCCTGGTGCCGGGGCTGCACGTAGAGAGTGGAGATCTCAGTTTCTGAGCTGCTGCTGCCTGGGCACGGGTTGCCGTGTGACACCCGGATATAGCCGTCTATTCCTTCCCTGTTTTCTGAAACCAGCAGCGTTTCTGCAGGGCGGTTCACAAGATCAAGAAAGTGTTCGCGGGTGAATTGGCCAAGCGCATAGTCCGCAAAGAAGCTGCTGATGCCTTGGCGCAGATATGTGCCAATCCACACTTCGATGGACAGGGCCACAAGACAGGAGGCGTCTTCGCTCCGGGCGGTGCGGATGGTTCCGGGATCGGGTGTATCGGTCATGTTATGTCTTGCCTTTGGAAAAACTGCGGGCGGGGAGTGCGCCGCGGGCGGGGCTTGGCTGTTGAGGTAATTCATCCTCGCCATTTTGCTTCACGTGTTCAATAATTCCGGAACTTAACGGGAGGTGCCGATGAACATTCTTTACATCATGTTCGACCAGTTGCGGTTCGATTATCTAAGCTGCGCTGGCCATCCGCATCTGCACACGCCCAACATTGATGGGCTGGCGGCCAGGGGCGTGCGCTTTACCCGCGCCTATGTGCAATCGCCCACCTGCGGTTCGTCCCGGATGTCGAGCTATACCGGGCGCTACCCTTCCAGCCATGGGGTGCAGTTCAACAGCTACCCCCTGCGGGTGGGGGAATGGACCATGGGCGACCATCTGCGCAAGGCGGGCATGGGCTGCCACCTGATCGGCAAGACGCATATGGTGGCTGATGCGGAAGGGATGCAGCGGCTGGGGCTGGCGCCGGACAGCGTGATCGGCGTGCGCCAGTCGGAATGCGGGTTTGACCCGTGGGTGCGGGATGACGGGCTGTGGGCAGAAGGGCCGGACGGGTTCTATGACCAAAAACGCAGCCCCTATAATGAGTACCTGAAAGGGAAGGGCTATCCGGGCGATAACCCCTGGAACGACTTTGCCAACGCCGGGGTGGAAGGCAATGAAGTCGCCTCCGGCTGGTTCATGATCAATGCGGACAAGCCCGCGAATATCGCCGAAGAAGACAGTGAAACCCCATGGCTGACAACTCAGGCGATGGCGTTTATTGATCAGGCCAACGGCCCTTGGTGTGCGCATCTCAGCTATATCAAACCGCATTGGCCCTATATCGTGCCCGCGCCGTATCACAGTATGTACGGGCCAGAGCATGTGCTGCCGGTGGTGCGCTCGGACAGTGAACGCGCGGATGCCCACCCGGTGTTTGACGGCATTATGAACAACCGGATTGGCAAGACCTTCAGCCGGGATGAGGTGCGAAACAAGGTGATCCCCGCCTACATGGGGCTGATCAAACAGGCCGACGACCAGATGGGCCGCTTGTTTGCCTGGCTGCAAGATACCGGGCGGATGCAGGACACGATGATCGTGGTGACCTCGGACCATGGCGATTATCTGGGTGATCATTGGCTGGGCGAGAAGAACCTGTTCCATGACCCCTCCATCAAGGTGCCGCTGGTCATCTATGACCCGCGGGCAGATGCGGATGCTGCACGTGGAACAACCTGCGATGAACTGGTGGAGGCGATCGACCTGTTGCCGACCTTCTTGGAGGCGTCGGGCGGCGATCCGGCGCCGCATATCCTGGAGGGGCGCTCGCTGATGCCGTTCCTGCGCGGTGAAACCCCGGCCTGGCGGGAGTATGCAATTGCCGAGTTCGACTATTCCACCATGCCGCTGTGCGAAAAGCTGGGGCTGGAGCCCAAGGATGCGCGGCTGTTCATGGTGACGGACAAGCGCTGGAAGTTCATGCATGCCGAAGGCGGGCTGCGGCCGATGCTGTTCGACTTGGAAAGCGACCCGGAGGAATTGGTGGACCTGGCCAAGGGAGATGCGCATCAGGAGATCATTGATCTGATGTATGACCGGCTGCTGGAATGGGGTCTCAGGATGTCGCAGCGGATCACCCTGTCGGATGGGCAGATCAAGGCGCGCCGTGGGAAATCAGGGCGCAAGGGCATTCTGCTGGGCGTCTATAAGGCGGATGAGGCGGCGCCGGAGCTGACAGAGAAATACCGCGGGCCGGTGCCGCAATAACTGCGCTGCACATTCACCTTTGCACAAATACTCCGGGGGAGCCCGCAGGGCGGGGGCAGGGCCCCCCATTGCGCGTTGCCATGCAAGGAGCGCAGGCATAAATTGGCCGCAAACGCATCAAAGGCGGCGCAATGGCAGGTCAGACAGAGCAGGTTCTGAACGCAATCCTTCAGGACATCGAGGCGGGCCGGCTGGTGCCCGGCGCGCCGCTGGAGGAGAGCGAGCTGGTGGAGCGTCACAGTGTCTCCCGCACGCCGGTGCGAGAAGCCTTTATCCAGCTGGAAGCAATTGGGCTGATCAAACGGCTGCCGCGCAAGGGCGCGGTGCTGTTCAAGCCGACGCTGGAGGAGTTTCTGGCAATTCTGGAAGTCCATGCCCGGCTTGAGGGCCAGGCGGCGGCGCTGGCAGCACGGCGGCTGTCTCCGGTTCAGGCCAGGGAGCTGGAGGCGGCGGTTGCGGCATGTGAAAAGCATGCAGCGGAAAAGGGCGATGGTGATCCGGCAGGCTATTACCAGCTGAACCTGCGGTTTCATGCCTGTGTGGCCGAAGGATCGGGCAACCCCTTTCTGGTCGAGATGATCAAAACCAATGCACGCAAGCTGATGGCGTATTACCGGGCGCGCTACCGTTACCCCGGCGCCATTGCCCAATCCGCCAAGGAACACCGGGAGATTGCTGTGCTGATCACTGCCCATGACTGTGAGGGAGCGGAGGCGGCGATGATTTCCCATGTTCAGTTCGATCAGGTCACGGTGATGGACCTGCTCGCCGCATTGGGCTGACATTTGAGTTGAACGGGACCTGGCGGTCCCGTGCCTCCGGCGGGGGTATTTTTGACCAGAAAGAAGCCGGCGGGTCAGGGTTGCCGGGCTTGCTCGAAGAAGCGGGCGAGGCTCTCGGCAAAGGCTTGCTGGTCTGAGCGCCCGGTAAGGCTGTCCAGCGCGCGGGCG
Source organism: Leisingera sp. M658 (assembly GCF_025144145.1). Lineage (NCBI taxonomy): Bacteria > Pseudomonadati > Pseudomonadota > Alphaproteobacteria > Rhodobacterales > Roseobacteraceae > Leisingera > Leisingera sp. M658. The sequence continues at coordinate 768,808 of NZ_CP083546.1, forward strand.
TGTGCTTCGGGGCCGAGGGTCTGCTGCATTTCTTCGGTCAGCGCTGTCATGAAGCTGCGGGACATTTCCGGGTGGTGCTGGGTGGTGAAGATGTGGCGTCCCAGGGTGAAGCCAGTGTTCATGCCATTCCATTCACTGAGCGGGGTTGCGTCTTGCGGCAGTGTGCGGACGCATTCGCAGTGGGAGCCGTAAAGCTTCACCTCATCCGGCAACGGTGCGGCCCAGTCCGGGCGGTTCAGCAATTTGTTGCGGGTCAGCCCGTGCACCCAGCCGTCTGGGTTGAGATCCAGGCCGCCGCCAAGGGCCAGCGCGATGGCCTGATGGCCGAAGCAGGCGCCGAACAGCGGAAACCGGCGGGTGTGGGCGTCGCGGATCAAGTCCAGCAGCTGCGCCACCCAGGGGGCACCGGAGCGGACCGAGGCCGGGCTGCCGGTGATCATTGCGCCGCCAAAAGCAAACAGGTCCTGCGGGAAATCTCCGTCTTTCACGGCAAACACCGAAGTACGCCAGTCTGGCCGGGCTATCCGGATCAGATCGGTGAATTTTTCCCCGTCCTTTGGATGCCTTTGGGCAAATTCGCTTTCGTCGGTGTTGGTCATCAGAATGGCCAAATGCATGAGAGCGCTCGCAAGATTATTATTTACATATTTAAGGTCACCATTAATATACATCCGTAAGCAAGTTAGGGAAGCCCGCAATGACAGTTTGGACCCCCACCGATGACGGCTATGCGGATCTGAGCAGCCATGACGTCTTTGCCGATGGTGCGCCGCACAACACCTTTGCGCGGCTGCGGCGCGAGGACCCGCTGCATTGGACCGAATATGCGGGCGGCAAGAATTTCTGGTCGGTCACCCGCTATGAAGACATCACGGTGATGAACAAGAACACCGAGGTGTTCTCCTCGGCCCGCGGGATCCGGATGGAGGACCAATCCTACGAGGAATACCTGGCGCGGCGCACCTTTCAGGAAACCGATCCGCCGGATCATTCCAAGGTGCGGATGAAATTGCTGAAGGCGTTCTCAAAAACCACCATGGCGCAGTATGAGCAGGATATCCGCGACCTTTGTGCGGAGATTCTGGATCAGGCGCTGGCCAAAGGGGAATTTGACGCCACCAAGGAGATTGCCCGGCAGCTGCCGATGCGGATGCTGGGCCGGGTGGTGGGCCTGCCGGAAGAAGACCTGCCCTGGCTGGTGGAAAAAGGCGACGCGCTGATTGCCAATACCGATCCGGATTTCACCTCGCATGTGCTGGACAAGATGCAGACGGACGAATTCCGGATGATGCCCTTCAACTCTCCCGCCGGGGCGGAGCTGTACGTCTATGCCAAAGAGCTGATGGAGGCAAAAGCGCGCAAGGGGGATACATCCGGTGTGCTGGATCTGATCCTGGAACCGGCCAAGGATGGTTCGGTCATTACTGAGACCGAGTTCCGCAATTTCTTCTGCCTGCTGGTTGCGGCGGGCAATGACACCACGCGGTATTCGATTGCCGCCGGCATTCAGGCGATGTGCCATCAGCCGGAGCTGCTGGCGCAGATGCAGGCGGGCGGCGCGGTATGGGAGACGGCGGCAGATGAGATCATCCGCTGGGCCACGCCCGCGCTGTACTTCCGCCGCACCGCGACGCGGGATGTGGAGATGCATGGCAAGACCATCCGGCAAGGCGACAAGGTGCTGTATTGGTTTGCTTCGGCGAACCGGGATGACGGGTATTTCGAAGATCCATTTCACGTGAATCTTCACCGCAGCCCGAACCGGCATCTGTCGTTCGGCCAGTTCGGTCCGCATGTCTGCCTCGGCATGTGGCTGGCGCGGCTGGAGGTGACGGTGCTGTTTCAGGAATTGGCCAAACGGATCACCCATATCGAGGCGGCGGGGCCGCATAAGTTCCTGCGTTCAAACTTTGTCGGCGGACTCAAGTCGCTGCCGGTGCGGGTGGAGGCTGGATAATGCCTAGGCCTGCGCGCAGGAAAGACTCTGCGAAAACCGTTAAATATGTTAAGAAATAAGATGCGGTGCACGATGCCGACGACTGTTCAACTGGGAAGGGCTTGAGCCATGAAAACCCGCCTGCGCGCGATGTTTTGCGATCACCTCAGCATCATGCGGGGGAAATACCTGCCTAACTCCAAGATCGGCGATGACTCGACCCGGTTCTGCCGGTCGGTCTTTGGCACCCATTATGACAGGGACCTGCTGGATGCGCCGGGGGCGATGGTCAAACAGGGTCTGCCGGATATGGAGCTGAAGTGGTTGCATGACGACATCCGGGACAGTTGGCATGCCTCGACCAAAGTGGTGCTGGGGGATTTGTATGATGATGAGGGTCAGCCGCTGCCGCTGTGTCCGCGCTGGGCGTTGAAGCGGGCGGTCGCGGATTGGCAAAAACACGGGCTGACGCCGAAAGTCGGGATCGAGCTGGAGGCCTTTGCCCTGCAGGCGGATGACCGCGGGCGGCTGATGCCCTATGATGCGCCGGGCGGGGTGGTCTATGGCACCGGGCCGTTTGCCGATCCGTTGCGGTTCAACGACCGGATCTGGGCGATGGCTGATGATATGGGTTTTTCGCTCGACATGATCACTGCCGAATTCGACAGCCCGCAGTTTGAATACACACTGACATTTGATGATGCGGTGAAGGCGGTGGATGACATCGTGCTGTTCCGCCTGATGGCGCGGGAGGTGGCGCTGGAATACGGCATTATCCTGACCTTTATGCCGAAACCGGTGGCCGAGGCTGGCGGCTCGGGTATGCATATCAACTTCTCCTTTGCCGATGAGGCGGGCGGCAATGCGCTGTCTTCAGGGCCGCGGGGCGGGCCGGAGCATATGAATGATCTGGCCCGCGGCTGTCTGGCGGGGCTGTTGCATCACCACAAGGGGCTTGCGGGACTGATTGCGCCAACCGCCAACAGCTATATGCGGCTGCAGCCGGGATCGCTGTCGGGGTATTGGCAGAACTGGGGCGGCGATCATCGCAATGTGACCACGCGGATCAGTTCCGAAGGCGGCTCCAAGGCGCGGCTGGAGCACCGGATGGCGGATGCGTCGGCCAATCCCTACACGGCGGTGGCGGCGGTGCTTCATGCTGCACGGTTAGGGGTGGAAAACAGCCATCAGCTGCCGCCGATGGAAACTGGCGACGGCTTTGACCGGACTGACGCACGCGACGGCACGGCGGCTGATCTGAAAGGGGCAGTGAGTGATCTGGAGAAGGACACCGTTCTGGCAGAGGCTGTCGGGCCGGAGCTGGTCGCCAACCACGTCTTCATGAAACGCAAAGAAGTGCGCAAGACCCGTGATCTGGAAGGCGATGGGATGCGTGATTTCTACGTGCATTTCATCTGATATTCGCAGCGGGATCCCTGCAAGGGACATGGAAACGGGCGCGGCTGCGGCAGCTGCGCCCGTTTCCGTATCCCGCAACCGCGCCGCGTCAGCGGCGCCGCCGAAGGCGCGGGCCCGAAGCATATGCTTCGGGCCCGCCATGGTATTTGGTGGCGCCCGGACCTGGCGGTCCGGGCGGGGAAGCGTCTGGCGCGGGTGTCAGCTCACCGCCGCCAGGCCTGCGTCCAGGGCGGAGAGGATGGTTGCGGCCTCAGCCTCGCTCAGCACCAGCGGCGGTGACAGGATGATGTTGGGGCCGGAGACCCGTACCATCGCGCCGGCCTCATAGGCCGCTTCCTGCAGCGTGCCGGTGGTTTTCTTGTCAGCCGGCGCCTTGGTGCTGCGGTCTGCCACCAGCTCAAGTGCACTCATCAGCCCGTGGCCGCCGCGTACGTCGCCGATCAGCTCGTATTTCTGCTGCAGGTCCAGCAGCCCCTGATGGATCTGGGTGCCGCGGGCGGCAGCGTTTTCGGGCACGTTCAGGCGCAGGGTTTCGGCAAGGCAGGCCAGCGCTGCTGCAGCGCCTACAGGATGGCCAGAGTAAGTGTAGCCATGGCCGATGGCGGCCTTTCCGCTGGTGTCCTTTTCGAAGGTCTCCGTCATGTGGTCCGCGATCATCACGGCACCAAAAGGGAAGTAACCGTTGGTGATCGCCTTGGCCGTTGCCATCATATCCGGTTGCACACCCCAGAGTCGCGAACCGGTCCAGGAACCAGTGCGGCCGAAGGCGGTGATCACCTCATCTGCAATCAGCAGAATACCGTTTTTGGAGCAGATCTCGCGAACGCCCGGCATGAAGCTGGCATGCGGCGGGATCACCCCGCCGGCGCCCAGGATGGGCTCCATGATGAAGGCTGCGATGGTGCCGGCGCCTTGGAAGGCAATCTCATCCTCCAGCGCCTGCAGGCAGAGCTGGGCGAGGCGTTCGGGGTCGGTCTCGTTGAACGGATTGCGGTATGTATAGGGCGCGGGGATCTGGAAGCAGCCGGGCAGCAGCGGTTCGTACTGGGTGCGGAAATTGGCGTTTCCGTTCACCGAGGCGCCGCCCATGTGGGTGCCGTGGTACCCTTTTTTCAGGCTCAGGAACTTGGTGCGGCCCTCCTCGCCGCGGATCTTGTGGTACTGGCGTGCCAGCCGCAGGGCGGTTTCCACCGAATCCGATCCGCCTGAGGTGAAGAAGGCGCGGGTGAGGCCATCGGGCACGAAGAACTTGCGAAGCTCCTCGGCCAGCTGGATCACCTGGTCGTTGGTGGTGCCGCGGAAGGTGGAGTAATAGGGCAGCACGTCCAGCTGCGCGGCAATCGCGTCTTTCACGGGCCGGCAGGAAAAGCCGAGGTTCACGTTCCACAGGCCCCCGACCGCGTCCACCACCTCATGCCCGTCGATATCGGTGATTTTCACCCCTTGGGCCGAGGTGATGATGGCAGGCGGGTTGGCCAGGCTGTCGCCGGGATGCGCCATCGGATGCCAGAGGGATTTGGCGTTGTGCTCTTTCAGGAAGTTGGAGTCTTTCATGGGGTCAGCTCCTGGATGCGGCCCGCGCCGGGCCGGAGAGGGGGAAGTCAGGCGGCACCGTCCTGCGGATATTCCGCAGGCGCCGAGCCGCCGATGCGATGGGTAAGGGTGGCGCCCGCGCGGCGCAGGGCGGCGGGGATCCGTTGTTTCTGTTCAGTGGTCATGCGGGACACCGGCGCGGCCACGGCGAGCGCGCCGATCACTTGGCGGTCGGGGCCAAAGACCGGCACCGCGTGGGAATGCACATCCGCCTCGAACCCGCCGATGGACTGGGCCATTCCAGTGCTGCGGACATCTGCCAGCTGGGCGCGGATGTCCTGCGGATCGGTGATCGTCTCAGGTGTGTGGGCCTGCAACGGCTGTGCCAGTGCCGCGTCAGCAAAGCCGGGGTCGGCATAGGCCAGCACTGCCATGCCGGAACTGGTGCCGTGAAAGGTCAGCACTTCGGCGTCCTCCATCATCACCTTGGTTGCGTGGCGCGGGGAATAGGCATGCGACAGCGAATTCAGCTGGCTTCCCTGCAACAGCGACAGGTGGGTGGTTTCGCCGGTCTCGTCGCTCAGATCGCGCAGCACACGGCGCGAGACCGAAAGTATCGGAACCGCCGCCTCGCGCAGGGCGGCCAGGCGCAGAACCTGGGGGCCAAGCCGGTACATGCGGTCGCCGTCGGTCTGTTCGACAAAACCTGATTCCTGCAGCTCGCTCATCAGCCGAAAGACGGTGGCCTTGTTCATACCGGACAGGCGAGTGAGGTCGCTGAGCCCGATCCCGGTCCGGCCGTGATTGAAATATGTCAGTAATGACAAGGCTTTGGATACCGTTCCCATGGGCCTGTCCGTTCTCCCTGTTTGGTCTTGGCAGGTGGTGCCTTTGGAAAAAGACGCACCTTTGATGCAATTTTGTTGACAGATAAGCGGGCTGCCTGTCAATCTAAATTCAAACCAACGGTTCAAATAACGAACCATCGGCAACGGCCGGGAAGAAAACTGGGAGGAAAACGATGAAACTCAAGACCCTCATGAAAGGTGCAGCCGCAGCGGCGGCACTGGGGCTGGGCGCGGTTGCCGCGCAGGCCGAATATCCGGAGAAGCCTGTAAACTTTATCGTGCCGTGGCCGCCGGGTGATCTGGAGGATGTCCTGACGCGGATGATCGCCGAGGATTTTCAGAACGAATACGGCGTTGCGGCTGCTGTGGTGAACAAACCGGGCGGCGGCGGCGGGCCGTTCCCCGGTGCCATCGAAGTCGCCAATGCACCGAGCGATGGTTATACCATCGGCTCCTTCGTGATCGGCGTACCAGTGATGGGCCATCAGATCGACATCCCGCCGCTGACGCCTGAGAAATTCGACCCGCTGGGGATATTCCTGACCTATCCCTTTGTGATCGCCACATCTGGCGATGCGCCCTACAGCACGATGGAAGAGCTGGCCGCCTATGCCAAGGAAAACGATGTGGCGCTGGGGCATTTCGGCGATGTGCTGACCCCGACCCAAGTGACCAAGGCTTACGCCAAGAACGCCGGGTTTGAGTGGGGATCGGATGCGGCTTTCGATGCGCTGGATTGCAACACGCTGGCCTCGGGCGATGCGGATGTGATCAACACCACCCTGCAGCTGGTGCTGCCCTGCCTGGATCAGGTCAAGGTGCTGGTCTCGATCACGGATCAGCGCATCCCGCTGGTGCCTGACGCGCCCACCATCGGCGAGCTGGACGAGAGCTTGAACATCGCGCTGTGGAACGGTCTGTTCGTGACCAAAGACACTCCGCAGGATGTGCGCGACAAAATCATCGCGGTTGCGGAAAAAACCGTGATGAGCGAACGCGCCCAGAATGTCGCCAAGGAGACCGGCGCGCTGGTTTATTGGCAAAGCGCTGATGACAGTGCCGCACGGGTCGCCAACGACATCGGCACCATGGCCCGCATCAGCGGTCTGCTGTCGGAGTAATCCTCCCCCACTGCATCGGGGTCCTGAGGGATCCCGATGCTTCTTTACACGCGCGGACAATGAACAACTCACATGCCTTCGGAACGTGAACACCGCTTTGCCGGACCACGGCGCGGACAGCTGGTTTTTGCCTTGTTTCTGGTGGCGGCTGCGCTGCTGCTGCTGGTCCTGATCACAGAGCAGACCGCCTGGGTCAACAAAACCAAGCTGTTTGCCCAGCCCCGGTTCTGGCCAGCTGTCGCCATTGGCGGCATGGTGCTGATGGGCGGGCTGCACCTGTACAAACTGCCCTGGCGGCGGGTCAGCCGCTATGACCTGCGGGAGGTCAAGCGCTGGGCGCAGGTATTGGAGTTTGCCGGCTGGTTCATGGGGTATGTGCTGCTGGTGCCGATCATCGGCTATCTGCCCGTGACGCTGGCCTTCATGCCGCTTCTCAGCTGGCGGATGGGCTATCGCAGCCGCTTCATGCTGTGGATCAGTGCCGTCTTTGCTGTGGTCGTGGTTGTGCTGTTCAAAGCTGTTCTGTCGGTCAAGATTCCGGGGGCAGTGCTGTATGAGTATCTGCCGGGGCCGGTCCGCAGTTTCTTCATTCTCTATCTCTGAGTACCCGTCATGGACCTTATCCTTTCTGCCATTGAGATCCTGATGCGCTGGGACGTGGCGCTGGCGCTGCTGGCGGGTTCTGTCGGCGGCGTGCTGATCGGCGCCATCCCCGGTGTCGGCCCGGCGGTGGCGATTGCGATCCTGCTGCCTGCGACGTTCTCGATGGATCCGATTGTGGGCCTGACGGTGCTGTTGGGGATTTACGGCTCGTCTATGTATGGCGGCGCCATTCCGGCGATCCTGATCAATACCCCCGGCACTGCGGTCAACGCGCTGACCACCTATGACGGCTATCCGATGACGGCGCGGGGCGAGCCGCAGCGGGCTTTGAGCCTTGCCTATTCCGCCAGCTTCTTTGGCGGTATCTTCTCGGTCATCTGCCTGATCCTGTTTGCCCCGGTGCTGGCCAAAATCGCACCCATGTTCGGCTCGCGCGAGATTTTCATGGCCGCCCTTCTGGGCCTCATCCTGGTGGTTGTCGCCCATCGCGGCCAGGCGCTGATTGCCGGCGCCCTGGCCTGTTTCGGGATTTTCCTGCAGACCATCGGGCTGGAGCCGGTGAAATACACCCAGCGCTATACCTTCGGGCAGGACTTTCTGGGGGGCGGCATCAACCTGATCGTGGTGGTGCTGGGGCTGTTTGCAATCTCGCAGGCCTTTGTGCTGCTGACGGACGAAGACGAAAAGGTCCGCATGACCCGCCTGCGCGGCGGCATGTTCCAGGGCCTGCGCGAGCTGACGCGCCATCCTCGGGTTGCAGGGGTTTCGGCAACTTTCGGCGTGCTGATGGGCATGGTACCCGGCGTCGGCGAATTCACTGCCCAGTTCATGTCCTACACCTATGCGCAGAAAACTTCGAAACGGCCGCAGGACTTTGGCAACGGCTCCTCCGAGGGGCTGATCGCGGCAGAGACCGCCAACAATGCGGTGCCGGCCGCCGCCATGGTGCCATTGCTGGCGCTGGGCATTCCGGGTGAGGCGCTGACGGCGATGATGCTGTCGGTCTTTTATGTGCACAACGTGGTGCCGGGGCCGGGACTGTTTCAGAACGACATGGATTTTGTGGTGGCACTGTACCTCGCATTGCTGCTGCTGAATGTCCTGGTTCTTGTCTTCCTGCTCTTTGCTACCAAGTCGCTGATCCAGGTGGTGCGCATCCCCAACCGGTTCCTGGGCGTCTGCATCCTGACGCTCAGCTTTGTCGGCGTCTACAGCTTGCGCAATTCCGCCACCGACTGCGTGATGGCGGCTGCGTTTGGTATCCTTGGCTATGTGCTGAAACGCCTGTCGCTGCCTGCGGTGCCGATCATCCTGGGTATGGTTCTGGGCGGCATCATGGAAGTGAAACTGCGCGCGGCCATGGCGCGGGTAAAAGAACCCTTTGATTTCATTGATCGCCCGGTGGCGTTCATCCTGTTTCTACTCATCATCATCGTTCTGGCGGTCCACATCCTGCGGGTGCTGAAGGACCATAAGGAACTGAAGGAGGCCGAATGGCAGACCAACAGCGCATCGACAAGCTTCGGCAGCTTGATGTGGCGCCGCAAAAACTCTTTCTTGAAGGATCATGGAAAGAAGGTTCGGGCCAGACACTCGAAGTTGCTTCGCCGGTTGACGGATCTGTTCTGACCACGCTGCAGGGCGCCTCTGCAACGGATGTCGAAAACGCTGTGGCTTCGGCGCGGCGGGCATATGAGGATCGCCGCTGGGCGGGACAGAGCCCAGCCGCACGGAAAAAAGTACTGCACAGGATAGCTGACCGGATAGACGCCGAGGCGGTGGAACTGGCGGTGCTGGGCGTGCGCGACAACGGCACCGAGTACAACATGGCCCTGAAGGCCGAGCCGGGATCGGCCGCGGGCACTTTCCGCTATTATGCCGAGGCGCTGGACAAGGTGCCGGGCGAGATCGCGCCGACTGCGCCGGATGTGCTGGGGCTGGTGCAGCGGATGCCGGTTGGCGTGGTGGGCGCCATCGTGCCCTGGAACTTCCCGCTGATGATTGGTGCGTGGAAGCTGGCGCCGGCGCTGGCGATGGGCAATTCGGTGGTGCTGAAACCGGCTGAAACCGCCTCGCTGACGCTGCTGCGGCTGGCAGAAATCTGCTCGGAATGCGGCCTGCCGGATGGGGTGCTGAACGTGGTAACCGGTTCCGGTGCCGAAACCGGGGCGGCGCTGGCCGCCTCGATGGATGTCGATGTGCTGGCCTTCACAGGTTCGGGCGCCACCGGGCGCAAACTGCTGGAGGCCTCGGCGCGTTCCAACCTCAAACGCTGCTATCTGGAACTGGGCGGCAAGTCCCCGAATATCGTCTTTGCGGATGCGCCGGATCTGGCCAAGGCGGCCAAAGTGTCTGCCGCTGGCATCTTTCGTAACTCCGGGCAGGTTTGTATCGCGGGGTCCCGCCTGCTGGTCGAGGCGTCGGTTCATGACGCGTTTGTGGAAATGCTGCAGGCCGAGGCCGAAGCGCTGCAGGTGGGCGATCCGCTGGACCTCAGCAGCCAGATCGGGGCGGTGAATTCGGAAGACCAGCTGCGCCGCAACCTGTCTTTCATGGACATGGCGCGGTCCGAGGGCGGACAGGTGGTGACCGGCGGAAAGCGCATTTTGGAGGAAACCGGCGGTACATATATGTCGCCGGCGATTGTCACCCAAGTGGCGCAGGACCACGCGCTGTTTCAGCGCGAGGTGTTCGGGCCGGTGCTGGCAGTGACAAGGTTCGAGAGTGAGGACGAGGCGCTGAGCCTTGCCAACGCCACCGACTTTGGCCTGGCGGCTGGTGTCTGGACCGCAAACCTGTCCCGCGCGCACAGGATGGTGGCGGGCATCCGGGCCGGTGTGGTGCATGTGAACACTTATGGCGGCTCGGACAACACCGTGCCCTTGGGCGGTGTCGGGCAGTCCGGCAATGGCCATGATAAGTCGTTGCATGCGCTGGACAAATACATCGATCTGAAAACCGCTTGGATTCAGTTGTGAAGCGGGTTTTGCGCCGCAAAACCCGCGGCCTCCGGCGGGAGTATTTTTGCAAAGATGAAAGGCCGCGCGCGTGCCGATGGCCGTCGCTGCGAAGCCTTTAAGACGGGAGAAAAAGCCTGTGGCAGACATGACCATACTAGTCGCCGGAACGTACGACACCAAAGACGATGAACTGAGCTATCTGGCGGAAGTGATCCGCGGGCAGGGCGGCAAGGTGCTGACGATGGATGTGAGCGTTCTGGGCGATCCCAGCCAGCCCGCGGATGTCAGCAAGCAGGAGGTGGCCGCGGCCGGCGGCAGCTCGATCGAGGTGGCGATTGGCTCGGGGGATGAAAACACCGCCATGCAGATCATGGGTGCAGGTGCCGCGGCTATGGCGCTGGATCTGTACCGGCAGGGGCGCATTGACGGGGTGATTGTGCTGGGCGGTACCATGGGCACTGATCTGGCGCTGGATATGTGTGCGGCGCTGCCCGTGGGGGTGCCCAAATACATCGTCTCAACTGTCGCATTTTCACCGCTGATGCCGCCCGAGCGGATCCCGGCGGATGTGCAGATGATCCTTTGGGCGGGTGGGCTCTATGGGCTGAACTCGATTTGCAAGGCGTCCCTGTCGCAGGCCGCAGGTGCGGTGCTGGGCGCGGCGCGGTCGGTGGAGCCGCCAAAACGGGACAGGCCGCTGATCGGCATGACGTCGTTTGGCAAGACTGTGCTGCGCTATATGGTAACACTGAAACCTGCGCTGGAAGCGCGCGGGTTTGAGGTTGCGGTGTTTCACGCCACCGGAATGGGCGGGCGGGCGTTTGAAAGCCTGGCCGCTGAGGGCGCCTTTGCCGCGGTGATGGATTTTGCGCCGCAGGAAGTGTCGAACCACTTGTTCGGCGGGTTGTCGGCGGGAGCGGACCGGATGACCAATGCCGGGCGCTCAGGCACGCCGCAGCTGGTGGCGCCGGGCTGTTATGACCTGGTGGATTTTGTCGGCTGGCAGGAGGTGCCAACGCAGTTGAAGGGGCGGGAAACACATGCCCACAACCGGCTGCTCACCTCCGCGATGCTGGATGCTGCCGAGCGGCGGCAGGTGGCGCAGGTGATGTGCGGCAAACTGGCAACGGCAGAGGCGCCGGTGGCGGTTCTGCTGCCTGCGGGCGGTTGCAACGAGTGGGACCGCCCTGGCGCCCCTCTGCATGATGGGGAAGGGCTGGCGGCGTTCTGTGATGAAATGCGCGCCTCCTGCCCGGAAAATGCGGTGCTGCATGAACTGGACTGCCATATCAATGATGCTGCGTTTTCCGGCAAAGCTTTGGAAATTCTGGACGGCTGGATTTCCAGCGGTGTGGTGAAGACTGGCTGAACAGCGAATTTCCTTACACCCTTGGTTGTACCTCTTGGAGAGATGTTTCAAGAAGTTTTCAATTCGCCAATCTTCTGTTACGTAATGGGCGGCATGTCCGGCTTTGGCAGCGCCCGGGCGTTTCAGACGCGGGGTTTGCCGGCCATTGGCGGCATTGGGGCTTGGCGCCGGTTTGGCTGCCGTGCCTAATCGGATGAGAGCCGGGCGCAGCTGCTGCCGCACCGGGAAAAAGAGGATGACCGGATGAGTGAAACCATAGCGTATGAGCGTGTAGGCGATGTTGCTGTTCTGAAGGCGCAGAATCCGCCAGTGAACGCGCTGGGTGCTGAGGTGCGCAAAGGGTTGCTGGCCGGGATCGAACGCGCGGAACAGGACGGTGCCAAGGCGGTACTGATCTATGGCGAGGGCCGGACCTATTTTGCCGGTGCAGATATCCGCGAGTTCGGCAAGCCGCCGCAGGAGCCGCAGCTGCCCGGCCTGTGCAGCCGGATCGAGGCCTCGCCGCTGATCGTGGTCTCTGTAATGCATGGCACGGCATTGGGCGGCGGGCTGGAGGTGGCCTTGTCCTCGCATTACCGGATTGCGGTGCCGTCCGCCAGGATGGGCCTGCCTGAGGTCAACCTGGGCATTCTGCCCGGAGCGGGCGGCACCCAGCGGCTGCCGCGTTTGGCCGGAACCGAAGCGGCGCTGGAGATGATCACCAGCGGCCGTCATTTCGGCGCCGCGGAGGCGCTGGAAAAGGGCATTATCGACAAAATCGAAGAGGGGGATCTGCGGGGGATCGGCCTGGCTTATGTGCAAGAGCTGCTGGAGCAGGGCGCCCCGCGCCGGGCCGTTGGGGAAATGCCCGCGCCGGAAGCGGTGGACTTTGATGCGGCCTATGCAGCCACGCTGAAAAAGGGGCGCGGCCAGCTGTCGCCGGCCACGGCTGTGCGCGCGGTGCAGGCAGCGGCTGAGGCGGAGAGCTTTGAGGCGGGCCTCAAGCGTGAGCGTGCGCTGTTCATGGAGCTGATGGGCTCTGATCAGCGGCAGGGGCTGATCCATGCTTTCTTCTCGGAGCGCGCGGTCAGCAAACTGCCGGAGCTGGAGAGCGTTGCGCCGCGCGAGGTGGCCTTGATGGGGGTGATCGGCGGCGGCACCATGGGGGCGGGAATCGCCACCGCAGCGCTGCTGGCGGATTTGCCGGTGGTGCTGATAGAGATGACCGATGACGCCACGGCTGCGGCACGGGGCCGGATTGAAGGCAACCTGAAAGGGGCCTTGAAGCGCGGCAAGATCACTGAGGCGCAATATGATCGGCTGACCGGCGAGGCGCTGACTGTGGCGACGGATTATGCTGCGCTGACGCAAGCGGATCTGGTGGTTGAAGCGGTGTTTGAGGACATGGGTGTCAAGCGCGAGGTCTTTGGCAAGCTGGATGCCCATTGCAAACCCGGCGCAGTGCTGGCGACAAATACGTCTTATTTGGATGTGGACGAGATTGCCGCTTCGACCTCCCGGCCGCAGGATGTGATCGGTCTGCATTTCTTCTCGCCCGCGCATGTGATGAAGCTGCTGGAAGTTGTGGTGGCAAAGGATACCGCGCCAGAGGTGCTGGCGACTGGTTTTGCCCTTGGCAAGCGGCTGAAGAAGGTCGCGGTGCGATCGGGCATTTGCGACGGGTTCATCGGCAACCGGATCATGAACGCCTACCGCAAAGCGGCGGAATATCTGGTGCTGGATGGCGCCTCGCCTTATCAGGTGGACGCGGTTGTAACCGGGTTTGGTTTCCCGATGGGGCCTTTTGCAATGGGCGATCTGGCCGGGCTGGACATCAACTGGGCCGCCCGCAAGCGCCGCGCCCCGAGCCGCGATCCGCGCGAACGGGTGCCGCGATTCTACGAAATGCTCTGCGAGGGCGGCGATTTCGGCCAGAAGACCGGTAAAGGCTTCTATATCTACAAGGAAGGCACGCGCGGCGGCGTTCCGAACCTGGAAGTGGCCGGACTGATTACCCGGGATCAGGAAGAGCAGAATATCACCCCGCGGGACTTCCCGGACGCCGAGGTTTTGCGGCGCTATATGTGCGCCATGGTCAACGAGGCCGCCAAGGTGGTGGGCGAGGGTATTGCCCGCCGTCCGCTGGATGTGGATATGGTGATGCTGTTCGGCTACGGCTTCCCGCGCTTCTGGGGCGGGCCGCTGAAATGGGCGGATCTGCAGGGTCTGGACGGCATTCTGGCCGATATCAGGGCTTACGCGGCAGAGGATGATTTTTTCTGGCAGCCCGCGCCGCTGCTGGAGCAGCTGGTGGCGGACGGGAAAACCTTCGATGATCTGAATAAGGGCGGCTAAGCGGGGGCGGGCGCCCTTCCGGCCCGTCGAGGGCCATCAGGGCGCGGCCCGGCTGTGCCGGGCTGGACGCGCAAACGCTGGCCGTATCACGAAATAGCGCCGCGCGGAACGCGCGGCGCTTGGCCCAACAAGAGCGGTGCATCTTTGATGCGCCTGGTGATTGACGGGAGAACCTCAGTGCGTTTTAGGTCCAGGTACCTTCGGTCGCGGTGCGGATCTTGCGGATGTTCTCGCCGTAAACCGTGGGATCGTTGACCGAACCGCCTTTGAATACGGCGGAGCCGGCAACCAGCACGTCGGCCCCTGCCTCAGTGACCAGCGGCGCGGTGGCGGGATCTACACCGCCGTCGATTTCGATATGCACCGGGCGGTCGCCGATCATCGAACGCAGGCTGCGGATCTTGGCGGTCATGTCGATGAACTTCTGGCCGCCAAAGCCGGGGTTTACGGTCATAACACAGATCAGGTCGGTCAGGTCCAGAAGATGCGCAACCGCTTCCGCCGGGGTGCCGGGGTTCAATGCGACGCCTGCCTTCATTCCGGCCCCGCGGATCGCCTGCAGGGTGCGGTGGATATGCGGGCCGGCCTCGATATGGGCGGTCAGCACATCGGCGCCGGCGTCGGCATAGGCGTCAATATAGGGATCAACCGGCGCGATCATCAGATGCACGTCCATCACTGTTTTCACATGCGGACGGAACGCCTTTACCGCCTGCGGGCCAAAGGTGAGGTTCGGCACGAAATGCCCGTCCATCACATCCACATGCACCCAATCGGCGCCCTGGGCTTCAATCGCCCGGATCTCCTGGCCGAAGTTGGCGAAATCGGCGGAGAGGATAGAGGGCGCGATCTTGATCTTGCGGTCAAAGGACATCTGGCAGCTTCCTTTTGCAAAGGGAATTGAGGAGTCGATGGCCGTATAGACCGTCCCGGCCCCTGTGGACAGGGGCAGAATGCGCAGCAGGCCCGTTACCCAGTGCCGCACGCCTGCGGGTTGCATGGGGCGGCGTTACAAAACTTTCACGGCGGTGACACATGAGGTTTGAGCAAGCGCATTAGGCAGGTCCCGAACGAAGAGGGAGCGCCCCGGTGCTGCGCATAGACAAACTGACAAAACGGTTCGGTGGCAAGTTAGCGGTGGATACCGCCACGCTGGACATCGACAAGCCCTGCATGATCGGCATTATCGGTCGATCGGGTGCGGGCAAATCCACCCTGCTGCGGATGCTCAATCGGCTGGAAGATGCCAGCGAAGGCCGTATTCTGTATGAGGGCCGTGAAATCACTGGCCTGAAGGGCAAAGAGAAACGGGCCTGGCAGTCCGACTGCGCGATGATCTTTCAGCAGTTCAACCTGGTGCCGCGGATGGATGTGGTGTCCAACGTGCTGCACGGAACGCTGAACCGCCGCAACGCGATGGCGACGCTGTTCAACCTGTACCCGATGGCGGATATTCATGCGGCAATTGAAATTCTCGGCCGGCTTGGCATTGCCGAACATGCCGCCAAGCGCGCCGAGGCGCTGTCAGGCGGCCAGCAGCAGCGGGTGGCGATTGCCCGGGCGCTGATGCAGGATCCGAAGATCATCCTGGCGGATGAGCCGATTGCCTCGCTCGACCCGATGAACGCCCAGACCGTTATGGAAGCGCTGCGCCGCATTCACGAGGAAGACGGCCGCACGGTGATTGCCAATCTGCACACGCTGGACACTGCACGGCGGTACTGCGACCGGGTGGTCGGCATGCGCGACGGGCGCATTGTGTTCGACGGGCTGCCCGAGCAGCTGACCACCGGCGTTGCCCGCGAGATTTACGGCGCCGGGGATGAGTTTTCCGAAGCTGCAACCTCAACCGAGATCGAGACTTTGGAACGGGCGGATGCAATGCGCGCCGCCATTCCCGCCGAGTAACCCCGAACTTCTTTTACCGACCCCGCGGGCTGCTCGTCGGGGATTGACCAACCGGAGAGACATGAGATGAAGAAACTGCTTGCTGCCGTTCTGGCAACCACCGCGCTGACGACCCCCGTTGCGGCAGAGGAAATCAAGGAATTCCGCATCGGCATTCTGGGCGGTGAGAACGCACAGGACCGTCTGAGCAAGCAGGAATGCCTGCGTGAACAGACCGAAGAGCTGCTGGGCGTTGAAACCAAATTGTTTGCCCCCGCCGACTATAACGGTGTGATCCAGGGCCTGCTGGGCGGCACCATCGACATGGCCTGGCTGGGCGCGTCGGGCTATGCCAAGACCTATCTGTCCAACCCCGAAGCGGTTGAGCCGGTTCTGGTCAAGGTTAATGCGGACGGCGGTTTTGGCTACTACTCGGTTGGCTTTGCCCGCAAGGACAGCGGCGTTGCTTCGCTGGAAGACCTGAAGGGCAAAACTTTTGGCTTTGGCGATCCGAACTCCACCTCGGGCTATCTGATCCCGTCGATCGAAATCCCGCAAGTGACGGGCGCCACCATGGACTCTGGCGATTACTTTGGCGAAGTGAAATTCACTGGCGGGCATGAACAGACCATTGTTGCCGTGGCCAATGGCGACGTTGCTGGCGGTGTCAGCTGGGCCGATGGTCTGGGCGAATGGGAAGACGGCTACAACTCCGGCGCTCTGCGCCGTGCGGTGGATGCAGGTCTGGTAGACATGAATGATCTGGTCGAGATCTGGAAATCCGCGCCGATCCCCGAAGGCCCGTTTGTGCTGCGCACCGAATTGCCTGCGGATGTGAAGGTCAAGATGACCGGTCTGCTGGCTTCGATGAACTCAATCGATCCGGATTGCATGTACAATGTGCTGGGCGGTGAATCAAAAGGCCTGATGCCGATCACCCATGACGCCTATGAGGTGATCATCGAAGCCCGTAAACTGAAATCCCAGTAATTTCAGTACCGTACCTTTGATACTGTGCTCTGCGGGGGTTCGGGCCTGGCTCGGAACCCCGCAATTTCCTTGATGGCATATGCTCCGGCCATCCCTTCAGGACCAGGACCCCTACATGGCAGATCTGACAGCCGCCCGGCCGGGCATCGAGGATATCCGGCAGCAATACACCGCCCACACCCAGCGCAAGCGGCTGTACGGCGGCATTCTTCTGGCCATTTTTGTGGCGCTGATGGTTGCAGGTTTCCGCACCGCGGATGCGCGCAATGCCGGCTCCTTTGCCGATGGGTTCACCCGCATCTTCGACTACCCGACCGAGGTTCTGGCAGAAGCGTCCCAGAAGGCAGCCCAGCTGCCCGGCCATGCGGTGCACTTCTTTCCGGCACTGGTGGAGACGCTGAATATCGCCGCGGCATCAACGCTGGCGGGCGCGGTGTTCGGCACCCTGCTGTCGCTTTTGTCGACCCGCGGCATGGCGCCCTGGCCTGCGCTTATCCCGCTGTTCCGCCGCATCAGCGACATTTGCCGCGCGATCCCGGAAATCGTCATTGCGCTGGTGCTGATCTTTGTCCTTGGCGGCGGCCCGGTGCCTGCGATGATCGCCATTGCCATCCACACCGCTGGTGCGCTGGGCAAACTGTTTTCCGAGGTGAACGAAAACGCCTCATTGAAACCTGTGGAAGGTCTGTCATCGGTCGGCGCCACCTGGGCGCAGCGGATGACGCTGGGGGTGATCCCGCAGGTCGGGCCGAACTACGTCAGCTACGCGCTGTTGCGGTTTGAGATCAATATCCGGGCCTCGGCCATTCTTGGTTTTGTCGGGGCGGGCGGCATCGGCTACGAGCTGAAGAACGCCATGTCCTGGGGGCAGGGGCGGTACGACGAGGCCGCCGCCATCTTCCTGCTGCTGTTCATCACCATCGTGGCCGTCGACCAGCTGTCCGGCATCCTGCGTGACCGTCTGACCCATGGAGCGAAAGCATGACTACTTTCGATACCACCCTCACCCCGGCAGAGCTGAAGCTGGATATCTCCAAGCTGTTCCTGAAGAAGCGGCTGCTGGGTTTCGCTCTGCCCGCCGCGGTGCTGGTCTATCTGGCCTATGTCTTTGTGGCTTTTGATGTCCTGGGGCTGTGGGATAAAGCGAGCCTGGAGAACGCGAGAACCCTGGTCAGCGACAGCTATAGCTACAAGACCCATGTGACCCGCGACAACCGAAACGGTGCGGTTTCGGTGTCCATCGAAGGGGAGCGCAAAGGCGCCTATCCCGATGGAACAGCACCGGATTGGGTTGCCCTGGGGGAGACCACGGTGATTGACCTGGAGGACGGCCATACCGTCAGCTTTGGCCCGGAAACCATCGAATACGCAATCCCCGGCTATGGCACTGTGCGCGCCACCCCCAGCCGCAGCGCAGGTGTTCAGGCCGAACTGCCGGCAGGCGATGTGCCGGAGTGGATCAGCGTCTCCAAGAACCGGCTGGCGGTTAAAACCGGGGCCGGGCGCCTGACCGTCACCCGCAACCGGGCCGAAGTGTTCCGCTATTTCACGGGCTGGGAGCTGTTCTTTTTTACCCTCGACAGCCCTTATTACGGCATGGGGGCAGGGGAGCTTCTGCAGCGTGCAGCCACCGGTGAGGCAGGCGCGATTTTCCAGGAGTTCTGGACCAACAAGATGTGGCGCCATCAGGATGTGGCCTGGGCAATTGCCGAAACCCTGCTGATGGCGTTCCTTGGCACCATTGGCGCCGGTATCATTGCACTGCCTTTGGCCTTTGCCGCGACCCGCAATTTCATGCCGTTCCGGGCCTTGCGCTTTGCCATGCGCCGGCTGTTCGATTTCTTCCGCGGCGTGGATTCGCTGATCTGGACCGTGGTCCTGGCCCGCGCCTTTGGCCCCGGCCCCCTGACCGGTGCGCTGGCGATCCTGGTCACGGATACTGGCACTTTCGGCAAGATCTTCTCAGAAGCGCTGGAAAACGTTGATCAGAAACAGATTGAGGGCGTCGCCTCCACCGGCGCAAAACCGTTGCAGCGCTACCGGTTCGGAGTGATCCCGCAGATTACTCCGGTATTGCTGAGCCAGCTCCTGTATTTCCTGGAATCCAACACCCGCTCAGCCACCATTATCGGTGCCATCACCGGCGGCGGCATCGGCCTGCTGCTGACCCAGGCGATCATCACCCAAAAGGACTGGGAGGAGGTGGCCTATTACATCACCCTGATCATCGTGATGGTAATGCTGATGGATTGGTTCTCGGGCTGGCTGCGGCGGAAGCTGATCACAGGCGGCAGCGGCCCGGCCAGACGCAAGGCATCCAAGGCGCAAGAGGGCAGCGCCTTCTTGCTGCCTTGATCCCGGAAATTTCAGAGGAAAGACCATGGCCCGTTTGCAGGCAGAAGCCCCGTTCCTTCACCCGGAATGCCAGATCGCAGACAGCCGGTTCGGGCGCTATGTGGAGATCGGCGCCGGCAGCCGGGTCGCGAATTCAGCGGTTGGCGATTACAGCTATTGCGACCGTATCTGTGATATCGCCAATGCAGAGATCGGCAAGTTTGCCAATATCGCCAGTCTTGTACGGATCGGCGCGACCGATCATCCGATGGAAAAAGCCTCGCTGCATCACTTCCATTACCGGTCCGGCGACTATTGGAACGATGCGGATCATGATGCAGAGTGGTTCTCCCGCCGCGCCGGGCGCACGGCCTTTATCGGCCATGACACTTGGATCGGCCATGCCGCAATTATCAAACCGGAGGTGACCATCGGCCATGGTGCGGTTGTGGCCTCGGGCGCTGTTGTGACCAAGGATGTGGCGCCTTATACGATTGTCGGCGGCAACACCGCGAAAGTGATCCGCCGCCGCTATACCGAAGCTGTCGCCGGGCAGATGATGGATCTGGCCTGGTGGGACTGGGACCACGAAGCCCTGCGCGTTGCACTGCCGGATTTTCGAACATTGCGGGCGGAGGCGTTTCTGGAGAAATATGCCTGATCCAGCGGGCGGGAGGCTCCCGCCTGTTCCTGCGCATTCATAGAATGCGCCTCACAGTTGGGCGTGGCGCCGCTGCGCGGCGAAAGGCCTGCCGAGACGCGCCTGATGAGCAAGCCTGCCCTTCAAACGCCTTGTTCATTGTGCTGCCTGTCATCCCCGCCTCAAGGGTAAACGGCGCAGCGGGCCGCCGCTTTGCGGCCCTTGACCCACGGGCGGCAGGTTTATGCGGCGCCTGCGTCCACCAGCTGGGTGGCGATATCAAGGAACACTTTGGCCTGGGCGCTGCCGGGCTGCGCTGCCACAATCGGCGTGCCGTTGTCGCCGGCCAGGCGCACGTCCAAGTGCAGCGGCACCTCGCCCAGCAGCGGCACGCCCAGCTTCTTCGCCTCCTGCGCCACGCCGCCATGGCCGAAGACATGTTCTTCGTGGCCGCAATTCGAGCAGATGTGGGTCGACATGTTCTCGATCATTCCCAGCACCGGCACGTTCATCTTGCGGAACATATCGATGCCCTTGCGGGCGTCGATCAATGCAACGTCCTGCGGGGTGGAGACCACAATAGAGCCGTCTACATGGGTCTTTTGCGCCAGCGTCATCTGCACATCGCCAGTGCCGGGCGGCAGATCGACGATCAGCACGTCCAGCTCACCCCATTGCACTTGCAGCAGCATCTGCTGCAGCGCGCCCATCAGCATCGGGCCGCGCCAGATCACCGCCTGGTCTTCGCCAGTCATCAGACCCATCGACATCATGGTGACGCCATGGTTGCGTAAGGGAAGGATGGTCTTGCCGTCAGGGCTGGCAGGCCGGCCGCTGACACCCAGCATCTTGGGTTGCGACGGGCCGTAAACATCGGCGTCCAGCAGCCCCACCTTGCGCCCCTGCATTGCCAGGGCGCAGGCAATATTGGCCGAGACTGTGGATTTGCCGACCCCGCCCTTGCCGGAGGCAACCGCAAGAATCCGCGCCACACCCGGAACCTTCTGCGGCGCTGCCTGCTGTTGCGCCTGGGCGGGCTGCTTGGGCTTCAGATCCGGCGGCGCCTTTTGCGAATGGGCGGTCAGCATGGCCGAGACCTTTGCTACCCCCGGCAGTTCGGCCACCACTGCATCAGCTTTGTCGCGGACCGAGCCGTAAGCCTCGGACTTGCCTGGGTCGATTTCCAGCACAAAGCGGACGGTGCTGCCCTCGACGGTCACTGCGCGGGCGATGCCTGCGCTGACGATATCACTGCCGCTGACGGGGTCGGCGACGGATTTGAGCGCCTCAAGGACGGTTTCACGGGAGATGGTCACGCCGGTCTTGCTCCTGTAGCTGGTCATGCCTTGCGCCTGTTCTGGCGCAATTCAGCGCGGTATGCCAGCGGTTCGCTGCCCGGAGTTTGATTTGGCGCATCCTGGAGTCAGCTTATGTGCCAGCTGGCCTTGTCCATCGGGCGGCACGCAGGGGTAGCGGCAGAACGCAACAGCGCCGCGCGTCAGCGCGGCGCCAGGCCCAACGGGAGGAAGGCACCGGCAGGTGCCGGACGACGGGCGGGAGGCTCCCGTCAACAGGCGCCTGCCTATTGCCCCTGTCAGCTGGCCAGTGCGACCTCGGCGGACCTCATCACTTCGCCAATGCGGCGGCCGGTGTCCACCATACGGTTGGAGAACCCCCATTCGTTGTCGTACCAGCTGACCACCCGCACCAGACCCTCGGCGGTGACAGCCGTCTGTGCCGCAGCAAAGCAGCTGGAATGCGGATCGTGGTTGAAATCGACAGAGACCAACGGGTCTTCTTCATACGATAGAATGCCCGCCAGTCCGCTCTCTGCTGCCGTCTTCACTGCGGCATTGACGGCTTCCACGGTGGCGGTGCGTTCCGGCACAAAGCTGAGGTCCACCACAGACACATTCGCGGTGGGCACCCGGATTGCCGAGCCTTCCAACCGTCCCTTCAGATGCGGCAGCACCTCGGAGATCGCCCGGGCCGCTCCGGTGGAGGTGGGGATCATCGACAGCGAGGCCGCGCGGGCGCGGTAGAGATCCGAGTGGCTGGTGTCATGGGTCGGCTGGTCGCCGGTATAGGCGTGGATCGTGGTCATGTAGCCGGTCTTGATGCCAAATGCGCCGTCCAGCACTTGCGCCAGCGGTGCCAGGCAATTGGTGGTGCAGGAGGCGTTGGAGACGATCACGTCGTCCGCCGTCAGATCCATGTGGTTGACGCCGTAGACCACGGTGCGGTCGGCATCCTTGCCGGGGGCGGAGATCAGCACCCGCTTGGAGCCGTTTTTCAGGTGCCGCGCGGCGTCATCGCGGGCGGTGAACAGCCCGGTGCATTCATAGGCGATATCGACATCCTGCCAAGGCAGCTCTTCCGGATTGCGGATCGCGCTCAGCCGGATGCTGTGGCGGCCCACCCGGATCAGGTCATCGGCGAGAAACACCGGCGTCTTCAGGCGGCCGTGCACGCTGTCGTATTTCAGCAGATGCACCAGCGTCTCGGGGGGCGACAGGTCGTTGATGGCAACAACTTCGATGTCTTGTTGGCCGCTTTCCAGAAGCGCGCGCAGCACCCCGCGGCCAATCCGTCCAAATCCGTTGATTGCGATTTTCAGTGTCATGCCTCACCTCTGGCTGTTGGACCGGCATGGAGCCGGTAGCGATAACGGTTGCGATACCGATAACGATAACGGTTCTGGAAATCAACCCCCGTGCCGGCAGACCAGCCCTTGCGGCTGTCGGCAAAGTGCTTGACCATGGGCAGATGACCAAAAAACTGCTGCTGAAAGACGTGGCCCATCTGGCCGGCGTTAGCGAGATGACCGCCTCCCGTGCCCTGCGCGGTGCCCCGGATGTGTCCGCTAAAACCAAAGCCAAGGTTGAAGAAATTGCCCGCAGCCACGGTTATGTGCCCAATCGGATTGCAGGCTCGCTGTCCTCGCAATCGGTCAATCTGGTGGCGGTGGTTGTGCCGTCGCTGAACAGCTTTGTGTTCCCCGAGGTGCTCTCGGGCATTTCCGCCGTGCTCAAAGACAGCCAGCTGAAGCCAGTGGTCGGGGTGTCGGGGTATGATCTTGAGGAAGAAGAAGGCGTTATCCGCGAGATGCTCAGCTGGCGCCCGTCCGGCCTGATTGTCGCGGGGCTGGAGCATACTGAAACAACACGACGGATGCTGCAGCAGGCCGACTGTCCGGTAGTCGAGGTGATGGATGTGGACGGCGATCCGGTCCGCCACTGTGTTGGCATTTCGCATCTGCAGGCAGGCCGCGACATGGCAGAGCAGATTCTGGCCTGCGGTTACCGCAAGATCGGCTTTATCGGTACCAAAATGCCGCAGGACTTCCGCGCCCGGAAACGGTTTGACGGCTTCACCGACGGTTTGGCCGCACAGGGTGTCGCCCTAGGTGATATTGAGCATTATGCCGGCGAAAGCGCGATCCAGACCGGCCGCCAACTGACCGCGCAGATGCTGGCGCGCAACCCGGATCTTGATTGCATCTATTATTCCAGTGACGTGATGAGTGTTGGCGGCTTGATGCATTGCCTGGCCGCAGGCCTGTCGGTGCCGGGCGATATCGCGCTGGCCGGCTTCAACAATCTGCAGATCCTGCAGGGCATGCCGCAACAGCTGGCCACAACGGACGCCTGCCGCCGTGAGATTGGCGAGCGTGCCGCGCGGGTCATCCTGCAATCGCGCGAGGCTGGCGGTACGGACGGTCTGGTTTTTGACCGGCTGTGCCCCGCGATCAGCCTTGGGGAGACGCTCTGACAGCCTCCCGGCGGCTGAAAACGGCGGCGTTTCCGCGATCCGGGGCAGGGCAGGGATGATTTTGGCGCTTTCCTGTGGCTTTGCGTCCCGCCATGGGGCAGCCTGTAGGCAGCCAGTTCAGTCCAGCCAACCGGAGAAGGAGCCCAGATGCCCCAGTACAACGACATGTTCGAACTGTCCGTTACGGATATGGAGCTGATAGAGACCGCCCTGCAAACCACAAGGGACACTCTGTCAGAGGCCCAACCGGCAACGGGCAGCAGCGAGGACGAAACGCTGCGCCGCGTGCACGAGCTTTTGGGCCGGCTGCACAATCAGAAAATCTTCTACTACCCCAAAGACAAGGTCTACGTCAGCGGCTGACGCTGTAGCGGGATGAAACAGCGCTCCCCGCCGGGCGGAGAGCGCTGAAACCTGGCAAAGAGCCGTTGTTTACAAGGCGGCCTTGAACAGCTGGGTGAGGTTTTCCTCAGTAAGCTCAATCGGGTTGCCGCCGCAGCTGGGGTCGATGATCGCGCCTTTGACCAGATCGGGGATGGCCGCTTCGGTGACGCCCAGATCTGCCAGCTTGCAAGGGATCCCGAGGCTGTCGTTCAGTTCCTGCACAAACGTGCGGAAGCCGTCAAAACCGCCGTCGATGCCGAGGTAGGCCGACGCCATGGTGAACCGGTCCGCGATTGCAGGCGCGTTGAACTCCAGCACCGCAGGCATGCAGACCGCGTTGGTGGTGCCGTGGTGGGTGTTGAAGTGCGCTCCGATCGGGTGGCTCATGGCGTGAATGGCGCCAAGCCCCTTCATGAAGGCCGTGGCCCCCATCGCCGCGGCAGACATCATCTGGGCGCGGGCCTCAATATCGGTGCCGTCGGCGTAGGCGCGCGGCAGGTAGTCCTTGACCAGCCGCATGCCTTCCAGCGCGATGCCTTGGGACATCGGGTGGTAATGCGGGCTGCTGAACGCTTCGACGCAATGGGCAAAGGCATCCAGCCCGGTGCCTGCGGTGATGAACTTGGGCATGCCCACCGTCAGCTCGGGATCGCAGATCACAACTGCGGGCAGCACCTTGGGGTGGAAGATGATCTTCTTCTGGTGGCTGACACTGTCGGTGATCACGGACGCGCGGCCCACCTCGGATCCCGTGCCTGCGGTGGTCGGCACCGCGATGATCGGCGCGATGGCATCGGCATCGGCGCGGGTCCACCAGTCGCCGATATCCTCAAAATCCCACACAGGTCGGGTCTGGCCGGCCATAAAGGCAACCATCTTGCCCAAGTCCAGCCCGGAGCCGCCGCCAAATGCGATCACGCCGTCATGACCGCCCGCCTTATAGGCTTCGACACCGGCTTCCAGATTCTTCTCATTCGGGTTCGGATCAACCTCCGAGAACATGCCGCGGCCCAAGCCTGCGGCCTCCATGATGTCCAGGGTGGCTTGGGTGACAGGCAGATCGGCCAGCCCCTTGTCGGTGACCAGCAAGGGTTTGGTGATGCCGGCAGCGGCGCAGGCGTCACCCAGTTCGTTGATCCGGCCGGCGCCGAATTTGATTGCGGTCGGGTAGGACCAGTTTCCGTTAAGGCTCATATCGTGTTCCTTTAATGCAATGGCCCGCCCCGCGGAGGAGACGCCAGGGTGGGCAGGGCCGCCCTTAGCCGGTTACCTTTTTCAGGTGGTAAGACTTCGGGCGGGTCAGATTGTGATAGCCGATGACCGACAGCCCGCCGCCGCGGCCGGTGTCCTTGCAACCGGTCCAGCACAGGCCCGGATCCAGGTAATCGGCGCGGTTCATGAACACGGTGCCAGTCTCGATCCGGTCGCCGACCGCTTGTGCCCGCTCCAGATCACGGGTCCAGAGCGAGGCGGTGAGACCGAAGTTGCTGTCGTTCATCAGCGCAATGGCTTCGTCGTCCGACTGCACCTTCATGATGCCGACGACGGGGCCAAAGCTTTCCTCGCGCATCACCCGCATACCGTGGGTCACACCGGTCAGGATCTGCGGCGTCAGGTAGGCGCCGCCGTCATCCTCCGGCAGGGTTTCGATATGGGCCACCGCACCTGCCTCCACGGCCTCGGCGATCTGGCTGCGTACCTCACCAGCAAAGCGCACATTGGCCATTGGCCCGATGGTGGTCTCCGCCTCCAGCGGATTGCCCAGCTTGTAGCCTTTGACGATGGCAACCGCCTTCTCCAGGAAGGCATCAAAAAGGCTTTCATGCACATAGATCCGCTCGATGCCGCAGCAGCACTGGCCGGAGTTGAACATGGCGCCGTCGATCAGTGTGTCCACCGCCGCATCCAGATCGGCGTCTTCCATCACATAGCCCGGATCCTTGCCGCCCAGCTCGGTGCCGACGCCCACAAAGGTGCCTGCCGCCGCACGTTCCATCGCCTGGCCGCCGCCCACCGAGCCGGTGAAGTTCACGAAGTTGAACGCCTTCTCCGCAATCAGCGCCGAAGTGGTGTCATGGTCCAAAAAGACATTCTGGAACACATCCGCAGGCACACCCGCCGAAGCAAAAGCCTGCGCCATGCGCTCGCCTGCCAGCAGCGTCTGGGTGGCGTGCTTCAGCACTACCGCGTTGCCTGCGATCAGGGCAGGGGCCACAGTGTTGATTGCGGTCATATAGGGGTAATTCCAGGGCGCCACGACAAGCACGACCCCATGCGGAACACGCTTGATATAGCGTTTGAAGCTGGCGTCCTCGCCAACCTCTATATCAGCCAGCGATTCCACAGCGATCTTCGCCATATGCGAGGCACGTTCATTAAAGCCGCCGAACTCGCCGCCATAACGCACCGGGCGGCCCATCATATGGGCCAGTTCCGGCACAATTTCATCGTTCATCGCGCCAACGGCGGCCACACCCGCCATCACCAGGCCGATCCTCTCCTGCAGGGAGCGTGCGGCCCAGGCGGTTTGGGCTGCGCGGGCGCGCGCCGCCGCGTCAAAAGCCGCCTCGCGCGATAGGGTTTCGCGTTCGGCAAAAACCGATCCGTCGATCGGCGAGATGCACTTCAGTGTCTGGCCCATGCCATCAACTCCATTCCAAGGGGCACTGCCGCCCCTGCTTCTTTCTGGTCAAAAATACCTCGGGGGTCAGGGGGCTGGCCCCCGGTCCGCCGGGGCCGGATCACGCCCGCTCGAAGCCGCGCGCGATCTCGTAGTCGGTAACCACGCGGTCAAACTCCTCGATCTCCACCTCGGCGGCGCGTACATAATGATCGACCACATCGTCGCCAAGGGCGGAACGCAGCATCGCCGAGCCTTTCAGCGCCGCCGTGGCATCGCGCAGTGTGCCCGGGATCATGCCCGTGTCACCCTGGTAGACATCGCCTTTTGACGGGGGCTGCAGCTCCAGCCCTTCTTCGATCCCGGCAATGCCCGCCGCCAGCATGCCCGCCATCGCCAGATAGGGGTTCATGTCAGAGCCCGGAATGCGGCACTCCACCCGGATCGCCTTGGTCCCGTCGCCGCACAGGCGGTAGCCGGCGGTGCGGTTGTCCACCGACCAGATGATCCTTGTCGGTGCAAAGGTGCCCTTCATGAAGCGTTTGTAGCTGTTGATATAGGGCGCCATGAAGGCAGTGTAATCGGGCGCGTATTTCAGCAGGCCACCCATGTAGGCCTTCATCAGCGGCGACATGCCCAGATCATCCGACGGATCATGAAACGCGGGCTTGCCGTCCTGCCATAGCGACTGATGCACATGGCTGGAAGAGCCGACCTTATCGTGGCTCCATTTCGGCAGGAAGGTCACCGCATGGCCCTGCTGGTGGGCGATTTCCTTCACCGCGTGCTTGGCGATCGTGTGGTATTCTGCAGTGTCCATCGCCGCGGCGTATTTGATGTTGAGCTCTTCCTGGCCGGTCTCCGCCTCACCCTTGGAGTTCTCAATCGGCAAGCCCGCGTCCCACAGGTGGTTGCGGATCGGACGCATCACATGCTCTTCACGGGTGGTCTGCAGGATGTTGTAATCCTCGTTGTAGCCCGAGATCGGCGCCAGGTCGCGGAAACCGGACTTGCGGATCTCGTCAAAGCTCTTTTCGAACAGGAAAAACTCCAGCTCGGTGGCGCACATGGCGTCATAGCCCATCGCCTTAAGCCGGTTTACCTGGCGTTTCAGGATCGCGCGGGGAGAGTGTGAAACCTCTTCATGCGTGTGGTGATCCAGCACATCGCACAGCACCATCACCGTGCCCTCCAGCCACGGCACCGGGCGCAGGGTCGCCAGGTCCGGCTTCATCACATAGTCGCCATAGCCGTTTTCCCAGCTGGTCGAGGCATAGCCGTCCGGCGTCGCCATCTCCAGGTCCGTCGCCAGCAAGTAGTTGCAGCAATGGGTCTCTTCCCAGGCTCCGGCAACAAAATGCTTGGCGTGGAAGCGTTTGCCCATCAGCCGCCCTTGCATGTCAACCAGACACACCAGAACCGTGTCGACCAGGCCCGAAGAAACCTGGGATTTCAAATCATCGAAGGAGAGCATGAGCAGCCCTTTGCGTGCTTGGGCCAAAACTTTTCCTCAAAAGTTTTGGCAAATTCCTTGGGTAAGGAATTTGGCCCGCTGCGCGGCAGGCCAAGTTCCGTTTCGTTTGCCGGTCCCTTAGCCGTAGCGGTAGGGGCGGCCCGCCTTCTGCATGTCGGCGTTGTACGTCTTGAAGATCTCGACAACCTTTGCCTTGGTCTCGGACTCGGCCGCGATCTCGTCCCAGAACTTCACTGCCGCGTCTTCGACCTGTGCCCATTCGTCATCGGGAATGGTGGTCAGCTTCATGTCGCTGCCGTTGACGCGCAGGTTGGCTTCACCGCCCCAATACCACCACTGGCGGTAATAATGCGACTGGTCGCAGCAAACGCGGAACAGGGTCTGCAGGTCTTCGGGCAGCTCATTCCAGCGGCCCTGGTTGGCAAAGAACGACCCGGCCCAGGCGCCGGAGATGTTGTTGGTCAGGAAGTAGTCGGTGACCTTGGACCAGCCGACGGTGTAATCCTCGGTGATGCCGGACCAGGCGATGCCGTCCAGCTCGCCGGTCTGCACTGCGACTTCGATGTCTTCCCAGGGCAGGGTGACCGGCACAACGCCGAACTGCGACAGGAAGCGGCCGGCAGTCGGGAAGGTGAAGACGCGCTTGCCCTTCAGGTCCGCCAGCGAGTTGATCGGATCCTTGGTGGCAAAGTGGCAGGGATCCCAGGCGCCGGCCGAGATATGCTTGACACCGACCTTGGAATATTCCGCGTCCCAGATCTCGTTCAGGCCGTACTGGTTGAACAGCACTGGCACGTCCAGCGAGTAGCGCGAGGCGAAGGGGAAGTAGCCGCCGAACACGGTGACCTC
Organism: Leisingera sp. M658; assembly: GCF_025144145.1. NCBI lineage: Bacteria > Pseudomonadati > Pseudomonadota > Alphaproteobacteria > Rhodobacterales > Roseobacteraceae > Leisingera > Leisingera sp. M658. Next base: position 797,880 of record NZ_CP083546.1, read on the forward strand.
GGTGGGCGAGGCCATCGAGTCATCATCCGACTGCACCGCGTCGATGGTGCCGCGCTGCATGGCGCGGAACAGCTCGCCGGTGGGGACCAGCTGATCGGCGTAGTAGAGTTCGATCTGCATCCGGTCGCCGGCGATCTTGTTGAACATGTCGATGGCGGGTTTGATCACATGTTCACCCAGCGCCGCACCGGCATAGGTCTGCATCCGCCATTTGATGGTGGACTGGGCCAGGGCCGGGGTGGCCAGCGGTGCCGCCATGGCGCCAACGCCGGCGGTTTTCAGAAACTTACGTCTTGTTGTCATTATACTCACTCCTTGTTGAAATATCCGGCCCCTTGGCGGGACTCTTCCTTGGTTATTTTCCGTAGACATAGTCCGGCAGCCACAGGGCAATTTGCGGGAAGACCATGATCAGGGCCAGAGCCAGAACCATCACCGCGGCAAAGGGGATGATCGAGACATAGATGTCCTTCAGCCCGATTTCCGGCGGTGCCATTGCCCGCATCAGGAACAGGTTATAGCCGAAAGGCGGCGTCATATAGGCGATCTGGGTGGTGATGGTATAAAGCACCCCGTACCAGATCAGATCAAACCCAAGCGCCCCCACCAGCGGCACGTAAAGCGGTGCCACGATCACCAGCATTGCGGTGTCGTCCAGGAAGGTGCCCATGATGATGAAGCTCAGCTGCATCAGGATCAGGATCATCCAAGGGGACAGGCCCAGCTTGGTGGTGAACAGGTCTTCGATGGCCTTGACCGCGCCGAGGCCGTCAAAGATTGCCCCGAAGGCCAGGGCGGCGAGGATGATCCACATGAACATGCAAGAGATGCCAAGGGTCGAGCGCACCGAAGTCTCAAACACCTCCTTGGTCATCCGCCCCTTCAGCACCGCGGCGATGAAGGCCGTCATGGCACCGATCGCCGAGCTTTCCACCAGCGAGGTCCAGCCGTTCACAAAGGGCACCATCATCGCGGCAAAGATCGCCAGCGGCAGCACGCCGGAGAACAGTAGGCGGTACTTCTCCTTCATGAACACGTCTTTGTAGAACAGGGCATTCTTGCGGGTCAGGAAGGACAATGCGCCCAGGGCCAGCGCCAGGCCAAGCGCGGGTTTGGCCTCCAATGTGCCAGTCTTGATCAGCAGCGGCACCAGTACAAGCGCGCCCAGCACGATGTAGTTCAGGCGCAGCGGGTGGTCGGTGATCTGCTCGTATTCCGCCAGATCCTCGGGGTGCATGGCCGGGCCCAGGTCGGGCTGCATGCGGGAGCGGACATAGATGTAGATGATGAACATGGTGGCCATCAGCAGGCCGGGGATCACACCTGCCAGCCACAGCTGGCCCACCGGCTGACGCGCAATCATCGCATAAAGCACCAGCACCACCGACGGCGGCACCAGGATGCCAAGCGAGGAGCCGGCCTGAATGGTGCCGGTCACCAGGATCTTGTCATAGCCGCGGCGCAGCAGTTCAGGCAGCGCAATGGTGGCACCAATTGCCATGCCGGCGACCGACAGGCCATTCATCGCCGAGATCAATACCATCAGACCGATCGTGCCGATGGCGAGCCCGCCTTTCACTGGCCCCATCCAAACGTGGAACATCCGGTAAAGGTCGTCAGCGATCTTTGATTCCGACAGCACATAGCCCATGAAAATGAACATCGGCAGCGTCAGCAGCGGATACCATTTCATCAGCTTCATCGCCGCAGAGAACGGGATCTCGACCCCGCCGGTGCCCCACAGAAGCATGCCCGCAACAGCCCCGACAAAGCCGATGGCGCCAAACACCCTCTGGCCGGTCATCAGCATCAGCATCATGCCGGCAAACATGACGATAGCAATCCATTCGTAGGACATCAGATTTCAACTCCGCGCAGGCGTCCGATATCCCGGAACAATTCGGCAAGGCATTGCAGCAGCATCAGAAAGACACCGAAGCAGAGGATGGTTTTGACAGGCCACAGGAAGGGGCGCCAGGCGGTGGAACTGCGCTCGAGATAGCCGAGCTTTTCGCCCGCAGCGGCGGGGCCTTCGCTCAGCAGCGTTTTCAGCAGGTCCCAGAAGAACTGCACGGGTTCTATACCGAAATACCCCAGTGAATAGGCCGTAGAGCTGAGCGCGCCGTACATCAGGATTACAAGGTAGCTGATCAGGAACAGCACGGTGAACGCATCAACCAGCGCCTTGGTTTTCGTCGACCAGCCGCCGTAAAACAGGTCCATCCGCACGTTTGACCCCATTTGGATCGAATAGGGTCCGCCCAGAATGTAATAGGCCACCATAACAAACTGCGCCGTCTCCAGCGTCCAGTGCGACGGGTTGAAAAAAGTCTTGGACACCGACGACCACAGCAGCACCCCGATCAGGGCAAAGATCAGATACATGGCAAAGCGGCCGATGAAACGGTTCATCGCGTCAATGCCGCGCACATAGGCCCTTATTACTTTAGGCACCAAAGCCCCCTTCCGCCGCCAGCGCGGCCAGGGCCGGGCGCAGCAATGTCAGCATTTCTTCTGCCATGGCCTCTTCTTCTTCCGGCGTGGTCACCAGATCGTTGCGGATTTCGATCATTACATTGGCCAGCCCGTGTGCCAGCCCGTGGATCTTCAGAGAATGGGTGACGCCATCCGCCGGGCCATAGGGTTCATTGCGCTCCACCCGGCGGTGCGGCAGGGCAGGGGCCGCAGCCAGCATGGCGTCAGCCAGGCGGCTGTCGGCGTCGTGCAGGATGCCGATTTCGACCGCGCGGTTTTCGCCGTAATAGACCGGGGTAAAACTGTGCATGGTGACCAGAACGGTTTGCAGCCCGGCATCCTTGCGGGCCTTGATGACCTCGGCGACAGTGCTGCAGAACGGGGCATAGACCGTGTCCGCACGCTCCTGCCGCTGGGCGGCTGTCAGGTCTTTGTTGCCGGGCACCTCGACCAGTTCGGATTTCTCCGGCATCGCCGAGGCCGCTTCGGGCGGGCGGTTGCAGTCGTACACCAGCCGCGACACGGTGCTGGCCACCAGCGGTGCATTCAGGGCCTTAGATATATGCAAAGCAATGGCCCGCGCACCCGGATCCCAGGCGGCGTGGCTCAGCCGGTCCTGATCCCGCAGCCCCAGCCCGTCATAGCGCGCGGGGATACTGCTGGAGGCGTGCTCGCACAGCAGCAGAACCGGGCTGGCGCCCTCACGGTTCACCACCTCCACTGTCTCCGCTTGAGCGTGAGAATCGCTCTCTCGCATATGTTGCCCCCCTGCGATTTGGAAAAATCTTTCCATGAAGAGATATTTGTGTCAATATCTTTTCATGACCGGTTTCGCACAGAGATTCCTGAAACTTTCTTTTCAGGCCGGACCCGGATAGGAAAGTGTCTGTTCAAAGCAGGAATGCCCCGTTGACGAAACCGCCAGCCACCGTTCGCGAGTTGATCCGCGAGAGCTATTCCGCGCTCACCCAGTCCGAACGCAAGTTCGCAAACCTGCTGCTGGAAAATTACCCTGCGGCAGGATTGGCTTCGATCACCATTGTGGCCAGCAATGCTGATGTCTCGACACCGACCGTGGCGCGGATGGTGCAGAAACTGGGCTTCAAAGGGTATCCGCAATTCCACCAGGCACTGCTGAAGGAACTGGAGGCCAAAGTCTCCGGTCCGACCAAGCGGCGGGACAATTGGGCGACCGAGGCGCCCGAGGGCCACCTGCTGAACAGATTTGCACAGGCTGTGACCGACAACCTGCAGCAGACGTTCTCAAACATCGACACCGCACAGTTCGATGCGGCGGTGCATCAGCTGTCAAACACCGAGGGGCGGCTTTATGTGGTTGGCGGCCGCATCACTCGCGCCTTGGCGGATTACGCCTTTACCCATTTTCAGGCGATCCGGCAGCGGGTCACCCATATGACGTCTTCCTCCGCCACCTGGCCCCATTACGTGCTGGACATGGTTGAGGGCGACACCCTGCTGCTGTTCGATGTGCGCCGTTATGAAACCAACCTGCAGCGCTTGGCCGAACTCGCCTCCGAACGCGGGGTGAAGATTGTTTTGATCACGGATCAATGGGCCAGCCCGATTGCGTCGGTTGCCGAACATACCTTCAACTGCTGGGTCGAGATCCCTTCCGCCTGGGACTCCAATATCTCCACCATGATGCTTTTGGAGGCGATGATCGCCGCCACCCAGGAAGAGAGCTGGGACAAGACCAAGGACCGCTACGACCGCCTGGATGAGCTGTTCGATATGACCCGCCTGTTCCGCAAGTTCTCCTGACCAGAAGACAGGCTGCTGCATGGACATTGCCCTCCGGTTGCGCCTTACTGGGCATCAGGCCGGTTTCTTTCAGGCAGGAGTATTCAAATGCGACTAATCGGAATTCTGGCGCTGGCAGCACTTGCTGCAGCACCCGCCGCGGCCAACCCGCTCAGCCGCATTCTGGCCACGTCAGGGCTGACGCCGCAGGACACCAACATCATGCGCCAGGCCGAACAGTCGTTGCTGGCCGAGGCGCAGGTCGGCACTGGCAAGCGGGCCGAATGGACCAACCCGGACAGCGGCGCACATGGCGAGGTCCGGGTGGCCGGCAAGGAGGGTGACTGCCTGCTCTTGCAGCATCAGGCCTTCCTTAAGGACAGCCAGGACCCCAAGCAGGTCCGGCGCAGGTTTTGCCCGTCGGGGGCTGACTGGCTGCTGACCCAGTAACCGGGCGCATAAGCGTATAACGTTCCATTCAGTGCAAGGGAGATAATATGATGACTGATGTTACCCGCAAACACACCGGCCAGCGCATGAGCCAGATCGTGACCCACGGCGATACCATCTATCTGGCAGGCCAAGTCGGCACTGCCGGTGCCAGCGTCGCGCAGCAAACCCAGGATTGCCTGGATAAGATCGACGCGCTGCTGGCCGAGGCCGGCAGCAGCAAGACCCGCATTCTGCAGACGGTGATCTGGCTTGCCGACATGAAGGATTTTGCCGGGATGAACGCAGTTTGGGACGCCTGGGTCCCTGAAGGCCACGCTCCGGCGCGTGCCTGCGGCGAGGCAAAGCTGGCCCGCGAGGATTTTCTGGTCGAATTTATCGTCACCGCTGCCAGGGCCTGATCCCGGTGGCTGTCCAGTTCAGGACTCCTATCGCTCCTGCTCCGCCCGTGCATGCCCAAGGTTGCGCTTAGTGGCTTGAAACGCGGCAATCTGGTGAAACGGGATAACAACCCTAGCAGCATAGATTGTTCTATTTTACCTTCTTTTCCCGCTGCTGCACGGCGGTAGAGTGATTGGTGCAGGCAGGGGGACGGAGTACGCGGCATGGCAGATCAGTCTCTTTCACACAGTAGCCAAGGCCCAATACCCTGCTGGGGGCGCATGCGTTGATGCAATCACCAGCTTCCAAGCTTACCCTGCGGGGCAGCCGCACATCCGTCGAAGCGGCTGAGGCGGAAGGCCTGATCCGTAGAATTTTCGCCAACCTGGGGTACAGTCCGGAAGTTTCGGCGCAGGTGGCGCATCATTTGGCCGACACCAGCCTGTGCGGCGTGGAAAGCCACGGTATCATGCGGGTGCTGGAATATGCCAGGCAAACGCGGTCAGGCTATCTTGACCCCAAGGGCACAGCGCGCGCCTTCCGGGACAGCTGCGGTGTGATGCGGGTCGAGGGCGGCGGCGGCATTGGCATCCCGGCGATGCAGCTTGCCTACGAAACCGGCATCGCCGAGGCGCGGGAGCGCGGGATTTCGGCGCTTTCCATCCGTCATGCGGGTCACACTGGCCGCCATGGCGCCTTTGCCGACATCGCGGCAGAGCAGGGTTTCCTGACCATCTGCATCGGCGGCGGCAACCGGCAGACCTGGCGCCAAGTGGCGCCCCATGGCGGGGCGCAGGCCAAATTGCCGACCAATCCCTGGTGTGCAGGCATCCCGGGCGGCGCGCAGGGTCCGGTGGTGCTGGACTTTGCAACGTCCAAAATTGCCGGCGGCTGGATCTACGCTGCCAAATCCGCGGGCGCTCTGCTGCCGGAGGGCTGCGTGATCGACCGCAATGGCAATCCGACCCGCGATCCCGAAGATTATTTTGCGGGCGGTGCCATCCTGCCTGCCGGCGCGCAAAAAGGCTATGCGCTGGCGCTGGTGGCTGAACTCATCGGCGAGGCGATGCTGGGGCCGTCCACAACCGAATGCAACTGGCTGCTGATCACCCTGGAGGCCTCCCGGTTCCGCGCCGCGCCGACCATGCAGGCTGCGGCCGAAGACGTGCTGGCCGATCTGCGCAGCTGCCCGCCAGCACCAGGATTTGAGCAGGTAGAAATCCCAGGCGAACGCGAACGCAACCACCGTGCTGCTTCAGAGGGGCGGATCGCGGTGCCACTGGAGACCTGGCGCCAGATCCAGGAGCTGGCCGAAAGCCTGGGGGCGGCATGAACCGATGAACGGCGGTGCCAGCAGGACCCGCCGTTACACCTGGGTTTTGCAGCCTGGCAAAAACCGCCTGGATCAGTCCAGAGCCATTGCCGCCTTGCGGATGGCTTCTTCGGTCTGTTGCAGATCCTCTTCGGTCAGGGCCAGGCTTGGGTAGGTCTTGCCTGGCGACTTGAAGATGCCCTCCGCGCGCAGCACCGCATTGTACCGTCTGGTACGCTCCGCATTGCCCGCCTGGGTATCGCGGTAGTCCCGGACTTTGCTGTCCGTGAACACAACCTCGAACAGCGCAGGCTCCCCGACGATCCGGAACGGCACCCCGGCCTCTTCCAGCGCCGCACTGGTTGCCTGCATCAGCCGCTTGCCAGTGCCGTTCAGCCGGTCATAGGCGCCCTCGCGGCGCAGCACTTCCATGGTCTTGAGGCCCGCCGCTGCGGCCACCGGGTTGCCCGACAGCGTGCCCAGCTGCATCAGCCAGCCCTCGGCGCCGACCTGCGTTTTGTCGAAATGCTGCATGATATCGGCACGGCCAACGATGGCTGCCAGGGGGAAGCCGCCGCCGATCACCTTGCCCAATGCCGCCAGATCCGGCGTCACGCCATACAGCTCCTGCCCGCCGCCATAGGTGGAGCGGAACCCGGTCACCACCTCGTCAAAAATCAGCAGGCTGCCGTGTTTCCGGGTCTCCTCGCGCAGCAGCTCCAGGAAGCCCGGCAGCGGCGGCACGATGCGCTGCAGCGGTTCGGCGATGATCGCCGCAATCTCGTGCCCGTGCTCGGCCATCAGCTGCTTGATGAACTCAAAGTCATTGAACGGCGCCACCAGCACCTCGGCGGCGACCGACGGCGGGATCCCGGCACTGTCCGGTACCGCTTGCGGAAAGTTCACCCGCACCGAGGGCGCCAGGCTCATCTGCGCCTCTGCCGACATGCCGTGATAGCCGCCCTCAAACTTCACGATCTTGGTGCGCCCGGTGAAGGCCCGCGCCAGCCGGATCGCATACATGTCCGCCTCACCGCCGGTGGAGACATAGCGCAGCTGTTCGGCGCAGGGCACCGCACGGCAGATTTCCTCGGCCAGTTCGATGCCGCGGGTGTTGCTGGCAAAGAAGGTCATACCCTTCGGCAGCTGCTCCAGCACCGCCTCCATCACTTCCGGATGGCCATGGCCCAGCATCATCGGACCGGAGCCGATCAGATAGTCGATGTACTCCTTGCCGTCTTCATCCCACACACGCGCACCCTTGCCCTCGCGGATGACGATACCGGGGTCGAAGTTGCCAAAGCCGCCCGCGGGCAGCACCGCGCGGGCGCGTTCGGTCCATTCAGCCTGGGAGAGGATCTTTTCCATGTCTTCAATTCCTGTTGAGGGCCGGGTTGCCCGAAGTTAGGTGGAATTTGACCAAGAAGTCAAAATTTATTCGATCACAGCTGCGGGAGCGCCCAGCCCCTTGCGGTCAGGCCGCACGCCAAGGCCGGGGCCTTCGGGCGGGGCGATGCGGCCATTGCGGCGCTCTGGACCTGCCGGGTCCAGCCGCGGGCTAACGTAGGAGGACAAGTCGCAGACATTCATCAGCCGCAGCGGATCGGTGGACGCACCCAAATGCAGCAGGGCAGCGGTGGTAATGTCGGAGCCCCAGGTGTCCTCGATGCACATCTTTGCACCCAGATGCAGGCACAAGTCCCGCGCCCGGCGCGAGGCTGACAGTCCGCCGAATTTCGACAGTTTGATGGCAACCGCATCCATAACGCCCGCCGCATGGCCTGCCAGCAGCGAAGCTGTATCATGGGCGTTTTCATCCAGTTTCATAGGCAGGCCGCAAGACGCGCGCACCCGGGCGCAGTCCTTGATGGTGGCGCAGGGCTGTTCCAGCATGATGTCCAGATCTGCAACAGCCCGGCCCACGCGGGAGGCATCCAGCGAGGATGCACCGCAGTTCCAGTCGCCATAGACCAGTGGCCCGCTGCCGATTGCCTCGCGCACCATCCGCAGACGGGCTGCATCCGCCTGCCAGTCACGGTCCGCGCCGAGTCTTACCTGAAACTGGGTGATGCCGGTGGCCTGCGCCTCGCAGGCAATGCGCGCCATCTCCTCGGGTGCAACACAGGTGATTGAATGATAAAGCGGCATATCCGCCTGCCGCTGACCGCCGAGCAGAGCATGAAGCGGCAGGTTTGCCGCCTGCGCGGTCAGGTCCCACAGAGCAATGTCGATGGCTGATTTGGCATAGGCATGCCCCTGCAGCCAACTGTCCAGCTTCGCCATCACCGCCTCTGGCCCCACAGGATCGGCACCCAGCAGCACCGGCGCCAGTTCCTCGACAGCAGGCACCACGCCGCGGGCATAGGCTGGCAGGTAGTGCGGGATCGGGCATACCTCGCCCCAGCCGGTCAGGCCGGTATCGGTGTCCAGCGCCAGCACCACGCTTTCGACTGTGCCGCAGGTCTTGCCCTCGGCCATGTAATAGGCGGTGTGGCTGGTCAGCGGCACATGCCACAGGGATATCCGGGTGATTTTCATTCGCGTGTTCCCAGGTCGGATTTTTTCAAAAGATCTTCACCGCGCCAGAACGCCGCCGCCAGCAGCGGTCCCGGCACCATATCAATGGCATGTTTCTGATGCGGCGCGTGGTGGATGGTGTCTTCCGGCCCGGCATCCTGTGCCGCGCGGCCTTGGGAATGAAACCGGGCCTGGCCTGCGAGGATCAGATAGGTTTCCTCGGGCGCGTGCGAATGTTCACTGTAATGCTGTCCGGCACCCCAGTAGCCGATGGACAGGCGCATTTCATCGCTTTGGTACAGCCCCTCGGGCGAGACCAGATTGACCCAGCCGTAATTGTCCAGCCAGTCGCGGGAGAAGCTGTCGGCCTCAGTGTAAGTCTGCTGCCAGCGCAAAGCCGGAATCGCGTCAATGAGGGCCGCCACGGCGTCCTGCGCCGGGCCGTCTTGTGCCCAGCGCGTGCGCAAGGCGCTGATCTTGCCGCAGACCGGCAGACGGTGCAGTGCAACCTCCAGCAGCGGCAGGCTTTGCATCCGCGCGGCAAACCAGCCCAGGCCCTCAGTCCGGGCAGCCAGTTGTGTCAGCTCATGCAGCAACTGTGCAGGCATCGCGTTAGCCTCCGTAGACCGCAACCGGGTCCCCCAGCGCGCCTTCTTCCGGCATCACGCCGAGGCCGGGCAGGGAGGGCGGCACCGCTACCCCTGCGTCATTGCGCGCGCCCTGGCCGGGCACCGGGTCCACGTCCAGATGATAGTGGCAAAGCCAGCTTGCCAGCCGGTTTGAGTCCGGTGTCGAGGCGGCCAAATGGATCGCCGCAGTATCGGCCAGCGCCGAGCCGCCCAGATCCTCAATATGCATCTGCCAGCCCACCGAGACGCCAAAGTCGCGGATCTGCCGCGCCCGGGTCAGCCCGCCGACGCGGTTGGGTTTCACCTTTACCCCCTCGCAGGCGCCACGCTTCCAGGCCGCCAGGTGATCACCGAACGTATGCATGCATTCATCCAGCATGATCGGGTTGGAGACCCGCGACGCCACATGGGCGCATTGATCCAGCGTTTCACAGGGCTGCTCCACCCAGTCGCGGGCCTTGACCGAGTTCAGCACCTCCACCGCGACCCCTGGCTGCCAGGCGCGGTTTACGTCGAAGGTCACCTTGTGGCCCTTGGGCAAGCCTTCCGAGATCGCTTCGATCCGGTCGATGTCGAGGCCAATGTCAGTGCCGCCGACTTTGGCCGAATGCACAGTATAGCCCTTTTGCGCGGCACAGGCGATCAGCGCCAGCATCTCTTCCGGGCTGCCGGTGGAAATCGAGGAGTTCACCAGTACCGGCGCCGCCTCGGCCCCGCCCAGAAGCTGCCACAGCGGCAGGCCTGTAGCCTTGCCGAGAATATCCCAGCAGGCCATGTCGATCGGCGACTTCACATATGGATGCCCTGGCAGCTGCACATCCATCACCCGGTTCACGTGATCCAGGCAGCGCGGGTCCAGCCCGATCAACGCAGGCGACAGGGTTTCAATTCCGGCCCGAATCCCCGGCCCATGTGCGGGCAGATAGGTATGCCCCCAGGGGCAGCCTTCCCCCCAGCCCGAGATGCCCTCGTCGGTATCAATGCGCACAAACGTGCTGTCTAGTTTTTCGAACTTCAGCCGCCCACCCGACAGGTAATAGGGCTCGGTCAGCGGCATATCGAGCTGATAGACGGTGATCCGGGTGATTTTCATGCTGTGCCTCCAAACTCTGCCACCGGCACGCCGAGGCTTTCGAAATCGGGAGTGACACCCAGCCCCGGCGTGTCCGGCGCGTAGAGCCTGCCGTTCTTCGCCCAGGCGCCGCCGGTGCCTGTGGAGCGTGTGTTGTAGTTCATCAGATCGGTGGTGTTGTGCAGGTACTCAGCCGGAGTGGTGGCGGCGAAATGTGCCAGTGTCGCGCTGGCAATCTCGCCGCCCCGGGTGTCCTCGGCCACCACTGGCAGGCGGTTCTCGACCAGGTAGTCCCGCACCCGGCGCGCCTTGGAGATGCCGCCGGGGTTGGAGATTTTGAGGCAGACCAGATCAGCGCCATGATCCGCCACGATGCGCTGGGCGGCCTGCATGCCGGTCACGCATTCATCCAGCTTCATCGGCAGGTCGGTGCGCATCCGCACCTGCTGGCATTCCTCGTAGGTACGGCAGGGCTGTTCCAGGATGTAGTCCAGGTCTTTGGTTGCCCGCGCCACCCGCAGCGCATTGTCGACCCGCCAGCCTTGGTTGGCATCAGCCATCGCCTTTTCGCCGGGCTTCAGCAGCGGCACGGTGGAGCGGATGCGGTCGATATCCGCGGCCCAGTCGCCGCCGACCTTGACCTGGAACTGGCGGTAGCCTTGCGTTCGGTAGCGGTCCATCTCGGCGATGGTTTCCGCGGTGCCCTTCTGCGGCGCCACCCGGTACATTGGCGCACCATCGGTCAGCTTGCCGCCCCAGAGCCGCCACAGCGGCGCATCCAGCGACTGGCCCAGAATGTCCCAGCAGGCGGCATCAAACGGGGCCTTGGCATAGCCGTGCCCTTGAACCAGATGGTCCATGATCCGTTCGATCCGGGCCACATCGCGCGGGTCCTCGCCGATAAGGGCGGGCGCCACCAGCCGGGCCAGCGCTGGTACGCCTTCGGAATGGGCAACCATGTAGTTCTCGCCGCAGGGGGTGAACTCGCCGCAGCCCTGCAGGCCTGTGTCGGTGTCGATCACCACCACCGAGGCGGTGGCGGTTTCAATCGCATTGCCTGCGCCCCAGACATAGGCGCCGCCAACATAAGGCAGGCCGGTTTGGAAGATGCGGATACAGGTGATCTTCATCTCTGGCGCTCCTGTTGTCAGTCCGGGGACATTGCCGGATCATCCGCCAGCCCCTCGCCGCGCCAGAAGACGAAGCAGAGGATCGGATGCCCGTTGGTGATCATCGCATGCGGCTGGTTTGGCCCGTGCATCTTGGTGTCACCCGGAACCAGCCGCCTGACCTCTTCGCCCTTGGCCATGAAATCGGCGCTGCCGGACAGGATGGTATAAAGCTCTTCAGGGGTGTGCTGGTGCCAGGGATAGTCCAGTCCAGGGCCCCAATAGCCAATGGTCATCCGCGTTTGGAGTGAATGGAAATGCCCCGTTGGCCCAACCAGTTCAAACCAGCCGTAACGCAGCAGAAAGTCCTGGCCGACTTCCTCTTCGGTATAGGTGCGGCGCCATTCCGCATGCGGCGCCAGGGCAATGATCGCTTGCTGCAGGGCGCGCACCTCAGCCTCTGCCGGGATGCCCTTGGCGGCATAACCGGGGTCGGATTGCACCAGTGCTGCGCCGGGAACCTGATGTCCCTCGCGGCCCGCCCAGCGGATGTCGCTGGGCCAGGGCTGAAACTCTGCCACGGCTGGCAAGGCGGCATGGAAGGCCTTGGCCGCCTCCAGCGCCTTATCAAACAGCGCCCGGCTCATGGGAGCACCACGATATTGCCGGTGTGCTTCTTGGCGATGAAGGCGGCCTGCGCCTCTTTCAAGCCCGCCAGCGGATAGGCAGCGGCCAGTGCCGGTTTGATTTCGCCCTTTTCGATATAGGAGACCACGTCGGTGAAGTTGCGGTGCGGAGTTACGGTGGAGCCGGTGAAGGTCAGGTCACGCAGGTAGAAGGTGCGCAGGTCCAGCTCGACCACCGGTCCGGCAATCGCGCCGGAGCAGGTGTAGCGGCCGCCGCGCTCCAGCACGCTGATCAGCTTGGGCCAGGCCGCGCCGCCGACCACATCGGCCACCACGGTGACCTTTTCGCCGCCAAGTGCAGCCCGCAGGTTTTCCGGCGACCGTGGCAGGATCAGGTCGGGGCCAAGCCCGGCCACCTCTGCATGTTTGGCCTCAGACGCCATGGCAATCACCCTGGCGCCGCGGCGCTTGGCAAGCTGGACCAGCGCGCCGCCAACCCCGCCCGAGGCGCCGGGGACCAGCACGGTGTCATCCGCATCCACATTGGCACGGCTCAGCATGCCCTCGGCGGTGACATAAGAGCAGGAAAAAGTGGCCAGCTCCGCATCGCTGAGGGGGCTGTTGACCACCGCCACACCGCGCACATCCGCCTTGGTGTATTCGGCAAAGCCGCCATCGCATTCGGAGCCGAAGTAGCCGGCCTTGTCCATGTTGCCGGGATCGTCCCAGTCACGGACCCAGCCGCCGGCCATGACGCGCTTGCCGATGAGCGCAGGGTCGGCCCCGTCGCCAACGGCCACCACATCGCCAACCGCGTCGGCCCCCTGGATGCGCGGGAAGGTGATGGGGCGGCCGCCCCAGCTCGGGTCTTCCTCGCCCGCTTCGTCAAAGGCGCCGCCGGTGGTGGCGCCTTTGACGGACTTGGAGTACCAGCCGGAGCGGGTGTTCACATCGGTGTTGTTCAGCCCGCAGGCGCCGACCTTGATCAGCGCCTCCATCGGACCGGGTTGCGGCACCGGCCAGTCCTGGTGCCATTCGTATTTGTCCAGACCGCCGTGGCCGGTCAGAACCATCGCTTTCATTGTGTCGGGCAGGGTCATTTTCGGCGTTTCCCTTTTGGCTATGGGGAGGGGGGTGCTGCCCCCGCCTTCGGCTCCCCCGGAGTATTTTTGAAAGATGAAGGAGGCCTGTTGTTTGCTCATTCAGCCGGAGTGAGCTCCGCGTCGCTACGGGGCAGCAGGCTTTCGGGGTCATAAGCGGGGGCGCCCAGGATCCGGCCCTTGCGCGGGGTGCCTGCGATGATCACCTCAACCTCGGTGCCCGGCACATTGGCGTTCGGATTCACGTAGGCGAAGGCCAGGATCTTGCCGACGGTATGGCCATAGGCGACCGAGGCGGTGGAACCCGCGACCTGACCATCCAGCAGGACGGCTTCACCGCCATGGCCGTCCGTGACGCCGTCTGGCTCAATCTCCAGATAGGCGCAGACCCAGGGCTTGTCAGCGTCGTTCAGCGTCTTGTCCTTGCCCAAGTAAGCCTTGTCGGTGCGGGCAAAGCGCAGCACGTCCGCCTCGGCCAGGGTCACTTCGTTGGTGAGTTCGCCCGCACCCTTGAAACCCTTCTCCATCCGCATCGCGTTCATCGCGAAGGAGCCGTAGTCGGCAATGCCATGCGCCTCACCCGCGGCCCACAGCGCGTCATAGACCGCCAGGGCGCTGCCGCGCGGGATGTGCAGTTCCCAGCCAAGTTCCCCCGCATAAGACATCCGGAAGGCCCAGAGCTTATGGCCTGCAACTTCGATCTGTTGCGCGGTCAGCCACTTGAAACCGGCGTTTGTCAGGTCCGCATCGGTGCAGCCGCCCAGGACCCTGCGGGCTTTCGGGCCGTTGAGAGCGATGGCAGCCCAATCGGTGGACAGCGTTGTGATTTCCACCTCTTCACCCGCGCGGTTCTGGTTCAGGCGGTCCAGCAGCCGCTGTTCAAAGAAGGCGGCGCAGACCAGGTAGTAGCGGCCCTCCGCCAGCTTCACCACGGTGGTTTCCAGCTCGATCCGGCCGCGGCGGTTCAGCATGTGGGTGAGGGCGATGCCACCCGCCTTTTGCGGCAGGCGGTTGGCGGTCAGCCGGTCCAGCAGGGCGGCGGCGCCGGGGCCTGAAACTTCGACTTTGGTGAAGGCGGAGATGTCCATGATACCCACGCCCTCGCGCACGGCCTTGCACTCCAAGCCGACCATATGGTGCACTTCGTTGCGCTTGAAGGAATAGTGGTCGCGTTGCTCCACACCGTTCCTGGCAAACCAGCGCGGGCGCTCGTGGCCGTAGACTTCCTCATAGACCGCGCCTTTGTCCTTCAGCCGCTCATAAAGCGGCGAGGGTTTGATTGGGCGGCCCGCCAGGCGGTTGAAATGCGGGAAGGGGATCTCGTGGCGCAGCTTGTAGTCCTCATGCGCCTTGGTCACCTGCCAGTCTTTGGTGGCGTAGGCGCCGAAACGGCGCGGGTCGTAGTCGCGCATCGAGATGTCGGCGGCGCCATGCACCATCCAGCGGGCCAGCTCGCGGGACAGGCCCGGACCCCAGCCGATGCCGATCTGGGTGCCGCAGCAGCACCAGTAGTTTTTGACGCCCGGCGCCGGGCCGATCAGCGGGTTGCCATCGGGGGGATGCGAGATCGCGCCATGCACCTCGCGCTGGATGCCGAGGTCGGCGAAGACCGGCATCCGGTTCAGGCTTTCCTCCAGCCAGGGCATCACCCGGTCGTAATCGGCATCAAACAGCCAGTTTTCGTAGTCCCATGGGCAGTGGTCGTGCCAGACCGAATTGCTGCCTTCCTTCTCATAAATCCCGATCAGGCCGCGCTTCTGCTCCATGCGGATATAGCCCGAGACCTGTCTGTCGTCGCGGATCACCGGCAGTTCCTTGTCCAGCGCCTCGAACTCCGGCACCGGTTCGGTCACGAAATAGTGGTGGGTCATCGAGGTCATCGGGAGCTGCAGCCCGGACCATTCGCCCATCTGGCGGGCATAGGTGCCGCCTGCGTTCACGACATGCTCGCAAGTAATGGTGCCCTTTTCCGTTTCCACGATCCATTCGCCATTGTTGGACTGGGTGATATTTGTTGCGCGGCAATGGCGGATGATGCGGGCACCAAGCTGGCGGGCGCCTGCGGCTAGTGCCATGGTGACGCCTGAAGGGTCCACGTGGCCGTCGTCCGGGGTGTGCAGCGCGCCCAGAACGCCGTCGAGGTTGTAGAAGGGGTGCTGCTCGGCGACCCTATCCGGTCCAACAAGTTCGATGTTGAACCCCAGCGAGCGCCCGACGGACAGGGTGTGGCGCAGCCAGTCCATTTCATCCTCGGTATAGGCCAGGCGGAACGAGCCGCAACCGTGCCAGGTCACCGCCTGGCCGGTCTCTTCCTCCAGCTTCCCGGAATAGAGGCCGATGTTATAGTCGACGCATTTGCCAAGGCCGAAAGAGCTGGTGGAATGGGTGATCTGTCCCGCCGCGTGCCAGGTCGAGCCGGAAGTCAGCTCGGCCTTTTCCAGCAGAACCACCTCCGGGCCCCAACCCTCATGTGCCAGGTGATAGGCCAGGCCCACCCCCATCACGCCGCCGCCCACGATGACCACGCGAGCCTGTGTCGGGAATTCATTCTCAGCCATTTCGCTGTTCCTGATTGCAATGCGCTTTTCTGCTCGACAGGCTAATTCCATATTTGTACCATCGTCAATCATGAATGGCACAAATGTATCACTGACTGTTTTGGAGCGCCTCACGGAAGAGTGGGATGCGCTGACCCCCGAGGCCCAGAAGGCGGCCCGCTATGTGCTGGAAAACCCTGCGGATGTCGGGGTTTCCACCGTGCGCGAGATTGCCGGGGCGGCCAATGTGAAGCCCAACACCTTTGTCCGCATGGCGCGGCAGGTGGGCTTTGAAGGCTATGAGGATTTCCGCGCCCCTTTCCGCGAGGCGATTCGCAAAGGCGGGGTGTCGTTTCCCGACCGCGCCCGCTGGCTGCAGGATACGGCCAAGTCCGGTGAGCTGGGCGCGCTTTATGCCGATATGGCGGGTGCTGCGATCCGCAATATCGAAGACACCTTTGCAGGGATCGACGCCAGCGCTTTGGAGGCAGCAGCGCATGCGATTTGGAATTCCCGCCAGGTGTTCACGCTGGGCGTCGGCGTCAACAACGCCAATGCCCGCAATTTCACCTATCTTGCCTCAACCGGCATGAAGCAATTCCACGCCATCCCGCGGCCCGGCTCGACGGCGGTGGATGACCTTGCCTGGGCGGACGGCCAGGATGTGCTGATCGCGATGACCTGCAAGCCCTACCGGGCCGAGGTGATCGAGGCGGTCCAGATCGCGCGCGAACAAGGGGTCGCCATTATCGGGGTCTCCGACAGCCCCGCCAGCCCGGTGGTCCTGAATGCGGATCATGGTTTTGTTGTTGCAGTGGATACGCCGCAATTCTTCCCTTCATCCGTCTCGACAATCGCTTTTCTGGAAACGCTGCTGTCCTTTGTGATTGCTGTCTCCAGCGAGGAAATCGTCGCGCGGGTGGAGAAATTCCACAAACGCCGGCACCAGCTTGGCATCTACGCGGAGGACCCTGAATGAACGCAGCCCCGATCCATTCTCTTGAGGCGCGGTATTACATCGACCCGGTCCTCTTTGAGGCTGAGCGCAAGGGCCTTTTGGCGCGCAGCTGGCAGTTTGCCGGCCACGCCAGCCAGCTGGAAAACACCGGCGACTATTTCGCCTTTGAGATGGCCGGCGAAAACCTGTTCAGCATCAAGGGGCGCGATGGCGAAATCCGCACCTTCTATAATGTCTGCCAGCACCGTGCCCATCAGCTTGTCTCGGGGATCGGCACCACGCGGGTTGTGGTCTGCCCCTATCACGCCTGGACCTATGAGCTGACCGGCCAGCTGCGCGCCGGGCCGAACCTCAAATCGGTTCAGGGGTTCGACAAATCCAAGGTTTGCCTGACCGAAGTCCGCACCGAGGTTTTCCTCGGCTTTATCTTTGTGAACCTCGACCCGGAGGCACGGCCGATGGAGGACTGGTTCCCGAATGTGCGGGCTGAGCTGGAGAGTTTTGTCCCCAATTGGGCGGACCTGAAGCCGTTGGAATGGGTGGGTATTCCGGAGGCCTGCAATTGGAAAGTTTCCGTTGAAAACTACTCTGAATGCTACCACTGCAGCTTGAACCACCCGACCTTCTCCACGGGGGTGATCAAGCCGGAAACCTATGACATCCAGCCTCAGGGCTACTGCCTGCGCCACACCACCGAGTGCAATTCGCTGGACCAGATGACTTATGACATCAACTCCGGTTTTGAAAACAACGAGAAATATTCCAGCTGGTTCCTCTGGCCGATGTTCTCCTTTCAGGTCTACCCGGGCAATCTGCTGAACACCTATCACTGGCGGGCAGTGGACGCTGATCACGTGGTGGTTTGGCGCGGCTGGTATTCCAACGGCGGCGAGGACAATGAAACCGTGCGCCGGATGGCGGTTCAGGACCGGGCAACTACGGTAGAGGAGGATATCCACCTGGTGGAGTCCGTCCAGCGCGGCCTCAAAAGCCGCGGCTATGTTCCCGGACCCTTGGTGGTTGATCCCTCTTGCGGAGTGAACTCGGAACATTCAATCCTGCATCTTCAGAAGTGGATGCGTGAAGCGGCAGACCACGATCTTGCAGCAGGGACCTAACGAATATGACACAGCTAGATGCCGAATGGCTGAATTACATCGACGGCGCCTGGGTGCCCGGCGGGGCAGGGTGGATTGATGTCACCAACCCGGCCAACGGCGAACTGCTGGCCCGCCAGGCGCTGGCTGATGCCGCCGACGTGGACCGCGCCGTGCAGGCTGCCCGCCGGCTGCATCTTTCAGGGGAGCTGTCATCGCTGCGCCCGATTGCGCGCGGACGCATGGTGCAGGCGATGGGCCGCTACCTCTTGGACAATCTCGACGAGATCGCCCGTGTCCTGACACTGGAGCAAGGCAAGCCGCTGTGGGAATCCCGGACCGAGGTCGAAGGCGCCGCGCTCTATTTCGAATACTACGGCAATCAGGCCAGCACCGTCGAAGGCCGCTCGATCCCGCTGGGTGGCGGTTACTTCGACTGGACCGAGAATGAGCCGATGGGCGTCTCTGCCCAGATCATCCCCTGGAACTACCCGGTGGAGATGACCGCGCGTTCGCTGTCGGCTGCACTTGCCACCGGCAACGCTTGCGTGATCAAAACGCCGGAACTCACCCCGCTCACCAATGCCTGGCTCGCCCGCGCAGCCGAGGCTGCCGGTTTTCCGGCTGGCGCGGTCAATATCCTCTGCGGTTATGGCCACGAAGCGGGCGCGGCACTTTCCGGCCACAGCCAGGTGAACCAGATCGTCTTTACCGGCTCAGTGCCCACCGGCATCCGTATCGCCACCGCAGCGGCACAGAATGTGGTCCCTTGCGTGCTTGAGCTTGGCGGCAAATCCGCCGCCATCGTGCATGAGGACGCCGACCTCGACGCGTTTGAGAATGACATCCGCTGGGGTATCTATTTCAACGCAGGCCAGGTGTGCAGCGCCATGAGCCGGGTGATCGTGCACGAAAGCCGCCATGACGAGCTGGTCGAGCGCGCGGTGAATGTGGCCAGCAGCCTGAACGTTGGCCCCGGCATCGACCGGCCGGAGTTTGGTGCCAATATGGGTGCGATGGTCTCGATGCCTCAGCGCGACCGCGCCCTGGGCTTCGTCCAGCAGGCGCAGGCAGACGGTGCCACCGTTGCCACCGGTGGCACGCCTGTTGGCAATGCGGGTGCGTTCCTGGCCCCGACCGTTGTTTCCGGCATCACCCCGAACGACAGCATCGCCAGCGAGGAAATCTTCGGCCCCGTCCTGTCGGTGCTCAAGTTCCAATCCGATGCCGAGGCGATCGCGATCGCCAACAGCACCGAATACGGGCTGGTCGGCGGCGTCTTCACCCGCGACCTGGACCGCGCCACCCGCTGCGCTCGCCAGCTCCGCGCAGGCCAGGTGTTTGTGAACGAATGGTATGCCGGCGGGGTCGAAACCCCCTTTGGCGGCTACGGCAAATCCGGCTACGGCCGCGAAAAGGGCCGCGAGGCGCTGTGGAACTACGTGCAGACCAAGAACATCGCCATGAGATTGAGAGGCTGAGATGAGCACATTTGACGAAGACCTGTTCCTGAAGGGCATGGAGCAGCGCAAGGCGACGCTTGGCGCGGAATACGTCGAAAGCAATCTGGCCGCGGCGGATGATTTCAGCCGCCCTT